>NZ_JBALDP010000093.1:0-23735 GCF_036917355.1 Nostoc sp.
TATACCTATTTGCCCAAAAAACCATCGATCGATATTTACCCAAAAGACTTACCTGCACTGCCTCCTGCTATTTTTTAGTTCCGTCGAACTCACGTAAGTTTAGGGTGTGGGTTCATAACTTCTAATTTCCTCCACTTGGTGCCAAGCTTAAGCCAATCACACAAATGGGGGGCATAAAGGCAACAGCGATCGCAGTTCCCGCTAAACTACCAGAGATTTTCGTCTCAACTTTTGCGTAGCCACTGATACCACCAGCCACTACCGCAATTCCCAAATCTAACAACGTTGGTCTCGATCGAGCTAAGACTTCACTACCATAGCTGGGCAATCCCACTAGCAAACCTAGAGTAAAGGCGATCGCTACCGCTAACATCGTGCCCACTGCTACAGCAATTATCCCTTTGCAAAATAAACTAATATCTGCTTCCAAAGCACAAAAGCTAACCCGCGAATCAGCAACATCAGAGGGGCAATTCATGAATTGCCCCAGAGCGCGTATAGTTCCAATTTGAAAAAAGAATGCAACACATAGACCATTTGTAGAGACGCGATTCATCGCATCTTTACCCAAGGATGTGTTGCAATCATCAATTGAATTAGTATTAGTTTTGCGTCAGTCCTAATTTTAGTCGAACCCGATAACGCCCGGAATTTCAAGGACAAAATCTGCGCCATATACAGATGCAGGAGTCTGGAATCCTACTTTAACTTCGCCTTGAATCACCCGTTTGCTCACTGCTACAGCCGCTAATGCCGTAAAATCGTATGCTTCCGGGCCTAAGAGCTTTGCAGTTACTTGTTGACCAGTTTCATCCTCAGCAATACCAATTACTCGAACTTGCCCCTTGGCTCGTTCTGCTGCCGTTGGCCCAGTGGGTAGAGTTTTAATTAGACTTGCTAAAGCACTTTGGAATAAAGACGAGTTAAATAACCATCCCAAATACTGGCTCGACTCCATCAGGAAGCGCACAGGGTTAGGAAATACGGTATAAACCTCAATATTGGGAATACCCGTACTTTGGAAAGCAGTGATAATATCAGCACGCCAAGGGTTTGTTACTGCTGTCTCGGGCCCATAACCAAAATCAACTTTACATCTTTTCGATGCTGGGCGAGATGGGATGAGCTTACCTGCTTCTCTAACTACCCCGATATGATGTAAAGTTGGCAGTACTGTATTTGCAGTTCCCTGAGATACACCGCCGACTGTTTCATAGATTAAAATCAGTCGCGTTGCAGCTGCTAACTTCTGTTTGAGGTAAGCAGCTACACAATCAGTAGGGACGACTCCAAATCCCACACCAGGGAGAAGCATTATCCCTGCATTTTTAGCCTCACTATCTCGTGCCTGTAGCGCCTGAAATTCAGGTACTTCGCCAGCTATGTCTAAATAGTGAGTTTTAGTTTGGAGGCAAGCATCGACAAGTGGCTTTAAGGTTTTGGAGAAAGGCCCAGAGCAGTTGATGACAGCAATTATATCCTCAAGAGAGCGAGCGATCGCTTGCGGATCGTCTAAGCCAAAAACCCGAAAGTCCAAACTTAATTCATCGGCTACAGCTGCTAGTGAACTTTGATTGCGTCCAGCTAAAATTAATTCCAGTCCGTTATTTTTAGCAGATTCAGCAATGAGTTTTCCAGCATAGCCAGTTGCACCATACAATAACACCCTTGATGTCATTATTATCACCAGCTAAGATTAATTGTTCGCAATCTGCTGCCATAACCTGACTTCAGGTGGTTCAACCAAAAATTGTCCTGATTTTTCGTTCAAAGCTTTAATATACGGCTGCTGTAAGTGTTGATCTAAAATTTCTTGGCTGACCCAGTTTTCATGTAACAGAAACAAAGATGGGTCGTCAGCAGATTGGTGCAAATCGTAATTAATACAACCTTCTTCTACAAGAGTGAGAGCTATTACAGGTTGAAATTCCTGCTTAAAATTTTCTTCCAAACCTGGCTTCACTTTTAGTCGAGCGGTGACGGTTACTTTCTGATTTGACATAGTGATTCCTCTTTTTTAGTAAAACTAATTCAAGTATTGATACTGTTAATAATTTGCGAAGGCTTGAAGTAGTTGTAAGGTATGGGACGAGTTTGATTTCTAATGTCTATTTGCCGTTCTATTTCATGCAAATTCTGTTGGAATTGCACCACAATTTCCTGTGCCAATGGATCGGCAAACTCCTCATCATAAAAACCCAATTTATCATAGTGGTACGATGTTAAAATCTCAGTCCACATCACCTGATCGGCAGCTTGTTTAAAGGGAGGAAGTATCTTCATAATAGTTTCCAAGTTCACGCCCTTAGTTTCTGGAATTGGGTGGTAGGCTGCATAGGGCATATTGGGTACAAAAGCCATATATTCGTACTGAGAAAAATTCAAAGCAGAGTGTAGAGGAGCGCAAGTGAATACTACCACACTGATGATTTCAATCAGTTGTTCTAGAGTTTCAATCTTGGCTGGCATTCCCTTGACTTTACCACCATCTTGAGCCACTAATTCTCTAGCCCAATTTTGCAATTCATAATCGTCACTGATATCCTGTGAGGTTTTGTAATAGAGTTGCAAGTATTCAGCCACAAACTTTTCAACGGCATTCCAAATTAATATACCATCGTCCCGGAAAGGAAAGTGCGGTAAAATTTCTGGGTCATCCGTTCGACGACTTTTTATTAATCGAGGGAAGGTAAACTTTTCCACACTCCATTCTTCATAAACTTTTGCCACAAATCCAAGAGACTCCGCCAATGAACCTGCCATAAACTCATCAACCGGGCCTCCAGGCTGTAAAAACTGAGTGCGTCCCAAATCGTTATCAAATAGCATGAAACGGAAGTGGGGTTTTAACAGTAAAGCGATGGGATGATTTTCTGCTAGTTGCCGCGCAGTTACAATTGCGAACGGAGCCATAACTGCATGGGTATAGGCGAAATGGCTACCCAATTCTTGATGATTGCCATCAGCAATTTGAACGCAGGTTTTTGCCAAAAACCAATCTAAATGGGGGTCATCTGGTGTATAAATCACGCTTTTTGCACCAGAGTCATGATTAATCTGGATAGCAACAGGTACTAGAGAACCACCATTAGGACTATCATTACTTTGCCAATAAAATAGAGCTTGTGGTTTGGGAAGGTACTTTTTAACATTCTCGTAGACACCACCTTGAATATCAGATAACAAAGGATAGTCTAAGAAATACAACTTGCCTTCCTTGAGTGCTTTTTCCAAAGTAAATCCTGTACCTGCAACCTTCTGAAAATGTGCATCCGTGACAGCAAAATTATCAGGTAATACATCAATTCTTTGGATAGCTAATGGGTTCGCTCCAGAGAGTCGTTGTTCTGCAAAACAAGAGTCTGTTTTGTAATTTTTTATGACATCGGGTTTTGGCAGGAGTGACAAAAGTTCTTCATATTCTTCCAATTCATCCAATGGGTCTAAGAAATTTCTGGCTTTGGCAGCTAGCATATTTGGTGCAAGACTTGCCATACTTGCCAAACGTTTAGCAGTATATTCCGCCGAGAAGATTTCCTTATGAGGAACTTTATCAATTACTGGTAGAGGAGCTAGATAATCGTAATTAAATTTGTACTCTTCTCGATTTTTATCTAGCCAATTGATTCGGACATTAACATCAGGATCTTTTTGTGGTAAATATGGTTTCACGATTATCTCCAATTCGGTTTTTTAGCGTTTGGTAGTAAACGAGCTACATCAGAAAGTTGCTAAATACTGATGTGATTTAGCAAACAACTTTCATTACTGAGTTTTCAGATACTCAATCAAGGCTTTTTTATTCTCATCAGATAAATCAGTGCCATAAATATGCCCCTGATTTGAATTAGCAGTTACCGTCGTATCGTATTTAAAACCTATAGCTTTGGCTTCATCTCCCTCAGTAATAAAACCAACTTTTTTGGGGTCGTAGACATCATATCCTCGATAGAAAACTTGAGGACGATTCTCTGGTTTTTCTAACAAATCTTGTAGAGATGGGACTGAACCATTATGTAAATATGGCGCTCTTAACCATAATCCATCTAGAGAAACAGATACATACCCATTAGTTTTGCGTAAGTTCTTAAAGTCCCAAGGGTAGCCATCACCAAAATGATTGTAAGTATCCGCTCCTTCTTGCGTCCACATATCTAAGCGATGGCGGTCAGTTCCCACTTCTTCCACAGGAATAACAGTACCCGTTCTTTCCCCACCAAAAGCGTGACAAGATGCACAAGTATTAGCAAAAATTTGACTTCCTTTTGCAGCCACTTGCTCATCAATAGCAAATGGGTATTTAGGAGGTGGTAGTTCTTGAATAAAATCTTCTACTCGTTGTAAATCAGCTACAGGAAGTGATTTTTTAGTAGCACCATCACCAATTGCTCCAGTTTGAACAGTTTCTGTTAGTGAAGTTTCTAACCCATCCCAATGGAGTGCAAACCCTTTGTGCATCTTTTGATTCCAAAGAGGCATCATATCAGAGTTGCCAATAGTGTTATCTTTAGGCAACTTTAAAGTATTGAATTTAACTGGATTAAAAGGATCAATTCGACCAGGCCCCCAGTTAGGTCGAGAATCTGTCCAACTATAGTCTTCTTTTTGTTGCAGCAGTGCTTTCTTAGTTTGAGGAATTAGCACATAGCGATAAAGTAAATTTTCTAACCAGGAAAGGTTGTAATTATATTTGATTTCGTCAAGGATATAATCTGCTGTAAATCTGGCATCGCCAGCAGTTGCACTCAAAAATCGTAAATAGCCTTGTGAATCAAACTTATTAGCAGGAGCAGCGGCCACAATTGTGGGTTTATCTTTCTCTGTTTTTCTATAGGTAGCAGTATGGCAAACAGCGCAAGTTATACCGACGCGAGGGAAACCAATGGTTTTTTTCGTAAATCCAACTGGCATTTCTTTACCCTCTTCCCATGTGATTCCCAAGGAAGTATAACCACCTGGCCCTGGTAATTTATCCGGGAATATTCGTGGTAGTACCAGCCAAATCCAATAGGGGACACCTTGCGCTTGTTCTGTGCCAATAGAACCATATTTAAAATGTTCTTCAGAGGATTCATAATATGTGGGAACCTCTCGAAAAAGGTTGTACCATCCCACATACCCAACTACACCAGCTAAAAGAATCGCAATTAAAACAATGCTTGTGATTACCCTACTTATTTTGTCTTTGAGTATTGTCATGGCACTCTTTTGCTCCTTTGCAGAAGAATCTGTTTGTAGTGTAGGTATATTGCCTACACTAAACTAGGGATAAAATTAGGATAATTGCTTCACTGGAATTGCAGCGATTGCATTTTGCTACGCATTGCTAAGGTCAGAAGAATTAGTTCCGCTAATCCAAAAAACAGGTCTACAAAGGCAATGGATAAAAATCCTTTATCTTGCCCAAAGAAAAGCACTGCACAAATGAAAAATGTTGAGCCAAAAGCTCTTGAAGGAAATATTGATATCCAAGCAGTTGCCTGATATCGGTACGGGTCAAGTGCCCCAGGAATATAAAATGCACTAATAATAAACAACAGCATTCCCGCAGCACGAACCCAGATAATTGGCTCTGGTATATGCATTTGAAGGAACGTCAGCATTAATTCTGGAAAGAAGCAAGAAGGAATGACAAAAAGCATATTAGCAATAATGCCAAGCCAAGTAACGCGACTAAACCATTTAGCGTAATTATTCATTTTTTTCTCCTTTTAAAGCTTTTTCATGTACTCAACTAGGGCATTTTTATCTTCTGTAGGAAGATCGGTACCATATAAATGACCACTATTACTATTTCCAGGCTTTGTGGTATCGAACTTAAAGTATTGCTTACCGTTTTCTACACCGACATCAGATACAAAGCCAACTTTTGCTCTGTCAATCACATCGTAGCCACGATAGAATTCTTTAGGTCTATTTTCTGGTGTTTCTAGTAAATCCCGTAAGGTGGGAACTGAGCCATTGTGCAAATAAGGGCCACGTAACCAAACACCATCAAGGGGCATATTTGCATAGCCATTAGTCTTACGGAAATTCTTAAAGCGCCACGGATACCCTGTATACAGAGTATTTTGGTTAGACATCGTTTTGTAGCTATATGAGTCGAGACGATGAGGGTCTGTACCAATTTCTTGAATTGGGACAACTTTGCCTGTATATGCACCACCAAAAGCGTGACAACTAGCACAATTGCTTTGAAAAAGCTGTTCTCCCTTCGCTGCTGTAGCTTCGTTAACTTCGTAGGGATATTTTGGTGGTGGTAGTTCCCAAAGCCAATCAGCAACTCTCTGAATTCGAGGCAAATCAATCGTTGTGGGTGTGACTCCAGCGCCTAAAGCTGCACTCTTATTTCGTTCATCAACGGAAGTGTTATTACCATCCCAATGTAACTGCAATCCCTCACGGGGTTTTTGATTCCAAACTGAGGGAAAATCAGAAGTACCAATCAGTTCATCCTCACGCAATTTATCCATTGGGAAATGGAATTGAATTGCTTTATAAGGATTAAAAGTATCTACTCTTCCTGGTCCCCAATCTGGTTGTTTTTCAACGAAATTAAGTCGAGATGCCTGATTAATTAGTGCATCTCTGGTTTGAGGAATTGCAATGAAGCGATAAAGTAATTTTTCAATGGGATTAAGACCACCACTGATTTTTTCAATTTCTGGCAACATTCGGTTAGCAGTAAAGCGCTCATCTACACCAACTGTTGATAAGAATTTGATATATCCCTGCAAATTAACTACATTAGCAGGCATTGCCGTGATGACTTGATGTTCGCTATTGGGGGTATTTCGCAACGTTCCTGTATGACATACAGCACAATTTAACCCAATTCGATCGATAAAGACTCGCCGTTGCGAAAAACCTATAGGCAAATCTTTGTCAGGTTCTTTGATAAATCCCAGAGAAGTGTAACCTTTTCCAGGTAATTTGTCTGGAAATAATTCTGGTAAAACTTTCCAAATCCAGTAAGGGATGCCATTGACAGGTTCGCTACCGATTGAACCATATTTAAAGTGGTTTTCAATATCAGCATAATCCACTGGAGAGTTAGACAGAACAGGCCAAAGGAAAAATGCTGCTACTGCTACAATACCTACAATTACAACCCAAATCCGTTGGAAGATTCCTTTGATTGAGGTTGGAAGCAGGGTAGGGTTTGTTTGTTCAGTCATGAAACACTCCCCATGTTGTCGAGATTATTTGTAAGCGAAATTGTCGATGCGGATCGCATCGCTTTTTTATCTAGATAAATTTGCAAACTGAGTTTCATGAAAGACTGACATTACTTCTTCCATCATCTCTTCATAACTATTGAAGCGATCCTGCTCGTAACAACCTAAAGGATTTTCAATTACATTCAGCAGGCATTTATTGCAATAGGTACAGGGTTTATCTGCCAAATCTTTACCTGCTTGAAAAGATTTAACTAGGTCATTATTAGCAATTAGGGTACGAGCCATTGTCACGCCATCACAATAGCGATCGCTTATTGCCTGACGAATATAAGAAGCTTGCTGTAAACCACCTGTACATAATACAGGAATATTAACGTGCTTTTTAATTTCTCTGGAATCTAGTAAGTTTCTGCCTTGGTTTTCTATTAGTAGCTGTTTGATTTTAGGATCTTTTACATCATCACCGCTAAATGCTTGAGGAGGCAATTGCTTTTTCACCCGATTCCATAAAAAATTGAAAAGTGGGTGCAAAAATGCTTTGCGAAATAAAATGTAGTTGCGTGTGGTTTCGACACCACTTGACAACATGGCGTCATAAGTTCTAGTAATGACATCAAAATTAAAATCACCAATGGGATTGAGTGGGTGAGGAAATAAGCTACCAGTTGACACATGGACGGCATCAGCCCCAGCTTCTTCTGCCCATTTACAAACTTGGATAGAATCTTCTATGGTATTACCTGGTTTTTCCCAAAAGGTGACGGCGTTGTTATAGTCAACGGCACTAATTTTGAATTGCAGATGAAAGTCGTTGCCTACTTCTTTGCGGATTTCTCTAATTACATCTAGCAAAAACCGCGCTCGATTCTCTAATGAACCACCATATTCATCTTGACGGTCGTTAATTCCAGAACTGAGAAATTGATTAAAAAGATATCCATTAGCACTGTGCAATTCCACGCCGTCCAAACCTGCTTCACGGGCACGTCTAGCACCATCGGCGAAGTATTGAATTGTTTCTTTAATCTCTGTTAGTGTCATCGCTTGACACAAAAAGCCGTGGAATGGCTCAGTTTGGCTAGTGGAACTTAAGGCTTTTTTTCCTAAGTTTTCTACACCACCAATATCTTGCTGTCGCCCCGAATGACTTAATTGCAAAATAAATTTACAGTCATATTCGTGGACTCTTTCTCCTACTTTTCGCCAAAATGGAATGCGCTCATCACAGTTAATGGTGGCGTAATTGGGCATAATTCGTCCCCGGATGGCGACTGGGACAAAGGAACTAATAATAGCTCCTACACCACCACGAGCAAACTTTTCTTCCCAGTTGATTCGGGCTTGAGTACCTGAACCATCATAGTTATCCCATCTTCCAGAAATACTTGAGCGAAATACCCGATTTTTTACTGTGAGATTACGGAATCTCAATGGTTCAAAAATAATATCGTTTTCCATGTGTTTCTCTGTCTTTATCTATCGTTTCGGCAGTAAAATTAGAAGTCAAAATTATTCGTAGCACTAACAGTCTCACCAGAGAACTATTTTTTCTAGTGTCTCTGGGAGGGGCAATTTTTTATGTCTACAAATCTACAGTGGAGGTTTTCGGATGTAACTGCTAACTATTAAGTTTTTGTTACTTAAATTTACTTAACCAGTTTCAGCATGGATATTTATCCTTATTGGTTTTTACAGTTATATAAAGACTTTTGCAATTTGTAAACCTACGGTATTTACAGAGCAATTCTTAAAAAAAGTGAAAATTTCCGTCTTTTATTTCTCTTAAAAGGTTAAGGCAACGTTAAAAGCAGCTAAAAGTAGCCGCTAACAATTTGTTACAAACCTAACCAAGTAGGTAGGAAATCGATATAACCATAGCAAATTGGTTATTGAACACCATTGTAAATTTACAAATTTTTAAATTTTTGATTTAGAAATGTATAAAAGTTTATTGATGACGTTTTACAAATTTGTGTAGTAACTTCATATATAACGAACCTCAGTAGGGTACATTCTAAATCATCAAAATATCCCAAGACTAAATCTGGAAAATGGGAAATTAGTGATGAAGCATTAATGTACCTCTGCAAATGTGAGGTGCAGTGTAAAAGGTTTAGGTGTTACAACCAGAGAGTTTTATGAAAAAGACAAGTCTAATTTTTAAGGGCTGTCTGCTCCTCTTATTCGTGACTATGTTTATAGTCTGCGGCTTTTATGGAACGCCTACAGCTCTAGCTGATGAGTATAGTGAAATACCTACTTCCATAAGTACAGAGTACTCGGATACCAGTGTATCTGAATACCCTGATAACTGCGAGGGTATCGGTTATCTCCCAGAGTACACAAAGGAGAATTTGACAGATGCCGAGAAACGGGGTCGTTGCACTTGGTACTTATGGACTGGCGGTAATTCTAAGTACTATCGCGATTTAGCGAAGCGAACACATGGCGGTGTTGACCTGCTAAAGCTGATTGACTCGCGTATGCATGACGAGCGATTGCAACGTTATGGCGCAATTAACGATCCTGGATGTGAAAAGGCGACAGCACCAGATGAATACGGATTGCTGCTAGATAAATGTAAAGATCCGCTCTCAACTGGCGTAATTGGGTTGCGTAAGTTCCCCAACCCCAACTTTGACTCGGCGAAATGGAACCCTGTTGAATATGCCAAAAACTCACAAGTTGAGCCTCCTTACGTAATTGGCCAGTCCTGCGCCATCTGTCACGTAGCGTTAGATCCCCTTAATCCACCCAAAGACAAGGAACATCCAAAATGGGAAAACCTTGTAGCAGCATTGGGTAATCAGTACATTAAGGAAAATAAATTATTTGCATCCAGCGTTGGAGAAAATAGTTTTGTTAAGCAAGTACTTGATTCTCAAAGACCTGGAACTTCTGATACTTCTAGGATTGCCACCGATCACATCAATAATCCGAATGCGATTAATGCAATTTTTAATTTAGGCGATCGCCCCACATATCCAGAGGTGATGAACGATGGTTCAACTAAGGATGTTAATCATATTCTCAAGGATGGTGCGGACTCTACAGGAGTGGCAAATGCCTCACTACGCGTCTACGTCAACATTGGGATGTGCGGCGATTACTGGACAAGTCTTCATGAGCCTTTATTAGGCAGAACTCCCCAAAAACCTTTTGATATTGAAAAGGCACGGAAGGAGTGCGAAGGCTGGAGACAGACAGAAGCACGCATGGCTGATGCCGAAGCATTCTTAAAAACCATCAAGCCGATGCACCTGAAAGATGCACCAGGTGGCGAACAGTTCTTGACTAAAGATGAGGAAGTTCTCAAACGTGGCAAGCTGGTTTTTGCCAGCACTTGTGCTAGTTGTCATTCCAGCAAAAAGCCACCAGATGCGATCGCTGCTGACGCCGAACAGGCTCAAAAATGGTACGAAGAGTCTGTACTCAGTAGTAATTTTCTCGACCACAACTTCTTGTCTGATGACCAGCGTTATCCAGTTACACTAATTGGTACCAATGCGGCGCGATCGCTAGGGACAAATGCCGCTAAGGGGCATATTTGGGATCAGTTCTCGTCGAAGACGTTCAAAGAACTGCCATCACCAGGTACTTTGACGCTGTACAACCCTTTAGATGAGAAAAAACCCATCGAATTTAAGATACCTGACGGCGGTTTGGGTTATTACCGTACACCCTCACTAGTGAGCATTTGGGCAACAGCACCACTTCTTCACAACAATACACTAGGACTTTACAACGAAGATCCTTCAGTGAAAGGACGTGTAGAAGCCTATACGGATGCGATGGAAAAGCTGCTATGGCCTGAAAAGCGTGAGGGAATTATCAGCAGGACAGATCGAGATAGCAAATTAGAGCTTCCCCCAGGAGATCCGAATCCGAGATTTAAGCTTCCTGTTCCTAAAGGTACACCTGTGAATTTGCTGGCAAGCATCAATATGAGAGAGGCGATTACATCTCTGAATCTCAGCAGCCTTTTCCAAGACTTGAAACCGGGCGGTGGAATTAAGGGTAAGTTAGGACGTGTGCTTTTAAGAGCCAACAAATCTCCTGACTTTGTAGAAGATGAGGGTCATTATTTTGGCTCAAATCTCCCAGATGAAGATAAGAAAGCCCTAATTGAGTTCGTGAAAACTTTCTAAGTACAGCTCCCGTGTAAAATCGTAGTGTTTTAAACGCAGAGAATTCGCTACGAATTAATAAAATGTTTGTACTAAGACAACTTGTCTTGATATTCTGCACTCGTTCCCAGATTTAACCTGGGAACGAGAAAAAATATTGATTAAATAGCAAGGATATATATGCAGTATTTACCAATCGTCTTCGTTCGTGGATATGCAGGTACACAAAAAGATGTTGAGCAAACAGTCAACGATCCCTTTTATGGATTCAATAGTGGTTCAACTCATATTCGAGTAGATGAGAAGGAAAATCCCCAGAAGTTTTTTTTCGAGAGTCCATTGCTGCGGCTAATGACCGATCATGGTTATCAACCGATTGTTGACAATCAGAATGTGAGCAATCAGATTAAAAGATTGTCCGATCGACTTCATCAAACTATTTGGATCTATCGATTTTATGATATATCTACACCTAGTTTTGGCTCATCAAGTGTCGTTCGGCAGGAGATGGAGCAAATAGCTCAGGGTTTAAGAAAACTGATCCAGAATGTCAAGGATACAACAGGCGCTGACAAAATTTATCTTGTTGCCCACTCGATGGGAGGTCTTGTTTGTCGCAGCTTGATTCAAAAGGTTTATCCAGAACAAGGCGAGCAAGCTGCCGATCACATTGACAAATTCTTTACCTACGCTACACCTCATGGCGGTATTTATTTTGAGGTTGGGAGTGGCTTGCTGGAAAATCTGAGAGACAAGTTTCAATTGAATAATTCTGATGACTTTGGCCCTCAGCGGATGTACCAATATTTAACACCTGATGTCCGGCCAACGGATGAGTTACCCGATAACTTTCAGCTACAACAATTACAAAGCATAGATAATGCATTTTCGCCAAGCCGCGTTTTTTCTCTAATTGGCACGAATGCACATGATTATGAAGAAGCTTTTGGTCTTTCACGCAATCTTGTTGGAGTGAAAAGTGATGGTCTAGTTCAGATTGATAAAGCTTATATCCTTGGATCTCATCGTGCTTATGTTCATCGCTCTCATGGTGGGCGTTATGGCATCTTGAACTCCGAAGAAGGTTATCAAAACCTGCAACGATTTTTGTTTGGTGATATCCAGGTGAAACTCTCTCTGAGCAATGTTGAGTTAAAAGACCTGGACAAGAATTTTTATCAGTTGGAAACTAGAGTGGCTTTGCGTGGTCTTCCTATTCCTATATATGAGCAAGCGATCGCTCATTATTGCCCAATTACACAAGAATTAACCCGAACAGATAAACCTATTCCGCTATTTACAGCTTTCTTAATCCCCAAAAACTCAGTCAATGATGATAATACCTGTAGATATGCCCTGCGTTTAGCACTGCATTCCTTTACAAAACAAGAGACAAATTGGTTGCGCGACCATCATCTCGATCAAGTGCCCGTATGGTCTGACTATCTAATTACTGATGTTGCCGAATCAAATAGCAGTTATGAGGCTAAATACAGTTGGAATTCTGAAGAAAAAGAGCCAGTAACAAAGTTAAATCCGACTTCCGAATCCAGTTCGGGTATATATGTTGCGTATGTTTCCTTACCTGAACGCGGGCAAAAAATCTTAGGAACAAATGCAGCAGTTCGCTTGGAAATTTCCCAATGGCAATAAATAAGTGCTTGTTGTGTAGTCAGTGATTAGTTGTGTTTACTTAGCACTTTTTAATTATTCTGGAGAGAGAATAATCAAGATTAAAGAACGTTAGGTTAATAATGACTAATAACTAATGATTCATAAAAGATATGAGTGAAAAAGAATGGAGAAATGAAGCCTACATCTCTATAAGGTTTCTGGATTAAAACATAGTTATTTTCACCAGATGTCTATTTATTTCAAGCTGTTAAGAGAGGAAAATTATGCAGACTAATCGCAAACAAACGGCTCTTATTACTGGTGCATCTGGCGGCATCGGTTATGAATTCGTGAAATTATTTGCTCAGGATGGTTACAATCTTGTATTGGTAGCTAGAAGCCTGGAAAAGCTGAATAAAATTGCCGATGAATTTAAAAAGAAATTTGGCATTGATGTCAAAGTTATTTCCAAAGATTTATCTAACCCATCAGCCCCAGAAGAAATTTTCACGGAGCTAGAACAAGCATCGATTAATATTGATGTGTTGGTGAACAATGCCGGGTTTGCTACCTACGGATTATTTAACGAAATTGACCTGAATGCTGAAATGCAATTGCTACAGGTTAATGTTTTATGTCTGACACATTTAACCAAGTTATTTCTCAAAGGTATGGTTAAACGGAGGTCTGGAAAAATATTAAACCTGGCTTCCACTGCTGCTTTTCAACCAGGGCCACTGATGGCAGTATACTACGCTAGTAAAGCCTATGTCTTATCGTTCTCAGAAGCGATCGCTAATGAATTAGAAGGTACAGGCGTTTCTGTAACAGCACTTTGTCCGGGGCCTACAGAATCTGGTTTTCAACAAAGAGCCGCAATGGAAGACTCAAAGTTGGTAAGCGGTCAAAAAATTATGACTGCGGAAACAGTAGCCCAAATCGGTTATCGCGGTCTATTTGAAAACAAAACTGTTGTTGTTCCTGGAATTAAAAATAAGCTGCTCGCTGAATCTGTAAGATTTACTCCCAGAAAGCTGGTGACTAAACTAGTCAGAAATATGCAGGAAAGCAAGTAGTAGTCGGCGTAAATAATTAAGGCAGGGGGAAAAGAACTTGGGGACAAGGAGAATTAGGGACAAGGGGAAAAACTTGTTGCAAGTTCTCACCTTTTGTCCCCTTATCCCCCCTTGTCCCCCTTGTCTCTCTTGTCCCACCTGCCCCTCTGCCCCTCTGCTCCCCTGCCCCCCTGCTTTTTCACTAATCCCCCTGTGGATGCTCATCCCACAAGGTTGTCAGTTCTCGTAAACTTTGATGATTGCCATTACCCAAAATCAGATGATCTAGTACCGGAATGCCCAAAAGCTGCGCCCCTGATAACAACTGACGCGTCAATTCTATATCTTCTTGGCTGGGTTCAAGGTTCCCAGAAGGATGGTTGTGGGCAACTATTACCCGCGTTGCGCCTTGACGAATAACTTCTCGAAAAATATCACGGGGAGAGGCTAGGGTTTCGGTTGCAGTGCCAATAGTAATTACTTGCGTACCCAATAAGCGATTCTTGACATCTAACAGCACTACTGCAAAACGTTCTTGTACCTGCCACATCAAATCTTGGCTGAGGGTAGCAGCAGCAGCAAGTGGGCTATCAATTAATGTGCCATCATTGGGACGTGATTGAAAGGCGCGTTTACCCAATTCAATTGCTGCTAAAATGCTTGTCGCCTTCGCCGGGCCAACACCAGAAATTTGCATCAACTCAGCAGGGCTAACTTCTCGCAGAACTACCAAAGGATCGCGTTGGTGTTTGGCTAATTCGCTCAAGATATATTGTCCCAAACCCACAGCAGATAATTTTCCTGGCCCTTGACCAGTGCCTAGAAGAATTGCGATTAACTCCGCTGTGGCTAAAATTTTTGCACCATGCGTCATTAATCGCTCACGCGGACGCTCATTTGTAGGTAGGTCGGCAATTCTGAGGCAATAGGTCATATTAAACTAAGAAAATAGCACCACACATAGAACTATCCTTAGTTATCCCTCGTTTGCTCTCAAAATCATCTTTATTTGAGAAAATCTTTAATTTTAGGAAATTATAAAAGCAGTTAAAGTTTTTAAAGATAATAGCAGCGAGTATTACTGTTGCTCCAACTGAAGCCAAAGCGATCGCAGTTGCTTCTCCAATTCCCACTGAAGCGCCAGTAATAATTGCCACTTTTCCTTCTAATTTACCTGTCATTTATCTAACTCCTTAGTAATTGATAATTGTGCATTGGGCATTAATTATTCTTTCCCTGCGTCCCACCTCTTACCGATCCTCAAAACAGATGCAACAGCCGCCCCACAGAGTATTAGGGCTGCAAAGCGAAAAGTTCCTTGGAATCCTGCAACGATCGCATCAGGAGGGGCAACAGAGACATCTGCACCCGCAGACATGCTAGCGATTAAGGCTCCAAATACTGCCCCGATTACAGAAACTCCTACGGTGTTACCTGATGTACGCGATAAAGACAAAAGCCCAGAAGCAATCCCTAGCCGCTCTCTCGGTACCGATCCCATAACAGTGCTGTTATTGGGCGATTGAAATAAACCTAGACCAATGCCGTAAATAAAATAGCGCGATACATAACCTAACTCAGTAATTTGAGCGTCAAAAGTACTAATTCCCAGACAGCCGCCAATCATCAACCCCAGCCCAATTGAACTGATTATTCGAGCGCCAAAGCGGTCTGAAAGTATTCCAGCTAAGGGGGCAATTAATCCACTCAGTACAGGTGATACAGCTAGTAACAGCCCTACTTTTACCGTCGGATAATGCTTGACGCTCTCTAGAAAGAAAGGGACGATGAGTAGCGAACCGCCAATAACAATGAATGCTAGCCAGCCACTTAGCAAACCCATACTCAACTGGAGATTGCGAAACAGCTTTAGCTCTAGTAGTGGCTGCTTTAGAATCGCTTCAACTACCAAAAAAGTAGTGAAACTCACGGCGGCGATCGCTAATAATACCAATGAATTACTACTGCTAAAGCCCTGGCTCTGCCCTAGCGTCATACCCAGCCCAAAACTACCCAGAGTCAATAAAGCCAATATGGCTCCCAAAAAGTCAAATTTTTGTTTGCCCTCAATGCGTGCAGAAGGTGGCACTACACGAGCTATTAAGAAACTAGCAATAATCCCCAAGGGTACATTGATGAAGAATATACTATGCCAGCCTGACCAGCTTAAGAGCAATCCGCCAGCAGAGGGGCCAAAAGCAATTCCCAGTGACACTACACTACCGATGATGCCAACAGCCCGACCTCGTTCGGAAGAGGGAAAAACCTCTGTGATAATTGCCAAACCAAGCCCAGAAATGAACACAGCACCTAGTCCTTGAAGTGCCCGAAAGCCGATCAACCACTCAATACCAGGTGCAAAACCACACAATAGCGAACTGAAAGTGAACAGAACAAGTCCCCCCTGGTATAAGGACTTCTTACCCCACATGTCCCCCAAGCGTGTTGCTCCCAAAACTAAACCGGAACTGACCAACTGGTAACTCAATACAGCCCATTGGGTGGTAGGAAAACTAGTGCCAAAGGCTTGCACCAATGTGGGCAAAGCAACATTAATGATGCCCACATCCAGGGTAGACATGAATACCCCAAGTCCGACACCGAGTAAGACCCAATTTTTTTGAGAGCCTGATAAAGCCAGAGGTTCTGCTTGGAATTGTGCCAACGTTTAGCCTCCACCTTTGACTTTACGATTGTAAATAGTTTGCATACGTATATTTATTGTAGGGTGCTATTCTCGCTACGAAGTTCGGGAAACTAAGTTTAACGTGAGTTCTTGCAGAAGTAGGGAAAAGGTTAAGGGGTAAAGGATAAAGGTCTGAAATTTTCCCTTACCCTTTCCCCTTTACCCTTTCCCCTTTACCCTTTACCCTTTCCCCTTTACCCTTTACCCAACACAGGTATCTACTTCCCAATCGGCAAGATTGGCTTTTCCACTTGTCATATATTTGGTAAAGTACTTAAGTACTCTTAACTCTGCACTCCTTCGGCTATATCAACGATAGTATTCAACAAAGTACGGTAACTTGATGGAGTTACTGTAATTGAGACTAGTTAGCAAACTATCATAGACAACTCTCAGAAGCAAGCTCTAAAGAAAATGGAGAATCGGGAATGGGAAATGTCAATTATTAAAGTCACATCTGCAACTGCAAATAAGTACCTTTTTGTATAAGCAATGACTCAAAAAGCTGCCTTATCTCGATTTGCTTTCGGATTTATTGCAGGCTTTGTGTCTGTTTTGCTATTTCACCAAGGTATGTTGGGGCTGCTATATGCAGTGAATTTCACACCTCGCGCCCCTTATTCAACTGCACCAACACCACCATTAGGAATTCCGCAAATTTGGTCAAATGCTTTCTGGGGAGGCATTTGGGGACTTACTTGGGTAGTAATTGCACCTCGTTTTCGACACGATAAAAACTATTGGTTAGGAGCTTTAGTCTTTGGTGCAATTGCTCCGACGCTAGTGGCTTGGTTTGTAGTTGCACCGCTCAAGGGTCAACCCATCGCAGGCGGCTGGAAACTTGTGGGAATAGTGACAGGTTTATTGGTTAATGGTGCTTGGGGTTTGGGAACCGCCGGGTTGCTGAGATTATTCTCTAGGAGGCAATTGTTTAACAGCTAGAGTTTTAGGCGCTTCTAAGTAGGTGGTTAATGTTTAGTATCATCCAAACTAACCAAAATAGCTTCCTGCTTATTTCAGCATCAAGTTGAAAATGTGTATATTATTATTTGAGAATAATCGGTCAAAAAATAGCCATCGTATTATTCGCGTTAGACCAATTCTGTATAAAGATGTGTAGAAATAACCCCACCATCTGCGGTGCTTCCTGCAAGTTCGGGAAGGTTGGGAGGGGTCTAAATGATGTGCAGCTTCACAAAGAATTGGCATTACTCAGTAAATCAAAAATCAAAAGAATTTATTACAATGGATAATTTTGGGATTTACACACTTGCTAATGACGTAGTATTTGACCAACTAGTAGCTTTGCTAAATAGCATTGAGGTGAATGTTAGTCCAGATATTCCGATTTGTATTATTCCCTATGATGACCGCTTAAAACGAGTCAAGCAGGAGATACATTCTCGACCGAATGTCACTCTGTTTGATGATAAAAGCTCAATCAAAAAATGGGAGGATTTTGCCATTCAAGTTTGGAATGCTTATCCAAGAAATGTCCGAAAAAATAAACCTTCTATCGAATGGAATAAAAAAAATAATTTAATCCGAAAAATGTGTGCTTTTGACGGTGAGTTTGAAAGATTTGTATTTTATGATGCTGATAGTTTGGCAATGAATAAGTTGGACAAGGTTTTAGACAAACTAGACCAATACGACTTTGTGTTTGATGACTGGGAACACACAAAACAAACTTCAGTTGCAGCTTTCGACTTGCCGAAGTTAGAACAAAAAATGTCTTTGCCTGAATCTGAAATCAGACGAGAGATTCACTGTTCTAGTTTTTTTGGTTCAAAAAAGGGTATTTTAGGCGCTGAAGAATTAAAAATACTCAAAAAGCGATTGATAGAAGATAAAGAAGTCGAATTGATTAACGAAATCGCTTGGTGGTGTGACGCAGATTTATTTAGTTACATGACTTTTAGAATTGCTCGACCACTATTTAACTTTACACTCAGTCCCAATGGTGAAGATAGAACTGGTAACTGTGCTAATGCAAATCCATTTGTGAACATTGATAATGTTCTTTACAACCAACAAGGATTAAAACCAATTCATCGCCTTCATTATATGGGCTATTCTGCTATTGGATTTACCCGCTTGTGTAAAGGTGAAGATGTTGATATTCGTTACAAAAATGAATTTTTACACTATCGCTTTCTGAAGCAACCAGAGCAAAAACCGAAGCGATTAAAGCCACCTACCATAGCGGCTAGAAGCAATCGATTTATCAAAAAACTTTTGAATAAAATTAATCAAACTATTTCTTACACTTAGCTTTTGCCCAGCCTTGCTCATGATGTGTTTAGTTAGTGAGCAATGTCCACTTTCATATTGCAAAAATGCCTAAAGTTAGTGTTTCCATTCCCACATTTAATCGAGTTAATTTACTGCCTTTCGCAATTGACAGTGTACTCAATCAGTCTGAGCAAGACTTTGAGCTAATTGTTTGTGATGACGGTTCTAGCGATCGCACACCCGAATTGATGTCACAATACACAGACAATCGGATTAAATATATCCGTCATCAGCAAAATATTGGTAAAAGTAATAATATGCGCTCTGGCTTTGATGCTGCCACTGGTGAATATTTTATTAAATTTGATGATGACGACCGGCTAACACCCGATTTTCTCGCAAGTACAGCAGCTATTCTTGCTGAAGACTCTAGCATTGATTTTGTTGGTACAGACCATTGGATAATTGATATTAACAATGTCCGGGATGAGGCAAAAACTCAAGAAAATTCTCATCGCTGGGGTAGGAAGAATTTACCCGCAGGTGTTGTAAATAATTTGTTGGAAGTCGTATTTATTCAGCAAAGCTTTCAAGTTGGAGCGACATTATTTCGCCGTAAAACCTTGCAAGAATTAGGATATATGCAGCCAAATCTGCAAAATTGTGAGGATAATGATTTATTTGTGCGTCTGGCTTTGGCTGGAAAAAAGGGCTATTACCTACCAGAATTATTGATGGAATATCGCTACCATGCAGAGCAGCAAGGTATTAATCGAGCTATTCCTTATTTATTTGATAAAATTCAGTATTTAGAAAATTATAAGTTTGAGTCTGAAAAATTAGAGAAAGTCAGAAAAAATCGTTTAACTGAAACGCAATTATTATTAGGTTTGCGTTTAATTGAAAAGGGTGAAACGCAAAAAGGCAGAGAGCTAGTTTTAGCGGGACAGTCTTTTTCGACTACTAAAGCTTGGACAGGTTTAGGTTTATCGTTGTTACCAGTTGGCTGGCGAGTTAAGGCGTTTAATGCACTGCGACAGATGCAGGGTTAGAGATTGACATATTGTGCAACTTACTTTTCACGTCATCTAGGAAAGCTGTGTAGGTTGGGTTGAGAAACGAAACCCAACATTAAGCGTTAATTGTTAGGTTTCACTTCGTTCAACCCAACCTACGATTATCTAATAACTTTTTGACCACTCATCAATAATGGTCAAAATTGTTTGCACACCTAATCCTTGGACAGATTTCATTACATCACGATAATCTTCAAACTCTTGCTTCGGTTTCTTGCGTCGAGCATCAAATATGTCTTTTGCAAGTTTTTCAGCCCCACGAATCCTAGAGCGTTGTAACTTTATAGATAATTTGTCTTTATCCAAAGAGTTCAATAAACTAAGTGGATTACTCTGTTCACCCTTTTGGGGAATAAGGTTTTCAAGTTGCTTGAACTGACTATCTACTCTTTGTCTTTCTTGTAGAAATTCTGACTTAAACTCATTAAATTGCTTCTCAAGACGTAATTCTAAATTTGCTAGACGTGGTTCTAACTTTGTTGTTTCAGGCTGTGGTGTTACTTGTTTAGTAGAAGAATCAATTCCTTTAAGAGATGTTACTTGCTTTATTACTAAATCCTCTAATTTTGGAGCAATGACAAAAGCATTAACCATTTCACCTTGTCGAGGGTTTTTTTCTCTTGCCCTGACAGCAGCATAATATTCAAAATGTCCATCAACTACGGTATAGCTCTCTACTCCTGTAACTTTCACAACCAATGGTCTGATAATTCCTCCAGTTTCTATAATTATATCTGCAAGATTTTCTAAATCAGCTTCTGCAAAATTTGAACGAGGTTCATTAGAAATAATATTTTTTACATCTACCAAAGAAAAATTCATCATTTATTTAATCCTATTCCTACCAATACTTCATCTGCTAAAATATCAAATTCCATAGCAGATTTTTGAGCATCTGATTTTACTTCTTCTGCATATTTAACAACAGATTTGGGATCGGGATATTCTAAATCTCCAACTGTTATAGTCTGATTCATACATTCGGATAGTACGGTTCTATCATAAATTACTGCTTCCATCAAAGGCAGATTATAACGTTCTGAAATCACACTCCTTTGTTTAGGAAAAGTATATTGTAAAAATTTAGAATTGGTAGAAATTTTGGAAGCCAGGATACCCATTAATATAATGTGTGGTTTTCCTATCATTTCTCTGAATTCATTAACTTCTATAATAAAGTTTTTGACACTTAACAATCCTTGGTTTGCAAATGGCTTTAAATCTGAAGGAATTATTAGGTAATCAGCAGCGACAAGTGCGACTTTAGCATATAAATCTCTGGATGGAGGTGTATCAATAATAACAACATCATATTCTTGCTCTACTTTTTTTAATTTTGTAACCAACCTAGTCTTACTAGCATCAATTTGATTAAGTTTATACTGTCCTTCTATTAAATTAATATGTGCAGGAATAACATCTAATTCAGGATTGTTGAAATAATGTGATTTTCGAATAACATCGGGTATTAAATAAAAATCACCTGATTCTAATAAATGATAGATATTAGAATCTCGTAAATCATCATCTTCATCAAATTGGAATTTTATTAATCCTGTAGCAAAAGTAGTATTTGCCTGGGAATCTATATCAATTAACAGTACTCTTTTACCTTTTTTACTCAATGCTGCTGCAAGATTGACTGCAACAGTAGTTTTACCAACGCCGCCTTTATTATGGTAAACCGCAATTATTTTCATTGAATGTTTCCTCTTGGTTTGAGAACTAAACTTATTTTCAGTTATTTGAACTTCTGCTTTATCTACCAACTGTCCTTCTTTAAGGCTATCTCTACCAATTAAACTTTTAATTTTATCTAACTTAGTCTCAACTTCCTTACCAGAACATTGAAATACTAGTTGAATATCGTATTGTAATTTTTGATAAATTCTAATCTCTTTGCCATTAGTCAACAATCCATACCTGACATTCAAGCTGGTTAAATAATGCCTGAGTCGAGGGACATGATGATTTAAGTTTTGTTTGGGATGCTTTGCCTCCATGACGACACTCAACGGCGAATTGGCATCTAAGACAAAGGGAATCACTTGTGCGGCAAATGCTAAAAAATCTAAGCGGATGCTACCAATGGCAACCTCTTGATGCCAGGTGTCAGGAGTATAACCTAGCTGTGGTAGCAAATATTGCACTATGAGTTTGCTTTCAACTTCGCTTTCGTTACGGCACAGCTCAGGATTAAAAGGCAATATTTTTTTACCTCTAAATAATTATTGGAGTTGGGATCAAACCTGATATTTGCTAGATTATGGCATACCTTTAATTAGGTTGAGTGATTTATATCACTTATAAAATATAAAAAATCATCATAAAGTTAGTACTTTTGCTGATAAAGTAACCAATTTTGAGAGCTAGCCATATTCAAAATTAACAGGCTACGTATATATTTCCCCATTATCCCTGTAAATGGCTAGAATCAATAGTGTTTACCTATTTGCGCTAAAGGTAAGGTTTTGGCTACTGTATCTTGTCCCCGCTGCCATCAACTTGTTGATAGTCAAGCTATTAGTTGTCCTTATTGTCAGACTACACTCAAAGCTTACGGTCATCCCGGTATTCCATTGCATCGCGCCGCTGGGGATGGGTATCTGTGCGACACCTGCACCTATCACGCTGATGATACTTGCAATTTTCCTAAACGTCCCTACGCCAAAGACTGTACTCTCTACCAAAATATTGAAGAGACAAAGTTAGAGTTGGAACAGCAGCGTTACACTAACAGTTTTGCTGTAACTGTGAAAAGTTGGGTAAAACGCAATCAGGCTTTGCTGTTGGTTTTGGGCTTATTATTGGTCTGTTTGTTCTTCAGTCTAGTAACTTAAATGAGTTTAAAACAATCGCCCAGATAACGGGCGATTAGTCATCAGTAAAAAAATTGTGCGGCAATAAATAAAACTTAATCTTGCTTTTTTGGAAATTTTGACGATCTTTAAGGATCTATTTTGGATTCGTCCATGTTATTTTGAGATATTAGAACAGACCTTACCTAGAAATAGGAGGGTCTGTTCTGCAAAAAACAAAGTTCCACTCTAAATAGAGAAGTGATGTAAAGTTTGCCGACCTACCACACTTACTCTACTCAGAGGGAGAGTCTAAAAACTTACCCTTAAGGAGGTGAGCTTATGTCTAGACTTATGTCATTAAGTCTAGAAGAGTCTGTCTTGCAAAGTCAATGGACTGTCCTAATTGAATTACATCGTCAAAAGCTTGAAAGAGCGCCTAAAATCATTGAGCTAGCAAAACTGACAAACCAAAAACTGGAGATTTTGCAGTGTTTGGCAATCGAAGGCGAGAGCAGTGCCAGAGCAATTGCCGAAATAATACATCGTTCTAGGTCAACTATTGCAAAAGATTTGAGAGAGCTTTCCAGTTTCAAATATGCAAACTACAGAGAAGTTAGTGCAGGATTAGGAGCAATAAGACCAAGGCGTTTGTATGAGCTTGCACATGATTTTTCATCTGATACAATTAATGCTGCCATAGAGTACAAAAGCAAAAAAAGTTTTAAGCTTCCTAATTCTGTTGCAGAAAGTTTATTGGAATCGGTTTTGTCAGATACTAATCTAAATCACGATGTTACAGAAAAGAGAGATTTATTTTTCTTTCATTTGAGACATCAAGCTTTAGAGTTGTCACCCACTATTCAATCTATCCCTCTTCTGTCACTTTCCGAGTATTCTGAATAAAAGGATTAAAAGAAAAAACTCTGGAAGGTAAGCAGGGCAATGGATGTAGAATTACAA
>NZ_JBALDP010000094.1:0-11188 GCF_036917355.1 Nostoc sp.
TCTGCTTAAGATTGTCAATTTTCCAGCCTCAAGCCTGTTTGTTTTCAACTCGGCGTTCCTGAGTCGTTTTTTGCTGCTTAGTCTAAACTCCAGTTGAGCAACTTGGATAGTTAATTGAGATGCTAGCTAGACTGATGCGGGCTGTAATAAGAGTTTAGCTAATTAATTCATCCATTTGTAGGAGGTAATTAGCCAGAGAATAAGTGTAATTTATTTATAATCAGACCAACACTAATATGGTTGGAAGCTGTATTCACGCAACAGATGTATTAACTATGTTAAACCTAATATTCACCGGATGTATAAAAATAAAACCTTTGGTGCTTTCAACAGCTTTTTTGCTGGCTATACAAAGTTCTGCCAATGCTGAACAAGCAGTACCTAGTTTGACTACAAGACAAGCTCAACATTTATCCCGTGACTTAGTTCCATATAATTCTCAAGAATTTTTTAGACAAGGAAAATATTCAATTGAGAGAGAAATTCAAATTCTTAATCAAAGGCAGCAGCACCCAATTAAACCTATTCTTAAGATTGATTCAGTACCGCAAATTAAAAGACCGCGTACTCAGCAAAAACCCCAACCTCTTATCTAAGTAAGAATCATCACTCTTTTATGGCTCCTGCTGGTGCTGTTAACTCTTAAGCTTTAGCACATAAGCTATATACCCAGGCATCACAACCACTATGCTTTGCTTTTGGACAACAGAGATTTTGTATTTTTAATAAATTTTGTTGCAAAATTTTACAATCTTATTCGTCTAGCAAACTCATCAACGCTTGAATTTCAACATCTTGCTCTTGCGGCTCTGATAATTGAGACTGTAGCTTTAATAATTGACTCTGTAATTCTTCTGCTACATGAAGCATCTCAGACTCTTGGGCAATTTTTAGCTGATTTTCTTTAATTTTGATTTGTTTAAGCAAGTCATTTTCAACATGAATTGAGTTGTAATGTTGAGCAATCATAGCTTTACATTTATTATTAATTTATGGAATGCATTTAAATTTTTCACTTATGTATTATTCCACACTTTTGTCATTTTTTAAATATCTGGTGATTTAATCTTGATTGTTCATAGTTTTTAGCCTGTTGTCTTTTCAAAATTTTGGGAATCTTGACTTAAGGGACTTCCAGTTAAAAAAAATCTCATCTTAGGAGCGCATACCTGTGTCCCCCTAATACAAATGTACGAATAATTTGGGATAATTTCTTTTTTGTAAGTTCCTAATATAGAAGTTTCCATACAAGATACTCGTAACGGCGTCTAGCTAGCTGTGCTAATTTAACTCTGTAGCATACCTATAATTTTGTAGGCTTTTACAAGAATGGAAATCATGAGATAAAATTAGTTGACTTGGGGCAATTGTTTAGACAATACACATTAACTTGTTTATTAATTTTCCAAGTATTTTAAATATGTTAAATATTATTTTCCCAACATTATGAACTTAAAATTTATCAAGAAAAAGATTTATACTTTGATAAAAATTATATCTACAGTGCTTATAACAAGCGCAATTGGATTGGAATCGTGGAATATTTATGCAGTAATAACCAATATTAATGTACCAAGCACCCTTAATCCAATTTTTTGGATTGAGCGTTTTGCCATGATTAGCCATTTTATTGAGAGCATTATAGCAGCTTTTTATGCACCTTCAAGACAAAAGATACCAATAAAATATGCGACTTATACTTTTTTTGTCGGCACAATTGGGTTGTTAGAACTATTTGGTCAGCAGGATGACTATTAACGCTTCTACGCCTTTAAGGTATAGGTTTTTTGGATTATGTTGGTTAGTAGGATGATGCGATCGCACCCTAAGTACAAAGATAACTAAGTTGTAAAATATACTTTGGTAAGCAAAAATCAGGTGCGGTAGTTTCCCAATGAATGTAGGTAACTAATGAATCTGACACTCAGAAGGGAGTATAGTTTGTATAGTTAGCTTTTTGCTGAAATTTTAGTTTGCCACTAAGGAATTAAAAAATGTCTACTGATACTGACATAGTTACTTACGTTGAAGAAAGTGAATTTGATGTTGTTTTAAATGGAAGTGAAGAGAAAGTTGTTGTTGTTGATTTTACTGCTACTTGGTGTGGCCCCTGTCGCTTAGTTAGTCCATTAATGGATCAACTTGCTGAAGAATACAAAGGTCGCGTTAAAGTCGTGAAGGTAGACGTTGATAGCAATAAGCCTATTTTCAAACAATTTGGTCTTCGCAGTATTCCAGCAGTTTTAATTTTCAAAGATGGTATTGTAGCAGAAACCATTGTAGGGGTTTCTCCTTACGAAGACTTTAGCAATGCTGTTCAGAAGCTTCTTTAGATAATTCGTAATACTTCTCTACGAGAGGCTGCGCCAACGGCTACGCCCTTCGGCTACGCTCAGGACAAGCTCAGGACAAGCTCAGTACAAGTTCGTAATTCGTAGATAGCATCATTAAGAATTACGAATTCTTTTAAATATTTCCTTTTCGCCTATAGTGTGCTTGAAGTAAACCACTTGGATATTGTTTTGAGCTAATAAGCTCCAATTTTTCTTCCGGGGTAGGTGGTGGGAAAAGATATATACCGCCACCTAAGATAGTTGGAATAGTTGAAATTATATATTCGTCAATCAAGCTGTTGTGAAGAAACGAATTGATTAATTTTCCGCCACCAACTAGCCAAATATTTTTAAAACCTTGAGCCTCTATATTAGCTAACGCCTGTTTTACTGGGTCAGAAACAAACACAACGTCCTGACGATCGGATTGGAGATGACGCTGGGTGAATACGAAAGATTTTTTTTCTGGGTAAGGCCATCGATCAAAACCTAGCCCTACTTCATATGTCTTGCTACCTAAAACGATCGCATCAATCGATTCGTAAAAATCAGTGTAACCGTAGTCTTCACCTTCTGTATCAAGGATTGATAGCCACTCAATTCCGCCATCGCTGCGAGCAATGTAGCCATCCAAACTAGCTGCAATGTAGAGTGTAACTTTCGTCATTGTGCTTGGTGAATTTGGTAATTGTCCCTCAATAATTGCAAGGGTTCGCAGGCTCATTCTTTACTAGAGCATTTTAGCCTTTGTTGGTTTATATCACCAAAGAGTCGATGTCTACGACGGGCTACGCCTACGCTTACCCAATTACTTACGTTTTTTGATTATGCGATTTAAACCGACCTGCAATAAATTCTCGCTGAGATAAATGCTTTGTATTGCGTTTGGTGACTCGCTCTCGCCACATCTTGAAACTAGATTCTTTCATTTCACGCCTCATTAGGGCGATTACCTCTTTTTCCAGTAGCCCAAACTGAGCCTCGATAGCATCAAAAGGTGTTCTATCTTCCCATGCCATTTCAATGATGCGATCGATGGTTTGTGAATCGAGGTTAGGTAGCTTCATTTTTTTTGCTGGCAATTAGTAAATTTGAGTTATGTATATATATTTTACTTTTCGTTTTGAAGAACCATTGTGTCTGCTGCGCCCAGTTGGAGAGCATAAAGGTTAGCATAAACACCTTGCTGATTAACGAGTTCGGCGTGAGTACCCTGTTCTACAATTTGTCCCTGCTGAATTACTAAAA
Source organism: Nostoc sp. (assembly GCF_036917355.1). Lineage (GTDB taxonomy): Bacteria > Cyanobacteriota > Cyanobacteriia > Cyanobacteriales > Nostocaceae > Nostoc. The sequence goes on from NZ_JBALDP010000094.1 coordinate 3,582, forward strand.
CTTGATCTGCCTGAGTAACTGTACTGAGGCGGTGGGCAATTACGAAACTAGTACGACCTTGGAGCAAACGAGCGATCGCATTTTGTACTAGCGCTTCTGTGCGGGTATCGATGCTGCTGGTGGCTTCATCGAGAATCAGAATTTGGGGATTAATTAATACCGCACGAGCAATACTGATTAGTTGTCGTTGTCCTTGGCTCAAAGGCGCTCCCCGTTCGCCTAATTGAGTTGTATAACCCTGTGGTAGTGAGGTAATGAACTCATGCACATTTGCCAGTTGTGCAGCCGCTTCGATATCAGCTTGAGTGGCGTAAGGAGCGCCAAAAGCTATATTTTCGGCAACAGTACCAGTGAACAAAAGATTATCTTGCAGGACGATGCCAATTTGACGGCGCAGACTTGCTTGAGTCACGCTACGCACATCAATATCATCTATTTTCACTGCACCGCTAGATACATCATAGAAGCGCAAAATCAAGTTAATAATTGTACTTTTTCCCGAACCGGTTTGCCCTACTAATGCAACCATCTGTCCTGGATAAGCGTGTAAATTCACTCCTTTGAGAACCAGTTGATCTGGGTTGTAGCCAAACTTGACATTCTCAAATGCCACCTCACCTTGAATAGGCGGCATTTCTGTGGCATCTGGTGCGTCTTTGAGTTCTGACGGTTCATCTAATAATAAAAATATTCGCTCTAATCCGGCGAAGGCAGATTGAGCTTGAGTATAAAACTGGCTGAGAATTTGGATCGGGCGGAAGAACTGTTGGACGTAAAGTAAAAAGGATGTCACTACCCCTACTGTTGCAGCTCCTGTTACCGCCAGATAACCGCCATAGGCTAGTACGCCAGCCGTTGCTAATGTGTTGAGAAAATCGATGGAGGGTAAAAAGGCGGAAGTAATTGCCACAGCCTCAACGTTGGCATCTCTATTGGCGGCGTTAAGAACGTCGAATTCTGCGATATTCATCTGTACGCGATTAAATGCTTGTGCTTCTCGGACGCTGCCAATATCTTCTTCTAACTTGGCGGAAAGTTCCCCAATGGTTTGTCGGGTGACGCGAAATCTGACTCTTGCCCAACGTGCAAATAAGCTTGTGGTAAAAATCATCAGTGGCACTACCAGGTTGCTCAACAAACCTAGTCGCAGGTTGATTGAGAGCATGGCAATCACGATGCCCACCAAACTGAAAGTGTTGCCCAGCATTTGGGCGATCGTCAGTCCAAATGCTTGATTCACAGTGTTGACATCATTCAGCAATCGGCTCATTAAATCGCCTGCTTCGCTGCGATCGAAAAAGCTGAGTGGCAAACTTTGGATTTTAATGAAAATATCTTGCCTTAGTTGAGCCAGCAATCGCTGCATAATCCAGCCGACTCGAATAATTTGACCCCGAATTGCTAAAACACCAAGTCCGTAGTTCAGCCCTAGTAGCCCTAACAACATCAGCAGTCCTTGTAAATCCCCTTGTGCAATCAGACGATCGATCGACCAGCCGAGAAAGAATGGCCCAACTGCCTGAGTTATCGCACCAATTAATACTAATGTCAGGGCGATGGGAATTTCTTTGCGATAAAGTAGCACGTATTGTAAAAAGCGCCGCAGGGTGGATTTCTGACTCGCGTTTTCCTCAGATGCAACAACGGGAATAGTGCCTCTCATTTTTTCTCCTTCGGCTTTACCTGAGATTCCAAAATGACACCGTAGAGTGGACTGGTTTGCATCAATTCCTCGTGAGTGCCTTGTGCTACCAATCGTCCTTTATCCATGAGAAAAATGCGATCGGCATTCTGGACTGTACTGATACGTTGAGCGACTACAAAGGTTGTACAAGCTTTTTGGTGCATTAAGTCATCGAGCTCCGCTTGAATTTGGGCAGCAGTTTTGGCATCTACAGCCGAGGTGCTATCGTCCAAAATCAGAATGCTGTAATCGGTTAACAAGGTACGAGCGATCGCAATTCGCTGCTTTTGTCCACCAGATAAGCCTACGCCTCGTTCACCCACAATCGTCTCGTAGCCATCGGCTAGACCGCTAATAAAATCGTGCATTTGGGCAGTTTTTGCAACTTCAATCACCTGCTCTAAAGTGGCATCGGGTTTGGCGTAGGCAATATTTTCGCGGATTGTGCCAGAAAAGAGAGTAGTTTCCTGAAATACAATCCCAATATGCGATCTGAGGCTTTTGAGTGTGAAACTTTTTACATCTCGTCCGTCAATGCGAACTGCTCCCTTTGTGACATCATAAAAGCGGGGAATCAGGTTCATAATTGTGCTTTTTCCCGAACCAGTCATTCCTAAAACGGCGATTAGCTCGTTAGGCTTGGTTTCAAAGGATACTTCTTTCAGAGTTTCGGTTGTCGCTCCAGGATAGCGAAAGCAAACATTTTCAAAGGTAATTCTACCACCGCAGGTGTCAAAGGGGACAGCACCAGGGCAATCGTGAATTTCTACCTCTGCATCTACAACTTCATAGACACGTTCGGCGGAAGCAGCTGCTTGAGCGATCGCGGGTGCGGCAAATCCAATCAACAAAATCGGTTGGAGAATCAACGCTAGGTAGGAGTTAAACGCCACCAGCTCGCCTATAGAAAATCTGCGCCCAATCACCTGCGCTCCCCCATAGGCGAAAACTGCCAGTGTTACCAAATTACTCACCAAAAAAATGAATGGGAAGGTATTGCGGATGGCGCTAATGGTCTTCATGTTTGCCCTGACTAGACCATCATTTAGAGTCGTGTAACGCGACCTTTCGGTTGACTCTCGCACAAACGCTTTCACCACCCGTATTCCTAGCAAATTCTCTTGCAATACAGCATTGAGATCGCTTAGTTGCTCTTGTACTTGCCGAAAAAGTTTGTCATTTCGAGTAACGAATTGTGCCATTAACCATGCAGCTATTGGCACTGCCGTTAGCGTAATCAATGCTAGTTGCCAGTTCATCACCAGCAAAACTACCGAAATACTCACCAATGTCACAAGTGAACCAACGACTTGAATTAAGCTAGTGCCAACAAAGGTACGAATCTGCTCGATATCGCTGGTGACACGGGTTAGCAGTTGGGAAGTCTGCGCCTGATCGTGGAAGCTGAAACTGAGATTTTGAATCTTGCTGAAAATTTTGTTTCGCAGGTCATAAGCAACACCTTGAGACGCTGCTTCTGCTAAATAGCTTTGTCCAAAGTTAAATACACCACGAGCGATCGCCGCGACTACCATCCAAGCGGCGCTATATAGCACAATTTGGATGTTTTTTTTCGATATCCCCTCATCAATTCCCCACCGAAATAGTTGTGGGGTGAGTGCGTTTGCGATCGTCAACAGCAACAGGCTGACCAATGCTCCAAGCGAAGTCCATCGGTAAGTACTTAAACTTTTAAGCACACGCTGGGTTGACTTGATCGACGAAGTTTCCTGGAGTTCTGGTTGCTGAACCACTGCAATTCATCCCTGTATCATTGGAAAATTATCTCGTATTTTGATTGTAAAAAACCAATTTATTCTTTGAGAGTGGGGAATGTGATATGGAAAACAGGCCTGTTCTTTGTGATGAAGATTCCAGGTTTTGGGACAGTGGCATGGGAGAATACATTTCTAGCAAGCATTGCGGCTAATCAATTTCAAGACCGAAGAAAACCAAAGAACAAGAATAATGGCTCAAAATTTTCATAGCAATTCCCAACTTCCCTTAGATATTTCATCTGCTATCAGTCGCATAGCAAAGCCAAGTTCTGAGTTCTACTCTCTTTTTTCTGAAGAAGAAATTTTAGGGATAATTCATGCATTAGAAGTCAGACGAGAAATTCCTCTAAAGTATTCTTATAAAGGAAGAGGTGCAAAAATTTGGAACGATTTTTATTTGAAATATGCTATTCCTAGATGGTATGGAAGAGCAAATGTAGAAATTGACCTTTTAAAAGATAATTTCAAATACCTGAACGATCGTATAAAAATTGGTGAAGGAGTAAATATTATAGACGTTGGCGCCGGTAATTCCTATCCAGTTAAAAAGTTTATTCGCAGACTAAACAAATTAGGAAAGGTTAACAAATATATTGCTTTAGACATTAGTGAAGAATTGCTTCATGTCTCCAAAAGCAATTTTAAGAAATGGTTTCCCCTAGTCGAGTTTATCAGTTCCACAATTGACATAGAAAGTAGTTGTGTACCCAAAATTTTATTCCAAAATCAAGCTAGTCTTGAAATGGACGACACAGTAAAAATTTTTTTACACTTAGGAGTTACCATTGGAAATCATCAAAATAGAGATGAGGTATTCAAAAACTTTAGAGATAGCATGGGAAAACACGATCTTTTAGTATTTACTAACGAAACTGGTTCTAACTCTACATGGGATGGAATAGTTAGAGGTGGCTGCAAGTATCATGTAGAAGAAGTATATGGATGGATTAAAAAGAAGATTGGGATTAAATCTGAAGATTGTGAACTAGTGAGAAAATACGATTTAAAAACAGATAGTATTGTTGCTAATCTGAAATTACGTCATGATTACACTATAAATTTTAGTCGGATGGGTATAGATAAAAATATTGAATTCTCTAAAGGTGAAGAGATTACTATTTGGCGGCATCACAAGTATGAAATACCTAAACTATTGCAAGAACTAGAACGTTCTGGACTACAAGTTATTCACTATACTACTAACAAATACAAATCACATATTATGGTGATTTGTAAGCTTACTACTAACTAAGTTCTTCACTTAGAGATTTTACCCCACCCTAACCCTCCCCTTATAAAGGGGAGGGAACCGGATTTTCTTGTTTCCCCCAATATATCGGGGGGATTAAGGGGGAGTAATTCGACTTGTGATACAAGCATTTGAGCTTAAGTTGACAATAATGGGCAATACTGTGTACCAATTCAAATGAGAATCGCTATAACTTAGATACTATAATGGCAGCCAGTAGAATTTTTTAGGTCTTTTAGCGAAAAATTTTCCGATCCGTATCTAATATGGTCTTAAATATTTCTGATGGTGCTAAAAAATCAGTTTAACTTGCTTTGTGTATCAATTAAATGTACATCAAACGTGGTCTAGGTTCAGGAACTGGACGCCCTAAATCTTTAGCAGTTTCTATCCATTCCTGCACAACTAATTCTACATTATGCAGGGCTTCTTGATAAGTATCACCGTCAGCAGCACAGCCTGATAACTCTGGAACTTCAGCAATAAAGGCTCGATCTAATTCACTCCAGTAGAGAATAATTTCATACCGAAACATCATTTTTACTTCCTAGCTTATATTTGAGAATCACTGCCCGAACTTGTTTAATTTGATAGCTTTTGGCTTTTCCTCTTTTATGTTGCAGGTTCAATATCTCCTCAACATCGGCTTTGACAAAAATACGATGATCGCCACGAATCCGTTCTTCAAAGCCTAGTGTATATAAAAGTTGCCATAGTTGGGCGAAAGGGATATCTGTATCAGAAGTCCCAGAGAGAATTTTGTCTAAGAGTTTGTCTTGCTGACTCACGTTTTTCTAACTGCTTTAATGTTTCTATAGTCTCATATTTATTTAAAATCAGGGTATCCAAAAACAAATCTATCATTTTGCTCCTGAGTCAAAGCATCCCTGATGATAATGACTATTCCGGTTATCAGGGCAAACTTTAGGCTTGGATACTGCTCTACTAATTTACTTGATTTAAAAGAATACTAATTATTTGGATGTTACAGATGCTTTCTTTGAAGCGATATTTTACAGTGAGTTTAATTTTGTAACACCAGTTTCGCCTCTAGTGGAGTGTATCATTTATCTTGACGAATGATGTTCATTTACCCTTTTTACTGGGATTGTCAGTCTTAATATCGGCTCGATTTATACTTTAACGACTTTTCTATAATCCTTTAGCGTAACATTCCATAGAAAAAGTATCACCAATTTATAGGTGATGTAGGCAACTACAGAGGGCAAATTGTTGAGATTGCTCATATCATAATGTTGAGGTATAAATCCATCTCAGTTAATACTGCTATTTAGTAAAAAATATTACACAGACATGAAAAACCAACTTCTGGGTGCAGTTGCATTTTTAACTACGATTAGTTTGACAACAACCGTACAAGCAGCAAATTCTGAACATATTAAACAGTTATTGGCAACCAAACAATGTCAAAACTGTGATTTGACGAGTGCAGGTTTAGTGATGGCTGACTTATCTGGAGCCAATTTAAGCGGTGCTAATCTCACAGGTGCTAACCTCAGCCGCGCAAACTTGAGCGGTGCAGATTTACGAGGTGCAAACTTAAGTGGCGCGAGTTTATTTGGCGTTAACCTGAGCGAAGCTAAATTTAATGGGGCAAATTTGACGGGTGCTGATTTGAGAAATACTTATTTAGCAAATGCAGAACTAACTGGTGCTTACTTGAATGGGACTAACTTTCAAGGTGCAGTTGCGATACCATCACAAATTGCCTCACCAGCAGAATTTTATGCTTTGGGTGTAGCAGAAGGGCAAAAAGGCAACCAACAGCAAGCAATCAGTTATTTTAATCAAGCGATCACAATTAAACCAGAATATGCGGATGCTTATCTAGCTCGTGGTGTCGCCCGTTACCAAATACTAGATAGACAAGGTGCATTCCAAGATGCTCAAGTTGCGGAAAAATTGTTTACATCCCAAAACAACAGCACTGGAACCCTAACAGCCCAAACTTTTATAAAAGAACTACAAACACCGGTTAATGAGAAGGTGAGTACTGGTAAACCCAACTTCGTTGACTTTTTGGGAAGTATTGGCTCAGTCTTGCTCCAATTCTTCCCTTTTTAAAGGGGATAATAACAGTTGACAAATGACAAATGACAAATGACTTTATCTAACCAATTATGGGCAGCAAATCAAGACTTAGCCCAAGCTTGCTTAGAGCATCCTTTCGTTCAAGGCATTGGCGATGGTACTCTTGAGCGAGCTAAATTTGCTTACTACGTAGGGCAAGATGCTTTTTTCTTAGAAGCTTTTGCCCGTGCTTACAGTATCGCCGCAGCTAAAGCACCAGACTGGTTAGGTTTCACCACATTTCATAATTTAGCTAGTGGAGTTTTAGAAGAACTACGGCTGCATAGTGCCTATGCTTCTGAGTGGGGAGTCAATTTGTATGCTGTAGAACCTGCATCTGCCACCCGCCGCTATACTGATTTTTTGTTAGCAACTGCTTGGAGTAAAGATGTGGGTTTAACTGCTGCGGCTATGTCTCCTTGTATGCGTTTGTATGCCTTTTTAGGAGAAAAATTGGCTTGTAACGGTATTCCTAATCATCAATATGCAGACTGGATTCGTACTTATAGCAGTGCAGATTTTCAACCACTAACACAACAATTAGAAAATTTGGTTGACAATTATGCCGTTACTAATTCTGTTGTGCATTCAACTTATCGTTATGCGATGTTTTGTGAGCGCGACTTTTTTCAGGCTGCGTGGATGTTCAGTTGAGCAAATTCATACAGGAATCTTATTTGACCTTTCCTAACCGTCAAACTCACATTGTTTTAACGTGAGTTCGACGGAACTAAAAAATAGCAGGAGGCAGTGCAGGTAAGTCTTTTGGGTAAATATCGATCGATGGTTTTTTGGGCAAATAGGT
>NZ_JBALDP010000095.1:0-26711 GCF_036917355.1 Nostoc sp.
CTTAGGGAAAAGGGTAAAGGTTAAAGGGAAAGGATTTTGAGTTTCTTTACCCTTTCCCCCTTACCCTTTACCCCGACTTTTGCAAGAAGTCTAATCTAAAATCCTAAAACCAAGATCGAAGTTAGCCCAACTTAAACACATCCGCCATTACACTATCATCACCCACCAGCCTACTTTTTGCTGGAGAGTCATAAACTACCAATAGCGAAGGTACGCCAGTTACATCCTGAAACAGCGTCATTCCTTCAGCGTGTTCTTCCCGATTCCCATAAGGAATATCTTGCACAAAATCGGGATTGCTGAAGACATTTTCTCGCAAATTCACACCATTTACCCAGCGATAAACTTGCACGGGGCCATCTAAATCCATCGTTGGCCCGGCTAAAATCAACAAATCTTTATCATCTACATACAAATCCCGAATTCCCAAACCATTCAACCAGATAAAATGCTTTTTATATAACTCCTGCAATTCCCCAATTTGCTTTAGTTTCATCAGTCCAGGGGTAGAATTTTCTAACTCTATTTCCAGCACCACAGCCCAACCCCGCAATACAGGCCCGCGCAAACCCAGAAAGACGCGGTTTTGATAAATGCCTATTCCTTCAATATCAAAGCCATTATCCTTTCCGGGAATTGCTGCTTGAATAAACAAGCCTAAATGGGCATCATTTGCTAAAGCTGTCATCAGCAAGTTACCCTGATTCGTAACCTCTAATTTAGCGGCATTCAATTGCACGTCTGGCTTTTGGGGGTGTGGACAAGATGAGAATAGCTTACCGTCTATTAGAGGAATCCGTCCTAAGACGTAACGGTTAGGTTCTGATTCAATTTTTCCGAGCCTTTTAAAGTTTTTGGCATCTGTATTTTCAGGTTTTAATTTTTTGCGTTTGTAGCTGTGAGAACCAACAAACCATAAGTAATTATCAGCATAAGCCAGTCCTTCTATATCAATTTCTTCCTCTTCTGGTGCAGGTAAACTGATAAATTCTACTACTCGAAATTGTTGATGATCTGTAAATTTATCAGTATCAATCAAAGATAAACGCTCAAGAGTAGAGGTTTCATCTGACCCTAACCATAAATACTTCTGATGTGTTAGCAGCACTGCTGATAAGTCTTCTCTATGTTCCTTAAAAGAATCTACAAAAGTCAATAAAACTTGATTTAGTAAATGTAATTTTGGCATTTTAAATTATATTGATATTTACAAATATGCTAGCCATGCTATTATAATATATGATTTGATTATCGTAAAATTTTATTCTTAAAACTATATCTCATATCAACTTTACGGGATAAAATGCTTGTAAAACTTTGACCTTTGACAGATATTGCATATTTATAAAATAGGATGTAACTATCAATAGTTATAAGCATATCCGACAATCCTGTTTGCATAAAAAATATCAAAAGTAGATGTAAAATTCTAAATAATATTGTTATTATGCAATAACCTCATGAGGTAATCATTCAGACCCATTATGAAATTAGCTACACAACCTACAGTAAAAACTCTCGGTGACTACGCCTACCAAGCGATTGAAAAACACTTTAAGAAAACCTTGAAGTGGGAAAAATCAGTAAAGAAAGATGAAGATCCAGAAGCGCTGCACCAAATGCGAGTGGGAATGCGCCGCCTACGGACAGCGGTAACTCGGTTTGGACTAGCAGTGGATCTGTCGAAACCAGTCAGCGATAAAAATATTGGTAAAATAGCCCGTCGTCTTGGTAATCTGCGAGATTTAGACGTACTCAAAGAAAGTTTGGAAAACACTTATAAACCAAACTTACCTCGTAAAGAACAAGAATCTCTACAAACAGCTTTTACAGCTTTGGCGAAACAACGTGAAGATGTAGAATCGAGTGTGCAGAAAACATTAAATGATGAATCTTACAAGTCTTTAAAAGATGCATTAGATAAGTGGTTAGAGAAACCTACTTATCAACCTTTGGCATCTATTGCCATTCAGCAAGTACTACCAGACTTGCTTTTACCAGAAGTGAGTAACTTCTTTCTGCATCCAGGTTGGCTAGTTGGGACTGAAATTGTAGAGTCAGAAGTGAAGATCCAGAAAAACTGGAAACCAAAAAAGATAGAAAAACAATTAACAACAGAAGGTGAAATTCTTCATAGTTTGCGAAAAGAAGCTAAACGTATACGCTATCAAATGGAGTTATTTACTGACTTATATGGCGAGTCTTACGAAGCTTATATTACAGAAGTGAAAAATATCCAAGAAATTTTGGGTACGATGCAAGATAGTGCCGTTTTAACTGACTGGCTTGGAGATGTATATAAGTCAGAAATTCACACTGAGTTGCCCACTCTTGCTAATTTATTAACTGAAAATCGTTACCAGTCATGGCAACAGTGGCAACCTTTGCAAGAACGGTATCTGAAAACTGAAACCAGACATAGTTTTCATTTAACAATACTGCACCCACTTTCAGGAGTAATCAGTTAAAATTACTTTTGATTGAGAAAGGATTGGACTAACGAAGAGAAAATTAGACTTCTTGGCATTTGTCGGGGAAAAGGGTAAAGAAACTGGTTCACTACTCAATTTACTTCTAAACAATCCTGCTCTAACAGAGCCATCGAGAATGGCTCTGTTACTAGTTCATATATGGTTAATAGTAATATCGGTAATCATCTAACTCCATGCTTTAAAACAATACGGTTCAGTTAAGCCAGAAAAATAAATTTGCGTAGGTTGGGTTGAGGAACGAAACCCAACATTTACGGGCATTTGTTGGGTTTCACTTCGTTCAACCCAACCTACAATTATCCTTAACTGAACCGTATTGTGCTTTAACCCACGTTAGGCACTTCAAAATGTAATAGACTTCTTGCAAAAGTCGGGGGAAAGGGTAAGGGGGAAAGGGTAAAGAAACTCAAAATCCTTTCCCTTTAACCTTTACCCTTTTCCCTAAGAGTGCAAAAACATATTTTTGCAAGAGGTCTAATATAAAGTGTTGTATGCTCTTTTGCATTCCTCACAAGTTTCTCAAATTATTTCCCTATACCTGAATATTAAGATGAGGATCTGAAAAAACTCACCTAGTCTAAGTATTAGAGGTATATATGTTTAAAAAAATTCTGCTTGCATTGGATTGCTCTGAGATGGGCAAACATATTTTTGAACAAGGCATTGCTTTAGCTAAGATGACTGGAGCTAGTTTATTCCTGCTACACGTTTTATCTACTGAAGAAGAAGGTAGTCCTTATATACCAGTGTCTACTTTTGACTACTATCCAGGAATGTGGAACCAAGTCTCAGAGTCTCACATACAGGAGTGGGAAAAATGGAAAAATCAAGGTGTGGAGATGTTGCAATCGTTCTGCGCTCAAGCAAATACAGCGGCTGTGAACGCTGAATTTAGGCAAATCCCTGGCAGTCCTAGTCGAGTTATTTGTGACTTAGCTGGGAATTGGGATGCCGATCTCATTGTCATTGGGCGTCGAGGTCACTCTGGTCTAGCGGAACTATTGCTCGGCAGTGTCAGTAATTACGTTCTTCACCATGCTCCTTGTTCAGTCTATGTTGTGCAACTTCCTATTGATGACAAAAAAGCTGAAGTTGTAAAAGAAAGCGCGATCGCTTCCACGGGCAGCTAATTCATGGCAATGTCTTACCTCGTTCCCAGTCTCCTGGCTGGGAATGCCGATTAGTGCGCTGCTGCCTCCTGAAAGAGCATTTTCAGTTCTACCCGAAAACGAGATTTAAAGAGATTTTAAAATGATCCAGGGATAAAAAAGACGGGTTGCAGCCCGTCTAAATAGCTTGAAAGTGCAAATACACCTTGTATAGTATTGAAAATAACACAGTTAATTTTCTGAGAGTTGCCAATTTGCCAAGTTACAAAAAGAACAAGTATTGAACTGCTACTTGTTTATAACCCAATACGCTTGGGTTAGGGGTTATTGGTGTAAATAATTGCTGTTTCAAGACGCTTCATTCAATACGCGATAAATCGCGTCTCTACATCTGGGTTTTATCGCAATTCTGAACTGTATTGGTTTATAACCGTCCCACAAGTTCTAGTCTTTCTAAGTAAATCCTTTAACCATCTATATTTGAGGATTTTCGGAAATTACGTAGGTCTTGGTGTAGCCTATCCAAGAGTTGCTCGTCGTAGACATCGCACTCCTCAAACTGATTGAGCAATTTCTCTAAAAACAGGAATAATCGCCCTAACAAGATATTGCTTTGTCTAAATCAGTCATAGTAGAAGTTACAGCTAGTGGATATAGAAGCTCCTCTAATGTGTTATCACGACTGGTTTAGTTTGACATGAACTCAACTAGCAACGAAAATCAAGGTTTATAAACATCAAATATGAACGTTTTACTTCTATACCCCCGCTTTCCAAAAAGTTTTTGGTCTTTTGAAAAGACACTGGCTTTATTAGACCGTAAAGCAATGTTACCGCCTTTAGGCTTAGTGACTGTAGCGGCGATTTTACCGCAAGAATGGAATTTCAAGCTAGTAGATCGAAATGTTCGCGTCTGTACAGAAGCAGAATGGGCTTGGGCAGATTTGGTGATTATGTCGGCGATGATTGTGCAAAAAGAGGATTTGCTCTCTCAAATATTGGAAGCAAAGCAGAGAGGTAAGCAAGTCGCTGTGGGTGGGCCTTTTCCAACAGCGCTACCGAATGAAATGACATCCGCCGGGGCAGATTATTTGATATTAGACGAGGGGGAAATTACCCTACCCTTATTTGTAGCAGCGATCGCACGGGGCGATCGCACAGGTATTTTTCGTTCTGGCGGGGAAAAACCAGATGTCACCAACACTCCAACACCTCGCTTTGATTTGCTAGAGTTTGAAGCTTATGCAGAGATGTCAGTACAATTTTCCCGTGGATGTCCTTTTCAGTGTGAATTTTGCGACATTATTGTGCTATACGGTCGCAAACCCCGCACCAAAAACCCAGAGCAACTCTTAGCAGAACTTGATTATCTCTATAAACTGGGTTGGCGACGCAGTATTTTTATGGTGGATGACAACTTCATCGGTAATAAGCGGAATGTGAAATTATTTTTGAAGTCCCTTCTGCCCTGGATGGTAGAACATAACTATCCCTTTTCCTTTGCCACAGAGGCTTCAGTTGATTTAGCCCAAGATCAAGAGCTGATGGATTTGATGGTAGCGTGTAATTTTGGAGCCGTTTTTCTTGGAATTGAAACCCCTGATGAAGAAAGTCTCACTTTCACGCAGAAATACCAGAATACCAGAGATTCACTCAGTGAAGCAGTGAATAAAATTACCCGCTCCGGGCTGCGAGTCATGGCAGGCTTTATCATTGGGTTTGATGGCGAGAAAATAGGAGCCGGCGCACGAATTGTCAAGTTTGTTGAGCAAACGGCAATCCCCACAGCCTTATTTAGTATGCTGCAAGCCCTTCCAGATACAGCCCTTTGGCATAGATTAGAAAAGGAAGGACGACTCCGTAATAAATCTGCCAACATCAACCAAACGACGTTGATGAACTTTGTCCCAACTCGACCATTAGAAGACATCGCTTGTGAATATGTGCAGGCTTTCTGTGATTTGTATGAGCCAGAGCGGTTTTTGGAGCGTACATACAAACATTTTAGGCTTTTGGGCGAAGCAACCTACCCGAAAAAGGGCAAAGCTGCCAAGAAACCATTGAACTGGAAAGTACTCCGAGCGTTTCTGATTATTTGCTGGCGTCAAGGTGTACGTCGTCAGACACGCTGGCAATTCTGGCGCAACTTGTGGAGTATGTATCAGCATAATCCGGGTGGGGTGAGTAGCTATTTAGCTGTTTGTGCCCAAATTGAGCATTTCTTGGAATATCGCCAAATTGTCCGGGATGAAATTGAGGCGCAAGTGGCTGAATTTCTAGCAGCAGAAGCTAGGGTAAAACCGGAAGCAGAAGTTATGGAAGTATACTCATAGCATTTAGAGTAAGGGTTTCAGACTTCCATTAAATGCCTCTTTCAGCCTTCCAAATCACACCAAGAAATAATGATTATTTCTTGGTGTGGATTGAAAAGCATCAGGTCACAAGCATCTAGCAAAATCATGATTGTTTTCAGATACATCATCATTGGACTGACTTATATCGGTTTGGGTTTAGGATATCTCCCTGGTTTGCGGATGAACCGAGCCAGTATTGCTTTAGTTGGTGCATCTTTGCTGATGGCTTTCGGAGTATTAGACCTTAAAGAAGCATGGCAAGCTATAGACTATAAAACGCTGATTTTCCTGTTTGGCATGATGGTAATCAGCACAAACTTAGCTTACGCTGGTTTTTTTCAACTAACCCTTGATACAGTTACACACTTTACTCGTAGCCCTTTGGGTTTGCTAATTGTTTTAACTTTCGGCAGTGGAATTCTTTCCGCTTTTTTTCTGAACGATACCATCGCTCTAATTTTGACTCCTTTGGTTCTCGGTTTAACCCAAACTTTGAACCTCAATCCGATTCCTTACTTACTTGCCTTGGCGGGAGCAACTAATCTAGGTTCAGTGGCTACTTTAAGTGGTAATCCGCAAAATATTCTGATTGGTTCTTTCTCTGGTATCAGCTATCTCGATTTTGCGAAAGCATTGACTCCCATTGCATTAGTAAGTTTGTTAATCCAAATTGGGTTATTGTGGTGGCTGTATCCTGATGTCCGTTCTACTAAGTCTTGTCCCAGTGTAACCCCCGTGCGTTACCGCATATTTAAACCGTTGCTTACTAAAAGCCTATTGATAACAGGAGGACTATTAATTGCATTTTTAATTGGGATACCTCCAGCCCAAGCAACACTCATAGCTGCTGGTTTACTGTTCATTACTAGGCGAATCAAACCGCAACGAGTTTTAAATAAAGTAGATTGGGATTTACTGGTGATGTTCTCTGGACTATTTGTTGTGACTGCTGGAGTAGAAAAATTAGGAATATTGAATTTATTTAGTGGTTTAGTTTATACTCCTCTGAACATATTAGGAATTACTGCTCTGCTTTCAAATTTAGTTTCTAATGTTCCAGCCGTATTGTTACTACAACATTTAATTTCTCATCCAGACACCAAAACCTGGTTACTATTAGCAGCAGGATCTACCTTAGCAGGTAATCTAACTTTGTTAGGTTCAGTTGCTAACTTAATTGTTGCTGAGGCTGTTGCAAAACTTGGTTATCAGTTGTCATTCTGGGAACATCTACGTTTTGGTTTACCGCTAACTGTCGTGACTCTCATCCTAGCTTATGCTTGGATTTAGTTATTTGTCATTGGTCATTTGTCATTTGTCAACAATCAAACTTAAAATTTCAGGCTCAAAGGTGCAACTTCGAGGCTAAAAGGCCCAACGTTCAGGTTCAAAGGCTCAACTTTAGGCGATCGCCCCAACAGTTCTTCTGGCTGTCCGAGGGTTTGGGTATTTGCTTCACCAATTTGCTCGGCTGATGCTTGGGAATGAGCTAAAGCTTTTTGCGCCAAGTTGACTAAATCTTCTAAATCGAAGGGTTTAGTTAAGTAATCATAGGCTCCCAATTGCATAGCTTCAATCGCTGTACGACTTGTCCCGTAAGCTGTCATCACAATTACTGGCAGTTCAAATAAAGTCTTACTACCTAAAGCTTTTAAAACAGCACTACCCTGAGTTTTGAGCATTTTTAAATCTAGAAATACCAAGTCAGGACGAGATGTAGCATCTTGTTGAATTATCTTCAGTCCTTGTTCTCCGTCTCCCGCCTCTATTACGTCGTGACCTTCATCTTTTAAAATCTGCGCCATCGCTTGACGCAAAGCTTTTTCATCATCAATAATCAAAATCTTAGCCATCGTTGTGATTCTTCGTAAGTAAATGCTAAAAACGGTGCAACCCGGTTGAGATTTCAAATCAATATGCCCTCCATGTCGGGTGACAATCTCGTGGCTAATTGCTAAACCTAAACCTGTTCCTTGAGGTTTTGTGGAATAAAAAGGATCGAAAATGCGATCGCGTTCTTCTGGTGCTAAACCTGCGCCAGTATCTTTTACCCAAGTCACTAAGTAGTCTTGCTCTTGGCTTACACCTACCTCAACTTCACTTTCTAGTGAACTTGGTTGGATGGCATTTAAGATTAAGTTAACCATCACCTGTCCTAACTCTCGGCAGCGTAGTGGTACTTGGGGCAAAGGTTCAGCAGCAGAGCGATAAAAAAGCGTTACTCCCTGTTCTTCGGCTTTGAGACGTAATAGAGAAACTGATTCAAAAGCGATCGCTTCTAGGGAAGTAGTTACCATTTCTTCTTGCTGATTTTGGTCAAAATACAATAGCCGTCGCACCAGCATCTCTAAACGGTCTACTTGTTCTAGTAAACTAGCAATCGGTAAAGTTGTAATTCTCTGCTTTTTTTATTGTCGTTCTGTATATTGCAAGTTGAGGCGCATACTAGCTAGGGGATTGCGGACTTCATGAGCTACCCCTGCTACTAGTTGTCCCAGAGAAGCCAAGCGCTCAACACGGTGTAAGCGCTGCTCTAACTCTTGGCGGTGATATTGCATACTATTAATTGCAGTTCCCAAAAGTCCCATTTCTGCGGGGAGGGGAGGAATTAGTGAAGCTTTATCCTCTTCCATTGTTTTAATACTTTGCTGGAGTCGCTGCACTCCCCACTGTAGTTGTAAGGCAATATAAAAAGTCCAAACTCCCACGACTAAAATTCCTAAAACTACGAAAACACTTAAAACTTTTTGATTGACAAAAATCTTTGCAACAGATGAATCTGCTGTTGGGGCGTTTAGCTTGACAAAGTAGTAGTTTTACTTTTGGATATTCAGGTGGCTAGCAAAAAATGAGGGTATTGCTAACTTGTTAAGTTGCCAATACCCTCACGTAGATAAACTAAGTTTTTGTAGTAGCCTATAAGTCTAAGTCAGTGCCTGAGCAACTACTGCTGAAAGTGACTCATTCGCTGCTTGCTTCAACAATTCGGCTTTATCGGTCTGTTCCCAAGGCAAGTCTAAATCAGCCCGCCCAAAATGACCGTAAGCCGCGACGTCCTGATAAAAACGTCCGCCTCGTTCACTTGGTAAGTTGCGTAAGTTGAAGGTATGGATAATCCCTGCTGGACGGAGTTCAAAGTGTTTGTTGATTAATTCCAGTAAGGTTTCTTCATCCACTTTGCCAGTACCAAAGGTATCCACTAGAATGCTGGTTGGTCGTGCTACACCTATAGCATAAGATAGCTGGATTTCAACTTTTTCTGCCAACCCAGCGGCGACAATATTTTTCGCTACATAGCGAGCCGCATAAGCAGCAGAACGGTCTACCTTCGTGGGGTCTTTGCCAGAAAAAGCACCGCCACCATGTCGTGAATAGCCACCGTAGGTATCAACGATTATTTTCCGTCCTGTCAGACCAGAGTCTCCTTGAGGGCCACCAACGACAAATTTGCCAGTGGGGTTGACTAAAAAACGTGTTTCCTCATTAGGTTTAACGTCAATGTCACCAAAAACAGGTTCGACTACTGCTGACCAGAGGTCTTGTTTAATTTTGGCTTGTACCGCCGCCTCATCCGTAATTTCCCCAATACTGGCTGTATGCTGGGTGGAAATTAGAATCGTATCAATACCTACGGGGCGTCCATCTTCGTAGACCACAGTTACTTGGGTTTTACCGTCAGGACGCAGGTATGACAGTTCACCTGTTTTACGGACTGCTGCCAATCGGCGAGCAATGCGGTGAGCTAGACTGATGGGCAAGGGCATCAGTTCTGGTGTTTCGTTGCTGGCAAAACCAAACATTATACCTTGATCGCCCGCACCAATTTTATCGAATAGCTCATCACTATCTTGCTGGCGGGTTTCTTGGGCGGTGTTAACCCCTTGGGCAATATCGGGTGATTGTTCGTCTATAGCTAGCAGAACGCTGGTGCTGTTAGCAGAAAAGCCATTGTCAGCATTGGTATAACCAATTTCGGCAATTTTTTTTCGGGCGAGATTGACGAAATTTACATTAGCTTTGGTGGTTATTTCACCAGTGATTAGCACCAAACCAGTATTAACTACGACTTCAGCGGCGACACGACTGCTAGGGTCTTGTGTCAAGAGGGCATCCAGAATGGTATCAGAAATCTGATCGCAGATTTTATCTGGATGACCTTCGGTGACTGACTCAGAGGTAAATAGATATCGACGAGACAAAGGAAATTCCTCCATCGAGAGTTTTTTCGTTAACTAAATGTGAGTATTTAGTTTAACTACTAATTTCTGAAATCATAACAATATTTATACTTCAGTCGTTAGTATCTTCTTGATATTGATAAAAACCACTAACTATAAGGTAAATATCCGTAAGTAAGATAAATGTATGCTAATTACTTTTTAGCTAAAATGTATTTAATAACACAAAAAAAGGGGGTACCCGGAAGCGCCCCCACAAGCTTTGACACAAACACTGCTGCTTTAAACCTGAATCGCTAACTTTGCTTCCGTAGCTGTCAACCGCTCATAAGCAGCACGCATCTTCAAACCTGTAAGCACTTGGAAGAAACCAGTTCCATTATTGGAACCTGGATACTCGCGGTGCTGGAGTAACAAGTGAGTCAATTCACCCTGATACTTTGTGGATGTATTGCTGAGATGGGTTTCGATATAAATGACTTCTTCCAAGTTGTCAAATTGACCATCCACCTCTAGTACTGAGACATAGCGGCCGTAGTAAACATCTGAACCGTAGTACAGTTGCATACCAGGATAAGAACAGGTCAGCTTGCGTCCACAGGGAGTCCAATTGATTGTTGACCCTTCATCAAATAAGTAGGTTGGATCGAAGCCTTCCTTACCTTCCCGCTGGAGCATACGTACCCGTAAGACTCTACGTTCGGTGTCGTTTTTGATCAAGTTTGTGGGCAATACCTGGAGAACCACATCAGCAAATTCTCTTTGTGGTTCGATAAATTTATCAAAGTCAGGTTTTCGGGAATTAATTTGCGCTAACACATCTTCGTAGCGATGACCGCGTTCAGCCATATCTCGCTGGATTTTCCAGGCAATTTTGACCTCATCGCTAATGTCAAAATAAACACTGAAGTCGATTAGCGATCGCACCCGCTCATCATATAAAGGATGCAGCCCTTCAACAACTATAATGTGATTCGGCTCTATCCGCTCTGGCGGATCGATCAAGCCGGTTTCGTGGTTATAAATCGGCTTATCAATCGCTTGACCACTTTTGAGCGCTTTAATTTGCTCATACATCAGGTCAAAATTGTTCGCCCTGGGGTCTAGCGCCGTTATCCCCGTTTCTTTGCGCTGTTTGCGATCCAAGGAGTGATAATCATCCAAGCAGATGACTGTCATTAAATCTTCACCAAACAAATCGATCAAACGACGCAAAAACGTAGATTTACCGCAACCAGAGTCTCCGGCTACTCCAATCAGTACCACGCGTTCCGGCTTACTTGTCATAAATCTCCTCTAAAATACTAAAGTTGTGTCAATAATTTTTCACACAGCAGATTCTGAAGCTAGGAGTTTACCCCTTTGGTTTATCCTGCGTTCTTGCTACCTAGCACATCTATAAGACACCAAGCGGGTAGACAACAAAGTAATCAGGAGGCAGGAGGCAGGAGTAACCCACGTTTAAAAGCGTGGGACTTAAGCTGTAGATGCCTTGAATCCCGAGGCACTTTTGGCTCAATACAATTCTTATTTTTAAACTGGGCTTTTGACCTAGAAATAAAAAAAATTCATTCATACTTCTTTCCTCCTGCCTTGTCTACGACACGCTGCGCGATCTGTCCTTTGCCTCCTGCCTACTCTTTTAAGTTGCTACTCGTCGGACTAGCCTGAATGTTGGTGCCGGTAAGTATTTAATCCTAGTGATATATTTGATTTTAACAGAAGGGGGTATCCCATACAAGATTGCTGTCAAGAAGAATTAGCGTGGTTCCTTAATCATTTTTTTGTTAATTTAGTTGTTAATTTAAAAATGGGGATCAGCACTGTTTATCAGCGTTGCACCTTTATCAGTCTGCTACTTGTAACTCTATAGAATCAAGACTATAAGGTATAATTTATGATTGCCGGAAATTTTATAATGTTCCTAAATTGTAATTCCTGCTCGACAATACTTAATATTCAAAGTAAAAATCTATCCAACGAATGAGGAAACAACTTGCATGACTCAAATTATTGGCTGTAAATTTATGGATATACCCATATAGAAGCGTTGACGTTATGGCAAAGTACTGATAGAAGGTTGACAGATTTTTCACATCAAGTGAAACTAATTACAGTTGCTTGAATTATGATTGTCTATCTCGTGATGTTTGTAGCTGGAGTTGTCTTAGTTATGTAGTTTTTCATAGACAGGTAATGAAGATAGCTAACAATATTCCATAAAAGTAGTAGATTTGGAGAAGTAAAACCAATCGCAAGAAAACCTTCCTCTCGTGGCATTCTCCGATTGAAACCCCTGGAGTAAGCAAGCGCAAAGGCAGCTTTGAAAGGTAAACTGAGCGGTAGCTTACACCGAGCAAAGCAGCCCTCTAAGAACATCTGCCATTGTGAGTTGCTCGTTGGGTACTAAGGTAAAAAGCTATCTCCCTGATGGGGCGATAGTTAACGAAAAAAAGATTAAATTGATTCATTATTAACATTCTCCACAAGACTTATCCTTTACCTTAGAAGGTGAACAGGTGTGTTTTTTGCTATGCCTGCATGTCTTTGGTGAGTGTACTTAGCAAGGCATTAATTTAATGATGCCGTTTTTCCTTCAGGGCCAGTTTTGTGAAACGAAAATCCGGTAAACTAAAGCTGGCATGGGATGGGAATAGTTTTTTTTGAAAAACGGTTAAGTAAATTATCGGAGTGGTAGAACGAATGTACAATCAAGGTGCTGTTGAGGGTGCTGCCAACATAGAATTAGGTAGCCGCATCTTCCTTTATGAAGTAGTGGGTTTGCGTCAGAGTGAAGAAACCGATCAAACTAACTACCCAATTCGGAAAAGTGGCAGTGTGTTCATCAGAGTGCCTTACAACCGCATGAATCAAGAAATGCGACGTATCACTCGTCTAGGCGGCACAATTGTTAGCATCCAGCCTGTAACTGCGCTAGAGCCAGTTAATGGTAAAGCCTCATTTGGGAGTGCTACAAGCGTTGTCAGCGAGTTAGCTACATCTGGGGAAACTGCTAACAGTGAAGGGAATGGTAAAGCCACACCTGTAAATGCTCATAGTGAAACCAAAGGTTTCGCTAAATCATCAGCTGAAGAACAGCTCAAGAACAAGGACAAGAAAGGCAACACCATGACTCAAGCGAAAGCCAAAAAAGACCACGGTGACGTTCCTGTTAACACTTACCGTCCCAATGCTCCGTTTATTGGCAAGGTAATATCTAACGAACCGCTAGTCAAAGAAGGTGGTATTGGTATTGTTCAACACCTTAAATTTGACCTTTCCGCCGGGGATTTGAAGTATATAGAAGGTCAAAGTATTGGGATTATCCCACCAGGATTAGACAAGAACGGCAAGCCAGAAAAACTTAGACTCTATTCCATCGCCTCAACTCGTCATGGCGATGATGTGGATGATAAGACAGTATCACTGTGCGTCCGCCAATTAGAATACAAGCACCCAGAAACTGGCGAAACAGTCTACGGTGTTTGCTCTACGCACCTGTGTTTCCTCAAGCCAGGAGAAGAGATAAAAATTACAGGGCCTGTGGGTAAGGAAATGTTGTTACCCGATGATCCTGAAGCTAATGTCATTATGTTGGCAACTGGAACAGGTATTGCCCCGATGCGGGCTTATCTATGGCGTCAGTTTAAAGATGCGGAAAGAGCAGCTAACCCAGAATACCAATTTAAAGGATTCTCTTGGCTAATATTTGGTGTGCCGACAACTCCAAACCTCTTATATAAGGAAGAACTGGAAGAAATTCAACAAAAATATCCTGATAACTTCCGCCTCACTGCTGCCATTAGCCGGGAACAAAAAAATCCTCAAGGCGGTAGAATGTACATCCAAGACCGCGTAGCAGAACATGCTGATGAATTGTGGCAGTTGATTAAAAATGAAAAAACCCACACATACATCTGCGGTTTGCGAGGTATGGAAGAAGGTATTGATGCAGCCTTAACTACTGCTGCTGCTAAGGAAGGCGTAACCTGGAGTGATTACCAGAAGCAACTCAAGAAAGCTCATCGCTGGCACGTAGAAACTTACTAATTTGGTCATTAGTCATTGGTCATTGGTCATTAGTTTTAGACAAAGGACGAAGGACAAAGGACAAATGACAAAGGAAGCAGGATAATCAGTAGGTAGGGCAAACGCTCTACCTACAATTGTTATTGGTGAAATTGGGTGCAAAATGGGTGTGAAACTAGGAATACTGGGATTAGGCACCGTGGGAACGGGAACAGTGCAGTTGTTGCAAGATAGCGCTGGGCGTCACCCATTGTTGCAAGAGATAGAAATTTATCGGGTGGGAGTGCGATCGCTAGATAAACCCCGTACAGTAGAATTATCTACAGAAGTTTTAACTACAGATTTGGAATCTATTGTCAACGATCCGGCAATAGACATAGTTGTCGAGGTAATGGGTGGATTGGAGCCGGCGCGATCGCTCATTCTCAAAGCTTTAAATAATGGTAAGCATGTAGTCACAGCCAATAAAGCAGCGATCGCCCGCTTCGGAGCAGAAATTTTTACCACTGCCAATCAAGCAGGCGTATACGTGATGCTAGAAGCGGCTGTGGGTGGTGGTATTCCCGTGATTCAACCTCTAAAGCAATCTTTAAGTGTTAACCGAATTCATACTGTAACGGGTATCGTTAACGGTACAACTAACTACATCCTGACGCGGATGCAAACAGAGGGCAGCAACTTCAACGATGTTTTAGCTGATGCCCAGCGCTTGGGTTATGCTGAGGCTGACCCCACAGCCGATGTAGATGGCTTAGACGCAGCTGATAAAATTGCCATCCTGGCATCATTAGGCTTTGGTGGACGCATCAACTTACAAGATGTTTATACTGAAGGGATTCGGCAAGTGAGCAAAACAGATATTGCCTACGCCGAAAAATTGGGATTTGTGATTAAATTATTAGCGATCGCTAAACGTGATACTCCCTCATCTCCCCTTTCCGTAAGAGTTCATCCTACTTTAGTGCCTCAAGCCCACCCTTTGGCTAGCATCAACGGCGTTTACAATGCCATTCTTGTCGAAGGAGAACCTATAGGGCAAGTAATGTTTTTTGGCCCCGGTGCTGGTGCTGGTGCAACCGCCAGTGCTGTCACATCGGATATTTTGAATTTAGTTGCTGTCCTCAAAACCAATACAGCAGTTGCAAATCCCTTATTAACTTGTGGACATCAGGAATACTGCCAAATTGCGCCGATGGCAGAATTGATAACTCGATTTTACGCCCGTTTCCTCACCAATGACCAACCCGGAGTTATCGGTAAATTGGGTACTTGCTTTGGCAACTATGGCGTTAGCTTGGAGTCAGTTGTCCAAACAGGCTTTCAAGGGGAACTAGCAGAGATTGTGGTTGTTACCCATGATGTGCCAGAAGGCAATTTTAGGCAAGCTTTGGCAGAAATTCAGAATTTAGAAGCGATCGAAAGCATTCCCAGCTTACTGCGTGTACTTTAAGATTAGTCGGGAGTGAAGCTCGTCAACTTGCTTTGCTCCAATTATTTAATTACCCCAAAGGATTCTTAGCTGCGAGTAAAACTTGGTTAACTACGCAAGCTAAACTAAAAAATAAACTTCACCCCAGCGCGAGGCTATACCTATGACCTCTGCAACCGATCCATCCACCGCACTCACTCCTTTCCCTGACCATACACAGCTACCAGAGTCAGACGGTACTTTCGTGAAAAATTGGCAAGAGCATCCCCAAAGCATCTTACTCACTGACTCGATTACACCTATCCTTAAAAAATTACATCCTGAAGGTCAATATTGTATAGGTCAGGACTTAGGTATTTACTGGCGTTTGACAGATCCGCCAGAACGAGGTGCAGAAGCACCAGATTGGTTTTATGTAGGAAATGTACCGCCCTTGCTCGATGGACAAACGCGGAGGTCTTATGTACTGTGGCGAGAATTTATTGCCCCCTTAATTGCCTTAGAATTTGTTTCTGGGGATGGTAGTGAAGAACGAGATAAAACCCCTTGGCAGGGCAAATTCTGGATTTATGAACAAGTAATTCATCCGTCCTTTTATGGCATCTACGAAGTGAATAAAGCCAGTATAGAAGTTTATGAATTAATTGGTGGACAATATCAGTTATTAACAGCAAATGAACGCGGACATTACCCAATTACCCGCCTGGGAGTTGAGTTAGGTTTATGGCAAGGAGAATATCAAAATGCTCAATTGCCCTGGCTGCGTTGGTGGGATTTGCAGGGTAATTTGTTGTTGACTGGTGAGGAAAGAGCCGAACAGGAAAGACAAAAAGCCGATCGCTTGGCTGCTCAATTGCGATCGCTCGGTATTGAACCAGAAGTTTAAGTATTTGCTTTAAGGGTGCGATCGCGACAATTTTTGATTTGCCTGGGGAACGTAAACAAGTAATAGACTAGTGACGTATAGGCGCGAAATTTTGCGTCTCTGTCATTTTGCGAGATAGTAGGATTGAAGTACGCCAGTTAAAAAGCCCCATTTGCTGATGTAGTAACACCAAGCATCACTAATAACTGAGTGAGAACAAACAAGTGTAAATACTAAGGAGTAAGCGCTGTGACAAATTTGAGTAACTACAATGCAGAATTAGCTGATGAAGAAACTTTAGAAGAAGAACAAGAGGAAAAAGTTACTTTCCAGTATGATCCCGATAAAATTAACATTGTAACTAGGGAACCAACAATAGAGTTATTGCTAAAAAGAATCAATGAAGAAGCCCTTGATTTAGCACCTGATTTCCAACGTCATGCGGATATATGGAAAGAAGATGCCCAAAGCAGGCTTATAGAATCTATTATTATCCGCATCCCCATACCAGCATTTTATATAGATGCTACTAATGAAGATAAATGGTTAGTAGTCGATGGATTACAGCGTCTATTTGCACTAAAGCGCTTTATTCTTGATAAAAAACTCAAACTATCTGGATTAGAATATCTTACAAATTTGGAAGGTAAAACCTACGATGAAATTGATCGCAGATACCAACGCCGCCTTGAAGAAACTCAACTAACAGTATATTTGATCGAAAAAGGCACACCTCCAGAAATTAAATATAATATTTTCAAACGCATTAACACAGGAGGGCTTGCTTTATCTCCTCAAGAATTACGCCATGCTCTTAATCCTGGTAAGGGAACAAAATTTTTAACTAAACTTGCTGCATATCCAAAATTTAAACAGGTAGTTAAACTTGGAAATGAGCGGATAATGCGTATGGATGATCGTGAATTTATACTAGGCTTTTTAGCCTTTACGTTGACTCCTTATAAAGATTATGCCGACAACAGAGATACTTTTTTAAGGAAAGCACTATCTAAGACAAATAAACTCTCTGAAACGGAGCTACATAACATTGAAAATAATTTTAAAAAAGCAATTATAGCGAACTGGGACATCTTTGGTAAAGATGCATTTCGGAAAATATCTAATTCTCAGAAAAGACAGTTTCCTATAAATAAAGCTCTCTTTGAATCTTGGTCAGTACTTTTGAGTAAATTGAGTGACGATCAAATACAAATTTTAATAGATAGAAAAGAAAAATTGATTAATATACTCAAGACATATATAGACAATGACAAATATTTTTTAGAATCTATATCTCAGGCTGCCGAGAAAGTACAGTATAGATTTAGTACTATAGAAAAAATAATTCAGGAAGTACTTCTATGATTGATTCCCTAACACTCACAAATTTTAAGCCTTTTCAAAATCAACCCCTTACATTTAGACCACTTACATTTTTATCTGGACTTAACAGTACTGGTAAGTCTTCTGTTTTACAAGCATTATTATTATTAAGGCAATCTTATCAAAAAGGTTTACTGTCAGAAAAAGGCTTGGTACTTAATGGAGATTTAATTAATATTGGCACAGCTAAAGATGCGATTTTTGAAGGTGCATCTAAACAAGAACAACTAGTATTTGAAATACTTTGGAAAAATGGCACAAAAAGTGTATGGAAATTTAAAAATGAAGAAGAAGATGTAGGAGCTAATTTTTTATACCTGACTTCGGAGTATGTAGATGAGCAGGTATATCACTTATCCAGTCTTTTTAATCAAAATTTTCATTACATTGAGGCAGAACGTATAGGGCCAAGAGCATTTAATCAAATGTCATATGACAAAGTTCAATTACTTGGAACACTAGGCGCTAGATGTGAATATACATTACATTTTCTTGCAGTCAATGAGAATAGAATTATTGCTCATCAAAAATTAAGTCATCCTAATGTGAAAAGTTCACAGCCACAAGACGACGATCCAGAGGAAAAATCACTAGCTTTAAAAGATCAAGTAGAAGCATGGATGGGAGAAATTAGCCCAGGTACACGTATAGGGATAAAATCAAATCCAGATATAGATTTGATAAATTTGCAATGCGGGTATGGAGATAGCAACCCTTACCGTGCAACTAATGTTGGCTTCGGAATTACCTACACTTTACCAATCATAGTAGCTGTACTCGCTTCCGAACCTGATACACTAATTCTAGTTGAAAACCCAGAGGCTCATCTTCATCCTAGAGGACAGACAAAAATGGGTGAATTGTTAGCACTGGCTGCTAGTTGTGGTGTTCAAGTGGTGATAGAAACTCATAGCGATCATGTTTTAAACGGAATTCGGCTTGCAGTTCATGGCGGAAAACTTGAGCCAGAAGATGTCCAGTTGCACTATTTCCAGCGTCAAGAAAAACAAGGAGAAGCATTTACTGAGGTAGTTTCACCACGGATTGACCGCAACGGCAGAATTGATAATTGGCCTGATGGCTTCTTTGATGAATGGGAAAAGAATTTAATCACCTTACTCAAACCAAGGGATATTTAACGCATGGACTTGGAGATGGTGTTTAATGAGCTGTCCATGCGAATTCCTGCTGATAATATTCAAACAGCTAAACAAAGGATGTTAGACCTGATTGCTACAGCAAGAGAAGCTGCGGAAAGAGGTGTAAAGCCAATAATTCGCACGCATAGTGAGTTTTATGCTAGTGTACTAGCGAATAATTATTCTTTATCTGATTGGCTTCGAGATCCAAGTATAGATAGGGATGATATGCGATTTATTCTCACAGCAGCAAAGACTCCTTATCTAGCAGATATTCAGAATTCTGAGATTGAAAATAGAAATATACTATCTGATTTTTGCTGTCAGGGAGAAACCAGTGCTGGTCTTGGTATTGCTTATTTGCTTGAATCTCTTGCTTTAAGCATCAGATCAGAATCGAAATGGAAATCTAATAGTATTGTTCTGGAAGTTACTTGGTTAGAAGACAGTGAAAACTTGAATTCGGATACAGTAGCAGTTGTTCACGCCAGTAGTAAAGAGCATGTACAGGAACGTATTGCTTGGATACAGGAGCGTCTGAGAACAGGAGTTCGTGACGGACTAGATTTATGGAATCGCAGAGAAGATTTATTTCCCTCCCTGCTCTTTTGTGAAAGTGTTAATCAACAAATACAAAATCTTGGTAATGGTGATCCAATGCTAAGACAGGTTGTTAGAAAGTTGTTTGAACTAGAAAACTACTGTCAAACTTGGACAGATGGAGCTTTTAATTTAGACCTTATTCCTAGTAAAGCGACTCCAGAAAGTGACTCTAGACTTCAAAAATTAAAGCCGAAACTAACCTTTAAGTGTCCTGATAATGTGCATCGTATTTTTAGTTTCCACCTAAGAATGACTGGTGCAGGGGCTTGGCGGCTTCATTTTTCTGAAGAATTAGGGCCAGCTAAAATTCTCATTGGGTACATTGGACCAAAAATCCAATAATCTTAAAGCTAATTAGAAAAAGCGATTGTCTACGCTTGCTAAACTGTCACATTTTAAGCGTCTAGTAGGCAAAGTGAGCGTGTCCACTGGAATGCTAGGAGGCAATAGGTTTTTATTTAAATTAGTCAAAGCCTTATAAGTATTTATCCCCGAAAATAGGGGATTTCGGAGATTGGCACAAGATCCATTTAGGCAAGGGTAAATTTTGAAGGGCTGAAGAAAGTGGGTGACGAGGGAATCGAACCCGCAACCAATAGATTAAGAGTCTACTGCTCTACCGTTGAGCTAGTCACCCACACGAATAACAATCATAGCACAACTTTGAGAATTTAGCTAGTACCGCACCCAAAAAACGAATTAAAAGGGGAATTTGACGGTGAAGGTGGTTTGACCTGCTGCACTCTCTACATAAATCGAGCCGCCTAAATGTCTGACCATTTTCTGCACTAATGCCAATTCCAGCCCCGTGCCGCTATGTTTCCAAGGATCGTGTTTGGAAAGGTGATAGAAAGGTTCAAAAATCCGCGAGAGTTCATTGCTGGTAAGCTCTATTCCCGAATTGGTAATATTAAGCTCGACTGCATCCCCGATCGACTGAGCAGAGACTGCGATCGCTTCCCCGGCTGGGGTGTATTTGCAGGCATGGTTGAGCAGTTCGGTGACAATCCGCTCCAAATCAGTGATATCTGTCTCCAAAGGCGGCAGCGCCCGATCTACAGTCAGGTTTAACTGCTGTCGCTGGCAGATAGTGAGGTCTCGAAAAGACTCGATAATCGGGTGAAGCCAGCTTTGAAAGTCAATGGCAATCAAGGTTGGAGGATCGGGTTCGGCTTCGAGATATGTGAGTGTGAGTAGGTCGTTAATTAACTTGCTTTCTCGCCCACACTCGTTATGCAGAATCTGCAAGAGTTGCGGCACTATTTCTATCTCTGATATTTCTGCTGGTGTGAGGACACTTTCGAGAGTTTGGACTGCAAGGCTGATGCTGGTTATTGGTGTCCGCAGTTCTTGGGATAGAGTTCTGAGAAATTGGTTTTTGAGCCGATCGCTTTTTTCTAGTTCTTTTACCTGTGCTTGGTTTTGTTTGTAAAGCTGGGCTTGACGAATGGCGATCGCACATTCATTTGCTACCTGCTGCATTAGCTCAATTTCAAATTCATCAAAAGCCTCTTGTGATGGTCTTGTCAACCAAATATTTCCCAAAATCCCTTGAGTATCAAAAATTGGACAAGCCATCTGGGACATAACTAGCAACTTTGGTTCCCATCCCGGTACAATTTCCAAAAATTGCAATGGTTGTTTTTGCAACAGCGGCTGATAAACTTCAAGATGGTCTGCAATCTGTTTGGTTGATCCTTGACACTGGGGTAAATTAATACTGTATTCGTAAGCAATAGTAACTAGAGTTTGACAGGTACTGTAGAGTTCAATTTGGCAACGCTCAAGGTTTAGTAACTTTACTAATTCCTGGGTAAGTGTCTGCAATACCTGAGTTTGATCCAGACTGTCGCGGATTTGTTCTGTCATGCGTCGCACCAAGGCTTCAAAGTTTCGCACCTGCTGCAACTGACTGATGTGCTTCTGTTTCTGTAACTCCATCTTGGCTTTGAGATCCTGGAGTTGTTGATGAAGTTCTGCCTGTTGGACTGCAACGCCGATTTGAGTTGCCAACTGCTTGAGTAAGTCAGTTTCTGTTTGCTGCCATTGACGCGATTCACGGCAATTCTGGGCAATCAATAGCCCCCACATATCTTGCTTTTGGAAAATCGGTACGACGAGATTGGCTCTTATCTGCAAAGATGCAAGGAAATCTATATGGCAAGGATGCAAGCCGGCTGCATAAATATCTTCGACAACTTGAATGCAACCTTGTCCGTAGTATTCTAGATGTTTGCCACTGAAGCAGGGATCAGTGATGTTTTTGCCCAATAGGAGATCGCTAGCAGCTACAGTTGATTCGGCAATGATTACTCCACTGCCATTAGCCTCGAAACGATAAATCAACACGCGATCGCAATTCAAAAATTGCCGCAGTTCAATTGTAGTTTGATGCAGAATTGTCTCTAATTCTACAGATTGGTGAATCCGTCCAGCGATCGCTTCTAGCAGTTGCTCTCGTTCAATCTGGAGTCCAACTGCTTGTTCTGCTTGCTTCACAGGGGTAATATTAGTACTAGTACCAATCAATCGATAAACCTTGGAGTTAGCATCCTTTAGTGGGGTGAGAGTCGTACTCCACCAAGTGGGAACTCCCTGGAATTGCAAACATTGTTCGTAAGAAATAGTTGTGCCAAATTGCACGCAGTCCACATAATGTTGACGCACCTTTGCAGCATCAATAGCAGAGAGGATATCCTCTGGCTTTTTGCCCCGGAGATCGTCTGAGCGAATCCCTATCCACCGCTCATGAGTGGGATTAAGGGCCACATATTGAAAATCTCCATCCTCCAAAACATCAATTACAAATATTGATGCCTGTACAGAATCATACATGCTGAGTAGAAACTGCTCGCTACTACTTTTTTCATCTACTTCTGTGCCGAAAAGAATTTCAGGTGGTGATAATTTTGTCAACTCCATAGTTGATTCCACTGGATTTATATTCATGCGAGAGTCCCACTCTTGTATTACTGACTCTTCTAGGCGCTCTCTTGTCGTTAAGCTTGTAGTAGATGCACTTTAGCGCCTATAGCAAAGTATTGTCAGCTGTTGCTCATCGAAATTTTGATCTTTCTCTACTTCTTGTCAGAAATCTAGGAAAGCTAATAGGAGTCAGCTTAACAAAATCCTGCTTTTTGAAGGTGAAAATACATTTGCAGGTTAGGGCAAACTTACTGAAATTTTTTAACGGTTTTTCAAAATTTTTGCATATATCTAAGTGCAAACTTCAGTATACATGAATTAAAGTTATAATTCTTAACAAGAAGAGAGACGCGATCGCTCGCGTCTGTGGCAACTTACAATCGCAATTTGTGAGCATTGATTCCCGTGAGGATACCAACTAGCAGCCAAGTGATGCCTAATCCGATGACTTCACCTAAAAATAACTGGGTTAAGTAGCGCCAGATCGTTCCGACAGCAGAACCCACAGGGATAGCAACAGCCCAACTTGCCGCAGAGACAAATATCCATCGCCACGCTACAGGTTGGGGAATTGCTAACCATTGTGCCAATCCGATCCCCAAGCCGGCAAAAGCTCCATAAACCGCCCCTGACAAGATTCTCACGGGAAGAATCTGAGTGCTAGGTACAATCCAACCCACAGCACCAATACCGATCGCAGTGATAATACTCCAACCCAAAAGACTTGACAAAATCCACCTGATACAAAATATAGGTTGTTTGAGTAGACAACCTTGAGGAAGTGCGATCGCAAATCCGCCGATAGCGGCCTCTACCACGCCAATATCTGGCTTTTCGCCGACTTCAATTAAGAGTAAACTCAATAAAAATCCGCCAAGAGTAGCTAAAGTCCACAGCAATGTAAAGCCAAATCTGGTATTTTTAGGCGCGAATGGCATCAAAGTTTCTTTGTTTGTAACAGTCTGACAGTTTTTGCATTAAACATCTCAAAAAAACCTTTGCGTCGCTGTTGGGGTGATTCCGGTACAATGTAACCCCACAGACTCTCCCAGTAGAAAAAGGAGATACCATCAAAATTGCGATCGCGTACTACCTGAACCTGTTCTCTAACTTGTGCCATTTTCACCGGATTACCTACCGTTCCTGTTGATATCCCAATACCTACAGGAATTAGACTTTGAGCCAGTTTTATCGATGGAAGTTCTAGTTGAGCGATAAAAGACTTTTTGTCATTTCGATACACCTGCAAAATTAACTCATTAACTAAACCTTTTTTTACCCAATTTTCCCAATCTTGCAAATAGTATTTATAAGCAAAAGCTTGATAGTTGGGAGACAGAGATATTTTAACTTTAGGTTTAACTGCCTTTACAGCTTGATAGATTTCTGCCATGAAATCAGTAATTTTATCTGCCCGCCACCGCATCCATTCTGGGTTAAAAGGGTCATTAGGGGGACTTTTACCTTTATGTTCTTGCTGGTAGAGTTCAATAGTGAAGCGATCGTAGCCGAACTGTACAGGCATTCCAAAATGGTCGTCAAGCTGAATACCATCGACATCGTAATCTCTGACTACTTCTAAAATTAACCCTTGGATAAACTCTTGTACTTGTGGATGTAAGGGATTCAACCAAGCTTGTTTAGTTATTAAAAGATTGTCGATTTCTTCTGGTGGGGCATCTTGAATAGAGTTAATACCTTCTTGCCCAGTTGTCAACCAGTCGGGATAACGCCTTGCTAATTGTGAATAATGCGGCGTCATGAATCCGTATTCAAACCAGGGAATGACTCTCAAATCTTTATTTTTGGCAAGTGTTACTATTTTTGCTAAAACATCCTGTCCACCGTGCATGAAGTTAAGCAAAGGTTGAATTTCTGAGCCTGTAGTTATTTTGGCTACAGTACTCTTATAAAAAGTATGTCCTCGGTTCCAAACTACAGGATAAATCGTATTAAAGTTGAGAGTCGATAATTGATTTATGGCACGGTTAATACCCCAAGGGACAAATAGTACACCACTAGCAACATTAGTAAGCCAAACGCCGCGAATTTCTGTAGTTAAAGGACTAGTTTTTTGGGAATAAACTGGCAGTGAAGAGGGTAAAAAACCTGTTAAAGCGACTACTAATCCCAAACACAGCAAGTAAGCAACACAACGGCGAACAACCCGATTCATTTGTAAGCGTGACCTAGTGCGATCGGAATATATATATAACTACAAAATAAAGTTGTAATCCTCCGGATGATGTAAAGAAATGATGATTCAGGATTCAGGAGTCAGAACTCAGAACTCAGGAGTTAGAGGTCAGAATAGTTGAAACAATACGGAGGAAATTTTGGTCATGAATCTACTTAACAATACCAAAACCTGATAAATTATGACTCCTAACTCCTAACTCCTAACTCCTAACTCCTAACTCCTAACTCCTTTCTTCTTAAAATCTTTCCACACCTTCAAATTGCTTGAGTACTGATGCATTTGCTGCTTCACCACAAGTCCGTGGTGTTGGGAATATCTTTTCAGGATTTGCTAACCCTTTAGGATTAAAAACTTGCCGTACCCATTGCATAGTTTCTAAATCAACTTGGCTAAACATCTGTGGCATATAGCACCTTTTCTCTGCTCCGATGCCATGTTCACCAGAAATACTACCACCGACTTGAACACAAAGTTTAAGAATTTTTCCACCCATTTCTTCTACTTGCTCTAATGCACCAGACACAGAATTATCATAAAGAATTAGCGGATGAAGATTGCCGTCACCAGCATGAAATACATTAGCAACACGATAACCGTATTGTTTACTTAATTCCTCAATTTCATGTAAAACATAAGGCAACTGAGTCCGGGGAATTACACCATCTTGCACATAATAATCTGGACTTAAATGCCCCGCAGCAGCAAAAGCCGCTTTACGTCCTTTCCATAATTTCAAACGAGTTTCTGGGTCAGTAGCAGAAGTGACATTTCGCGCACCATTTTTTTTACAAATTTCGGTAACTCGCTGCTTATTGCCTACAACTTCGACTTCTAAACCGTCAATTTCTATTAGCAAAATAGCAGTAGCATCGCGGGGATAACAATTAGTTGCTACAACATCTTCAACTGCATTGATGCTGAAGTTATCCATCATTTCCATACCACCAGGAATAATCCCGGCGCTGATGATGTCAGAAACAGTTGCCCCGGCAGCTTCAATGCTAGTAAAATCTGCCAATAGCACACAAATTGATTCTGCACTTTTGAGAATTCGCAAAGTAATTTCCGTGGCAATTCCTAATGTGCCTTCGGAACCAACAAACACACCTGTTAAATCATAACCAGGCATTTCTGGGATTTGTCCGCCTATATCGATAATTTCCCCTTCCGGCGTGACTATTTTTAATCCTAAAACGTGGTTAGTAGTAACACCGTATTTGAGACAATGTACCCCACCAGAATTTTCCGCAATGTTACCCCCAATAGAGCAGATAATTTGACTCGAAGGGTCAGGAGCGTAGTAAAATCCAGCACCACTAACGGCTTGTGTTACCCAACTATTAATCACCCCAGGTTGTACAACTGTCCGTTGATTTTCTAAATCAATGCTGAGGATTTGCCGCATTAATGAGGTAACAATTAAAACAGAGTTTTCTACTGGTAAAGCGCCGCCAGATAGACCAGTACCAGAACCGCGTGCGATGAAGGGTATAGAATATTGGTTGCATATCTTCACCACTTGGGCAACTTGTTCTGTAGTTCTGGGTAACACCACCACAGCAGGGCGTTGGCGATAACCAGTTAAACCATCGCATTCATAGGTAATAAGTTCTTCGCGGCGTTGCACCACACCATTTTTGCCAAGCACAGCCTCGAATGCTTTGAGAATGGGTTTCCAGTTACGTTGTTTTTTATCTTGGGTAAGCATAGTTTTTAAAGTTCAAGGTAGATGTTATAGGCTGGTTAGTATAAGTGTAATTACTATTGTTGCAAGAATAGCAGTCAAAAGTGAGTAAGTGCGATCGCGTTTGTTGTAGAGTAAGCGCGATCGCACTCATCTTGACTAATAATTTGGATGGGTGTATCGAAGGCGATCACATCACTTGTATTTATTAATGGAGGATATGCATTTAATACCAATTTAATATGAAGCTGCATATAATAGAGGGAAGCAAACTTGATAAATTTGAATACTCATGAGCCGTCCTTTTGAGATTGAAATCGCA
>NZ_JBALDP010000096.1:0-8108 GCF_036917355.1 Nostoc sp.
AGGTGGATGAACGGAGTTCAAAGGTGGATGAACGGAGTTCAAAGGTGGATGAACGGAGTTCAAAGGTGGATGAACGGAGTTCTGAGGTGGATGAACGGAGTTCAAAGGTGGATGAATAAGTATATTTGTAATTTGTCTGGGCACAGCTTCTCATTCGCTCAAACCCATGTGCTTATATTGTAGGCTGTGTCTAACCTACATTTGTACTCTGAACAAGGGTTTTAGCTATGCAGTCTAGAAATTTATTTCTGGGCAGTTAAACAACGCAGATACTTAAACTTACCTACTAGTTTGCAACTAGTAGCTCAGTGCAAAAATTTTCCACCGCTTTTTCCTGTACTTGATTCACAATCATAGAAACAAATTCGTCTAGGTCGAATGGCTTAAGTAAATATTCTTCAAAGTCTACATCTGGAATTTGGTCACAAGTACCTGTGGTAGATGTTGAAGTCACAATGATTGGGATATGCTTACCATTGTCTGCCTCTATAGCATTCAATGTATTTAGCAATGTATAAATACTTTCACCTAAAAACCTAATTTCACTGACAATAATGTTGGGCGTGAACCAACCCAGGATTTCTAAAGCTTCCTTTATGGAACCAGCGGTAATCACATTTGCGCTCATGTCTTCCAGTAAAAAAGCATACAAATCTCTACTATCGCGATCGTTGTCTACAACAAGTACTTGTACACCTTTGAGTATCCCAACTGCCAAGCAAAAGTCATTGATTAAATTCATAATAAGACCTGCGATTTAAGACTTGAAAGGCAAAGCGATCTGAAAAATCCGTAGTCTTAAGGTGATGAGACAACCAGATAGGTCAAATAAAAAGTAGCAGAGAACCATTTAATGGTTAAGATTACTAGGTTCTGTTCTTATACTATGAGCAGGTGTTGTTTGATTTCCTAAATGAATTGATTAACTACGACATAAAACGTAGAAAAACTTTTCAAAAAAGGGCGCTGTATGCTACCTCCAAAAATCTGTGGTTCAATGAACTGAAAATAGCTGTAAACAATTAATCAATAAAACTATTCCCATTCCCTGTCCTCAAGTTCCTTCTGAGGCAATAATAATGTGGCTTCAATTTCTTGCCTGATAGCAGGGGTTACTTCACAATTGCTATGCAGGCAATCGAGTAGTAACTGATTAGCATCATAATAACGTTGTAACACTTGCTGTTGTTCAATAGACTTCTTGCATAAGTCGGGAAAGGGGGAAGGGGGAAGGGGAAAAGGTTCTGTATTGCCCTCTTCCCCTTTAACCTTTACCCTTTTCCCCTCTCTTGCAAAAAGCACTTTTGCAAGAGGTCTAATGCTAAACTCCCACTGGTGGTTAATGTTTCGATAATTAATCACCGTTGTCTTTAACTGTTCAGCCCAGGTTGAATAGTTCGTCTGCCACCATAGCCGAAACCGTTCTTGACTTTGACGAGAATTGGGTAATTGGTCAGAGAGTTGTTGCAGAGATTTATAAAGTCCAACATCCAGAACAATACCCAGAATAGTCGAGAGAGCATCTCCACAGGCGTGGATATGGGCGAAGTCCTGGCTCTCATCAATTGCACACTCCAGCAACAGGTCATCTAATGCCGCATCCAGAAACATCCCTTGGTCGAGGGTACTAGCTAGAATAAAGTGAGGAGCTACGTGAGGAGTGCGACTCAAGGCCAAATAAAATGCTCGAACTGTCGCATCTTTTGCTTGGCTGGGAATACTGCGAGATTTTTGGCTAGCCCATGCCAAAAACTCTTGTAAATAAGGGTCTTGGGCAACCAGTGCATCAATCTGTTGCTTCATCAACTGTACTAAAGAGTCTGCACTCCGAAGCATGGTAGCGGTTAACAAGAAGATTTCGCGCCAGTGGGGGTCAGTGATATGACTGACCAGACCAGACAGCGCTTGCTCAAATGCCTGTAAGTTATGGCTGGCAACGATTTTCCTGGCTGTGAAGTATTCTTGAAAGGCCAGATAGGAGAAAGAAAAAATTCCCCGCGCCCGTTCTGCCAGTAGCCCATGTTGAGCTTCGATTGCTTTCAATGCCGCTTCACTTTCTACTTGCAGTTCCTCTGCATCCATTGGCACGTTGGTCAGATTCTGAATATAGTCACCAATATATTGCTCAACGATGCGTTGCTCGAAAAAGTACTGACCATCCTGAAATGTCGCTGCTGCAATCTGACTCAATAACTTAAGCTTTTGTGGTAATAAAAACCCTCGATAAACATCATCCCGTTCTATACCTTTGGCTTCATCCCATTTACCTAATAGAAGGTCTAAACCTTGCTTATAAAAGTCAGTCCGCTTAGTCGGAAATTTTTCTTGACCGTGAAACACCCAGCAGGCAAGATGCAGAAATAGGGGTGTGACGACGAGTTGGCGAAATTGCCAGTTTTCAGCTAGGTCTAGCTTCTGAATAAACTCAGCGGATTGGGTCTGACCATCTTGAGTGTTGGTCTTACTAAAGGCTACAAACCATTTTTCAGCAAAGGCTTGAATTTGTTCTGAGGTAAATGGGGCAATTTCAACATCGGTAAAGCCTCGGAGTCTAAATCTTTGAGATGCTGTTCGACAGGTTGCCACTAACTGATTTCTGTGATATTTATCTGAAAATCTGCGAATTTCGCTTAAGACAGTATTGCTTTGTTGGTTAAGAATTTCGTCCATACCATCAAGCAACAATAACACTCTGCCTGCATTAAGCAAGGTTTCGATGACTGAGGGATCGGAAATTCCAGATGTAATAAACTCCTGGCGAATGTACTTTAATAAGCTGAAGTCGTTGGTAATCTTAGACTCTTGGGCAAAGTTTCTCAGTGTGATAAATATTGGCACATGATTTGACACAAATGCGCTTTGGTTACACTGAATGGCGAGATGTTGCAAAAAGGTGGTTTTACCTACTCCTGGTTTGCCTAGCACCCTGAGCTTGGAGTATGTTTCAACTGCTTGTGTACCAGGTATCTGGTTCAAGTTAATTTCACCTAAGCCAAAACGGTCAAATTCTTTGGGATCGAGTTTTTGCAGTTCGGTGATTTCTAACCACTGTTGACTGGCAATTTCCTGCAAAATATTCAAATCTATATATATGTCATCGATCGCAACGGGACGGCTAATATCCAATAACTGCAAAGTACCACACTGGTCTTGAATTTTGTCGAAGCGTTGCGTAGGCGTAGCCCGTCGTAGACATCGCACTTGTTGCACTAATGCATCAATATCCAGCACAGCAGGTTCGGTGTATTCTTCTAGTTCACGGAATTCTGCCGGAGGATTGGTAGCAATCTCCCGCCAATTCAGTTCCAAAACTAAGCAAATCTCAATAAAAGTATGACGCTCAACCGGACGACCACTAAAAAACCGCCAAATCGGTTGTCTAGTCTTGAGATTGACTTCTGCGGCTAGATTGTCTTGTGTCCACCCCTTGAGAGCAAATGCCCTTTTAGCCTCTTGAATTCCAGTAAGTGATGCTTGGAGCGATCGCTTGACCATAGGACAAAAACCCTGCTCCTCAAATCATGAACTTTAACTTTTATTAATATCTGCAATCTTATAGCTTTCTCTGTGATAGTTAACATTTTACTCGTTTAAAGTTATACAAAATTCAAGAAATACTCTCAAGTTTTTAAATTTTTGTCACAAATTCAAACGTTATACGTTTAGCTTATACATTTTAACCTTTACCAATATCTAAATTCAAACAATGTTTCATTATCAAAGCATAAATTGTTAAATTATTTACTAAATGAAACAACCTTAAAAATATAAAACGAACCTCTCTTTTTTTAGGAGAGAGGTTTAGAGATAGGTATAACATTTGACTTAGTTGAGTTGCTTCAAACATATCTAGACTACACACGTTATTAGCTATCTATATGTTTGCTGTCTGAGGAATCAACAATGATGTAGATGACACCGTTATCATCAACAGCATTGGATTTTGAGGCTCTGAGGCACTATCTAAATTGACATTATGGAAAGGGTCAATTTTAAAATTTGAACCTTCAATTGGCTTTATGGGCATCACCTTGCCGGAAACGACGTGATAGGTCAGGAGTTCCTGGATCTTATTAATATTTTGAAGCAATCTCTCTACAGTACCTACTGGAAGCTTTGCAAAAGCTTGATCTGTGGATGCAGAGGCAATAAACGAATCAACACCTTTGAGAGTGTCTATCAAGTTAGCAGCCTTGATTGCATCAACCAAGGTGCTAAAAGAACTAGCGGTAACGTCAGTATCAATAGCATCAATCATTTATTTAACTTAATAATGTGTAATTTGCTAATTATTTCTAGCATGACATATTAATGTTAGAAATTGTGTTTGAGTAAACGGTTTATTAGCGTATAAGTTGTATAAGATGAGTAAAAAAATAAATAATTAAAAGACAGCAGAATTTAAGAATTAGAAGTTTGGAGTCAATGGGAAAATATTGTTAGCGACAATCCAAAATTTTTCTTAGGTTTGTGGTGGATTGCGAAAGCCATAATATACTCTACGCTATACCTCTTGCATAAATTATCCCTGTTTTGTCACTCTGGGAAAAGAAAAATCAAAGCCTAATTTTGAACTGTAGATAGAACAGGCATTTGAGCGTTTATTTTCTAACACAATAGCTTAAATCATGGTTTTTTTGTAAAAGCCTTATGCTGTAAGCACTCCAGATTATTCTCTCCCGAAAGTGATAAAAGAGGGATTAACACCATCCCCAACCCTGAATACTGTTCGGTTAAGGCAAGAGACGCGATGAATCGCCGTCTCTACAATAATCAGTCTTTCGTCTTGACGGCGATTTATCGCATCTTTAGCGATTTAAATTTTCATCAAAAAACATTAACTAAACCGTATTGTCCTAACCTCCTCTTCGCCGCAAGCTAGGAGCTTTTTCTGATGTTCTTTATATTACTATAAAACGCTATATTAGCCCTGCAATTCATTACAAGGCTAATATAGTAGAAGTTTTATTTATCTCACTTTTTCAAAACTACATTGAAAGAATTTAAATACCCAGTAATAGTTTTAGCTAATGTCTTTTGCTGTTTTTTTGTAGTGATTGCCATTACTTGATATAGTCTTCCTTCGGCAACATACATTCTACTTATAGTAATTTTCCCTCCAGAATTGATGTACTGAATTTCTTTACCGGGATGATTATTATAACTACGAATGTTTCGTTGACTAATTAAATTACTTTTCGTAGTCT
Source organism: Nostoc sp. (assembly GCF_036917355.1). GTDB lineage: Bacteria > Cyanobacteriota > Cyanobacteriia > Cyanobacteriales > Nostocaceae > Nostoc. The sequence continues at coordinate 5,208 of NZ_JBALDP010000096.1, forward strand.
TTAAAGCCATATCCCGTGCATTATTAAGTACAGCTTGAGGATCGGCCATTTGACCGTAACTATAAGGAAAATCATTGTAAGCAACTATGTATGCTACTTGCTGTTTTGGTGGTTGAGCGGCAAATATTTCTAAGGTAATTTCCCCCATGTAAGTTTTTTGGGATTCGGTATTTCTGCTGGGGTTTCCCGGCATCAAAATTGTAAAACGTCCATCTGGAGGGGTGAATAACTTCCATTTTGGCTGCACGGGTTGAGAAACCTTTGGTTTGACAACAGCTACCGGAGATTTGGGTTGACGCGCTTCCACAAGAACAGAGCCACCACAGACTATCGTGGCGGCTATTAGTGGTAACAGACTTTTAACTGTCATATTTTTTGCCCTTTGAGATGCCGATCTCACTGATGATGCCAGCTGTTATAACCTAGCAGCACATAAAGCAGCACCAATTAGGCCGACTTGCGAGTTGAGGATAACATACACCGGGATCTCTTCGAGGAGGCGGCGCATTCTACCTTTTTGGGTGAAATTTAATAAGAAACCACTATTTTGGATTAAGGGCAGGATTTTGGGCGCAATTCCACCAGCAATGTATAAGCCACCGTAAGGTAGAAGTTTCAGGGCAAGATTGCCAGCTTCTGCACCGTAAGCTTCTATAAATAATTGCAAAGTTTGTTCCGAGAGGCGATCGCGTTTTTCTAGTGCAGCCGTACCAATGACAGCACCGGGATCGACACTTTTCTCTTCTTGTCCGGCTTCTTGTTCCCAAGTTCTGACGACTTGGGCAATATCTGGTGATTCGGCGGCAAATTTGCGATCGCGCAGAAATTGGTAAATTGCTACAATTCCCATTCCAGAAACCACGCGTTCTACAGAAATGCGCTGGATATCATGCTTACCCAGCAGGTATTTTAACAGTTGAAACTCGATCTCGTTTCGAGGGGCAAAGTCAGCGTGTCCACCTTCTGAAGAAAAAACTTGATAGTCGTTTCCTTGTTTAATTAAAAATCCTTGCCCTAAACCAGTACCAGCACCAATAATTGCAATCGGGGCTTCGGGTTGAGATTTGCCAACTTGCAACGTGTGCAAGTCTTGTTTTTGTAAACCTGAAATGCCATAGCCTATGGCGGCGAAGTCGTTAATCAAAGAAATTTGTGGGATATCCAATTCTTCTTGTAGACGTTCGGTATCCAGGAACCAGGCTAAATTGGTCAGTTTGGCAGTATTTTTGACAATGGGGCCTGCGATCGCAAAACAAGCTTTTTCTGGTATTGGTGTATTAGCTTTGAGCAAAAACTGCTGCACTATGGGTACTAAATCGGGAAAATCAGCACTGTGGTAACTTTCCTGATAAATAGTATGTAAAGCTGGCGAATCTGATTTTTCAACCAATTGCAGAATAGTTTTCGTCCCGCCGATGTCTCCTGCTAGTAATAAAGTCATAAAATTTATTCGCGAATTAATTACTTTTTTTGTAGGATATACCCAACGTACCAGAAGCCATGAACGCAAATCTCTATCAAAGGTTTAAGCAAATCGAATAACTTCTTCTATGTGGGTTAAATGGGAAGTATCTCCCGTTAGTTCTAATAACCATTCTGGGTCTTGGCGTACCACTTTTACCAGAGAACATAAAGAAGCTTTGACTTCTGTTTTGGCAATTTCCCCCACTAGTCCCATTGCTCCGCCTAACACAGATGCACCATGTGCTACTAGCAGGATATCCTCTGGGAAGAACTCAGTAGCTAAACATCTAGCAGTTTGCCCAGAACGTTCTCGCACTTTTTCGTGAGTTTCAGGAAATTTTGCGGCAATGCGCGAAGTATAGCTGCTGTCAATTCTGGGAAATAACTTTGCTAAGGCTGGAGTTGAGAGTCTTTCGGGTTCTTCTGTCATCCAAACTGGATTTAGCCATTCACTCAAACCTGTTTCGAGTTTGATCGGCAAGTTGAGCATTTCTGCAACTGCGTTTGCTGTTTGTACGGTTCGCAGGAAAGGAGAAGCGAAAATATGTCCAATCTTTTCTTTTTTCAATCGTTTAGCTAGCTGCTGTGCCTGCACCATACCATCATCAGACAAGGGCGGATCGTAGCGTCGTTCGGCGGTAAGAAACCAATCGGGGTTTACGAAATCGAGGCGGTTAGCGTGTCTTGCTATCCAGACTATTTGACTCATGGGTTTAATGATTCCGGTGAATAGAATTCGCCGCTAAACAAATATATAGATATCTGCAAGGAGGCCTGCAAATATTAATATAAGACAAAAATTGTAATAATATTTAATAATACTTTTGATTAGAAAAACTTATTAGTTCTGTTAATGTAGCTTTTCTTAAAGCCTTTTTAGCCATTCTTCTAAAGCAATATCGACTTTGCTTAAAGCCTTTTTAGCCATTTTTCTAAAGCTACCTCAACTAATCCATTTAGAGAATCATAGCGATCAAATTTATATGTATTAAGTCTTCCACCACCGATAACAAGAGTAAATTCATTTGCATCAATTTCTAGTAATTGCCTCTCCTCGTATGTTAAAGGTTCTGAGTTATTAAGTTTCCTAGTTATTCTGCTTCTATCCTTAGAATATTGACTAAAATATTTATTTGTTCGATAAGTTGAATTTTTATTTGCTACTATTTCATTCATGATTTTTACTCTATTTGAAAGTGTCTTTTTGGATAAATTCATCTTTACACCAATTCCAATTGGTACATATCCCTCTAACAAAGCATTGCCTTGCCAATCTGTCCAAATCCTTGCTCTACTTATGCGATCGCTCAACAATCATGTATCGTTTAAAATTTTAACTGGGTAATACCAATTTAATATGAAGCTGCATATAATAGAGGGAAGCAAACTTGATAAATTTGAATACTCATGAGCCGTCCTTTTGAGATTGAAATCGCA
>NZ_JBALDP010000097.1:0-5033 GCF_036917355.1 Nostoc sp.
TTTTTAACTATATTGCTTGAGTTGCATTTAGGACAGTACATAGTTCTGGTATTGAACAACACTTCTTAATTCTATCATTACTATGCACTACTACCACTTTTTTTAACTAGACTTATTGGCATTTGTGGGGAAGGGGTAAAAGTATGGAATTTTCTCTTCCCCTTAATATGCAAACATGCACTCCAATATTTTGGCAAAAGTTAATTTTGCAAGATGTCTTTTGAACTAGGCAATCCCGATGCCGCCTGTTACACCATAAACTTCTCCGGTGATGTAGCTACCTTCTTGGGAAGCAAGCAACACATACACAGGAGCAATTTCTACAGGTTGCCCAGGTCTTCCGAGCGGAACTTCAGAACCAAATTTCTCGATCTTCTCCTGGGTCTGACCACCACTCGGCTGTAGCGGTGTCCAGAATGGGCCGGGTGCGACTGCATTAACGCGCACTCCCTTGTGGATCATCTGTTTGGCGAGAGATTTGCTAAAATTCTCAATCCCGGCTTTGGTCATCGCATAGTCAAGTAGACTCGCTGAAGGTTGATATGCCTGAATCGAAGTGGTGTTAATAATTGATGCTCCGGGTAAAAGATGTGGAACGGCAGCTTTAGTAATCCAAAATAGCGCGTAGAGGTTTGTCTTCATGACTTTATCGAAATGCTCAGTCGTGATGTCGCTAATTGATGGGTAAGATGTCTGTGCGCCAGCATTGTTCACGAGAATATCTAAACCGTTCAAAGATTGCACTGCATCTGTCACCAACTTTTGGCAAAAATACTCGTCGGTGATGTCACCCGGAAGCGCAACCGCTTTGCGTCCTGATTGTTCAATTAATTGGATGACCTCTTGAGCATCAGCTTCTTCGCTCTTAAGATAGCCGATAGCGACATCAGCACCTTCTCGCGCAAATGCGATTGCAACAGCACGCCCGATACCAGAATCGGCTCCAGTGACCAATGCCTTCCGACCTGCAAGCTTTCCACATCCAATATAGCTCTGCTCACCGTGATCCGGTTGGGGTTGCATCTTTTGAGCAAGTCCTGGTACAGGCTGCGGTTGTTGAGGGAAGGGCGGAGCGGGATATTGCTGCCGCGGATCTTGCATCTCTAATCGTTCGGATTTCATCACTTAGTTGTTTTGATAGTTTTTGCTATTCTTGACTCAAGTATTAAGCATTGAGGAAAACGATTCCTCACCCTTTGAGCAGAATAATGTTCTAGAGTATGTAAGACTTAAGCGCAGGCTTGCTCGATGCGCTTGTATTTGTCATCATGCAATATCACTTGAAAAGCCAGGCTTAAGTTTCTACACTCACCATCAACTACCATTTGTGAGAGTTTAGGCACTTACTCGAAATAAAAGCCAGAAGTTATGTTAACAGAAGTTGCGAACGAGCACTTGAGATTGAATTACCGATTTTCCTAAACTGATGCACTTAGGCGTAATCTATGGATATTTTTCTAGAAAGCGCAGAAATAGATTGCGTTCTCCTCAACTTTCTGCATTTTTCCCTTCACAGATGCAACGACGCTGTAGCCTTGACCTTCATAACTAGGTTGCCAAAATACAATCATGGGTGCTGATTTAGGGTTAGCCTGAAAAGCGCCAATTGGAAAAGGTATTCCTGGTGTACCGTCAAATTCAGGAAATTTAACAGGCTCAGGGTCGCCACCTTGCATATATAACTTTTTTTCTACTGCATTGTAAGCTATCCGAGAATTGATTAATATACTTAAGCGCACTTGGTCTTTACTTTGTTTTTGCATTACAACAGTTGCTCCCCCAGCCTTCCAAGCCCGTGCAACTGATGGTTTGCGTTTGTTTACAGGTAATACGCTCGTAGTCACTTCAGATAAATTCAACGCTTGGAAAGTCAACGATTTTGCTTCTTTGGCTTCGTTCGCGGGTAAAAGCCAAACAGGCCCTTCTGCAAAACGTTTAGCTGCGGTAAACGTTGCCATTTTCGTTTTATTATTCTCACAACCAAAAGGTTCTTCTTGAGAACGACGGAATTTTACTTGTTGTTTGATTCCACCAGCGATACCAACTAGAGATGTACCGGGTTTGACTTGATCCCATGCATCTGAGAAAAGTGCAACCTGGGCATCTGCATTCACAGGCAGCAAAGGTAAAAATATGCCGTTTTTGTTTGCTGTAGTTGCAAAACCTAACCATCCTGTGATTGCTGACTGTGGTGGTGTGGTACTGTTTGCTTGAGCTATTAGTGTTTGTGGTTGATTGGCGCTCGCCTGTAATGCTTGATTTTTGGCAAAGGATTTATACAAAACCGAAGTGCCAAACATTAATCCTACCAATCCGCTTATAACAAATAGCTTGAGTTTTTTTTCCATTAATTATGAAAGATTGTATTGTTCAATTTTTATAGTCAGCAGTCGTCAGATAATAAATAAGGCTACCATTATTGCAGCATTTCCACTGCTGCTCTCTGGAATGCCATTTACCTTGGCTCCATTACTTTTCACTCCAAACTAATCTTCCACAACCCATCTAGCGCATTGGATTGTTGCAATTGACTATCATTCCTGCCAAGCCAATTATTGTCATACACCAAGCCCAGACTGAACGTGCTACTTACAGGATATTGCCCTATTTTTCCAAAACCTTCAATATTTTTTGAGTCAGTAATTACCTGTTGGTTCAACTGTATAGTTGTTTGGTTGCCATCATCAAAGTAAATTGTGGCCCGCTTGTTGTAAAAGCTGACCTGAACGAGAGTAGACCCCACCAGTTGCATAATAGTAAGCTCTAGCAGGTAGCTTTTGACCATCAATATTTTGCCCTTTGAACTCAACTGCCATTGAAGGCGTGCCTAGCAGTAACAAGATTGGCAGGAATAAGCCTAAAACTTTCATTGGTACTAACAATCACTTTCAATGAAACTATTTTCTACTTTAAAACATAAAAATAATTTGTGAGTTAACAAGCTATCGCTTGGCTTGGATTGGGAATCCTAAAGAAAGTAAGAGTGACTTTTAGTACAAATGGTTTTTAAACTTAGCTTGATTGGTGTTGTGGCTTTGCTTGTAGCTCAAATGTCGTTACCTGTATTTGCCAATAGCCTTACTGCTACAGTTGCAACCGTTGGTGACAGTGACACCATTTCTAAGACATAGATAAATGTAATAGCTGGTACTTATAAGGTATGGGGCAAACAGTCTTTCCCTACATCCCACACCCTATAGCCCATAAGGTGTTTGCGATCAATTCAACTACCTACCGAAAAGAGAACAGAGCTGATGTTAGACAACTGGTTGAGCAAAAAACAGATATGGTTGCTGCGTGGTGTAGCGATTATAATTTTTTTGATACAAGTTGGAGCATATTTGTGGAGCATTTACCGAGCAACGAATATCTGCAAGTTGTCGCAGCCTCATTCCCAGTATTGCGATTTGACAGTAGTACGGAAGTTAAGTGGAGTAGCAGAAGCGATCGCTCTTTCTTCTGATGGTCACACCTTAGTGGGCGGCGGTGGCAAAAGCTTTAGTGTCTGGCATCTGCCAAGTCAGCAGCCTCAATTAACCCTCAAAGGAGACGCGAATGATATTTATGACCTTGCGCTTTCTGCTGATGGTCAGACTTTGGTGAGTGGGAGTTTAGGCAAGACCATTAAGGTGTGGAATTTAGCGACGGGAAAACTCAAATTTACGCTCAAAGGGCATTCTGAAGTTGTAAATGCACTGGTGATCACACCCAATCAGCAAACAATTGTGAGTGCGAGTTCCGACAAGACCATTAAGATATGGAATTTGGCGACTGGACAATTAACAAGCACATTGGCACAAACACCGGATGCTGTAATAACTTTGGCGCTGAGTCCGGATGGCAAGACTTTGGTTAGTAGCGATTCGAGCAATCACATCACTGTATGGGATCTGGGAACTGGACGAAAGCGCACCACTTTGACTGGACATTATGGTGCAGTATCTGCTTTAGCCATTAGTCGTGACGGTCAGTTGCTCGCTAGTGGTAGTGCCAAGCAGGTAAAAGTGTGGAACCTGACAACAGAAAAATTGTTGCAGGATTTTGGGGGCTTCTATTTTCCGCAGATCACCATCGCCTTTAGTCCTGATGGGCAATCTTTAATTACTGGTGGAGGATATAAACCATATCAGGTTTGGAATCTGGTAACAGGAAATATGGAAGCAACTCTGCCCGATGTTAGCAACTGGTCGGGGGCAATGGTATTTAGTAGGGATGGCAAGACTTTGTTTAGTGCAACACAGGACGGAATTACGGAGTGGAAATTTCCTGCACCAAGCCATCCGTAAAAGAATGTTTGAAAATTTATGAGAGTGGAAGAACCAATTGATTAACTAAGATTTGATTTGCTCTATTTATAAGAGATCGCGCCCCATCCAATGGGAATTATGTTATGTAATTGCGTTCCTTGGCACCATGAAATTATTGCATTTTCTCAAATCCAGACCAGTGATTATAGTAATAGCTATCGCAGTAAACATCACTGTTATTGATGTACATTCTTCTACTTCAAATCTTCCCATAGGAAAGAGTACAATTACTCAGTCCCAAACACAGATTCAACTTGTTCATACACTGACTGGGCATAAAAAAGTGACTTTCGGTGTGAGAGGAGTTGCGATCAGCCCTTCGGGGCAAACCCTGATTAGTGGGGATAGAGATGATACAATTAAATTCTGGAATTTACGTACCGGGAAATTGTTGCGTAGTTTAGACGCTCACTCAGATGGTGTTACTTCAATTGTGATTAGTCCAGATGGTAAGCGGATTGTAAGTGGTGGAATAACCACCCCAACAATGAAGGTTTGGGATTTACGCACTTTCCTTATGCTAAAGGGCGAAAGTGGACATATTCAACCAGTAGAAACCGTTGCGATTAGTTCAGATGGTAGATTGATTGCTAGTGGCAGTGACGATGGCACAATCAAGCTTTGGGATTTACATACGCTTAAGCTGCTTGATACCATTACTACACACTCAGGATTTGTGAGTAAAGTTGCATTTAGCCCTGATATGCAAACCCTTGTAAGTGCTGG
>NZ_JBALDP010000098.1:0-33399 GCF_036917355.1 Nostoc sp.
TTTTTCTCCACCCTCTATAAATCATTATTATTTTTCTCTCGTTGTATGAAACCACCCTGCCTCCCCGCTTGCGGGGAGGGGTTGGGGGTGGGGTGTAATGACTGTGGTTAGCATAACTAATTATGCGGACATGATATGCTTGAAAAGTTTGCCCTATCTGAATTTTAGAGCTAACGAAACCCAACATTATCAAGGCTTTGTTGGGTTTCGCTGTTCTCAACCCAACCTACTATTCTTCTTAACTAGAAGTATCTTAAAAGAGCAAATTTATGTCTCGTCAAAAACGTACATCTCGCGTTTTAGAAAAAGTGGTAGTCTGTGTAGGGTAAGAAGGCAAAGCAAATGACCCAAACGACGAAAACCCAAAAACTGCTGACCTTTGAGGAGTATCTTACCTATGATGATGGTACAGACACGCGCTATGAGTTGGTGGATGGAGAATTAGTCGAGATGCCACCAGAAAGTCAGGAGAATAGCAATCTGGCAAGATTTCTATTCGTTGAGCTACTAAAACATTTCGCATTTTATTTAGTTGCTCACAAGGATACAGAAATTGAGGTGGCGGGGCGACGGGCGAGATGTCGTTTACCTGACTTAATGGTTCATACAGAAGAATCTTATGCTGCCCTTATCGGTGCTACTCGTGCCACTATCACCCGTGATATGCCGCCGCCTGCGCTAGTGATTGAAATTGTTTCTCCGGGAACGGCAAACAGTGTTCGTGATTATCGCTACAAGCGGACGGAGTATGCTGCTAGGGAAATATTGGAGTATTGGATTGTTGACCCACAGATACAACAAATTACAATTTGCCAGTGGGTGGAGGGACAGTATGAGGATAAGGTATTTACAGGTGCTACTTGCATGGAATCAGTGGTAGTTGCTGATTGGGCGCTAACAGTAGAGCAGGTGTTTAACAGCGCAAACCTACCAAAATTACCAGGCGAATAGAAAGTGGAATCGAGTTTTTCATTCTTCTTGTTTTCCCAGATATACTTCAATTACACGAGAGTCATTTTGCACTTCTTCAAAATTTCCTTCGCACAATACCGAACCTTCATGTAATACTGTTACTTTCTTGGCAATTTGACGCACAAATTCCATATCATGTTCAATTACTAAAATTGAATGACTCTGCGCTAGTGCTAAAAGTAGTTCGCCAATGTTATAGGTTTCTTCATCTGTTAAACCAGCAACGGGTTCATCAACGAGTAATAAATCTGGAGACTGTACTACTAACATCCCAATTTCTAAACGTTGCTTTTCTCCGTGAGATAGCAAAGCTGCTCTGATATCAGCTTTCGGCGTTAAACCAATGGTTTCTAATAATCCTTTAATATTATTCTTTTCAACAATATTAGAATGTTCAAACAAAGTAGAAAAGACATTTTTCTTCTTGTTACTGGTAATTTCTAAATTTTCACGGGGCGTTAAGTTCAGATAAATTCTAGGTGTTTGAAACTTGCGCCCAATTCCCAATCGGGCAATTTTATATTCAGGTAAAGAACGCAGGTTTCTTCCTTTGAATAAAACTCGCCCCACGGTTGGCTGAACTTTCCCCGTAATCACATCCAGAAATGTTGTCTTTCCCGCACCATTGGGGCCAATTACTACTCGTAATTCACCCACATCCATACTAAAGTTAAGCTGGTTTAAAGCTTTAAAACCGTCAAAGCTAACAGTTACATTTTCAGTTTCCAATATTTTCGCGTTCATGTTGCACTTCCGGGTCTTCTTCCAAGGTGGGATATGTAGCAATTTCTTGACGACGGTGGAAAAGAGAAATATTCTGACTACGCAACCATCCCACGATACCGTCAGGAAGGACTGTGACGACTATCAAAAATAGTGCGCCTTGGAAAAATAGCCAGATTTCGGCAAATTGTTCACTTAAAAAAGTACGGGCATAATTTACTAACAAAGTTCCGACAATCGCGCCAATTAAAGTAGCGCGTCCGCCTACTGCTACCCAAATCACCATTTCAATCGAAAAGGCAATATCCATTGCTCTAGGTGATACAGAACCACTTTGAATGGTGTAAAATGCTCCTGCTATACCTGCGATCGCACCGGAAACTGCAAACACCAACACCTTAAAATCTGTAGGGTCGTAGCCAGAAAATCGTACCCGACTTTCATCATCACGAATCGCTATCAACAACCTCCCAAAGCGTCCAGTTGTCAACCAGCGACAAATTCCGTAGGTGATTGCAAGAAACACAACCGTCAGCGTGTAGAAAACAAACTGCGTCTTGGCATCGCTCACCGTTGCCCCAAACAAAGTTGTAAAATCTATCAGTCCGTTCGTGCCGTTAAAAAATTGTTGTTGACCATTAAAGAAGTTGAAAAATACAATAGTTCCGGCTTGAGTCAAGATGGAAAAATAAACTCCCTTGAGGCGATTTCGGAAAACCAAATATCCTAACAATCCCGCCAATAACCCTGGAATTAGTACCACCAAAGCTATTGTCAAAGGAAAAGAATAAAAAGGTTGCCAAAAGGTGGGAAGTTCAGTAACTCCATAAAGCCCCATGAAATCAGGCAATTCTCCAGTAGGGACTTGCAGTTTCAGGTACATTGCGATCGCATATCCACCCAAACCGAAGAAAATACCATGTCCCAAACTCAATAAACCAGTATACCCCCAAATCAAATCGATACCTAAAGCTGCGATCGCCAGCGACAAAAATCGCCCCAACAAATTCAGGCGAAACTCCGTAAGCAACAGTGGCATAATGATGATGAGGAAGAGTGCGATCGCGACTACCACCCCGACCTCAATTAAAATTAACCTTCCCCCCTTCTTTTTCATTCTCTGCGTCCTCTGCGTCTTGGCGGTTTAAACATCAACAGTACGTCCCTTCTGCGGAAAAATTCCCCCAGGCTTCCACTGCAAAAACACAATAATCAGCGCAAATACCATCACCTTGGCCATACTCGTCGTGGCAAAAAAAGTAAACAAATCAGCCAAAGGCTTAACAGGAGCAAACAATAAAGCTAGAGTTCCAGAACCAATTAAAAAATTAGCCGTACCAATACCCAAAGCAGCCACAATCGTCCCGGCTAAATTGCCTACACCTCCAACGACAACCACCATAAAAGTATCAATAATATAGTTTTGTCCCGTATTTGGCCCTACAGAACCGAGTAAACTAATCGCACATCCAGCCACGCCAGCTAAACCAGAACCCAGTGCAAAAGTAATCGCATCAACCTTTTGAGTTGGGATACCCAAACAAGCACTCATACTCCGGTTTTGCGTCACCGCCCGAATTCTTAAACCCCAGCTAGAACGTTGTAAAAATAAGTAAATTCCCGCCACACAGATGATTGTTAAAGCAATAATAAATAATCTAGCAAAGGGCAATTGCACACCGCCTAAAGATATCCCTGCTTGTAACCAAGTCGGTGCTGTAACATCCACATTTTGAGCACCAAACCAAGGTTGAGTCACTGCTAACTGATAAGTTTGACTCAATAAATTGCCCGTTGTGATTGTCACCCCCAGCGATAATAAAAATATCACCGCCACAATCCAATTACGAACCCTTCCCAAATCTGTGCGGGAATTTAAAATCCATAAACCTCCAAAAAACAGCAGAGAAAATAAGCATAGACTAATTATCAATACCCAATTTACACTGCGAACAAACTGCTGAAAAATTAAACTTACTCCCCAAGTTGCTAGTAAAGTTTCTAATGGGCGTCCATAGAGATAACGAATCACGCCTTTTTCTAGAATTAATCCCACAGCAGCCGTGAAGATAAAAGCAATAATCAAAGCCAAAAAGATATAGACTTCAAACCACACCCCACCTAATTGCTTACATATATTTTGTACAACAAATGTTGTATAAGCACCGAACATCATCAATTCACCATGCGCCATATTGATGACGCCCATCAATCCAAATATAATGGCTAGTCCCAACGCCGCGATTAATAATACCGCGCCAATACTAATACCATTAAATACAGCTTCCAAAAATCCTGCTAACACTTATTTCTCCACAAAAGCTATCAGCTTTTTTAGTCATCAGTCCTTTGTCCTTTGTCCTTTGTTGCTTGTAACTATTAACCGATGACAAATGACTAATGACAAATGACTAATGACAAATGACTAATGAATTAAACTTTCTTGAACTTACCACCCTTAGCAGGGTCGCTCCAATCACAAGCAAATCCCTTAGTTTCTTTCACAAATTGATTCCAAGGAACTGGCTCAACTGCTGCTGGAGTAGCATAGACAATATCAAATAAACCATCTTGTCTAACTTGACCAATCCGCACAATTTTAGATATGTGATGATTGGCATCCATTGTCACTTTACCTTCAGGTGCATCTAGAGTTTGACCATAAGCCGCAGCACTTACCTTCGCTATATCTGTAGTACCAGCTTTTTGGACTGCTTGTTTCCACAAATAAACTGCAATGTATGCTGCTTCCATTGGGTCATTTGTCACCCGATTCTCACCATATTCTTTTTTGAAAGCTGCTACAAACTTCTTATTAGCAGGTGTGTCTACTGTTTGGAAATAGTTCCAAGCTGCATAATGACCTTTGAGATACTCTACACCAATTGCTTTCACTTCTTCTTCAGCAATACTTACAGACATGGAGGGATATTTATCTGGTGTCAATCCAGCCCCTTTTAATTGTTTGAAGAAAGCAACGTTGCTATCACCATTTAAGGTGTTATAAATCACGCCACCATTGGGCAAGTTTTGCTTAATTTTGGTAATAATTGGTGTAACTTCTGTGTTACCAAGAGGTAAATAATCTTCACCAACTGTTTTTCCGCCTAAAGCTTCCAGTTGAGCTTTAATGATGGTATTAGCTGTCCGGGGAAAAACGTAGTCAGAGCCAACTAAGAAGAATTCTTTGCCCTTATTTTTTAACAGCCAATCAACAGATGGTTCAATTTGTTGATTGGGTGCAGCGCCAGTGTAGAAAATATTTTTAGAACACTCTTGACCTTCATATTGCACAGGATACCAGAGCATGTGGTTTTTGCTCTCGAATACTGGCTTAACGTTCTTGCGACTAGCAGAAGTCCAACAACCAAAGACTACAGCGACTTTATCTTGATCGATTAGCTTAGTTGCTTTTTCCCTAAAAGTATCCCAGTTAGAAGCACCATCTTCGGTAATTGCTTCAATTTGTTTACCTAAAACACCACCAGCAGCGTTAATTTCTTTGATTGCTAACTTTTCAGCATCAACAACGCTTTTTTCACTAATAGACATCGTACCACTCAGAGAGTGCAAAATACCTACTTTGATGGTGTCACCAGCAGTCGCCGCCGCTGGTGAAGCAGTAGGAGATGCGGCTGGACTCTGTGTAGCAGTTGGAGAATTATTCGCGCAAGCTTTCAAAAAAAAGCTGCTTCCAAAAGTTAAAGAACCGTAGATTATAAACTTGCGTCGGTTAAATTGTCTTCTCATCTTTTTATGAATTTTCCTGTTGATGAATCAGCCAACTTATAGAAAGCTGACAATATCAATCTTTAAAGTGTGATATTAGTGCGATAGTTTACTAGTAAAAAGTGACGCCTTATACAAAAAAGTTTGTTTTTGTAATAAAAAACAAACTTTTTAAGATTAAGCTTTGTGAACTTTATAAAGATTCTTATATCTATGCAATACGTTATGGAAAAACAAAACCTTTCTCTTCCACGAACATCTTTGATTCTAGACAGTTAAAAACTGCTAAGTATCTAGACAGAAATAAATTTAAAGTTTGTAGTAAGGACTAAAGTCGTGATAATCCTTGCTCTGAGCGATAAATCGCTCATTACAAACTAGGAGTTTATTTTATATTTAATTATGTTTACCTACTTATCTCTTTTCAAAATTCTGGTCTATGCTGAACAGATAGCTGGTTAACACAACAATAGTTTTAATCAACTACTGCTATTACTCAGATACTCCTGGTTCAATCCGTGCCCCAAGCTGAAGAACCCGTCCAAGATCGTCAGCGTTTCGCCAGGTTTCAATTATCTTTCCGTCGGCAATATAATGAATGAAGGTAGCGGTGAAAATCTGTTGACGGCCGCGACTTGGTATGCCAAGAAAACTCTCCTGGATGCAGGTATTAGTCGCACGCACAACAACTTTGTCGCCTTCAGCGATTACGTCTTCAATTGTCCATTTCTGCTGGATAGGCCCAAATGAGCCAAAGAGTTTGCGTACTCCTTCAGGGCCAAGGGGAAGTCCCGGTAAACCACCGTGCATTTTCCAATTCGGGGCGGTTATCTCGCAAATTTCTTCGATTTTATGCTCGCTAATAAGTTCCATCCACCGTTGAGCAATTATTTTGTTCTCCTCAATGGAAGACATTGCTGCTATTCCTTTACTGAAAATTAGGCGAACTCTAGTTATTTATTTAGACAGACAAGATGCACTATTGTCAATTAACTAAGTTTGAGATTGAATTAAAATCAGTGCAGTTATATCATGTTCGCTTGATTTTTTATTAAATCCGAAGAACCCCACCCCGCCTGCGGGGAGGGGATTAAGGGGTGGGGTGCAATGACTATGGGAATCATAACTGATTACGCGAACATGATATTATATCCACTTTTTATAACTCCAAAGTTTGACTGCGCCTAATGTGTCAGCATTAGTAATATGTGTGCTTTTCACTGCGGGGATTTTAGATTAGCATTTGTGTAATAATTTCATCTTCCTGGCCAGTTGCAAAATTAGCAAAGCGCTTTGCCAAAGGTGGTATAAGTACTAGGGGATTACTAAATCCAGAGAAAACATGAACGCCTTCAAATTCTGGGATAGCACCAATTAAGGGAAGTTGATTGCTACTAAATGCCACTAAGCAGTGATACCAAGTCCCTGGTAAATTCTCCAATACTGGTAAAATTTGACCAGCACCTTTTCGCAACCATTTTTCGCTTACGTCTGAGTTTACCTCGGCATGAGGATCTGCGATCGCACGGCTAATTTGACCAATGCGGATACTACCATCTTGAAACTGAATTGCACCCACATCTAAAATCGGTGGTACTAACTCATTACCAAGTTCATCCCACAATTCATCAACTTGAGTAGATTCAGCTTCTAGTTGAAACCGTTGCAGATTCGCTGGCATAACTAAGGTGCGTAACCTGACATCAACAGCTGGGGTTTCAATGATTTCTTCGTGGGTAAAATACAGCTTGATGGAAACACCAGCAGATTTGAGAAGCTGGCGGCTGAGTCCACCCGCACAAACGACAACGTTAGCGCTGTGGAAAGTTGCAGTGGTGGTTTGGACACCATGTTGCAATACTTGCAATACTTGGGTAATCTGCATTTCACCCCCAGCCCGCTCAAAAGCTTGGATGTAAGCTTGTGCCGTTTTTTCTGGGTGAATATGACCGTGTTTAACAGTTAAAGCACCAGATATCGCCTCTGGATTTAACTGCGGCTCCAACTTACAAGCTTCTTGAATACTAAGTAAACTGGGTGGAATGGCACAATTATCATATAATGCCGCAGTTGTTTCTGGGTCGTTATGATCTGAAATAGTCAGTAATAAATCTAATTCCCGAAATTGAATATCAGCGTCTAACTCTTGAGATAGGATATCGTAACGTGCGATCGCTTCTTCGCACAATAGCCGAGTTAGTGGTGTAGTACCCGACCAATAGGCAAGCCCACCATAACTATAGCGAGTTGCATTCTGTGGTCTTCTGTGTTGCTCCAACAAAAGTACAGAAGAGCCAGTTTTAGCCAGTTCATAAGCGAGTGCAGCGCCCGTAATTCCGCCGCCAACCACAATCCAGTCGTAGGTTTTCATATTAAATATCTTTCTGAATTACGAATTACCAAAGAAAGGCAGAGGGCAGGAGGCAGGTGGTCACTGAATCTCGACTTCGCTCGATTTCCGCGTAGTCGAAGTGAGGCAGGAGGAAGAAAATATATTTTTTGCCCACAGAAGAGCGGGTTTAGAGCAAGTAAATTTATTTATGAAAAACAAAAAAAGATGTATGTAGTGACGCGCAGTACATATTTACAGCGTCCTTATTAAATCCCACAAATAAATTTAGGGGGATTCCAACTGAGCCTCCTGCCTCCTGCTTCCTGCCTCCTGCCTCATTAAGAATTACCATAAGTTGCTTGTAAACGTTGTAAAAGATATTCTCCCGCAAGGATAGGTGGATAAATAGGCGATTGTTCTTTCTGGCAACTCTCCAAACAAGCAATTTCTGTATCATCATTAGGATGACAGAAAAAAGCCATAGAATACCGCGACTGCTTCACTCTTTTATCGCTGGGAATCATCACTCGATGCTTAGTTGAGCAAAATCGATGATTTGTCCACCGTTGCATTAAATCGCCAGTATTGACTATTACAGTATCAGGAATTGCAGCCGCGACAATCCACTCTCCAGATACTGTCTGTACTTCTAACCCACCAATGTCATCTTGGAAAAGTAAGGTAATACTGCCATAATCGGAATGCTCGCCAGCACGCACCTGTCCCGGTTTCGGTGGTGTCTGCAATGGTGGATAGTGGAGTAAGCGCAAGGTATGATTTTGTTGATTATGTCTTATAGTAAAAAAATTTTCTGGCAATTCCAAGGCCAACGCATAAGCTTGTAATATCGTGTTAGCAAGCTCTGTACAGTTATCATAAAAGGTGACAAGAGAAGCATCTATCCCTACCGCTTGTTTGTTTACATTAAATGCTTCTTTTAAGTCGCCTGGTTTATTGGGGTCAAGACGTTCTCTTTCAATCCCAATGTAACCCATATTACTAAATTCATCACTCCAAGCTTGCTTTTGCTTAACTTCTAAAGGTAAATTGAAAAAAGATTTGCTGTAAGTGAATACTTCCTCGATTAGCTCTTTTGATATTCCCGAATTTTGCAAGTACATGAAGCCAATTTCATGACAAGCTTCATAGATTTGTTTGATGACAGCTTGCCGAGTTATTGCGTTGCCCTTAGTAAAATTAGTGAAATCAATTACTGGAATTCTGACCATTGATTCAAAATACCACATCTTTACGCAGCTTCAGATTTTGAATACGAGTATCTTTGGTAGGTGGTACATCCTCCTGAGCAAATGGAATCTGCTTAAAGTTAGCAGCCAAATATTCTGCTAATGCATCTTGTTCAGAACCATCAGCAGCAAAGGTGGCTAAACCTGTACGTTTAGCATCTTTTGATGTCAAATCAATCCTTTCAGTTTTCGGAAAAGGATAACCATCACCACCATTTGCTAAAAAGTTTAAGGTGACAGCGCGGAAGATGCGATTAGAGTCACCCACTAACTCTGCATTTTTCACCACTACATCAATAATTTTGCCTTTTCCATCTTTGAGTTTAGCGATCGCTAAATTAGCTTCGGCTGTCAAATTCCCGAAATTGGTTTCTTGGGTGCGGACATCACCCCGCCAGCCGTTGAGGAAAACGTTGGTTTTCCCAAAAATCTGACTATCTTGGGCAATAATCACTTTTTTGAGCGCTTCTGTAATGGCAACAATTTTGGCATCGGGTTTCCCACCTACAGCTGCTACCCCTTGGGAATCAGTCGCATAAACACCGCTAATTTTGGGGTCAATACTTTTAGGAATAATCACTCCCTTGGCATCAAAGTTAACTACTAGACGACCAACATAGCGATAGTTTCCATCGGTATTAACTACGGCTATCGGATTTCCATCTGCGGCTTTTTTGATGATTGGATAAGTTCCAGCAGATTTATTACCCACTCGCAGACGGTCTGTTTTGTCGGCTAATAAGGTATTGGAACCACCAGCAACAATAATATCTACTCCCTTTAGTAATTGTGCTAGCTTTTGCTCAATAGCAATTTGCTGCATGTGTGCCAACAGAATTACTTTATTAATCTCTGGGTTTTTTGTCAGCAGCGTATCAACAGAAGTTTGAATTTCAGCAGCTAAGGCGGCAATATCTGCGGTATCACGGCTATTAAATTCTTTAGGCAACACAGTCACACCACCAGGAGAAGAAATAGTCCGCAGTGTGGGAGTTGTCGCCCCAACCACAGCAATTTTTTCATCATTGACGGTAATAATGGTGCTACGGGCAATTTTATTCGGAATTTTACTTGCTTCTTGCCCATCAGCAGTAACTAATTTTGCCAGGTCTTTATCAGTGCTGAAGTCTAGATTCGCACTGAGATAGGGAAATTTTGCACCTGGGTAATCTTCTTTAGCACGCAGCAAGTCAGCAACAACACCCGTACCTAAGTCAAATTCATGATTGCCAAAGGCGATCGCACTAAAACCAAGAGCATTTAAAATTAAAATATCTCCTCGTCCCTGACCACCAAAAACTGTGTTACTGGCAAATAAGAAGGGACTGGGAATATAAGCATCTCCAGATGAAAGGATTAAGGTATTAGGATAATCAGGTTTACCATCACGATTAGCATCCTGATTTTTCAGTGCATTCAACACCGCCGAAAAGTTCGGTGCATCCTTCAGCGCTGGGACACCTGCTTCTTGGTCGGAAGTATGTAAAAGTTGTAGTGTGAAACCTGACTTCTGTGCTGTTTTAACTTGCACCACACCACCAGTAGTTCCTAAAAATAAAAAGATGCTAGATATAATCAGCCAACTTAACTGGTTAGTGCTTAAATCTCGGCGATTCAACTTACTGAAAAATCGACTTTTCCAATCTAAAAAAAACATAATAAATTTTCTAGCTTATCAATGGTGAATAAATTTTTAGTGTATTATCAATATCCCATAAGAAATATTTCATCAGTTAATTTTAATATTCATCTTCATAGCTGATTGTAAATGGCCCATGTATAGGAAAAGATTATAGATAAAAAGTAAAAAAAGTAGGAAAAGTAGGAAAAGTAGGATGTTTTCTATTACCCCTTGATTATCAGGTTGTTACACGGTAATTTGAATCTTATGTGCAGCTTTTGAAAAGGAGTTTGGGGGTATGTAAAAAAGTCACTACAATTTTGAAAGGAAAATTTTCAGATGAAAAAACTGAAAGAAAATAGGGAATATAGAGTTAAAAAAATGCGCTTTTTTTAACTCCTTTTATGTTGATACTTATGTAACTTTTTAGTTTTAAAATCGCTTAACCTGGTGGGACTGCTTCTTCAAAGGGACGGATAATCGCCGGCGCTGGTGTAACTTCTGGTTTAAAGATTCCCTGCAATGCTTGTTCTAAGGTTTGCGCCATGACAATCCGGTTTTCGTAGGCAACTACTACCCGTACCAAAGTTGGCAGACTATTCTGTGTGGCTTCTAGATAGATTGGCTCGACATACAGCAGCGATTGCTCAATGGGAATTACTAGTAGATTGCCTTGAATCGCTCTCGAACCCTGGCGATTCCACAAGGAAATTTGCTGAGAAATTACTGGATCTTGGTTAATCCGCGCCTCGATTTGCTCTGTTCCGTAAATCAGGCGTTCTTTAGGAAAGACATATAGCACCAGCTTACCGTAGTTTTTGCCATCCGATCGCGCCGCTAACCAAGCGATTAAATTAGTCCGCTGTCTGGGAGTATAGGGTAAAAACAGAAGAAATTCTTCAAAGTCTACGGTGGGTAAGCTAGTAATCAAATAATACGGCTCTACCGGACGGGGTTCACTGCCATAGATTTCATTAGGAATCTGCCACTGGTCTTCCCGGTTATAAAATACTTGGGGGTCGGTCATGTGGTAAGTCATCAACCGCTCAGATTGAATTTTGAAAAAGTCCACCGGATATCGGGTATGACTGCGGAGATTGACTGGCATTGTACTGAGCGGTTTGAACATATTGGGAAATATCGCTGACCAAGTGGCAATGATTGGGTCGCTGCGATCGGCAATATAAAAATTAACGCTGCCGTTGTAAGCATCAATCACTACCTTGATCGAGTTACGAATGTAGTTGATACCATCGCTACCAGTGTCTGAGTATGGATAGCGATCGCTCGTTGTGTAAGCATCAACAATCCAATAAAGATAACTGGGATTACTGGGGAAATCTTGATTAGCAGCACCAGCAGCAACTAAATAGGGGTCGCTGTCAAATTTCAGGAAAGGTGCGATCGCTTGAATTCTTTGCTTGACATTTCGCCGCAGTAGCACCTTTGTCTCTGCCAAAAAGTCCCGCGTCAGCACCATCTGCCAATCTTTCAAATACGTGGCAAATAGCCAGCGTCGCCATGCTGAACCGATTTCAACACCACCCAAACCATCGTAAGAGTTGTAAACATTGTCACTACCGCTAGGATAGTCTAGCTCTCTAACTTTTGTGCCAGTCATTACATAGGTATTGGCGATTTCACCGTAATAAATTCGTGGTTGCCCAATCGGAATACTTTCACGAATGGCTTCACTAGAAGTTGTCAGAGCGCTACTATTACCGCTAATATCTTTGACAAAATATTCTGGTAGACCACCCGCCCCAACTGTATTAACTGGGCTAACAGTAAACCCAAAACCGTGGGTATAAATTAAATGGCGGTTAACCCATGTTTGAGCTTCCTGTGGTACGCCAGTGTAATCTAATTCTCGTGCGGCAATTAGTACCTGCCGCCGTTCTGTTGATTCAACTGCTTCTTGCTTAGGCTCTGGTAGCTTTTGTGGGGCAGAGGGTCGGCGTGAAGTTGCATCTGTTTTCAGAGTATATCGATCGATATCGGCATCGGGAAACCGATAATACGGTCGAATTTGTTGCAGCTGACGGTTAGTTTCTAAGAGTGGTCGTTCATCCCAAAGGCGAATATTGCGAATTGTCAAGTCATTCTTTTGGATGTCAGCTTCAGTCAATGTTCCTTGCGGGTTAAAGGTTCTAACATCGATCGCCTCTAAATCGAATGCTTGGCGAGTTAAGGCAATAGTCCGCTGAATGTAGGGTTGCTCTCGTTGCAACTCATTAGGTTGAACAATTAAATATTGCACTACCGTAGGTAAAACAACATCAGCAGCTACAACTAATACTAAATAAACCCCTAACCCGTAAAAGACAAAGCGACGATACTGAGATTTCGGTTTCCAGATCAACGTTCGCCAAAGTAGGTAAAAGGCGATCGCTACTGCCACAATGCACAAAACGGTGTAAGCTGGCAACTGGGCTGTCACATCGGTATAGCTAGCACCATAACTCACTCCCCGGCTAGAATACACGAGTTCATAGCGACTCAGCCCATAACTCAGAGCCACTACCAGCATCAACAAGCCACCCATACCGAATAAATGACGCTGTTGCTGGGGCGAAAAACCGGGGAAAATTCCCTGACTCAAACTGTCAGCCGATAAGAGATAAGTGAGAGTAACGGCGACAAAGCCATACAAACATAATCCCATCAGCCAGAGTTCTAGCAGTTCCCAAAAGGGTAAGGAAAATACGTAAAAGCTGATATCTCGACCAAATAAAGGCTCAGTGCTGTTGAAAAGGGTAGGGTGCAAATATTCCAGCACCTTTGGCCAGTGTCGGAATATGATGAAGGCAAAAATAGGACTGGAGAGAATTGCGATCGCAGTGAGTAAAAATTGGGGATAGATTAAAATTGCGATCGCTACTCCCACTATTAAACCGAGATACCAGACTTGAGAGACAATCTGCCTCAAAAGTTGCCAGATTGTCTCCGGTCGAAATAGGGCGGGAACGGGTAGAATAGCCTGATTGACTGGAGTATGCCAGTAGAAAAGAGCAATTTGACCATAGTGAGCCAGCATTAACCCAATCAACAAGCTCAGTATCAGAGCTAAGGGTAATAACCAGTGCAATTTTAATGCTTGAGGGCGTTGTGGCGCAAGTATCCGGGTTTCGTTGCGTCTTGGATAATTAGGACTGAGAAAATTTGTTAATTCACCGTTGAGTTCTGTTTGCTCAATCTTTAGAGACTGGGAATATTTTAGCCGTTGTGCCAAAGCCAGGTTTAGCAGTAGATAGGCAGCAGTTATTCCAGCCACGACTACCCACAAAATACCACGAGTCAGCAGCCTCAACAAAAATACTTGAAGATAGCCGACTTCCCGAAACCAAAAAATCTCTGCTCCCAGACGGGAACCCAGATCCAACAGTAGCCACAGCCCGAAAAATCCGATTAATAGCCTAAAGCCCCATTTCCGATACATTGAATATGTAATTTAAGAAGAACGCTAATTCTCTATTTGCAAGCTGTTTACTCTTTGAAATTCTCGAACATTAGATGTTACAACAATATGATTGTGAGTTAGTGCTGTTGCTGCGATCAATACATCATAAGAACCGATAGGAGTACCCGCTGTTTTCAAAATACTTCTTATTTGGGCAGCTTGTTCTGCTTCTTCCACACTAAAAGGTAAAATTGTAATCGAACCTAACAATGCTTCAACCAATGATTGGATTTTTAAGGCACGTTGAGGATTGATTGCTAATCCATACTTAATCTCCATTACTGTTAAGGAGGAAATAAAAATATCTGTGGGAGTAGTAGACTTTAATAGCTTGAGAGTATTTTTTTCTCCCTTGACAAAATCACTGATTACGCAGGTATCGAGTAAATAACCCATCATTAAAACTCGATTTCGTTAGGTGGTAGCAGTTCGTCTCGGTAGGACTCAAAAATAATACTTTCTACTACACCTTGATGTTGCATAATAGTTTCTGGCCAAATCATGGGTTTTGTTTCTAAGAAAGTAACAAAGACTTTGCTTTCAGTAATACCTTGTGGTTTTTCAGCTAGTTCGATTTTGCCATTTTTATAAATTCCTTCAATGGTTCGTAGCATTGTTTTTACCTCCTATCGAAATTCTAGTAGTATTTATTACCGAACTGGTGGTTCCTGATGCCTTGTCGAACTCAATATAGAGGTGCTTGAGTGTCCGCATGAGTACGTTCGGTAAATATTGGTATCCTTCTTGTGTCAAGCGAATGTCCTTCAACCGTAGCAGCAAACGCTGATATGCGATCTGCATTTCCTTACGAGCAAGCATAGCGCCCAAACAAAAATGAATGCCATGACCAAAAGATAGGTGGTTGCTGGCATTATGGCGGCGCACATCGAAACGCTCACCTTCAAGAAATTTTAGCGAGTCGCGGTTAGCAGCATCAAAGCGGAGCATCACTAAAGACCCAGCTTTGAGATCGACATCTTGGAGCTTTGTATCTTCCGTCACAACTCGCCACATTCCTGCTGTCGGACTTTGCATTCGTAAAACTTCTTCAACAAAGTTCTCTAACAGAGAAATATCTGTTTGTACCAACTTCATCTGCTCTTTGTTGTTTGTCAGCAACAACATCCCACCTGCGATCGCACTGGTGACAGTCTCATTGCCTGCCACTAATATTTGCTGAATTATACTCAGTAGTTCAGCAGTGTCGAGCGATCGCTCTCCATCCACTTTTGCCTGTACCAAGTCAGTAATCAAATCATCTTGAGGCTGTTTTTGGCGGGACTCGATGACATCATGAAAATAATGCTGGAAAGCGACAACATCTTTAGCACACTCGATTTCCTGCTCTCTAGAAAGTAAGTTACCTAAACGGGCAATAAAAGCATCAGACCATTGCTTGAACTTCGGCAAATCTGCTTGCGGCACACCTAACTGTTGAGCAATAACTTTGAGCGGTAAGGGTACGGCAAACTCACTGACGAATTCACACTTGCCGCGATCGATAAAGCTGTCAATCAGTTCATCAACAATCTGCTCAATCAAGTCACGCATTTTGTTGATACGCGACGAGGTGAATGCCTTATTCACCAGCGAGCGAAATCGCTCGTGTTCTGGTGGATCTGCCGTCAGTAGGGTGTTCATCTGAGGCCAACCTTGAGCAGCAATTTTCTGCAACTCTTGATCGTGTTGTTCTTTGCCAGCTAGTAAAGTCGAGAAATTGCTAGAGAATACTCTTGTATCCTTAAGAATTTCGATCGCTAAGTCATAGCGAGTAACAAGAAAGAGTTTTGCTTCTGTTGAGGGACTTGGTAGCTCCATAATTGGTGCTTGCTCCTGTGCCAGCTTGTAGAATTCATAAGGGCACACAAGCACTTCTGGATCGAAGAAGTTGTAGTCTGACAGATGCTTCATGCTTCTAATGGCGATCGGTGATAGTTTGCTGTGACTAATTTTGAGTCAACATCATCTTAACAAGTTACTCACCGTCGGCTCATTGGCGATCGCAGTTTAGGTGCAACGAAAACTGCAACGGTCATCAATGCAAATTCTGATGCAGCCGGAGCGCGATGCCTGCGGCGGGCGTAGCGATCGCAACTCCTAACTTCCAACTTCCACCAACTAGCTTATGAAGTTGGAAGTTGAAATCGGAAGTTACTGCAACGCTTTCTCGCAGCAAAGAGCCATCTTAGATCGCCTATTCATGTTGAACACAATTTTCTTGAAGCCATTCGGCTATTGATTCTTGAGTTTCTTGACCGATTGCAAGTCGTTCCATCATTAAGACAACTTCCGTCTCTGGAACATTCAGTGAATATCCATTTAATTCAAGAAAGGTAGCCATCGTTACGAAAGCTACCCGTTTATTACCGTCTATAAATGCATGGTTTTTAGCAAACCCATAGCCATAAGCAGCAGCTAAATCAAGTATTGTGGGTGTTGGCTCACCAAAGATGAGCAAATTCTTCGGTCTATCTAAACTAGCCAAAAATAAATTGTTATCTCTTATACCAGTAAGACCGCCGTGCTGTGCTAATTGGTCTTCATGCATAGCTCTAACAATTGTTTCATCTAGCCAGAAAGGCTCGTTCACTTCGCTAACTCATGAAGTGCATTCCTGTATTTAGTACTCACTTTTCTGTAAGCTTCCATCGCCTTTTCAAAATCAGGGTTACAGGCAGTTAGGTGAATACCAGAGGGAGTTTCAGTGACAAACACGTTGTCCCCTTCTTTAACTCTAAGTTTTTGCAGAGCTTCTTTAGGTAGTGTTACACCCAAGGAGTTTCCAACTCTACGAATTTTTAAGGTGTACATAAATCAATAGGCTCTTTAAAGGAGTAATACTTTTGTAATAACACATTTTTGTAAACAGTTTACAGAAATTTTCTAATCTCCTTACAAAATCAAAAATCATTGCAGCGCATCCCTTTAGGTGAGAGACTTTCAGTAAAAAGAATCAATTACCGACAAGTGTTGTGTTGTGTGGGGATTCTAGCCAGTTGCCCTCGCCTGACAAGCGTGCTATATCAATCTTGTAGCCACTACAGCACTCTCACAACTGGCCCACGCCAGGACAATGGAACGACGATGAATTCACTTGGATCTCAGTCGAGAGTTGAACTACAAGATCGAGGGATGTCTCCTTTGAACAACCCCAAGGATTGGTCATGGCCATTCTGGGCTGCTGTCCCACTCTACCCCTACGGGAGGCGGCGGACACTTCGTCAGGAAATAGTTCAGGACACTATCTGGACATTCGATCAGCTTCACGGCATTCTCTACACCATCGTGCCGATTCGCATGACTATCGTCAAGCTCTTTGCCGGAGGACTTCTGGTCTATGCACCCGTTGCTCCAACAACTGAGTGTGTCCGCTTGGTTAATGAGTTGGTAGCAAAGCACGGTGAAGTTAAGTACATTTTACTGCCAACCAGTTCTGGTCTGGAGCATAAAGTCTTCGTTGGCCCCTTTGCTCGTCGCTTTCCTCAAGCACAAGTGTTTGTTGCCCCGCACCAGTGGAGTTTTCCGTTCAATCTACCGCTTAGTTGGCTAGGCTTTCCCCAAAAACGAACTCAAGAACTCCCAGAGGACTCAAGCCTTGCTCCCTTTGCTCTGGAGTTTGACTATGCAATATTGGACATCGACTTGGGACGAGGATCTTTTGCAGAAGTTGCATTGTTTCACAAGCGATCGCGCACTCTGCTTGTAACTGATTCTATCCTTTCTGTACCAGTTGATCCACCAGAAATCCTCCAATTAGATCCTTATCCCTTACTGTTTCATGCCAGGGATAATGCCTGGGAGACGATCGAGGACAATGAAGATAACCGTCGCAAGGGATGGCAACGCATTTCACTGTTTGCGCTTTACTTCCGTCCAAGTGCCTTAGAAGTTGCTTCAATCGGACAGATGTTTCGTGATGCTCTCAAAGCACCACAGCGATCGCTAAAAACCTACTTTGGTTTATTTCCTTTTCGTTGGCAAGAAAACTGGAAGCAGGCATTCGATGCTCTACGAGGTCAGGGGCGACCATTTGTCGCACCGATTTTGCAAATCCTCATTTTTCCTCAAGCACCAAGCCAAGTCCTCAACTGGGCTGATACAGTTGCAAGGTGGGATTTTCAGCAGATTATTCCCTGTCACTTTGAATCGCTAATTAAAGCAAATCCGCGTCAATTTCGGCAAGCATTTGCTTTTATGGAAAAAAATCTTTCTTCTAGCGAAAGCCAGCCTCTATTGGAGGAAGACTTAAAATTTATTAAGGAACTTGAAGCAGGTCTAGTTAAACGCGGTATCGCAACGCCAGCTAAAGAGAATTTGTAATCAACTAGCTGAATTATTTAAAACCTCAGCGATCGCCTGGGAAATCGGTAAGCCAGGACAGCGTTCCAGCCAGAAGAACTCGCCAACTGGGTTAACTTCAAGGAATACATGACGACCATCAGGAGTCAAAATAATATCCAGCGCCCCATAGTTTAAACCAAATTCTGCCATGAGTTTGAGCAATTTTTCTGCGACATCTTCGGGCAAAGTGTATGACTCCCAAGCGTTGAGTAAGGCGATTCCCTGTTTGCGCCAGTCGTAACGTGCCTTATCCAAAGCTTGAGAATCAACCGCAGCCGTTAGCACACGCTTCCCGACAATAATTGTCCGCAATTCCAATGCCTTGGGAATCTTCTCCTGAAATGTCATTGGGCAGAAACGTAAGCCATCAAGATTGTCTAGATCCTCTGATGAAATTGGATTTGTAAACACAACTTTTTCTCGTCCTCGTTCATCATAAATAGCGAAGGAAGACAGCATTTTGGTAATCATTCCCTGTTGACACTCTTGGGCAAATTGCTTTACTGCTACAGGATTATTTGTAGTCAGAGTGCGAGGCGTATCTAGACCGATATCTCTTGCTATTTGTAATTGCAGTTGCTTATTTTCGGCTCGGCGAATATTTGGCAGAGGGTCAAGATGAAACCCCCTGATACTAGCAATCATTCCCTCAATGCTGACGCGAGATTCTTTCAGTGAGGCTTGTCTAAGTTGCCTGTCCATCGAGTTGGGAATTTTTGATCCAATTGCAATGCGCCGATACCAAACTGCTGACACTTCATTTAAATCTAATGTCTGGTCATCGACACTCAGAATCACTCGCTTAGTACTACCATAGTAAATATCTAACTGCATTTCTGTGGGAAATCGGTCTGTGTCAAAACGAAATGCTTTCTTTCCTTGGGCTTCAATTGCCTGAATAACTAGAGGAATACTTTCGTTATCTTGGCTGTGAGTAATGATTAAAATAGTCATTTACAAATATGGAGAATGAAGTACGCTAGAGATAAATATAGGGGTTATCAGTTGGTTGGAAATTTTTAAGTAAGAGCATTTTACTTCGGGCTTGTTGAAAGTAGTGCAGATGCGATCGCTAGAGCAATTGGATAGTCCAAATCTCTCTCCAGCATTCCCCACTCTCCTGTAGGATTAATTTCTAAAAAAACATATTCTCCTGATGGGGTTTTAATCAAATCAAATGCTCCAAAAATCAGTCCAAACTTAGCCATAAAGGCATCTAAACAACGGATTAATTTATTAGGTAATTGCTCTGGTTGCCAGGTAAGAATCTTATTTGTCTCACGTCGCCAATCCTGGGTAGATGCTGCATACTCAGACGCATCTAGCGCCCCGACAAATAGATTGCCATTCACATACACTGCTCGTAGTTCTTGCTGTTTAGGGATTTGTTCTTGAAACATAACTGGACAATAGCGCAGTGTTTCAGCATCAAGTAAGTCTTCTTCTTTAACGACGCTGGTATACATGAAAAAAGAAGAGGCTTGCATCCCAGAAGAAAGAGGTCTGAGCAGCTTGACAATCATTTTTCCCTTAACTTGGTGGAAAAATTCTCGTGCTTCTTGAGGATTGTTGGTGACGAGAGTCCGAGGTATGACAAGACCTACTTCCGAAGCAACCCGCAGTTGGCGTAACTTGTTTTCAGCTGCACTTATCCTGCGTAAATCATCCACCCACTTAGCATCTCTGAGGCTGTCCCAAAAGCCATCTAATACTGCGAGTGATTCACTAGAACAGGCTGCTTGAAATTGTGGAGCCAATTCTTGACCGAGATCGGGTTGCCAAATACGCCGCATCCATACTGCTTGCACTTGCTCGGTGTTGAGGGAGCGATCGCTATATTGCAGTGTATGATTGCTACCAGAGTTACTTAAATTAGCCTGGAGTTGGAGTGCGATCGGAAACTTATCAGTATCAAGACGAAATGGCTGTGCGCCTAGTTTTGATACTGCTTCTGCAACTCTATCTATTGTAAAGTAATCACCACTATGGGTAATTAATAAAACTACATCACGAGCGAGGTGCATAAAATATTTTTATTAGTTTTGGCATTGTCACTATTGTCAACTCTTGAAAAAGCAAAATATTAAAAAAGTGAACTTAATTTTAATGGGAAGCCAACCCCTAGATGAAGTTGGCAAAGCTAAATATATTTTTATACTGACAATAGTTTTAAAACCGCATGTCTGGTGTAATCAAAAGTATGCAGCTATACAGGTTTAGACGGCGACCGATCATCATCACCATCTGAAGGAAACTTCTGAGTAACAGCGAACTCATCACTATCAGAAGGGTACTTCTTGGTTACTGAAGTGGCATCTTCTTGATCGGATGGAGACTTCAGAGTTGTTACAAGTTCATCCTTATTCTTGTTTGTGGCATTATTACATTTACCACCGATAATCGCTTTTGAGTCTTCATCAGAAAGGTCTTCAAGGCTTTGCCCTTCCAAGAATCGAGCGAAGAATGGTACTGCTTGTGAATTCACCTTTTCTGGCTTGTTATCAGACACAATCTTTCTCCGATAAAAACTGAACTTAAATATCTCCTGTATTATATGACATAATACATACTAATACCTTTGCCAAAAAAAGTTTATACATCAACTCATTCTCGGAAATTGGCGAAGTTTGACTTACCAAAATAAGTATTAATTTATCTTTTAACAAATATTTACTTTTGTGTAATCATGTTTGTATAAAGTTAAAAATATAATAATTTTTCTTAAGCAAGTATGGACGGGGCGCAATTGTGAAACAGTACTAGCTGCATCTACAGCAGTTTGCAACTAAATGAGGTACACAACTAGAGAAGTAAAGATAACAATTCTTTTTCTCCCTCCTTCCTCCTGCCTCCTGCCTTATTTTCAAGGCAGGTCTATTCACTTAAATATCTTAATAATCATCTTTAAAAGCGCGACATTTATAGGAATTATTCACTTCAAAATAATTCAAAATATTCTCTTTGCTCCCAGTTAGTCACCTGTTTTAAATAGTCTTCTGGTAGCTGATCGCCGACGGACTGCAAAAAGCGATTGATTTCACTCTGTTTCATCTTAATAATGAAGTTGATGAACTGCTGCCCCATTTTTTGGGCAAAAAGTTCGCTTTGGCTCAAATATGAAATCGCCTCTGGCAAACTTTTGGGTAAGGTGGGACTTTTTGTAGCGTAAGGTTCATCTGTTGGGGAGCCAGGGTCAAGTTTACGATCTACACCATCTAACCCAGAAATCAATTGCGATGCCATATACAGATAAGGATTGGCTGCTGGTTCTCCAACTCGGTTTTCAATGTGGGTGGTGGGGTCATCATAACCGCCTTGTAATCTAATCATTGCCCCTCGGTTTTCCAATCCCCATCCGGCACGGTCAGGAGCTAGGGAATAAGGCCTAAATCTTTTGTAGCCGTTAATTGTCGGGGTTGTGAAAACGGAAGCAGCATTGGCGTGTTTAAGAAGACCACCAACGAAATGTTTACCTAAATCTGACATTAGAGTTTTGGAGTTTGCAGACATGAAAGCATTCTCGCCTGTGCTTCGGTCTACAAGGGATTGGTGCAAATGCCAGCCATTGGAAGAAGAACCTTGCAATCCTGGACGACACATAAATGATGCGATGTAACCTTGTTGACGGCAGATTTGCTTGGTCGCCATTCGGAATATCATCATTGTATCCGCAGCTTGTAATGCAGGAATCGGGTCAAAGGTAAATTCAAATTGACCCGCACCTCCTTCGTTTTCTACACTCCTTAAAGGCAATCCCATTTCAACTAAGTTTTCTGCCAGAATACGCAGCAAGTCGTGAATCTCTGGATTATGGGATTCTAAAAGATATTGGAAACTATGCTCTACAGCGCTAACTTTGGCAGGTTCACCAGGTTTTCCAGAAGTACCAACATTAGCGATCGCTAACATCGGATCTTCTAACTTTGCCAGATACCACTCAACCTCTAAACCGACAATATGCTCTAACCCTCTTTGATGTAACTCTACCAATGATTGGCGCAAAATACCGCGACTGGAAAAGGGCATTACCTGACCATTTTGAAAGTACTCGTCACAGAGGATAAAACCAGTACGTTTTGCCCAAGGGAGAATTTTGAAGGTATCAGGGTCAGGAACAGCCACAAGATTTGGCGCACCTGTCATCTGAGACATATCTAAGCTACCACCCGGAACGAAGGGGTTAAATACTATTGCACCACCAGTATCAAACAGGAATGTCCCTGTGCTGATTTGCATACCGTTTTCTAAAGCGCTTAAAAACGCCTGTGGTAAGAGCGACTTGCTGCGAACAATGCCATGCTGGTCTACCCAAGCGGTACGAATTAACAATAGATCCCGTTCTTTGATAACACCCTTAATCTTTTCAGATGCTTCTTTTTGGATTTCTGTCCACAGGTGATGACGCTCAATAAATCCAGGTTTTTTCATTTGGATTGCCTAATCATGTTCAACTGCTTGTGCGGTGAGTTTGAAATCAGCCTTCATCAGGCGTTTCCATTCTTGGTGATAACCACGAATTGCTAACTCATCTGTCACAGGCCCCGTGATGACACCATCAACATCAACATGATGGCGATCGCTAATGCCAAATCCGCGATTCATTGCCACCCATTCGATTTCTGGAATACTTAACCCCCGCTGACATTCAGCAAAGTTGATCGTATCGTCAGGAATGCCAAAACTGGGAAAATCTTCCTGAGTCCTCATCCGCAAAACATTCACTTCATCTGGTACTTCAGCGATGGTGGTAGCATATATTGTCAGTTGAGTGCGATCGACAGCTAGCGGTTCAATCACTTCGATTTGATTGCCAAAAACTAGCAGATTGGGAAAAATAGTTAAATTCATCTGCGAACCAATGGACAAATCTAACCAATAATCTGCCCGATCGCCCCACTTTTCTCGGATCTTTGCTTCATAAGCTTCTCGTCCTGGCTGGGGTCGTTGTTGTTGCCAGAAAGCACCAGCCCGTTTTTCGTAACTGGGGCGCTGATCGATGAACATGTGCCCATGACCAAGGTACTGCACATACATCGGCCCTTCATCAGGATTGTGGGCAAAATATTGCATGTCTTTTTCGGTTTCTAAGCGATTGGCCACAGCCAGCAGAGAACGGTGCGAAAACGGGACATGATAACCATTAGCGGCATTATCGTAGGTAAACTTCCAGTTACCTTGATAAATCATTTTGTGTGCGCTACTTTGTACGGTGATTTGAGCGTTGGGAAAACGGTCAATCCACTGATCCAATAAATCTTTGGCTCGTCCGAGATAGGTGATTAAATCTGGTGCTTCAGAATTCAAAGTCCCAAAGATAAAACCACGATAGCTTTCTACCCAAGGAATTTGTCCCAGGTTAAATTCTGGACGATGAAAGTCAGCAGCGTAACCCTTTGCCCAAGGAACTCCTGTGAGTTTTCCTGTGTTGCTATAAGTCCAGCCATGATAAGGACAAGTAAAAGTTTTCGCACAACCACGAGTTTCACGACAAACTGTCGATCCTCTATGGGTACAGCGATTGAACAAAGCGCGAATTTTATCTTGGCGATCGCGCAGGATAATAATTGGACGATGCCCTAAATTAGATGTCTTAAAATCGTTGGGGTTGGGTATTTCGCTTTCATGAGCAAGGTAAACCCAGGTTCCGCCAAAAATCCGAATCATTTCCTCCTGGAAAATTCTCGCATCCGTATAAACACAACGGTGGACTCGTTCTGGCTGAATTAAATAATCCCAGTCATAGTCTTGCTTGAATTCGCTGTTTCCATGTAGCATGGTTAGCTTTTCTCAAAAGAAATTTGACAAATAGACCTGTATGATATTGCTAACTTTAAGCTAATACGTCTCTAAATTAGACATTTTTTTGTTACAGCAGTTTTCATGTATTTGAGTCGTCAGGGCACAAGGTCTTGCGCCCCTACCCCGCCGGATTTCTCACAAGTTAGCGATCGCCTACGAGGGGCAAGTACGCCATCGCAATTCTTACGATCGCTCTAATCAAAGTAAAAAACTCAAGTTTTCATGACCTCGATCCGCATCAATTAAATTCACCTGCTTGAGAGCTATTTTCCATTTGCCATACTGCTGGTGCAATCTGTGTAAGTACCAACCAGCAAAGGTTTGCGTCTGTCCTTGGCGAAATTCGTGAATGAGAAAGTTGGAACGAATTTTGACTTCTTCTTCCTTTGCACACGAAAATATTTCAATATTACTAATTATTCGGCTAGTACGCGATCGCGGTGTTTGGGCATAAGCAAAACCACACTGCAACCAAAAGACCTTATCTTCTAAGCGTCTGTGGTCATCGAAAGCGATGGATACTTCTTTTCTAGGGTCTCCACCACCTGGAATAGTAGGAATCCAATAAAGGCATTTGTTAGTAAATAACCCCAACCAATCATCAAATTTACCATCATCCAGTAACCGTGCTTCCAGAAACAGTAATGCTTTGCACTCTAACTCAATTGATTGATTAACTGCTTTTCCTTCATTTTCCCACTCTGGAAGTCTTTTAATTAATTCATGATAAAATTCCCGATCCACGTAATAGGAATCTCGTGAACTTTTGGGATTTTCTTTATTATATGAATTCATGTCAGTGTGTACGTTGTTGATAAAGCCAGAGATTGCATCATCGCCAGTGCCCGTATCGATGATGTCCCCGCTCTTATTTTAGATACCGACGCAATACTTCTCGGTTAAGGATTTTTAACTCGGCATTGGGTTTGGGGAAAAGGTTAAAGGGTAAAGGTTAAAGGTTTTTTCTTTCCCCTTTCCCCTTCCCCTTTTCCCCTTAACCGACAAGTATTGGGAAAGGATGTATTCAAAACCTTTCACCTTTCACCTTTCCCCTTTAACCGAACCGTATTGGGTTGTACCCTTTGTTGGTTTCTATATCAGTGATTGTATAGTTGCCAGTGCCAGTTTTATGGAGAGTTTAGAAAAAGTAAGTTTAGAGTCTAAAAGACTGATTTTGCAAACGATTTCGTTGGAAAATACAGAAGATGTATTTCGAGAATTTACAAGCGAAATTACCACCTTTATGTATCCGAAACCAGCCCAGAGTCTCAGTGAAACTAAAAAGATAATTAGAGAGATGATTCTACAACGAGAAAATCACACTGACCTAGTGTTGGTAATTCTCAAGAAAGATAGTTTAGAGTTTTTAGGAATTTGCGAGGTTGGCGCTATTGATACTCAGACACCGGAGTTAGGAATTTGGCTCAAGAAATCCGCTCATGGTCATGGTTTTGGTAGAGAGGCAATTAATACACTCAAAGACTGGGTGGATAAAAATTTGGAATACAATTATCTTTCCTACCCTGTTGATAAAAGAAATATCCCCAGCCGGAAAATTGCGGAAAATCTTGGGGGTAAAGTATTTCGGGAGTTTCAACAGATTAACAAGAGTGGCGATCTTCTGGATGAGATTGAATACAGGATTTATAAATAAACGGCATCTCCTGCTAAATGTGCAAAAAATACTTTTTAAATGATTAAAATTATCGCATCTCGCCAAATTCCTTGATATTGCGCAGATACAGAGTAATCTATACTACTCTTTAGACAAGGGATTGTACCACTGATCCTTTGCCAAGAGTAGTTGATCTGACTCAGGTGGCCCCCATGTATTTGGCTCATACTGATAAACAGGTGTGACGTTATCAAGAATTGACTGGACAATCCGCCATTCCTCTTCGACAGTATCTTCCCGTACAAACAAGGTGGGATCGCCTCGCATAGCATCACCCAATAAACGCTCATAGGGTTCCATCTCATCGCCACCTCCATAAAAGGCCAGGAGTTCAACCGCAGAGCCGATCATATCTTCTCCAGGGATTTTAGTGCGAGCGCCCAATCCCACAATTACCTCTGGATCTAGTAAAAAACGAACATAATTAGCGTTTTCTTTTCCTCCCTCCTGGAACACATCTAAAGGTGGACACTTGAATTTGACCATCACCTCAGTAGTTTTAACAGGCAATTTCTTCCCAGCCCTGATGTAGATGGGAACTCCTGACCACCGCCACGTATTAATAAATAACCGCACGGCAACAAAAGTTTCTACTTGGGAGTCAGGCGAAACACCTTCTTCGTTGCGGTAATCAGAAAATTGACCGCGAATAATCTCATTGGGTTGCACTGAAGGTATAGCTTTGAGAATACGCTCTTTTTCATCCCGGATGGAATCGATAGCAGTACTGGCAGGAGCATCCATGCACACTGAAGCCAATACTTGCAGCATGTGGTTTTCCACCACATCCCGAATTGCACCAGTCTCCTCATAGAAGCGCCCCCTTCCTTGAATGCCAAAGTCCTCTGCCATCACAATCTGGATGCTTTCAACATAGTTGCGATTCCAGATAGGTTCGAGAAAAGAGTTGGCAAACCGAAAATAGAGTAAATTCAGCAGTGGTTCTTTGCCCAGGTAATGGTCGATGCGATAGATGGCTGATTCGGGAAAAACTGATGCCAGAATTTGGTTTAACTCGCGTGCTGATTTCAAATCCCGTCCAAATGGTTTTTCAATTACCACCCGCGCATTTTTAGCACACCCTGATTCGCCCAATCCTGATACTACTTGTGCAAACAGGCTGGGTGGAATTGCCAGATAGTACAGGGGACGAGTAGCATCACCAAGGGCTTGACGTAATTTTTCGTAAGTTTCTGGTTTGTTGTAGTCACCAGCAACGTATTGGAGTAGTCCAGAAAGTTTCTCAAATGCGTCTCGATCTATACCACCATGATGTTCTAGGCTATCACGTGCCCTTTCTCTAAGTTGCTCCGTCGTCCAAGGTCGTCCGGCAACCCCAATCACTGGGACATTAAGATTGCCCCGTCGTACCATTGCCTGAAGGCTAGGGAAGATTTTCTTGTAGGCCAAGTCACCTGTTGCCCCAAAAAATACCAGTGCGTCTGAATCAGGAGTTCCCATGACTAACCTCTTTAGGAATTAGCTTTTTTATGATGTCCGCCAAACTGATAGCGCATGGCTGATAAAAGTTTGTTGTCATGCACTTAACACCGATTCATCAATTGCTGCGATCGCACTCCAGCAACTTTCACCAGAATTCTCTTACTTGTATTGGAGTCCGACTGCTTGATAAATTACAGGGTTTAAGACCCTGACTACGAATCTGGCTTCTAGATTTTTTCAATTGGCATCAGAATTATACTCAGGGATTTCCGAAAAATAAATCATACCAATTTGGGATTTTAGATGAAAAATTCTTGCAACTCTCAGATATGCATAGAATGTCTACTCAACAACTTGAAGAATAACACCCCAGTGGATAGAAGAGACAGCCAATAGAGTATGCGACATTACGATGAGGAATTTCTCAGAAAAGACAATTGATTTGATTTGGGCGATCAAAGAATTTCTTAGTACCCACCAATGCTGAACTCCTTAGAGAAAGAAATTCTAGAGCAAATGTTGTCAGAATTAATCAGATAGTAATTTATTTTTCTTAAAAATCAGAGTTGGCAGTAATTAAATAATGGATTTATTTGACCAGCATCTTGCAAAAATAACTGAAGAAGAAGCACCCCTAGCGGCTCGGATGCGTCCACGGACACTTGATGAATTTGTTGGTCAAGACCATATTATCGGACAAGGGAGGCTACTGTGGCGTGCGATTAGCTTGGATCAACTGTCTTCCTTAATCTTTTCTGGGCCGCCAGGAACTGGCAAAACTACTTTAGCTCGTGTTATTGCCAACACCACCCGCGCTCACTTCATCGCTATCAATGCTGTACTTTCAGGAGTCAAAGAAATTCGAGGGGCAATTGAAATAGCCCAACAACAGCGTAAGTTTCATAATCAACGAACTATTCTTTTTATCGATGAAGTCCATCGTTTTAATAAGTCTCAGCAAGATGCCCTATTGCCTTGGGTAGAGAATGGTACAATCATTCTCATTGGTGCTACCACCGAAAATCCTTTTTTTGAAGTCAATAAAGCACTTGTCAGCCGTTCGCGGATTTTTCAACTTCAGCAATTAACTGATAAAGATTTATACAAAATTGTTGAGCAAACGCTAGCTGATTCGGAACGCGGTTATGGCAAGTTAACAGTAGAAATTGACGCAGACGCTTTAGATCATTTAGTTAATGTTGCTAACGGTGATGCTCGTTCATTATTAAATGCTTTGCAACTGGCTGTAGAGACTACACCTCCCGATGCTACAGGTGTTATTCATATTCCCCTAGCAGTGGCAGAAGAATCAATTCAGCAACGTGCTGTTTTATACGATAAAGAAGGGGATGCCCATTTTGATACCATCAGTGCTTTTATCAAGAGCTTACGAGGTTCTGACCCAGATGCAGCACTCTACTGGTTGGCTAAAATGGTTTATGCAGGTGAAGACCCCCGATTTATCTTCCGTCGGATGTTAATTCTAGCTAGCGAAGATGTCGGATTAGCCGATCCACAAGCAGTTGTCGTTACAAATGCCTGTGCCGAAGCATTCGATCGCGTGGGGATGCCGGAAGGACGTTATCATTTGGCGCAGGCAGTACTTTATTTAGCAACTGCACCAAAATCCAATAGCCTGATGGGCTTTTTTGATGCTTTAGCCGCAGTAGAAAATGAAAATGTTGCAGAAGTTCCCACTCATCTTAAAGATGCCAGTCGGGATAAAAAAGGTTTTGGACATGGAGCAGGTTATCTCTATCCTCACGCTTATCGAGATCATTGGGTAGAACAGCAATATTTACCCACCAGCTTGCAAGGTCAATTGTTTTACCAACCATCAACCCAAGGTTATGAACACCAAATCGCTACACAAGTGGCGCGTCGTCGAGAAGCTCAACTTGCTGCAATAGTAGAAGGTATTGGTGTTGCACCAATGGAAATCATGACTTATGGAACTGTTGACCGAGCAGATGAGCGCTGGTTGCAACGCACACTTTCTCAGGTAAGTACACAATTAGCATCTGTGCGCGATCGCATTTTCACTTTCGCTCAATTACAACGTCATCATTTAGTATTGGATCTAAATGCCGCCACTGGTTTACTTACTTGGGAAGCAATCCGACAAGTTCCAGAAGGTGGGGTTTATGCCTGTGTTCGCGATCGCTCTGATGCCAATGCTTTAATTGAACAAGCTGCGGCACTTCCTGAAACAATGCGACCAATAGTTTTTACTGCATCTTTTGCACAGATACCTGCTATGCTGGCATCTCTTGCACCAAATGTACAGTTTGACTCTATT
Organism: Nostoc sp.; assembly: GCF_036917355.1. Lineage (GTDB taxonomy): Bacteria > Cyanobacteriota > Cyanobacteriia > Cyanobacteriales > Nostocaceae > Nostoc. Next base: position 29,642 of record NZ_JBALDP010000098.1, read on the forward strand.
ATCGGGCGCAATGTATTAGCCTCCCAAGCGGATAAGGGACTTGCTGCTCAAATTTTAGGTCAATTGCTCCCGCACTCAGTCAAGCTTATTTTAGCTGAGACAGTACCTCGTCATACCCAAAGGTTTTACCGCTTACTGCCCAGCCAAAATCTTGATGCGCAATTGTATGAGCGATTAGTTTTAGCAGAAGAAGCTATTTATACAGATGCTTCTGACCCCATGCTTAACTGGGACGCTGACGATTTGCGCCACGCTTTTGCTTCAAATGGACACTACGTACAAGTGGTTCTTGAACAGTATTTGACACCAATGCACATCTCTGACAATTTTATCAAGCGTTTATTTACTGCTAATCTTAATCGACCAAGTTATGGCGATCGCCTGGCCGCAAATTTGACAACTGAGGAAATACAGACTATTAAAAATTTGTTTATTCGTTACTTACTCAACCAAACCGTTAATTGGTCAAGCAGTGTGGCATTTTTAAATATTAGTGGATGAACACTTTCTGGCTATCAAATCACAGTTGTGGGTAGCCGCAAGCGAATTGCTTCTCTTCTCTACGAGAAGCTACGCGAACATTCTGCGTTTTCCTTTCATTGATTAGAATTGGATGGCAACAGACTGTTTAAATTTTTAATTGTGATGGTTTGACGATCAGACGCTGCACCGATAAGATTTGCACCATCTGGACTTAGCACAGCATCATGTTTAAGTCCATCAACATCAGAAATATATTTGTCATTCATCCAATTCCACAAGTTTGTGGAACAACAATCGTTAAAAATGATTGTTTGACTATCAGGAGTAATAGTTAATGAATTTAATGAACTAGAATACCCCGGCAATGTTTTTAAGAGTTTTAAGCTTTGAGCATCCCAAACTTTAACCATCCAAATTGTACTGAGTTCTTGACGATCCATCCCGCCAGTGACTATTAATTTACCATCAGCGCTGAGGGCGATTACCTCAACTCCAACAGAATGAGCCGCCCAGCTTTGGATAAACTTTTGTTGACGTAAATCCCAAATCTTGACTCCACCCAGGCTACCAATATATAAATTTTGATTATCTTTGCTGACTGCTAAAGACAAAACATAACCACGAGTATTGACTCGCTGTTGAAGTTTACCCTGAGGTAAATTCCAAACTTTTACAACCGGATCGTTCATACTCCCAGTAACCAAAGTTTGAGCATCAGCACTGATATTTAAGGCTTGGACTTCTCCTAAATGTCCGGGAGAAAAGGTTTTATCTAATGTGATACTTTTATAATTCCATTTTTGAATTACGCCTGTAGATGTACCTACGACTAAAGTTTGATTATCTGGACTTATAGCGATAGATTGAATTTTGCCAGAAAAGACGCTCAAGGTTTGTTGCAGACTCTTGCTGTTAATATCCCAAACTTGAATTTTGTTCTCCCAATTCCCGCTGATGAGTGTTTGGTTATCTGGTGCGATCGCTAAAACTCCAATATGTTCTGGTATTTTCCAGGCTGGGATAGCTGGTGTATGAGTCGAGATATCCTTTTTTGAAACTTGTTGCTGTGAGTCAGCGTAAATTTGTGGTATTTGCCAAAGTGGTGTCAGCATATACATCACCAGAAAAATCACCACATCGACAATCAAAAACCACTTGCGATCGCGTGACTTTTTAACTGGTGGATTCGCTGGGTGTATAGTTTGATGTGCGCTAATAGCTGCGATCGCTTCCGGTAACTGATTAGATATGTTTGTCGCCGCCTGAGATGTCAGCTTTAAATATACTTGCTCGCTCAACTGAAGAATTTTAAATTCTAATGGTAGTTCTTGACGATTAGCTGAAATAAAACCTAGCCCATTATAAAACTGTTTATCTTTACGCCAACCTAGACAGTACAGGGGTAGGGTGATTTGCGGCTGAATCCGAGCTAATAACAACCTCGTCATTTCTTGTGGTTGATATTGTGGCTCAATATGTAAGTTAAATAATATCGAACAGGTCGTATTATTACCAAATTGAACGTAACCTATTGGGCGTTTATCTTTTTCAATTATTAACTCTTGCCATCTAAAAATAAAGCGATTCAAAATGAAGTATAAGGAGATGAACCATAAAGCGATCGCAATTCCCGAAACTGGTAGTTCCAGTAAATAATAATCAAATTCCGCTATCCAGGTTAAACCCAAAAGGGCTTTGATAAAGCTTAAAGTTAGACTAATCACCACAAAACTGCCGCTTGTCATCAAAGCAAGTACAGTCAAAATATAAAGTAGAGATTTTCTAAATCTTTGCCGATGCCAAAAGGTTTTGTAAATTTGCCATTGCTCTTTAACATCATGGAAGGGGCGAATAGAAATCCCAGGTGGTAAAGGTAAACTTGTTGATTGATGTTCGCCGATGGGAATTGGTGGTTGCAATAATACCATTGCAGGTAGTTGATACAATTGCAATTCTTTGGGCTTATTTTCCTTGGGAAGAGCGACAAACCCAAATCGTTCATAAAATAATTTGAGATGAGGAAGATAAACTAGATATACAGGTAAACTAACATTTTCTAGGCAATTCCAGAGTAACAGTGAGCCAACACCTTGGTAGCGATGTTTAGGAGCAATATAAATGTTAGACAGTATATTATATTTTTTTCTCGCTACAAAGAATGCCCAGCCAACAATTTGCTTTTGATATTCAACAAACCAAACTTTATCATTGATATAATTGCGTGACATTAAATATGCAGAAAGTATGTATATACCAAATCCAAATGCAACTGCACCACCCATATACAAAAATACAAAAAAATCACTTGGGCTGACTGCTGAAGAAATAATCTGCCAATCAAAGAAGTGATTTGGCGGTTTTCCATACTCAAATAAATATGCTTTATAATTTATCTCTAATCTCTTGACAAATATTTCTAAAACTGTTCGGATACAAAGAACTATCCCTAAGATAGATGTCAAAATAAATATCCAACCAGAGTATTTAGAGTTGTGCGCTTGTAGCTCTGCAACAGTGCCCGTACGGAAGGAGTATCCTGAAGATGGTTTTTCAGATGAAGACATCGATTAATCAACCTATTAATAGCTGCACGCCTGAGAAAATATTTGTGCGATCGCTCTCAGCTTTTCACGCAACTCAGATGATGGAGAACCGCAATTACACCGAAAAAATATAGAAGGCAGTCCTGATGAAACAAGTTTCATAGTCAAGCATGAAAATGCAATGTGAGACTGAATAGATACTCATCGAAGGAGCATTGTCAAGTCAGCCTGTTGTTTTATGGAATTTATGGCTGCTTATGCGTCTCGCTTCGACTTAGAACGATATGGGATGATTCTCCGGGTGACTCCGCGACAAGCAGATATGTTAATTACTGCTGGCACAATTACTATGAAGTACGCGCCTAACCTCCTGCGGCTTTACGAACAAATGCCAGAACCTAAATACGCTCGTGCATTACTTTCATACCCAGGTTAGCGCAGTTGATGATGTCAGCCCAAGTGTTCACAACACGACCTTGGGAGTCAATTACAGATTGGTTGAAGTTGAAGCCGTTCAAGTTGAACGTCATTGTGCTGACACCCAGTGCGGTGAACCATTAGCCCAAATTTTTGCCAAGCTCACTTCCTTGAGACGTATTCATCCCATTTTCACAGGCATTGAAACCTCGTAAATTGGCTAATACCAATTTAATATGAAGCTGCATATAATAGAGGGAAGCAAACTTGATAAATTTGAATACTCATGAGCCGTCCTTTTGAGATTGAAATCGC
>NZ_JBALDP010000099.1:0-121609 GCF_036917355.1 Nostoc sp.
TCGGTTTCCGAACTATTCCTCAAGCACAACGCGCACTCTCCAACCAACTCGATAGAGTTTTTTCTTTCTTTGTATGAAACCACCCTGCTCCCCGCCTGCGGGGAGGGGAGACAAAGCATTGCTTTGGCGGGGTGGGGTTCTTAGGGTTTAGTAAGTAATCAAACGGACATGATATTATGTGTACAGCGTAACCTTTTAGGAGAAAAGTTTATGCATTTGAAAAGCGCTTTAACCATCAAAAATCGCCAAAATCATTATCTATACTTAAGCTAATAGTCCAATCTTGTCGCACCAATTCGCTGTCATCATCAGCATCACGCAGCGTCTCGCAGACAAAAAATTCGTAAAGAGTGAGTAAGTCCTAATTCACTCAATCTTGCATTTTTTTAAACATCTGTTACATTACTTTACAGACAGTTATAACTGCTACAACACTTGAACCTTGGAGTTATGCTCATGTCAGGTTTTAAGAATCCTGCGCCTATTGTTTCAGAAGATCCTAATGCTGTACGTTTTGGCTTCACTCCTCAGAGTGAAAATTGGAACGGTCGTCTAGCTATGATTGGTTTTGTATCTGCGATTTTGATTGAGGCTTTTTCTGGTCAAGGGCTACTCCATTTCTGGGGTATCCTCTAAATTGGCGATCGTAGGGTAGAACGGCTGTACTACCCTACATAACTCTCTATATTCCATGCAAGTCATTCGTTTCTAACATATGACGGCTATTGCCATTGGTGCAAAATATCAGATTTTTCCGGTTGAGCCAAAATATAAGTGAATAATTACTTTACATTGAATATGTATAGCTAAAACTCATGGAACTACCCCAACGCGTATCAGTCCGCTACAAAGACGCGTCCTTCAACACCAATGAAATCCGCTTGAGAACTTTTCGGCTTGGTTTGCAAATATGGGATGAACAAACCAAACCTAGAAAAACAGAGCTTTATCAGTTTATATCGTCTTGTTTGAAACAAGTTGACCGCCAAGATCGTTTTATGTTTTCTCTGTTGTTCATAGAATTAACAGACCTCATCCGCAACTCTTCTCTGGAAAGAGGAACGAAAGAGGTTCTGATTAAAACAGCTTTTAGAGAATTTGCTTGTGCAATAACAGACTTTGAAGACGTTGCCAAATAAGCTTAGTCCTGGGGATACTGGAATTGCGTAAGCGTAAGCATCGCCCGAAAGTCAGCTAACCTAATCGAGTAGGATATTTATAAAGCAAACAGCTTTCCAATCAGATTAGTTTTTTCGCTCAATGCGCGGATGGGTAGGTGTTGGGGAAGGGGGGAATACAAAAATAGCTGAATTGCGGTATATGCAAGGTTTTGAGGACTGTAGCATCTTCAAACCATCCGCGCACCTTATGTAGACTGAGTTTCAGCTATTTACATTTAGCACAATTGCCACTCCTTATGTTATGATTTTTGCATTCGCGCTATTGAACCTTGAAAACCAAATAACACAAGTCTTTCAGACGCCTGCCATCACAATCAACTAAAATCCCTATTAGGGATTGAAACGATTTGCCCAAGATGGAAACCAAGATATCTGATTTTATCACAATCAACTAAAATCCCTATTAGGGATTGAAACACCCGGCATCCCTGGCAGAGATGGGAGAAATGGTATCACAATCAACTAAAATCCCTATTAGGGATTGAAACATTTTTAAATCTTTATTTAGGCACAACTACGTAAATCACAATCAACTAAAATCCCTATTAGGGATTGAAACGTGTAAATTTAAGAGTTGGACTCCCAAGATTACCATCACAATCAACTAAAATCCCTATTAGGGATTGAAACATATCAGTAACTTTCCTAGTTACTATTCTTCACAAATCACAATCAACTAAAATCCCTATTAGGGATTGAAACGGGTTTACTACCCGGACAGTTGGGTAAGAAATACCGTGAATCACAATCAACTAAAATCCCTATTAGGGATTGAAACGTTGTCGAATAAGTAAGGAATGATTACAGAATCATCACAATCAACTAAAATCCCTATTAGGGATTGAAACAAAACAACTAGCTGGGGCTGGGGTAGAAGTTTAATCACAATCAACTAAAATCCCTATTAGGGATTGAAACAAAAAACTCTAAAGCTGTTAATAGTAAAGATTTCAATCACAATCAACTAAAATCCCTATTAGGGATTGAAACTTGTAATTGTCACAATCACCCGCGTCTATCCCTACATCACAATCAACTAAAATCCCTATTAGGGATTGAAACCCAAAGCGCGATCGCCCTTCACAACCGCAACGACTTATCGCAATCAATTAAAATCCCTATTAGGGATTGAAACTTATCTTCTATCGTCTTGGTGCGATCGCCCGATGGTGCAATACGATCGCAATCAATTAAAATCCCCATCAGGGATTAAAACGTATACTGAAAATTAACCTCTAAAAGCTAGTATCAAAAAGTACAAATATTACTTCAAAGGTCATTCCACATCCAGCTTGAGGGCTGTGATATTATAGGAGACTGCTGCATACATTTAGAAAAACAAGAAACCGAATCGACCATGGCCCTCACGCAACTGCGGAAACAAGAAATAATCTCCAACTACCAAGTTCACGAAACTGACACTGGCTCGGCTGATGTCCAAGTAGCTATGCTAACTGAGCGCATTAACCGCCTCAGCGAACATCTTCAGGCAAATAAAAAAGACCATTCTTCTCGGCGGGGACTGTTGAAGCTAATCGGACAGCGCAAGCGTCTTCTAGCTTATATATCGCAAGAAAGCCGTGAAAAATATCAAGCTTTGATTGCTCGTCTCGGTATTCGTGGATAGGACTACCGCTTATGTCTGCTGAAGAATCTGAACGCAGTCGTTTGCCCTTTGAACCGAACAAAAAGCGCCAAAAAACACCAAAAACTCAAAGTAAACCAGCCGCACAGCCCCAAGAATCTGTCAAACAGGCTGATAAAAAAGTGGTTTACACCAAACAAGAGATGGCAATTCCCCAAGTTGTCAGCCAACGGATGATCCGACGGGTAGCTGGGTTCTCTGGTGTACCAACGGCTTTGGGTATTAGCGCCTTGGTTGCTAGCTATCTGCTTGCTGCCTACTCCGATATCCGACTACCTCCCATCGCCGTGTTATTGGTGAACATGGGATTATTTGGTTTGGGGGTTTTAGGGATAACTTATGGCGTTCTCTCTGCCTCTTGGGATGAAGAAAAAGTCGGAAGTTTTCTGGGTTTGGGTGAGTTCAACACCAATTTGGGACGAATGGTGGCAGCTTGGCGCGAAACTCGGCAAAAAAACTTATAATGAATGGCGCTCAGATATTAAGTAACTGTGATATTGGGTAAATGAAGAAGTGAATGTTGAAGTTGAAATTTTATCACTTCAACATTACTAGTTAAATTTCATAGTCTTTTTTTTATACCATATATAGTTATTTAGCAGTAAAACTACTGACTGAGCGCTACATTTTATCTATTTATTTTGTAAACAAATTTTATTTTTAACTATTTGTAATTAGGCCAATAGGCAACAATAAAGTTAGCCTATCCACAGAAAATTTTACTCAATTAATTAATTAGGAACTTTCAGATGATTATAGTAATGAAAAGTGGTTCCCCAGAGGCGGAAATAAACCGCATTGATGAGGAACTAACTAGCTGGGGGCTAACTCCAGAAAAAATTGTAGGTCAACACAAAGTAGTTATTGGTCTAGTAGGTGAAACCGCCAACTTAGATCCGCTACAAATTCAGGAACTTAGCCCCTGGATTGAGCAGGTGTTACGGGTAGAGCAGCCTTACAAACGAGCTAGTCGTCAGTATCGTCACGGCGAAGCTTCCGATGTGGTGGTTAATACTCCTGATGGAGCAGTAGTATTTGGCGAACATCAGCCTTTGGTAGTCGTTGCTGGCCCCTGCTCCGTAGAAAATGAAGAAATGATTGTGGAGACGGCGCGGCGCGTCAAGGCTGCTGGAGCCGCATTTTTGCGCGGAGGGGCATACAAACCCCGGACTTCACCTTATGCCTTCCAAGGACACGGCGAGAGTGCTTTAGATTTGTTAGCGAAGGCGCGGGAAGTCAGCGGACTAGGTATTATTACAGAAGTGATGGATGCCGTAGACCTGGATAAAATTGCCGAAGTTGCTGATGTGATTCAGGTGGGGGCAAGAAATATGCAAAATTTCTCCTTGCTCAAAAAAGTCGGAGCGCAGCCCAAACCAGTTCTCTTGAAGCGAGGAATGGCAGCTACTATTGAAGATTGGTTGATGGCAGCAGAGTATATTCTGGCATCTGGCAATCCCAATGTAATTTTGTGTGAAAGGGGAATACGCACCTTTGACCGTCAATATACGCGAAATACACTGGATTTATCGGTAGTGCCCGTGTTGCGAAAACTGACTCATCTGCCAATTATGATTGACCCCAGCCACGGCGTAGGTTGGTCTGAATTTGTGCCTTCAATGGCAATGGCTGCGATCGCAGCTGGCACAGATTCCTTGATGATAGAGGTTCACCCTAATCCTGCCAAAGCTTTATCCGACGGGCCCCAATCTTTAACACCAGACCGTTTTGATAACTTGATGCAAGAATTGGCAGTAATTGGTAAGGCGGTGGGACGCTGGCAACAACCAGCAGTTGCTCTAGCTTAAAATTCAGTTGCGACTTGTTGCTAGGCATAAATAAATTAAAGTTTGTAGTCAGGACTTTAGTACTGATAAATCAGAAGAAGCGATAAATCGCTCACTACAAACTAGGATTTTTTGTATGTCTAATTATGCCTACCTATTTATTCTAGAAATGAAATAATCCCCCTTTAGAAATCTTCTAAAGGGGATTTTAAACACTAACTAAAGCTATGAAAAAACAAATCTGCAAAAAATCTTGATGGACAATATTTTTTGCAATTGTAATACTTCTTATCTATATACAGAGCGAGCAGGTATCCAGCGGCGACCACGATTTGTTTGCACCCAACGTCCAGGAATCACTATTCTCCTTCTCGCTTGAACAGGGGTACGAACCCTAACTCGCACCGGTCTTCTGATTATTCTAGCTGGAACCGATCGCCTAACTGGTCGTCCGATCTGAGCATCGGCTTGAAAAGGAATAAAGGTAACAGCAATTGGTAAAATCAGCGCTGCACTAGCAAGCATTCTTTTAATACTCATTCGCAAACTTCCCTTTTTTGATATTGACATCAAAGAAATTAATTTTTCATAAAATATGAATTCCTTTGACAAATAAATACTAGGGCTTAAAAGAGCTATACACTAGTGAAAAAGGTAATTAGTTAAACCGTGACTAATGTCATGGATAAAAAATTTAAACATGACTCTGCTATTGAATAAAACTATTTTTACAGGATGGCACTGTTAATACCGAAAACTTCGATTTTGATGTTTGTGGTAGTGCTTACCTGACTGCAATACGGTTACTGCAACTCAATTTTGCCACCAGAAAAAAAGGGACGAGCAAAATACCCATCCCAGAAAATTCACTTTTTTTCAATTGATTGCAAAACGTTTATTGCACTTGGGTTTGGGTGGGGAAAGCACCAGGTTGCACAGCTATATTAAGATTCTGCCCATTGCGACGTAATTCCATACGTAAATCGCTTCCGACTTGACTATTTTCTACTGCCCTTTGGACACTGCTGGCATCTGTGACTGGTTGACCTCCAAGCGTTTGGATCACATCACCAGCACGTATCCCTGCTTTAGCAGCTGGTGAATTTGGTACAACTTTTACAACTAATACACCTTTATCTTCATTCACACTCAAACCGCTATTGGGATCTGAGTTGATATTTTGTTTTAGCTGAGGTGTTAACCCCACCATCTGAATTCCCAGGTAAGGATGTTCTACTTTACCTGTAGCTATTAGTTGACTGGAAATACGTTGTGCTGTGTTGATAGGAATAGCAAAGCCTAATCCTTGTGCCCCTTGAATAATGGCTGTATTCATGGCGATTACCTGGCCACGAGAATTTAGCAAGGGGCCGCCGGAGTTACCGGGGTTAATTGCAGCGTCGGTTTGAATATACTCTACTCGCTTATCAGGAGCGCCGATTAGATTGCTACTGCGTCCAGTAGCACTGATGATTCCGGTAGTTACTGTATTATCTAATCCAAGGGGGTTGCCGATCGCGATCGCCCATTCTCCAGGTTGTAATTGATCTGAGTTACCCAAGGCTACTAATGGGAGATTATCTGCCTGAATCTTGACAACAGCAACATCGGTCAACTCGTCTTTTCCTAACACCTTACCTTTAAAGCTACGTCCATCTTTGAGTGTAACTGTCACAGTATCAGCACCATCGACTACGTGAGCGTTGGTAAGAATACGACCATCAGCACTAATAATAAAACCTGAACCAGTACCCTTTTCTACGCGATTCTGTTGTTCTGGGATTTGAGAGCCAAAAAAGCGTTGGAAAAGTGGATCGTTAAATTCATCTGGTAACTGGGTTTTTACGGTTCGGGAAGAGTCAATTCGCACTACAGCAGGCCCTACTTTTTGCACCACCTGGATAACAAAGTTAGGATCTGTGCCTGCTGGTAATGGAGGAGCAGCATTTACTCGGCTTACTGCCAAATTAGATGCATTTTCAGACACCTGCTGAGAGTGTCCAGCCATATAACCGCCTGCCAATGTCATACCTGATCCCAGCAGCACCAGCGATAGAGAGGCGGCAGCCTTTCTCCAGGGTTTATGATATTTGGCATCAGCAGTGTTATGTGAAATGCTATTTGATGGGTGTTCTCTGTCGCGAGATTCGTTTTGCATTGCTGTCTGGAAGGATATTTAGATGTATTACTAATGTAGATATTATTTGTGACAGTTTTGTTGCGGAGGTATTGCGTTGTTGTGAAAGCTTTGGTATTTTATTGAACCGTATTGAAATATAGTCATTCGTAGAGACATACATCGCTGCGTACTCTTTAGCAAACTCAGCACTCTTCATCATGCCTGAAGGAATGAAAATGGCACAGGGGAAAATCTTACTTAAACCTGGCACTTTATGGACAAGTGTTAAAGAACGGACTGAATATGCTTTGCAATGCGGGGCGCTACTATCGATTCCGACAGAATTTGAATTTGTTGAACAGGATGGCGTGCGCTTTTTGGTGCGGATTTTGTCTAACCTGAATCGCAAAAAAGCAGCGAAGGATAAACAGGAAAAACAATCTGTTACTTCTGGTGAAGAGTTTAATCCTTTTTTGCCCTACGAAGAGGATTTATTTGTGGCGGATATCTCCGATACCCATGTATGTATTTTAAATAAATTCAATGTTGTAGATTATCATCTGCTAATCATCACCCGTGGTTTCGAGGAACAAGAAAGCTTACTCACCCTGGAAGATTTTACGGCTATGTGGGCGTGTTTAGCTGATTTTGATGGTTTAGCATTTTATAACAGTAGCAAAACCGCAGGTGCTAGTCAGCGACACAAGCACTTACAATTAGTACCCCTACCACTTGCCCCTTCAGGGTTGGAAATACCGATTGAACCTTTGCTAACACCAGTACAATTTCAAAACTCGAATGCAACTTCAGCAAAACTTCCTTTTGTACATGCTTTCGCACCACTAAATTCTAATTGGGTGCGATCGCCATTGGCAGGGGGCCAAGCAACACTGAAAATTTATCACACTTTACGTCACGCTGTGGGTTTAGATGACAAGCAATCTGGTGCTTACAATCTGCTAGCAACACGAGAATGGATGTTAATCGTACCGCGATCGCAGGAGCATTTCCAATCTATCTCTGTGAATTCATTAGGATTCGCAGGTGCCCTGCTGGTGCGAAACGCAGCAGAAATGGAGATTCTCAAAACCCAAGGGCCTATGACTATCCTCCAAAATGTTGCTGTATCCTAATTGATTTAGTGCGATATACAGCAGTTTTCAAGTAGATGCGGTAGAAAATGCAGGACTTAAAATCAGCCATAAAAAAAAGTTTTACTCCCTTCCTCTGCCCCCTGCTCCCCTGCTCCCCTTCGGTAATGTCAATTTAAATCATTCTCAAGTGTTAGTGTTTCCCAATCTAAATCTGATGCTATTTGAGCTAGTTTATCTAAATCAGTCAGATTATCTAGATAGGGTAAGCAGCCTAAAACTGGTGTGTTAGTAAGTGATTGAATCAATTGAAATGGTGCCCAGTCGGCTATTTCTGCATCCGTTCGGGGTTGTACGCAGTTCAACACAATGCCTTTGAGATTGATGCGCGATTGTCTAGCTAATGCCACATTTGCCACTGCTTGAGCGATCGCACCCAATCTCACTGGTACTACCAATACTGTTGGTAAACGCCATTCCCCCGCCAAATCAGCTACCGTTAATTCCTCAGTTATTGGCGAACCTAACCCTCCCAAGGCTTCTACAAGCACAAAATCGCGCTGCGATCGCAATTTAGATAAAGCTTGCCAAACTACTGCTAAATCTACTCGGCGATTTTCCCGTGCTGCTGCGATTGGAGGAGCCAGAGGTGCTTGAAAGTATAAAGGTGTAATTTCTTCAGCAGATTGTTCTAGCGCAAATAGCTTTTGATACCACTCGCGATCGCCAATCCCCGATTGAATCGGTTTCATGATTCCCCAGCGCCGCTGCGGGTAATATTTTTGCCAATAAGCTGCTAACGCTGTTGTTAAAACAGTTTTACCAGCTTCCGTATCAGTTCCAGTAATTAGTAGTGTATTTAACATTAATTTCTTTGGCCAGAAAATGGTTGTGTTTCATCAGCCGGCGGCAAAGTTGGCGCTTCAGTAATCGTCGGAATTGGTAAAGGTGTCTCTGTGGGAAGTGGTAATGTCTCTGTAGGAATTGGCAAGGGTGTCTCTGTGGGAAGTGGTAAGGGTGTCTCTGTGGGAATTGGCAAGGGTGTCTCTGTGGGAATTGGCAAAGGTGTTTCTGTGGGAATTGGTTGGACTGGTTTTTCTAATGCAACATTGAGATTGTAATTGCTTTCGGCAACTCCTGAAAGCAGAGTTAACTCAATAGTATATCTACCAGTAACCAACAATGTGCCTTGATAAAATGTGACTTGTTGGGCAGTACTCTCAATTGGTTGTCCATTGGGACTTAAGACTGTTAGCAGAATGCTGCTTCCTGGATCGATAAACGTGTTTAATTTAGTACCTTCTCGCCCAAAAAAGCTGTACTGGATGATTTGATTTGCTTTGAGAGTACCTTCAACCGCGATCGGGTTAGATGTTGTAAGCTTGAGGCGCTTAGTAGATATAACAGGTTGGTTAGTAGGTGTTGGTGTTGGTGTTGGTGTGGGTGTTGGTGTTGGCGTCGGTGTGAATGTAGTACCACCAGAAATTACTGGTGAAGGGAAATTTTGTGGAAGCGTCTCATCTGGTGTTTTCGACTGACTGCGGATAGAACTGACTAGTGCCCAAGAACCAAATCCTGCTACGATCGTTACAGCAATGGCAATTGCGGCGATCGCTAACGGATTATCTAAAACTGAACTAGTGGAACTTGGTGGAATTACAGGATCGGGTTTCTTGGGCGAAGCTGCTGGTGCTACTAAGTCAGGACGGCGACTAACTGCCATTGTCTGCAAGTTAGACACATTCACATTAGGAAGATTGATTTCGTGTAAAGGTTGTAGTGCTTGAGATACACTAGCAGCACTTTGATAGCGATCGCTTGGTATATGATTCAACATTCGATTCAACACTACAGCAAATCGCGGGTTCACTTTTACCCACCGTTGCCAATTCCAAGTTAGTTGGTTTCGATCGAATAGATCCTTTGGTTCTTTACCAGTCAGCAAAACAATCGCGCTTACCGCTAATGCATACAAATCACTACTAGGATAAGCTCCCCCTGTTTGCATTTGTTCGCTAGGAGAGTAGCCTAATTTTCCTACGGTGGTTTTTGGTATGGGACTATCTGGCGATTGTAAACGCGTTGCCAGTTCCTTCACCACCCCAAAGTCAATTAACACAGGTTTAGCATCACTATCTCGCAAAATAATGTTTTCTGGCGAGATATCCCGGTGAATAATCCCTCTATTGTGAATATGCTCTAAAACAGGCAACAACAACTCTATCAGCTGCAATACTTCAGCCTCTGTGAAAGTTTTACCCACAGCTTGACGTTCAGCCAGCAGAGTGCGGTACGTCTGACCTGCAACGTAGTCCTCCACCAAAAATAAGCGTTGGTCTTGCTCAAATCTTTCCCGGAATTTCGGCACTTGTGGGTGTTCGATTTGATATAAAATGGCAGCTTCTCGGTGAAAAAGCTCTTGTGCCCTCTCCCAATCCAAAGCCGACCTTGCTGTTGAATTCAATTCTTTGATCGCGCAAAGTTCGTTAAAGCGCCTCTGGTCTTCTGCCAGATAGGTTCTACCAAATCCTCCTTGTCCGAGAATTTGAATTATGCGGTAACGGTTTTGCAAGACAGTGCCAACTGTAATCGGTGGTTGCATGATCGGTTGATTGAGTGTAGTAGCAACTGAGGAGAAAGTCACCTACAAAGATTAAGTCCAAAAGGCGACGGACAGTTACCTGCGGCAATATTCTACTTTATTGGAGCAGCGATCGCCCCAACATCCCAAATTATCATTCGTTTGAATCGAAAGTCAGAGGTAGTTATCACTGCACACAACTGGAGCGATCGCAACCACCCAAAGATTAGAGCAAACCCAACAGTACTAATTTTATCCCGGCAGCAATACGGATGCTAACTAATTCAGAGGCAATTGGTAGCTTACACTTGACAGGATGCTCAGGTTCAAGTTCAACATTTACAATGTTATTGATATTCAACAACTTTTCTAGATTTAATTAAAAACTTTTAAGTAAAAATATTTACATAGATTTACTTAGACAGGATTATTTTTATTGAGTCATATTTTTAGTATTAAAAAAAATATCTTTATTTAATATTTATTTAATATTTATGCAAACTTTATCTAAAAATGTGCTTCTACACGGACTAATTTGTCCACTGTTAGCCTCTTCTGGGCTTGTATGATTATCATTTTTGTCAATGCGTAAGTCATAGAGTAATAAGCTACCATTTGACTACTTAGTGATAGGTGCTATACTGTGTAAAGACAAACTCTTTAATATCATTAAAGTTGTCAATGCTTTACTGTCAGCTATCAATGAGGTAATTATAAGAACCTACCACACCAATAATGTTTAAGCGATTAGGTTATTTACCTCAACCAAAAAATTGAACTATAGACCTAGTGCATTAAGTTGATGTCAGTTAAGCTATCAATAGCTTGTTTGCCAAGAAAACTAGATAATTAGCGAATAATAATTTTATGCAAAAATGTTTAAATTTTGTATGGAAGCTTCAATAAAACTTACAGATGTTTTTTTAGGCTATTTCTTGGTTAAATCTATTAAATCTCTAATGATAATATTGCTATGAATGCACATAGAGGATCTGCTGTGCTCAGTTCTGCAACTTTCAAAGTGCAACCATCTGCAACAGGACTGAACGATAATCATCGCCTGCGGCTGTTTTCTGGCTCTGCCAATTTACAACTGTCTCAAGAAGTCGCTCGTTATCTGGGCATGGACTTGGGACCAATGATTCGCAAGAGATTTGCGGATGGAGAACTTTACGTTCAAATCCAAGAATCGATTCGGGGTTGTGATGTCTATTTAATCCAACCATGTTGTCAACCCGTCAACGATCATTTGATGGAATTATTGATTATGGTTGATGCCTGTCGTCGAGCTTCGGCGCGACAGGTAACGGCAGTAATTCCCTACTATGGCTATGCTCGTGCCGATCGCAAAACAGCAGGGCGAGAGTCAATAACCGCCAAGCTAGTTGCGAACTTGATCGTGGAAGCAGGTGCCAACCGCGTTCTAGCAATGGATTTACACTCGGCTCAGATTCAAGGCTATTTCGATATCCCCTTTGATCATGTTTACGGTTCACCAGTATTACTAAATTATCTAGCAAGCAAACAGCTGCCAGACTTGGTAGTTGTTTCTCCTGATGTTGGTGGTGTAGCAAGAGCTAGGGCATTTGCAAAAAAACTGGGTGATGCTCCACTGGCGATTATTGACAAACGTCGTCAAGCCCATAATGTTGCAGAAGTGTTAAATGTCATTGGCGATGTTAAAGGCAAAACGGCAGTGTTAGTAGATGACATGATTGACACTGGGGGAACGATCGCAGAAGGAGCGCGATTACTGCGTGAAGAAGGAGCGCGTCAGGTATATGCCTGTGCAACTCATGCGGTATTCTCTCCACCAGCGATGGAGCGGTTGTCTAGTGGCTTGTTTGAGGAAGTCATTGTCACCAATACCATTCCCATACCAGAAAGCAATCGTTTTCCCCAACTAGTGGTGCTGTCAGTAGCTAATCTGTTGGGAGAAACGATCTGGCGGATTCATGAAGATACTTCAGTCAGTAGCATGTTCCGCTAACTACATTCCCGTTACAGCGATAAATTACCCACATTGATCCCTCGATCGGGTGCAGTGTGGGTTTTTGCTTTTAGTTATTACGCCAACACTAACATCCCTTGTGGGCGAAAGCATCCCTAATCGCTGCCCAAGAGCTTTTTCATGTGCGGTAGTAAAATGAATGCAGCACTGCCAAATTAGAATATTTTGATTTAGTTTGGACAATTTGGGTAAAGAGGACAAAAGGATGGTTGCAACTCCTAAAAAAGTTATTTCAGTTTTACCTCTGGAAAATGGCGATCGCTTATCTCGCTACGAATTTGAGCGTCGCTATCAGGCAATGCCGCATTTAAGAAAAGCTGAACTGGTTGAGGGAGTTGTGTATATCATGGCATCGCCACTGAGAATTAAAAGTCATGGAGAACCACATGGAGAACTGATCGGGTGGTTATGGAACTATAAAACTGCAACCCCTGGCGTTGTTTTGGGAATTGAACCCACAGTGCGTTTAGATCCGGATAATGAACCACAGCCTGACGCGGTACTATTCATTCCGGGCAGACAGGCATTGATTAGTGAGGATGATTATATCCAAGGCGCACCCGAACTGGTGATAGAAGTGGCAGCAAGCAGTGCAGCCATCGATTTACATGACAAAAAACGCACCTATCGGCGGAATGGAGTACAGGAGTATATTGTCTGGCGGACATTAGATAATCAATTGGATTGGTTTAGGCTGCAAGCGGACGAGTATGTTTCGCTACCAACTGATGAGCAGGGAATTATTCGCAGTCAGGTGTTTCCGGGCTTGTGGTTGTCGGTACTTGCCTTACTCTCAGGAGAAATGGCAACGGTGTTATCTGTGTTACAAGCAGGTTTAGCTGCCACTGAACATCAAGAATTCATGCAAAAGTTAAAATAATTTTCGTAATTCGTAATGACGCTCTCTACGAGACGCTAAAAGCGTAGCTTGCTTCTCTGTAAGAGTACGCGGACTCGCTAACCGCCGGCGCTAACGTAATTTAGTTTTGTAACGACGATTGGCTCTGTATGGGAACGAGAGACTCCCTACTCTCTACTTCCTTAACGATAGAGCCAAACCCGGAGTAGTGAAAGCAGTTGCTCAGTATCTACAGGTTTGGTGATGTAGTCAGAGGCTCCAGCTTCGATGCACTTTTCCTTGTCACCTGGCATGGCTTTGGCAGTTAAAGCAATGATTGGTAGTGAGCGAAACTGTTGTTGCTGGCGGATGGCGCGGGTGGTTTCGTAACCATCCATTTCTGGCATCATGATATCCATCAAAACTATATTAATTTCAGGATTAGCTTGCAGTCTCTCTATACCATCTCTACCGTTTTCGGCAAACAGCACTTGCATTTGATAGCTTTCTAAAAAACTGGTAAGGGCAAAAATATTTCGTAGGTCATCATCTACAATCAAAATTTTCCGATTAGCCAGCACCGGGTCAGTTTGATGTAGTTGCTCTAACATTTGCCGCTTTGGTTTGGGCAAATTTGCTTGCACCCGATGCAAAAACAGGGCAGTTTCGTCTAACAACCTCTCTGGCGATCGCACATTTTTAATAATAATTGTCTCTGCCAGTCCCCGCAGCTGGGTTTCTTCTTGTCGGCTGAGTTCTTTGCCTGTGTAAACAATTATCGGCAGTTTCAAAAGCCTGGGTTCCAGCTTTATCTGCTCAATTAGGGCAAACCCGCTCATATCGGGCAGACCGAGATCGAGTACCATACAATCAAAGTGATGCGATCGCAAAATCGAGAGAGCTTCTGCTCCTGTACCTACTGCTGTACTCTGGACATCGCCGTTACCAATCAGTTCGATAATACTTTGGGCTTGTACGGGGTCATCTTCTACAATTAGGAGATTTTTTACCTGACGCTCAATAAAGCCTTTTATTTCAGTCAATACCTGAGTTAGCGCTTCTGGAGACACGGGTTTTTGGAGATAGGTAATCGCTCCTAGCTGTAATCCCCGTTGTTGTCTTTCATCAACAGAAAGTATGTGTACTGGTATATGTCTGGTATCTGGTTTATGCTTCAGACGATCCAGCACCGTCCAACCATCCATCTCTGGCATGTGGATATCTAGCATAATCGCATTGGGTTTAAACTGTTCTGCCAGTGCTAAACCTTGTTTGCTTTGTAAAGCAACAATAGTTTTAAAACCCTGCTGACGTGCCATATCTAGTAAGATGCGGGCGAATTTATCGTCGTCTTCGATAATTAGCAAAATGCGATCGCCTGGTTGAATTATTTCCCGGTCATCTGGAATATCGTGGGGTAAGCTAGGAAGTATTTTCACTGATGGAGAGATGTTCGCAGTTGGGGATCTGTTTTCCACCAGTGACACTTCTTTTATGGTCGATGTTGTGCGGATAGAGGTAGTTGGCTCAAGGGGTGGTGTAGCGATATTTGGGCTATTCTTTTCCTGTTGCCTGGGCAAGTAAAGGGTGAAGGTGCTTCCCTGTCCTGGTTGGCTGAGTAGTTCAATTCTCCCTCCTAACAGTTGAGCTAATTCACGGCTGATGGATAAGCCCAAGCCAGTCCCGCCATACTTGCGGCTAGTTGTGCCATCTGCCTGCTGAAATGCCTCGAAAATAATCTTCTGCTTTTCGGCTGGAATGCCTATGCCCGTGTCGCTGACGGCAAAAGCAATCGTGGAATTATCAACTTGGAATATTTGTAACTTCACGCCTCCTTGTTCTGTAAATTTAAAGGCGTTAGCTAGGAGATTTTTCAGCACTTGTTGCAGACGTTTGGAGTCGTTATAAATTGTCGCGGGTAACTTCTCATCCCGTTCGATAGTAAAACTGATTTCTTTATTGTGGGCAACTTGCCGGAAAGTCTGCTCTAGAGATGTCTCCAAATCTGCAAGAGTAATTTGCTCAATATCGAGCGACATAGTACCCGACTCAATTTTTGCCAAATCTAGAATGTCATTGATCAATTCCAGCAAATCAGTCCCAGCCGAGTAAATAGTTCGGCTGTACTCTACCTGTTTGTCGGTCAAGTTGTTAAGAGAGTTATCTGCTAGCAGTCTTGCTAAAATTAATAGGCTATTTAACGGTGTCCGCAGCTCGTGGGACATATTCGCCAGAAATTCTGACTTATATTTGGAAGACAAGGCCAGTTGTTCAGCTTTTTCTTCAAAAGATTTCCTCGCCCGCTCAACTTCCTGGTTCTTGCGAGCTACTTCTCGATTTTGAACTTCTAACAATTCTGCCTTTTCTTCTAGTTCCTCATTTAGTTGTTGCAATTCTTCGTTAGATTGCTTGACAAGAAATTGTGATTCCTCCAGTTCTTGCGTCTGTTCTTCCAGGCGTTGATTGCTTTGCTGTAGTTCTTCTTGCTGGGTTTGCAGTTCCTCTGTTAAAGCAACAGATTCTTCAAGTAGTTGCTGTGTTTGCAATTGTGAAGCGATGTTATTTAAAAATACACCCAGATTTTCACTCAATTGCTCTAAAAATGTCAGGTGTAACTCACTAAAAGGCCCAAAAGAGGCAAGTTCAATTACAGCATTTACCTGCTCCTCAAATAGTATGGGCAAGACAATAATATTTAGCGGTGGTGCTTCTCCTAAACCGGAACTGATGCGGATATAGTCATTGGGAACTTCCGTGAGGAGGATTCTTTGTTTTTCTAGGGCGCATTGTCCCACTAATCCCTCACCCAAACGAAACTGATTTGCTAGGTTTTTTCGCTCTTTATAAGCATAACCACTCAGCAACTTCAGCACAGGCTGGTCGTTGATGGAGTCCATTACATAAAAAACGCCCTGTGAGGCCCCAACTAGTGGTGCTAAATTCGACAATATCAGATTAGAAACGCTTTCCAGATTTCGCTGCCCTTGGAGCATCTGGGTAAATTCAGCTAAGTTAGATTTGAGCCAGTTTTGCTCCTCATTTTTTTGAGTTGTGTTTCGCAGATTAACGATCATCTGGTTGAAGGTGCGCGTCAACACGCCAATTTCATCTTGGCGATCGCTATCTGGTAAACTTACCGATAAATCCCCATCTGCCATTTTTTCTGCCAAATCAGAAACTTGCTTCAGAGGTACTGAAATATGTCTGGTCAGGGTGAATCCAATCAAAGCTAAGAGCAAAGAAAAGAAGGGAATACTATAGACAATGCTGGCGAGCGTTTGCCGTCCAGCTGCTTGTGCTTTCTCAGAGCGCTGTTTTAGCAGTGCATTCTCTTCATTTTTCATCGCCTGGATAACTTTCTGGATATTATCCATCAGTTGCTTACCCTGGTCTGTCAGAACTGCTTTCTGAGAAGCTTCTAAGCCCTGGCTTTGCCGTAGCTCTATGACATCTTTCATTACAGCCATTCTCTGATTTAGTAGTGGCTGCAAAATATCAAGCCGATTTTGTTGGTTGGGATTATCTGCCGTTAACCTTTGAAGTTCCCTAACTTTTTGATTCAGTACTTGAATGGCAGCGTTATAAGGTTCTAAATAGCGCTGTTCTCCAGTAATAATGTAACCGCGTTGCCCTGTCTCAGCATTTGTCAGTTGCAAGTTGAGGTCTTCAAGCTGACTTAACACCTGGTAAGTATGGCTTTCTTTGCGCGAAGTTTCAATTAGCTCATTGGTGCTTTGGTAGGAGATTAGACCAATGGTGGTCAGAGTTGCCAAACTCAAAGCAAAACTTACTCCAATCTTGGTTCCAATCTTCAAACGGTTCAACATTATTCCAAACAGGTATTCAAATTATTTCTGTTTTTGAGACTATTTTGATTATGTTTTGGCTATCCCAAAAAAATGGAGGATATTTAGTTTATGTTAGGATATGCCTAGTACCGCAAGGCGGAATTAAAAATTAAAAATTAAAAATTAAAAATTAAAAATTAAAAATTAAAACAGCATAAAAGTTTTGTTGATTTGGAACGTTCGGTTTATTTCCACCGTGTTTTACTAGCTTTTTGTACAGCAACTATTATCATTTTTCCATGTAACGTTTAGTTTAAATGATTATATATTTAAATAATAATATTCTTATTAAAAACTTTGACAATTTTATTAACAATAAACCATTCGCTAGTATAACTTATCTCAAAATAAGCAACTACCTGATTTTGTAACTGAATCTCACCGTGGATAATTAAATACTTGTGCTGAAATTATAAATTTAACATTAATTTTTACTAAAAAATGATATTTTTTAAGCCTATATATTGTAGTGCTTAAATAATTTTGAGCTTCACAAATAGGCTGGATAGTAAAATTAAACAGCCGGATAGTGAAAATTAAATTAATGAAAACACAATTTATCTAAACACTAAATATAGTGACTTTTGTGGTTGGATATGACATGTATGCCATTGTACATCAATCTACAGAGCAACTGTAACCTTAGCGATCGCCAGCGGTATTCATTCCACAGGAAAGTTAAGGTTTCAAAACACAACCTATACCCATAGAAGTATATAATAGACTTCTTGCAAAAGTCGGGGTAAAGGGGAAGGTGAGGCCCCCTCTGGGGATAAGGGGCGGGGGAAAAAGGTAAAAAAACTCAAAATCCTTTCCCTTTAACATGAGTTCTTTTTCCCTAAGAGTGCAAAAATATATTTTTGCAAGAGGTCTAATTTACAGTACAAGTGTATTATTTAGACTATAAATTATTAGGAATATGCACAATCATGATGTGTCGTAAAAACTATTAATATTAACTTGAGGATTAACTAGAAGTTGTTAATAACCTGGCGATCGCTTCTACCCGCATCAAGTTCAGATTGACTATAAATACTCAAATGTTGAATCTTGTTACTCTCTAAGATGGCTCTTGCGCCTGCTACATAGATATCAGTGCTTTTTAATACTAATAAGTAATGACCAAGAGTCAGATGATGTTCATAATATCTAGCTAACTCATCAGAAATTCCTAAAGTAGTATATTTATCTTGGGAACTGCTGATTTCCACCTCACAAATATCACTTAAGTTGCTTGTATTTTTAACAACTATTGATATTTGACTCATGGGGAAGTCAGCAGTTCTCAGTTCAGTAAGCGCTCTTTCTGCATCTTGACGATGATAAAAAACACCAAGTGCGTGTTTATAGCGATTATTTGGGGTCGAGTATGGCTCAAAGACTCCCCATTGTTGAATATCACGGCGATTAAAAATCCTCTTGGCGAGACGAATTTCTATGTCTATACCGGTTACTATCACCAAATAGTAACCCTTACAGACAAGATCGCTATAACCCTGTGCTTGCTTTTCAGTAATTCCTAAACTTAGGAACAAACCAGGCAAACCACCTGCTAAAGTAGTAGCGATCGCAGTTACTTCCGCTCCGCCTAAGATGACTGGGCCTATACCAGGAATTACTAACAAGGCTAAACTGACTGATAATTCAGTAAGACCGCCTAAAGCATTACTAGCAACGGCTCCAGCAGCATCTTCTGAGGATGTATTGCCAGTGTTTTCGATGATTTCAACACCAGCAATATCACTTTGTTCTTCTGTATTCCGTGCAATAACAGAAACTTTGTCCATTGGAAAATTAGAAGCTTTTAGTTCCTTTAGTACCAATTGTGCATCGGAATACCCAGCGAAAACTCCTATAGTTCTTCGCTCTTTTTCTAATGTCATTTTATCGGTTTATTGCAGTTAGAAGTGATTCCCAAGATTGTTACCTGAAATTGAGGTAATTACACAGCTCGACGAGTCAGTAAACCCCAAAGGAAAATTAGTATCATTGCACCAATAACAGCAAATAAAATGCTTCCCAGAGATAAAGCTCCTACAGATGCAGCTGCTGCCGAACTACTTCCTAGCAATACTTGACCCAAATAACCACCGAATACGGCTCCAAGGATTCCTAATATAATGGTAGAGATAATACCGCCACCTTGGGTTCCAGGATAAAATAATTTAGCTAACGCACCTGCGATTAAACCCAAAACCAGCCAAGCAATAATGTTAGTCATCGAATTTCTCCTTCACTGAGAATCTGCTTTGTTTGCATTTGACTATTTCATATTAAAGTTTGCCTCCAAAATTTCCGATCTATCTAAAGAACTAATATCATAAATCTTTAGATATCATTTGAATATTCGCTATGTCATCTTTGAGGATCAATATACAAATTAGTCACATTCTGTACATTCAAGTATTTGTATAGCAGTCCGATTTGACATCATACAAGATGTATAGGAATCCGTTTTGATTGCTGAATTTACTTGTGTGCGGAGGGAACAGGGAATAGGGAATAGGGAATAGGAAAGAAGGCATAGATCCGTACTGAGTCTTGTTCAAAAATCAAATAGGAGTCCTATAGATAAGAAAGCTAACCGCATTTTATATGAGACACGAGGTGTAGCTTGCTTCCCTGTATGGGTAAGGGTAGGACTTCTTGCAGAAGTGGGTTAAAGGGTAACGGTATGGAATTTTCCCTTCCCCTTTAACCTTTCCCCAACCGGAAAGCAAAAGTAACTTTTGCAAGATGTTTGTAGTATTTCGTAGAGAAGGACAGAAAAGGAAGAAAAAATCAAGAAATATAGACATTTCACATCTAGATTTTTAATTTTCAAAAAAGCGATATCAGCCGTTCAAGGCTCAGGACTGGAGACTATAGAAAGAGCTAGTTGATATAGTTGCCGACGGGGAAGGGAAGTAAATTTTGCTAACTGACGGCTAGCTTGCGATCGCGATATTCCTTGACTAATTAACTGTTTCAATTCGGCTTTCAATTCTTCTTCTGTCAGTTGGGGCTGACTGGCTGGAATTCCCGCTACTACTAATGTATATTCACCTTGGGGTTCTCGTTGAGTGTAGTAAGCGATCGCTTCGGCAATTGTCCCCCGCCAAAATTCTTCATACAATTTAGTTAACTCCCGTCCTAGCACAATTTGGCGATCGTTTCCCCAAACAAGAGCTAAGTCTTGCAAAGTATCTCGCAAACGGTGCGGCGATTCATAGAAAATCAAAGTGCGAGATTCTGTTTGCAGAGATTCTAAATGTTCTTGTCTCTGTTGGGTTTTTGCCGGGAGAAAGCCTTCAAAGACAAAGCGATCCGTTGGTAGTCCGGCTGCACTCAAAGCGGTAATTGCTGCACTAGCGCCAGGAATGGGAACTACTGGAATTTCCGCTTCAATGCAGGCTTTCACCAGTTCATATCCAGGATCGGAAATACCTGGCATCCCCGCATCACTCACCAGAGCGATCGCTTTATTATTAACTAAATGCTCTAATAATTCTGGAATACGGCTGGTACGATTGTGTTCGTGGTAACTCACTTGGGGTGTTTTAACTTGAAAATGTTGTAGCAGTTTCCCCGTATGACGCGTGTCTTCCGCAGCAATGATATCCACAGTTTGCAAAATTCGTACTGCCCGAAAGGTGATATCTTCCAGGTTGCCAATTGGTGTGCCGACAACGTAAAGTGTTCCTGGTTTTGGATCGGTTTGCATGAGCAAGAGTTAGGAGTTAAAAGTTCAAAATAATAATTTACGTATAATGAGAATTGAGTATTGACCACACTCCATACTCAAATTTTGTTTTTTTTGACCCTACGAGACTGTCTAATTCATCAATTTTCAGTGATTTCGGATATTTCTGGTTTTTGAAGACGCGATCAATCGCGTCTCTACATCTGGGTTTTGTCGCTCATCTGGCGTGCTATCTTATTTCAATAATCTTAGTCCACTGAGGGTAACTAATACTGTGGAACCTTCATGGCCAATGACGCCGATGGGTAGGTTAATATTTCCTAGAAAGTTGCCGACTAAAAGCAACATAATGAAACCCAACGCTACGACTATATTTTGTTTTACTATGAGTTGCGATCGCCTGCCCAAATGCATCGCTACAGCAATTTTTTCTAACCTGTCTGCCATCAGTACGATATCTGCGGTTTCTAATGCCACATCGCTACCAGATACTCCCATCGCTATACCTACAGATGCTTGCGCTAAAGCTGGTGCATCATTAATGCCATCGCCTACCATTGCAACTATTTGATATTGTTGCTGTAAACGGCGGATAACATTCAGCTTATCTTCTGGTAGAAGTTGGGCATATACCCGATCGATTCCTACTGCTTTGGCGACACTGCGAGCAGTTTCCTGATTATCCCCGGTTAACATGACAATTTGTTCAACTCCCAGTTTCTTTAATCGGCTGATGGTTGCGGCTGCTTCGACTCTCACCTCATCTGCGATCGCAATTACACCCATCACCTCTGTTCCCCGTGCTACCCAAACCACAGTTTTACCTTCTTGTTCCCAAGATTGAACTATTTCTGGCAATTCTTCAGGTAAATTTGTTACATACTGCTGCACAAAAACCGCATTTCCGACAATTACCTGTTGTTCTTGAGCAATTCCGACAATTCCCTGTCCCGGTACAGCTTGTACTTCGATTGCAGCAACCCAATCTAAATCGCCAGCGGCTTGCACAATTGCCTTACCGATGGGATGTTCGGAAGATGCTTCGACACTGGCAGCAGTTTTTAATACATCCTTAGTAGTGTATTCACTAGCTGAAACCACCTGAAATACCTGTACCTGTCCTGTTGTTAGAGTACCAGTTTTATCAAATGCGATCGCTCGGACTTTGCCAATCTTCTCCAACTGCGTCCCATTTTTAAACAAAATCCCCTGTCTTGCACCATTGGCGATTCCTGAAAGCAGGGTGGGCATAATTGCAGCCATCAACGCACAGGGAGAAGCCACCACAAGGAAAGTAAGAGCGCGATAAATTGTTGTTTCCCAATCCCAACCCCAAAGAAATGGGGGTAAAGTTGCCAGCAATATCCCAGCTACTACAATGACTTTGGCATATCCCTTCTCAAAGCGATCGATAAACTCTTGGGAAGGTGGTGCTTCTGTCTGCGCTTGTTCTACCAAACGAATCACACGCTGAATCAAGCTGCTTTGGGCTGGTTTGTGTACCTTAATCTGCAATGCACCATAGCCGTTGAGTGTGCCGGCAAATACTTCTGCGCCCACTGTTTTCTCTACAGGTAAAGACTCGCCTGTAATTGCAGCTTGATTGAGGGTGCTGTAACCAGATAAAATTATCCCATCAGTAGGAATTAGTTCTCCAGGTTTGACGACAATCTCATCGCCCACTTTTAGCTGACCGATCGGAATTTCCTCTTCCCTTCCTTGAAGTAAAACTCTTGCTGTATCTGGTGTCAAACTCATCAAACTGCGGATACTCCGCTCAGTTCGCTGCATTGCATAGCCTTCTAGTGCGCCACTGATGGCAAAAATGAGAATCAAAATTGCCCCATCAATAATTAGCTGATATTCTCTTCGCCATAAGCCAAGACTAGCAGCACCAATCGCTGCCACAATCATCAGCAAATCTACATCGAGTTCTTTTTCTTTGAGGAGAGTAGTCAATCCTTCCCGCGCACTTTCGTAACCGCCGATTACATAAGCAGCGGGTAGCAGCAGGAACGCCAATCCCAACCAACCGAGATGTAAGGCGAACCATCCGAAAAGTAACAGTAAGCCACATAAAAGGGCGGCTACGGTATCTGCGTGTTCTCTGGTGAATTGGCCCAAACGTTGGGGATAGAGCATAAGAGGTGAATTAACAAGGGCTCTCTCACGCTAAACCTTGACATTGATGTTAATGTCAAGCCTTATAATGATTTTAAAACGCAGAGTGAGTAGGTTTGCAGAGTGATTTTCTATGTTAATGTGTGTTTTATTCTGAGTATGGTGTGCTAATTTGTAAATCTTCAAATTTTTGATCGGAGGATGAAAGTGATTGCCTGTGACACGCTTTGCAATCGCAAAAAAGCGCTAAATCATGTTGATACCAGTGTTAAAGTTCAAGATATAAATAACTAATAAATATCTGTAATAGTCGGAGCTATCTTGCTGTTAAAGACTAAAAACCAGTCAAATTTAATTCTTTATGTACCCACAATTGATGACAATCTATATCATTTTAATAAGTTATTCAAACTCCGGGATGAAATTGAGCAATTACCCCAAGATTGCTTAAATATCAAGGTAGATTTTCACTACTGCGAATTCTTGGGACACTACGGCGTTGCTTTTTTGGGGGGACTATTCAGTTTTATCGAAGCTCGTGGCGACTCTCTCGCTTTCGATTGGAATACACTTCCAGAGAAAATTAGTATGAACTTGGCTCAGAATGGCTTCCTGTGTGATTTTGGTTGTGACAGGAAACCCTGGGACGGCAACTCCATACCTTACCGGAATGATCTTCATCAAGATTATAATGCTATTGCAGATTACCTGAAATATAATTGGCTGGGCAAAGATTGGGTCAATATCAGTCCAAAATTACAAGATGCAATTACAGGGCGAGTCTTAGAGATATATTTCAATGCATTTGATCGTAGTCAATCTCCTGTGGGGGTGTTCAGTTGCGGTCAGCACTACCCCAATCTTGGTTTTCTTCATCTGACTGTCATTGACTTTGGTATTGGTATCCCTACTAGTGTTCGCTCTCTACCTCAGAACTCAGACAAGACTGCTAATGAGGCTCTACAGCGGGCGTTCGAGCCTGGAAATAGCACTAAGCAAGACAGTATCTCGCGTGGCACAGGCTTAAATTTATTGCAGGAGTTCATCGTAAAAAATCATGGAAACCTTACAATTTTTAGTAATGACGGATATGTCAACATAGGCAATAATATTATATATCAGAACAAATGTACTAATTTTAGAGGAACCTTAATTAATATCGCACTTCGCTGTGATGAATCTTACTACTGCCTAGCAACTGAAGCTCATCAACTTGAGAAGCGGCTATTTTAAAGAGGGACATAGAGGAATGGCACACAAAATTTTTGAGCTTGTCGGAAAATACGCCATCAGCGCTGAGAGTGGGCAGAAGGTATATGACCAGATTCATCCAGTTCTGCTTGCTGGCAACCCTGTAGAATTAGATTTTACTGGAGTTCAGGTCTTTGCTTCTCCTTTTTTCAACTTTGCGATCGGTCATCTCTTGAAGGATATTCCAGCAGATAACCTTAATCGACTGGTTGAGTTCAGCGCTATAAGTTCTGAGGGGTGGAATGTTCTTGAGCGTGTGATTGCCAATGCGAAGCATTACTATTCCGATGAGCAATTTCGTAATGCGGTTGATGCAGCGATCGCAGATCGGGCTGCAACTTTTTAAAGCATGGTGGTCAACCTTAGAATTCAAGCTGATATCATCGACATCAAAACTGATAATCCCCAGCAGGGTGATATTTTCCTTGTAGATACGAACGTCTGGTTTTGGCAGACTTATACAAATGCTGGTTTTGGTACTAAAACCTCCAAATTCAGCAATTATCTCAAATATATGAATCAAGCTCTTTTAAATGGAGCCACACTGACATATTCTGGGCTAATTTTGGCTGAACTAGCTCATATTATTGAAAAAACTGAATATGAGATTTATAAAAAATTGCATGGGTTTTTGCCACTTAAAGAATACCGTCATAATTACCCAAATGAACGGATAAATGTTGTTGCGGAAGTTCAGTCAGCTTGGAGTCAGGTTAAGGCGCTTGCTGTTCCTGTTGATCTGACAGTAGATGACGCAACAACCGATGCAGCACTAAACAGATTCCAAACTCAAGCTGTTGATGGCTATGACTTACTACTTCTCGAAGCTATTAGCAGAGCAGGAGCAGGGAAAATTAAAATTATCACAGATGACATGGATTATGCTGTTGTTCCAGATATTCAGGTATTTACAAGCAACAACAACGTCATCCAAGAAGCTAATATACAGAAAAAATTATTGGCTAGCAGGTAGTTTAACTAAACTAGTTTAAAAGCGTAGATACGCAGTGGCTTGTCTTCAGACATCGCCTTTTCTAAATGTCCCGTTGGCAATAATTAACCTCTTTAAGATCATAATTCGTGGAAATCAAAAGTAGCGAGCTGACAATTAAGCAGTTAACGCACTTGGTAGGAGGCGGTTTGACTCCGCGGATGGTGCGCCATTACCATCAGTTGGGACTGCTACCGCAACCAGTGCGATCGCGCAGCAATTACCGTCTCTACACCCAAAAAGATGTTCTCCGGTTACAACGGATTGTGGCACTGAAGCAGCAAGGGTTTCAGCTAAACCATATCCGCAATATTTTAGAGGTGGAACCAGAAGCCGACACAACGGTTAACCTCATGGGACAACTCCAGCAGCAATATCGCGCGGTTATGCAACAAATTTCTCAACTGCGACAAACTGCATCAGCATTAGAAGGATTATTGGGGCGCGATCGCCATTGTCAAATTATCCAAGCGGAAGTTTTGGCGCAACTCAAGTTACTTGATGTTGAAACCCAAGCCGGATTGGGAGGATTGGAAAATCTCTGGAGTGGTTTGGATGCCGAAATTCATACCCACTCGGAAGCTTTTACCGAATCGCTACAACGTTTACTTCCTGATTTGTCTCACCGTTCGGAAATTGAACAGCATTTAATTTCTCAGTTGGTTTTGGCTTGTGGCGATGTCAGTTTGGTGTCCTTTGTGAAATTGAGTCGAGATGCGATCGCAGCTAGTCGAGAAGCTTTATCTTTAAGTTGTCAAATTGTTGTCGATACTCAAACGGTTGCGGCTGCTTTAGATCAAACCCGATTACTTCACTTGGGATGCCGTACTGAAACCTTGATTGATAATCCCCATATTACTACTGCCACAGAAGCCGAAGTTGCTTTTTGGCAGCATCGAGAATGGCGAGAAAAATTGCAGCAAGTAAGTCAGGGTTGTGTGCTGGTAGTTGGTTATGCCCCATCAGTACTTCTGGAAGTTTGTGAAGCCATTGCTAACCAAAAAATTCAGCCTGCATTAGTAATTGCAATGCCCATTGGCTTCAGCCATGCTCCCGCAGCCAAGCGACAACTGATGCAACAGGGGATACCTTATATTACAGTTGAAGGGACTTTGGGAGGTGGCGCATTAGCTGCGACTGCCTTAAATGCTTTGGTTGAGTCACTGATTGATAAGCCAGATTGTCATTGTTATCTTCATAACTCATAACTCAGCACTCAGACTCAGCACTACTGAAAATAATATTGTTAAATAATATTGAATTTGCTACACTTTACCAGTTTTAGTAATTCAATAATTCATAATCGCGGTCATCAACTACCAACTTGGTATAAGTTGCAATATAACTTAGAAGAATTTATAGTAAACAGACTTTGGCAATTAGAGTATAAATTATCATGCTATCCAAGCTAGAGCGAAGTATAAATCAGCATAAGTGCTTTGAAGTAATTAGAACTAAAGATAACTCAGATGTATAATTAGCCCGTCTCCTCCATAATCTTTATAAAGATCGCGATTTAGGACTGGCAGGCTTTCTATTTTTTACTTTAATTAAGGGGCTTATGTGGCAACAAGAAAAAAAAGATACTTCGATAGTCAGACTGTTATTATGGGTTGCCTTAGCTACAACCCCGATGGCAGCATCTCTGGTGGCATCAGCACCGATGCTGGCACAATCTACACCTGAAGCTACCTCTTCGCCACTGCCACAAACAGTGCAGAATGAACCGATAGTGCGGATTGACGGTTCCAGTACCTTGAGTGCTATCAACCAAAGCCTGAAAGAAAGTTTTGAAAAACAGTTTGTCGGTAAAAAGGTTGAAGTTGCTGCAAACGGCACTGAGACAGCGCTGAAAGATTTACTAGATGGCAAAATCGATATAGTCGCAATGGGGCGCGGGTTGACGCCAGCAGAAAAAGCTCAAGGACTAGAACAAGTTCGTTTGCAGCGTGAAAAGATTGCGATCGTGGTTGGTGCAGACAATCCTTTCAAAGGAAGCTTGACTAGTAGGCAATTCGCCCGGATTTTCCGGGGGCAAATTACAAATTGGTCACAATTGGGAGGGCCTTCAGCCAAGATTCGGTTAATCGATCGCCCGAACACGAGTGAAACTCGCAATACTTTTCGTACTTATCCAGCCTTCAAAACTGCTGAATTTGCTACAGGGGCTAATGCTACCCAAGTAAGTGACGATAATACCGCAGAAATCATCAAACAACTGGGCAAAGACGGCATCAGCTATGTGTTAGCTAATCAGGTGTCGAAGTTGAAAGGTGTGCGAGTTCTGCAATTACATCAAGCCTTGCCAGCTGATGCAAGATATCCCTTCTCGCAACCTTTAGTTTACGTTTACAAAAAAGATCAGAGTTTAACCACAGTAGATTTTCTGGGCTTTACCCTAGCACCCGCAGGACAGCAAGCTATAGAAAAAGGTAGAGCTGCCGAAGCCGAGGCGATCGCAGCCAGCGTCTTACAACCTGCTGTTGCAGCTTCCTCCGGTGTCCAAACTACACCAGCGCCTACGCCTTCCCCTAGTGCCAGTAGTTCTGCATTTGCCGAACAGCCCTTTGTGGCTGCACCTACACAAAGCGCCCCCATTGTAAATAAAGAAACACCATTGTGGCTGCTGCTACCTGTCTTTTTTATTACTGTTGGTGGATCTGCACTATGGTGGATTCTGAAAAAACGCCCATTGCCCAGCGAAGAAACAGACAATTTACCAGAATCAAATCCTCATCCACCCAATGGAGAAACGGCGGCGCTCGATGCCAGCACAGTTTCCTCTCTGAATGGAACGACGCTAGAGGAGCAAGCAGTACCTCATTTCCAAGAGCAAGAAAACCCAGATCGCACTCCTTTCAACATCTACGCTCAAACACAATCTGACCTGAACCCAAATGCTACTCAGGGGACAGCAAATCTAGTACAAGAGACAAGTAATGGTACTTCTAACCTCTATGAAGGCACGACATCGGGCGTAGCTAATGGCTCTGAAAATAACAACTTAGGAGCCGCAGCTTTAGGTGGTGCGGCTATAGCAACAGGCATTGGAACGGCTACCTGGTCTACCTTTAACAACAAAGAAACAGAACCCAATGCAATCGATGAGACAGTTGAGCTAAATAATTATACGGAGACATACACTCCCGATTCTGATGAAGTTGCATGGGATATAGAAGCTCCGGCGGCTGTAGTAAATACTTCATATCCTTACCCCGGTAATATTCCAGAAGAGGTGTCTGATGTGGAACTGCCTTCATCTGAAGTGACAGCCTCACTCCCAGAATTACCAGATGTGCCACAAGCATCATCTGATTTTGGATATTGGGACACAGCAATTAGTGAAGATGAGGTAGATGAAGAACTTCAGGCAGAATTGAACTGGCTAGAGAGCATCACCTCTACTGAAGATACAGCCTCAGTAGATGAATTGCCCTTAGCGGAATCTGACGAAGTGACAGCCGATGTGGAAGCATCAGAGACAGATACATCTTCACTGCTCGATTTACCAGAATTTCCAGAAGATGTATTGAGCAAAGATGCATTGAATGTGGTAGCGGACGCAGCCGAACCCACTTTAAATTTGCCAGAGTCAGAACTTCCCACCGAGCCGACTGTTGGGGAAGCTAACTCTACAGATTTGGCCGCAGCCGCAGCTTTAGCAGCGGGTGCAGGAGTTGGCGCTTGGGCTAGCACTTTCGGATCGGATGCTCAAAATGGGACAATCGCAGCCGAAACAGCTAGCGGTTCGGTTGATGCAGATGAAGAAAGCAGTATTGTGCTCACACCACATACTTATACATCGGCTCATGTCTCTTGGGATATTCCCCCAGCAAAGAAAGCAGAACTGTGGCAACAAGGCGGTACTCAATTGGCAGTGCGGCTGTATAATGTGACTGGCATTGATTTGAGCTATCAAACTCCGCAGCTGGTACAGCAGTATGAATGTGCAGAGACAGCACACGATCGCATTGTAGAAATTCCCCAGGGCGATCGCGACTACATGGCTGAAATTGGCTATATCGCTTATGGCGAACACTGGTTATTCATCGCCCGTTCTGCAATTGTGCGTGTCTTCAGTCCTGTGAATCCAGATCCCATAGTCGATCGTGTAGCAATCGCAGGCGAAACAGCTATTGGTTTGGTAGATTCTCAAGAAGAAAGCAGTATTGTCCTCACACCAGATACTGATGGATCGGCTCATGTCTCTTGGGAGATTTCCGAAGCCAAGAAAGCAGCACTACGGCAACAAGGCGGCTCTCAATTGATCGTGCGGCTGTATGATGTGACTGGCATTGACTTGAGTTATCAAACTCCGCAGCTTGTCAAGCTGTATGAATCTGAGGAAACAGAAAACGACGGATTGGTGGACATTCCCCAAGGCGATCGCGACTACATGGCTGAAATTGGCTATCTCGCTGATGGCGATCGCTGGTTATTTATAGCTCGTTCTGCGATCGTTCATGTCTTCAGTCCTGTGAATCCAGATCCGGTAGTTGATGATGTCGCAATCGCGGATAAAACAGATATCGATTTGGTAGATGTCCAAGAAGAGAGCAGTATTGTCCTCACACCCCGCACTTTCCAATGGGCTGAAGTCTCTTGGGAGATTTCCGAAGCTAAGAAAGCAGCACTGCGACAACAGGGCGGCTCTCAATTGGTAGTGCGGCTGTATGATGTGACTGGAATAGACCTGAGTTATCAAAATCCTCAGTTTGTCCAGCAGTATGAATGTGAAGAGACAGCACACGATCGCTTTGTAGAAATTCCCATCAGCGATCGCGACTACATAGCTGAAATTGGCTATGTCGCTGATGGCGATGTCTACGGCGGTAAACTACGCTGGTTATTCATTGCCCGTTCTGCGATCGTTCGTGTCTTTAGTCCAGTGCCTACAGAGCCGACGACAAAAGATCCCGTCGTTGAAAATGTAGCATCAGTCAGCGAAACAGCTATTGGCTTGGCAAATGTAGAAGCAGAAACTGCCCCAGAAGAGAGCAGTATTGTCCTCACACCCAGGACTCCCAAGTGGGCTTATGTCTCTTGGCACATCTCCAAAGCTCAGGCGGAAGTACTGCGTCAACAGGGCGGTTCCCAATTAGTAGTTCGGCTCTATGATGTCACAGGCATTGACTTGAGTTATCAAAGTCCCCAGCTTGTCCAGCAGTATGAATCTGAAGAAGTAGCACGCGATCGCTTTGTAGCGATTCCCGTGAGCGATCGCGATTACATGGTTGAAATTGGCTATATTGCTGATGGCGATCGTTGGTTACTTATAGCGCGTTCCGCTAACGTCCGGGTATTCAGTCGTCCCCAAGGAGATTTCTGGTTTGTGGCTGATGCTGAGTTAATTATTCACGGAGCAACTCAACCAAATACCAACGTAAACATTGGTGGTCATGCCATCAAAGTTAAACCCGATGGTACTTTCCACCTACGTCTTCCCTTTTCAGATGGTTTAATGGACTATCTCATAACGGTAGCTGCTGATGGGGAATCCACAAGAACTATCCATAAGAAGTTCTTTCAGGAAACTTCCGAAAGGTAACATTCTCTGAGTTATCCCCTCTAACCCGAATGGCACTAAGAAAAGCCCAAAGGCTTGTGTCGTCTTGTTACCAACCTGGAAGCTGGGAATGTATTTAAAGTGGGCTTCTGCCTCTTGTCAAGCTACTGGAGGCGGAGCCTCACAGAATGGGTTCCCAGCCTAGAGGCTGGGAACCAGTTAGAGGAAGGGCTGTATCTTTTCTTAGCGCCATTCCCCTCTAACCCGATTCTCTCTTTTTAGGGAGTGTAGGAAGGGGGGATTTTATTATGCCAACTTTTGTTTTTATCCCTGTTAAGGGAAGCGATCGCAATACGATTCGATTAAGGTTTTTTGATGAAAATTATAGATCGCAAAAATGTGAGAAATCATCACAAAGACACGATTCATCGCGTATTGTAGAGACGGCGATTCATCGCGTCTCTTGCTCTGGAAAAATTTCTTGAGTTAGACATTTTCTCAATGCTAACGTCTACAAGGTGACACAGGATTTGGAGCGGTTTTTTTAACTATGAAACATAGACACAAAGTAGCTTTTAGCTTAACATCGCTAATCGGTCTTAATTTAATCTCTAGCTTAGTCGCATTCGATCGGGCGAACGCAGCGCCACCAAGAACCCCAGACAAAAGTGTAAATTGCGAAATTTTAGTTGTGGGTGGTGGACTTTCTGGTGTAGCCACAGCTTATGAGGGTTTGCTAGCAGGGCGAACAGTTTGTCTCACAGAAATTACTGACTGGTTGGGAGGACAAATTTCTGCTCAAGGGACATCTGCATTAGATGAACGTCCAACTCAGCGTGCTTTGAAATTTTATTCTCGCGGCTATCTAGAATTGCGAAACCGCATTGGGCGTAAATACGGTAAGCTTAACCCCGGTGAATGCTGGGTAAGTGAATCGTGTTTTCTTCCCCACGATGCTCACACAATTTTGACCCAGATGCTTAAAGATGCCGAAAAGCAGGGCAAAGGGAAGTTGCAATGGTTTCCCAACACAGTAATTAAGGATTTAGAAATCGCTGCCGATGGCAAAATAATTAATAGTGCGATCGCAATTCAATCTCAACCACCAAAAGGCGCACCACCTCTTAATACTTTTACATTATCTCAAAGTATTGAAGATGCTTATCGCTACGACAATTCATCTCGGTTTACTAAAACCATTGTCCGTTTTATCCCCAAAGCAACGGAAGAGGATGCTCCTAAATGGTACGTCGTAGACGCTAGCGAAACTGGCGAAATTATCGCCCTTGCTGATGTCCCTTACCGATTAGGTATTGATGCCCGTTCTTACCTAGAACCTTCTGCTTCCAGCACTAACAACGACCCATATTGTCCTCAAGGCTTTACCTATACCTTTGCAATGGAGGCTACCAAGGAACCGCAACCGCAGACAATGCCTGCATTTTATCCACAATATGCGCCATATTTCAGTTATGAGTTGAAGCGACTAGCTAACTTTGATTTAGTTTTTACCTATCGTCGCATTTGGAGTCCAAACAAAGGGAAACCAGCAAAATTTGGCGGTGTAAGTTTTACTGCGGCTGCACCAGGCGATATCTCGATGCAAAACTGGACTTGGGGTAACGACTACCGCCCCGGAACAGCCCAGGATAACCTAATTTATACCCGCCAGCAGTTACAAGCGACTGGACAGTTAGAGCCAGGAGGTTGGATGGGAGGACTGCGGACAGAAACCCTCCGCAAAGCTGAGGAAAATGCCTTATCTTTCTATTACTGGTTAGTAGCTGGGACTACGGATTCTCAACTAGGGGATGGTGTCAAGCAGCCACAAACTAATAACCGCCTTGTTTCCGGTTTAAATTCGCCAATGGGGACAGCGCATGGTTTATCGAAATATCCCTATATGCGAGAAGGACGGCGGATTATTGGCCGCCCCAGTTGGGGACAAGCCGAAGGTTTTAGTATTGGGGAAATTGATATTTCCCGCCGAGATTATAATGACGAGTATTACTCCAAGACTCTGCCAGCAGATATGTATCGTCGCCTACGAGCAGCAGTTGCAGGTTTAGAAGCAATATCAGTAATTGACGGTAGAGTTCCACCAGATAAAGCAATGCGACGGACTCGTTCTACCATTTTCCCCGATGCTGTGGGTATTGGTCACTACGCTATAGATTTCCATCCTTGCATGGTAAATAGTCCCCCAGAAGCCCCTGGTAACGCAGAACGTCCAGGCGAAAGACGTGGTGCGGGTCAAGCTTATCCCTTCCAAATTGCTTTGAGAGCAATGATTCCCCAGAAAATTGATAATTTGCTCGTAGGTGGCAAAAGTATTGCGACTAGTCATATTGCCGCTGCTGCCTATCGAGTACACTCATTTGAATGGTCGGCTGGCGCAGCTGCGGGAACTGTTGCTAGTTTTGCACTCAAAAATGCGATCGCACCTTACCAACTTGTTGATGACTTACCTAAACAAGAGCCACAACTAGAAGCACTCAAACGGCTTTTGCAACAAAATGGCAATCCTACCGCCTTCCCCGATACATCTATTTTTAACGAAAACTGGGATAATTGGAAATAAATTGTCATTTGTCATTGGTCATTAGTCACTTGTACTGAGTTTCGACTGCGCTCAACTACTGCGTAGTCCTTCGCGCAGCGTCTCGTAGAGAAGTGCAGCCTTTCCAAGAGTTGTATTGGTCATTGGTCATATCAAGTCCGGTTAATCACTTATGATTACCGAATCTGTGCAAAAATCCCAAAAGCCTATTCCCCCAGTAAGAACTGCGGTATAAATGATAAGTCTTTAGCCGGACACGATATCATTGGTCATTGATTAGAGACAACGAACAAATGACAAATGACAAATGACAAATGACAAATGACAAATGACAACAGACTACTAAACAATGAACTAAACTAATTACTTATAGTGTAGTTTTGTAAAATTATCTTGACAATTGTTTTATGGTTATGACACTTTCAGCAGATGTTTACGGGATGTCCACAGCACCAACTATAGCTCCTGAACGGTCTAATCAAGTTATCCGTAAGACTTATCCGAATTACAAAGTGATTGTATTAAACGATGATTTTAATACATTCCAACACGTGTGTGAATGTTTGATGAAATATATTCCGGGGATGAGTGGCGATCGCGCGTGGGATCTGACTAATCAGGTACACTATGAAGGTCAAGCGATCGTCTGGGTCGGGCCCCAAGAACCTGCGGAACTATATCATCAGCAGCTGCGCCGAGCAGGTTTGACAATGGCACCTCTAGAAGCAGCTTAATTATTATGGGCAAACCCTCCGTAGATCCCCTTCGCACGGCTTCTCTACGAGACGCTACGCGAACACAGAAAGCTGCCAGACTGGTTTGGAATCACTCAACACACCTTTCTGGTCTTATCCCCATTTTAGAACGTCTTTGTCAGCAAGATGGTATCCAAACTGTGACGCCGGGAGTGATTGGGCGATCGAAGGGTCACTGTCCAAAAATGCAACTACGCGTCTCTGTACCTATTCGCGGCGGCTATAAAGTCATTGCACGGCAGGGGAAAACGGTACAAGAGGTCTTTATTTTAACAACTTTGCCCCAGGATCAACTAGAAGCTGCATTAGCGATCGCCATGAGATGTTAATCATACCCGATAGGAGTGCCGAGTGCTGTACATGGATAGCGGGGCGTTTAGCCCGTGCTGAGTTGGGGAATCTCACTTTTTTACCCAATGCCCAATGCCCAATGCCCCATGCCCAATAACTATTCCTCAACTCGATGTACTGCAAATTTGTGTAGCGGCAGACTAACGATGCAAGAAAAAGTTAAGAAATATGACAGAGCCGTAGTTATTTTCAAAGTCATGACTACAGATTCCCAGCCGGGTAAAACTATTTTTTCGATGCCAAAAGCTACACAGTAAACTAGCCAGTAACTAAAGCTCATTCTAAACAGAATTCGCTCTGTTTCTTCCATCTCATTTGTTTGCTGCTTACAATCCCACAGTAACAACAGTCCAATAATGCAAGCGACAAAGGAAACAGCAACTACAGATTCGTGACAAAATATATTTAACGAATGCATTTGTGTTTATTCCCACATTTTTTCAGTTGAAACTCAGTCTAAAGGAATATTCCTTGCGGAGCTACAAATTATTTACAAACCTCAATAGATTGAAGAGTGCTGAGTGAAAAATCTCACTTGCAACTCAGCACTCGTAACTCGATTAATCTGCAACGCTAGTTGCCAAAATTGAAGCGTTTGCAACAATTGCTGCTTCATGTATAAGAAACGTTTAAGTATTTCCAAGAAATGTATAAGCAATTGCTGGAAAGGCTTAATACTTTGCAACAATTGCTGCTTCATGTATAAGAAAGGTTTAAGTATTTCCAAGAAATGTATAAGCAATTGCTAGAAAGGCTTAATACTTTGCAACAATTGTTCCTCCATGTATAAGAAACGTTTAAATGATTGCAGCAATTGTTGTAATTAGCTTATGAGTTAATCTTGGTTAAAAAATCAAAATCTTTTAACTAAGATTAACTGCCCTCATCCCCTAATCCCTCCTCCCAAATCGGGAGAAGGGGAGCCAATTTTAAAGCCCCTCTTCCAAATTGGGCTACGGTGTACACACAAGTCTGAAATAGTTGATTAACCAGGGTTTTACCCCACCCTAACCCTCCCCTTTACAAGCAGGGCTGATTCATTCCCCAAAGAGCTTTAAAAATCAAGGGTTCTAGCGATTAAAAATTAGTTATTTTGTTACCGACGTGCCGATGAAACCAACTATTTTACTGGTATTTCAGTGCTTAAATGTTCATCTCTTCGTCACGCTTACTTACAATTTTCTCGCTAACCATCTTGACAAATCCTGTTTGAAATGGAATGAAACAGCCCTGCTTTCTAAGGGGGGATTAAGGGGGGTAAATCCAGAATTTGGGCTTCATTACCAAGATGTGTATACACCGTAGCCCACTTTATAAGAGGGATTTAGAGTGAAGGCTTTTGATAAACATAATTTTGAGCCACTTTCCAATAACGCGAGAACCGTTTCAAGTCAATATAGCCGTCATAGTCAAAAAATGCTTCTACCTCTAACACTTCCACTGCTAGAGAACGCTCCATTTCATTACAGATATCATCAAATCGGGGACTGGGACTATCGGCTGTGACAACTAAATTGGCATCATGTTCTTGAGCAAAAGCTAAAATTTCTTGTGCCACATCGCCACGGCGAATAACAACAGGTAACTCTAGCAAACATTCGTAGATAAAAGTCAGACGTTTAAGACTCAATTGCCATTCCTCTATCAAAGCCTCATCCCAAACCCAGATAGCTGGGGCATCAGGGTATTTTTGCAATGCGGGATTATTTGGACTGAGGCA
The DNA here is from genome assembly GCF_036917355.1 of Nostoc sp. Taxonomy (GTDB): domain Bacteria; phylum Cyanobacteriota; class Cyanobacteriia; order Cyanobacteriales; family Nostocaceae; genus Nostoc. Next base: position 36,039 of record NZ_JBALDP010000099.1, read on the forward strand.
ATCTCCATGCACCCAAACAATTGGTTTATTCATTTTTTACCTTTCTTTCCACGCTGCCAACTTTGGCTATTAGGTTGTTTGCTAAATTCGCCTTTGGGAAAAAGTCGCTGTTCTAATTCTTCATAACTGCCTTCAAAATCACAATGACCGTAAAGGGGACATTTCTGACAATAAATGCCTTCAGTGTAGCGTTCTAAGTTTTCACGGTTGAAAAAATACGGTTTCTGACTAAAAGTGCTAGCAACCCACTGCCATGACATATTATTACTAGCAGGATCTCCATCTAAAAGATGCTCAAGAAACCATTTGGCTCCAGCTTGCCAATGAATACGCTGCCAATGGACAATATAAGCCGCTAGCCACATTCGTGCATGGTTATGTAGATAACCAGTTTCTCTCAAATCATGACTGAAACTGTCAATGCAAACTCTGCCTGTAGTTCCTTCTCTAATATCTTGTGGAAATTCGGGTGCATATTCGCCTACAGTATAACCAGTTTTGTACTCTTCCTGGTCTTTCCAGATTTCATCCCCCAACTTCATATACAACCGTTGCCAATAGTCGCGCCACCCTAACTCGTTAATTAGTTTCGTAGCATCTTCTTGTTGCTGTACCTGGTTGAGGACATAATCTCGAATTTCTCGCAAACTCAAAACGCCATAGCGGATGTAAGGCGAAAGACGCGTGACTGCACCTGCGAAAAAATTACGTGTTTGGGCGTAGCGAACTGGGTCGATTTTTTCCAGCGCTGTTTGTGCCGCTTTGCGTCCTCCCAGAGTTTCGCTGATGTGGTTATCGTGTTCTGCTGCACCTGGGAATTGTTCGCGCAGGTAGGCTACCAACTCATCGCGGTTGGTAAATTCGCGTTGCATATCTTTAGGCATGTGAACTTTGAAGAGTAAGAATAGATAAACAAAAATACTTGTAGGTTAAGTCATTATTATGGCGCAATACAGTTCAGAATGAGCAACAAAACCCTCATGTAGAGACGCGATTTACCGGGTCTTGAAAGACCAATTATCTATACCAATAACCATTAACTGAAACGTATTGTATTATGGCGTATCAATATAAGTGTACACGGTAGGCATTTCTCTCAACTTAGTGAGAGGACTTTTTTCATATTAAGCAAAGATGAATGAGTGATATGGAAACCTAATTAATTACTCAGGCAGTTTATCTAACTCTTTGATTCCTCGTTCTTGCAATAGTTGAATTACTTCATTATCAACAAATGTCACAGCATCAAGACTAAAACTATAAATGCAGCAACATGTTTTACTGTCTTCATCTACAAATTCTTCGGATTTGATGACTCGAAGATCGTCGATTAATCGGTCTTTCCATTCTTGTAAAGTTTCAGTCATTGTGGGAAAAAGGTTCTTCTATCGGTATTTTTTGTCTAAGTCCCAATCAAAGAAAGCATAGCTATATGTACAATTCTAAAGCGATCGCAATTTCTCACACCTCCATCATGAGCAACATTCCCCAAGTCGGACAACCAGCACCAGATTTCTCCACACCTGACCAAAATGGCAATTTAATCACTCTTGACGACCTCAGCAGTCAGTGGGTTGTCCTCTATTTCTACCCTAAAGATGATACACCGGGCTGTACCACCGAAGCGAAAGATTTCACCGAGTTGTATCAAGACTTCAGCGCACTGGGATCAAAAATCTTAGGCGTAAGTCCAGATTTGGGTAAATCCCATTGTAAATTTATCAGCAAACATAACTTGTTAATTACCCTCTTGAGTGACCCAGAACATATTTTGACAGAAGCCTACGGTGCTTGGCGCTTAAAAAAATTTATGGGCAAAGAATATATGGGTGTTGTTCGCTCAACTTTTCTAATTTCACCTGATAAAATTATTGTCTATACTTGGCCTAATGTGAAAACCAAAGGTCACGCTCAAGCAGTTTTAACTAAATTACGAGAATTAGCAGCCACCTAACGAAACTGAATGCAGGTATAGTTACAGCAATGCTACGTAATATTCCTCTAGAAACTGCCAGCGTGATGATTAAAGTAAATAATTAGACTTTTTGCAACTTGAAATAAACATGGTTCAATTTATCCAAGCACAAAATGTCGGGCTTGCCTATTTAGAAGAAAGATTTAGCCTAAAGCTAGCCGAAGATGAGGCATTCTTCACAGAATGGTTTGAAAATTTACCGGAAATTACAGATTTAGAAAAGCAAGATTTAGACAAAATAAAACTTCATTTTCTCCGTTTAGTCAAGCGTCCTCCTTTGTCAGAAGAAACGGTTAAATTAGTAGTTTTATCTCCTTTACTCAATTTAGCTGGATTTTATGATGAGCCTTTTTATATGAGAGGCGAGGAATCAATAGAAATTTCTGCGGAAGATGAAGGAGAAATTATTAGAGGTAGAATTGATGTTTTAGTTATTCAAGAACAATTATGGTTGTTAGTCATTGAATCTAAAAGGTCTAGCTTTTCTCTTTTAGAAGCCGTACCTCAAGCACTTGTTTATATGTTGGCTAATCCTAGTCAAGACAAACCTACTTTTGGATTAGTAACAAATGGTAGTCATTTCATTTTTATAAAACTGACTAAACAAAATATACCAAAGTATGCATTGTCTGATGAATTTAGTCTGTTGAGGAGAAAAAATGAACTGTATCAAGTTCTAAGCGTATTAAAAAATTTGAGTCAAAGTTTGAGTTAATAATTATGTCTATTCGTCCGATCTACCTTGATTGTCACGCTACTACAGCCGTAGACGAACGGGTACTAGCAGCAATGCTTCCCTACTTCACAGAAAAATTTGGCAACCCAGCAAGTATTAGTCATGTTTATGGTTGGGAAGCAGAAGCTGCTGTGAAGCAAACGCGAGAGATTTTAGCAGCAGCAATCAACGCCACACCTGAAGAAATTGTGTTTACGAGTGGTGCAACAGAAGCAAATAATTTAGCAATAAAAGGTGTTGCTGAAACTTATTTTAAAAAAGGTCAGCATATTATTACTGTTGCTACTGAACATAATGCAGTAATCGATCCTTGTAATTATTTAAAAAGTCTTGGTTTTGAAATTACTATTCTCCCTGTCCAGAAAGATGGATTGATTGATTTAACTGAGTTAAAAAACGCTTTCCGTCCTGAAACGATTTTAGTATCAGTGATGGCTGCAAATAACGAAATTGGTGTGTTGCAGCCATTGGCAGAAATTGGAGAAATGTGCCATGAACACCAAATCATTTTCCACACCGATGCCGCCCAAGCTATTGGTAAAATTCCCTTAGATGTGCAAGCGATGAAAATTGACTTGATGTCGCTAACAGCACATAAAGTATATGGCCCTAAAGGCATTGGAGCGCTGTACGTCCGCAGACGCGATCGCAGAGTGCAACTGGCTCCCCAGCAGCACGGCGGCGGACATGAGCGGGGGATGCGTTCTGGTACATTGTATACACCGCAAATTGTCGGCTTCGGTAAAGCTGTAGAAATCGCTTTGGCTGAACAAGCAACAGAAACCCAACGCCTCACCCAATTAAGACAAAGATTATGGGAACAGCTATCGCAAGTTAAAGGGATTCATCTCAACGGACATCCTCAACAGCGATTGGCGGGAAACTTGAGTATCAGTGTTGAGGGAGTGGATGGAGCCGCGCTTTTGCTAGGATTGCAGCCAGTAATGGCTATATCTTCTGGTTCTGCTTGCTCGTCGGCACATACTGCACCTTCTTATGTTCTCACAGCATTGGGACACCCCCAACAGCTAGCTTATGCCTCAATTAGGTTTGGTATTGGTAGGTTTAATACAGAAGAGGAAATTGATATTGCGGCGAAACACGCGATCGCTACTATTCAAAGTTTACAAAATAAACGGTAAGAACTGGATGCCACTAAGATAAGCCTAAAGTCTTACGTTGCCTCTGGTCAAGCCACTGGAGGCGGAGCCTCCGAGAATCGGTTCCCAGCCTGGAGGCTGGGAACCAGTTAGAGGTGTAGCAATGCTAGGTCTTTTAGGTTTTAGCAAACCTCTGCAACTTTTCTTCCATACCAACGTTACCCTGTAAGCCGCCTGTGTGTACCAGCAACAATCGATCGCCTTTACAAAAAAATCCCTGCTGTAGTAAATCCATCACTCCGTAAAACATTTTGGCGGTATATACGTAATCGAGGGGTACGCCATGTTCCTGTGTGAACTGTTGGCTGAACAGTAGTAACTCATCGTTCACCTTTGCATAGCCGCCGAAATGATAATCACATACCAATTCCCAGGAAGCGGGAGAATTATATGGTGTGGGTAAACCAGAAGCTAGGTAATTTGTCAATAAACTTTTGATTTCTTGGGCAAGAAATGCGCTATTTTTTAATACGGGAAAAGCGATCGCTCTTTGTCCTTCATGCAACGAAAGCGCAATACCGGCTAGTGTAGTGGCTGTACCGCAGGCTACGCAGATATGATTAAATGCGGCACGCTCAATTATCTCTGTACAGCCGCGCACACCATTTAAATTACTCCCACCTTCGGGAATGATAAACACCTCACCAAAACTTTGTCGCAGATATTCTTCTAACGCTAGTGTGTTGCGCTGTCGATACATTTCGCGGTTCAGATACACAAGCTGCATACCCTGTTGTACAGCAAAATTCAGCGTTGCGTTTAATGGTAGCCTCTCTTCTCCACGAATTACGCCGATTGTGCGAAAATCGAAAAGATTACCAGCCGCCGCAGTTGCATAGATGTGATTGGAATAAGCGCCGCCAAAGGTTAGCAGTGTTGTGAAATTTTTCTCTTTGGCCTCTAAAAGATTGTATTTCAGCTTAAACCACTTATTACCATTAACCCACGGGTGCATGAGATCCAGGCGCAGCACATATAGTTCAACACCAGCATGACGGGCGATTTCGCTGTTAATTTGTTGTAGAGGAGGAGTAATAAAGGTTAAAGACATCTGTCAAGATTCTAACTTATAATTTGCATTTTCTCTCGTTTATTATCAAATATAAAAGTAATGATAAACATTGAGTAATTCAATGGTAAGTCAAGCTAAATGATGAATAAATCTTTCTAATGATTAGCTTTAGAAATTGGCATTTTACTAATTGAGTGTTTCAGGTAAATATAAGAAACATAACACTCGCTCCAGATAATATTCTTTTGGAGAAAAGAAATGGTTGCACTCACACAGCTTACTCAAGTTATTTCCCATCCTGGACGTTTGACGATTGAAACTGTTGAAATTGCTCCTCAAACGACTGCTATACGCTGTCTCGATTGGGATAGAGAACGTTTTGATATCGAGTTCGGTTTACGTAATGGTACAACCTATAATTCTTTCTTAATTCAGGGAGAAAAAATTGCCTTAGTTGACACATCCCACCGCAAGTTTGAGCAATTATATCTTGAGGTAGTAGCGGGATTAATCGATCCAACTAAGATAGATTACTTGATTATTAGCCATACAGAACCAGACCACAGTGGCTTAGTGAAAGATATTTTGCAATTAGCTCCTTCCATTACTGTTGTTGGTGCAAAGGTAGCTATTCAATTTTTAGAAAATATGGTTCACCAGCCTTTTAAATCAATGCAGGTGAAAAGTGGAGAGCGATTAGATTTAGGCAACGGACACGAATTAGAATTTATCTCTGCACCTAACTTACACTGGCCTGACACAATCTTGACCTATGACCATAAAACTTCCACACTTTACACTTGTGATGTGTTTGGGATGCACTACTGTGATGACCACACTTATGATGAAAATATCATTTTACTTGAGGAGGATTTTAAATATTACTATGATTGTCTTATGGGGCCTAATGCCCGGTCTGTCTTGGCAGCTTTAAAGCGGATTGAAAAGTTAGAAATAGCAACAGTTGCTACAGGACATGGTCCTTTATTACAAAACTATATCTCCGAATGGCTGGGACGATATCAAAACTGGAGTTTAGAACAAGCAAAAACAGAGACTTTAGTGGCTCTATTTTATGTTGAAGATTACGGGCATAGCGAACATTTAGTCCGTAACATTGCACATGGATGCGCAAAAACAGGCGTAGCAATAGAATTAGTAGACCTCAATAGTGCAGAGCCTCAAGAAGTTCGAGAATTAGTTGCACAAGCTTCTGGTTTAGTAATTGCAATGCCACCCCAATCTTCGGTGATGATTCAAGCTGCTTTAAGTACAATTTTGGCTGCTGTTCATAAGAAACAAGCAATTGGTTTATTAGAGTCGGGAGGGGGAGAAGACGAACCAATTTACCCCTTACGTAATAAGTTTCAAGAACTGGGATTAACTGAAGCTTTTCCACCTATTTTAGTTAAGGAAATTCCTACCCAAGCAACGGAACAACTTTGTGATGAAGCGGGGACAGATATGGGTCAATGGTTAACCCGCGATCGCACCATAAAACAAATCAAATCTATCAACACCGAGCTAGAAAAAGCTTTAGGGCGGATTACCACAGGATTATACATCATCACTGCCAAAAAAGGAGAAGTTCAGAGTGCAATGTTGGCTTCATGGGTGACACAAGCCAGCCTTGAGCCTTTAGGAGTTGCGATCGCAGTATCCAAAGACCGGGCAATTGAATCCTTGATGCACGTTGGCGATCGCTTTGTTTTAAATGTTTTAGAAGAAGGCAAATATCAAGGATTAATGAAACATTTCCTCAAACGTTTTGCTCCTGGTGCAGATAGATTTGCGGGAGTGAAAACATATCCAGCTAAAAATGAATCGCCCGTTTTAGCTGAAGCTTTAGCTTACATGGAATGTGAAATTACTAGCCGCATGGATTGTGGAGATCATTGGGTAATTTATAGCACAGTTCAAACTGGAAGAGTTGCCAACCTACATGCACTTACTGCCGCACATCATCGCAAAATTGGCAATCATTACTAAATTGTCATTTGTCATTGGTCATTTATCATTTGTCAATAATTAATAATTCTTCTTCCTCTGCTCCTCTGCTCCCCTGCTCCTGTGCTCCCCACAGACGCGATTCATCGCGTCTCTACCCACTCTTGTACAGACGCGATGAATCGCGTCTCCCAAAAACTATGTATAAATCTGTTGAAAATACCCCGATTACCATGTACGAAATCAATCGTGGGCGCGTTGTCCGAAGCTTGGAATTTATCCAAGATGTAATTGTAATTTCTTTGTGTATCGGTTTATTTAGCTTCATGGTGCTTCAGGTGAGAGATATGTTTCTCTCCTTGCTTCCACCTCTAGATTTTCATGCTGTTACTGCCGATATTCTCTTTTTACTTATCTTAGTTGAGCTATTCCGATTGTTGATTATTTACCTACAAGAACATCGAGTATCTATTGGGGTAGCTGTTGAAGTTTCTATCGTTTCCGCATTGCGAGAAGTCATTGTTAAAGGTGTTCTAGAAACAAGTTGGAGTCAAGTTTTAGCAACTTGTGCTTTTTTATTAGTCCTGGGAGTACTACTATTTCTCCGAGTTTGGCTACCTCCTACCTTTGAAGGTATCGACCCGGAACAAGAAGTATCTAAACGCTATAGAAGCCGAGCAAAGTCTGAATTAATACAAAACAATGGTCATTAAAAATAAGGAGTGGGGAGTTAGGAGTTAGGAGTTAGGAATTGGGGAGATGAGGGAGACAAGGATAATAACCAATGCCCCATTCCCCATTTCCCATTCCCCATTTCCCATTTCCCATTTCCCATTTCCCATTCCCCATTCCCCATTCCCCATTCCCCATTCCCCATTCCCCATTATTAACAGAGGTTATTATGTCTGCTGCCACATTAATGCCCAACCATAGCAGAGATGTACAAGTTGCTGAAATTGGTAAAAATACTCTGATTTTGCGATCGCGGACTTGGGACAGATTAAAATTTGAGGTTGAATATTCCCGTCAACGGGGAACTACAGCGAATTCTTATCTGATTCAAGCTGATAAAAAGGCTTTAATTGACCCTCCCGGCGAATCTTTTACCGAAATTTACCTCGAGCAACTAGCACAACATCTAGATTTCATCTCCCTCGATTACATTGTTCTTAGCCATGTCAATCCGAACCGCAGAGCAACCTTGCAAGTATTACTCTCTCTGGTTCCTCAAGCCACTCTCATTTGTTCTCGCCCCGCCGCCAATGCTCTCAAAACTGCCTTTCCCGAATTTGAATCACCTATTCAAGCGATGCGATCGCAGGATACTCTAAATTTAGGACAAGGACATCTTCTATCATTTATCTCTGTACCGACTCCTCGGTGGGCGGATGGACTTTGTACCTACGATTCCGCTACAAAAATACTCTACACAGACAAACTTTTCGGCGCTCATATTTGCGAAGATACTTTGTTTGATGAAGATTGGAAGGGTTTAGATGCGGAACGTCGCTACTATTTTGAATGTCTTCATGCGCCCCAAGCCAAACAAGTCGAAGTAGCCTTAGATAAAATATCGCTTTTGGGAGCCAGATGTTATGCCCCAGCACACGGGCCGGTTGTTCGTTACAGCCTGAGTCGTTTTACTTATGATTACCGTCAATGGTGCCAAGGGCAAAAATCTCAAGAGTTGAGTGTCGCTTTGCTTTATGCTTCTGCTTATGGAAATACAGCAACTCTGGCAAATGCGATCGCTCAAGGTTTGATCCAAAATGGAGTTAATGTAGAATCAATCAACTGCGAACTAGCCGATTCTGCGGAGATTAACCGCATTGTAGAAACCTGCGATGGCTTGATTATCGGCTCACCCACTTTAGGCGGACATGCGCCGACTCAAATTCAAACTGCTTTAGGAATAGTTCTCTCGGTGGCGGCTAAAACTAAGTTAGCAGGGGTGTTTGGTTCTTATGGCTGGAGTGGCGAGGCAATAGATTTAATCGAAAGCAAGCTCAAAGATGCTAATTATCAACTAGGGTTTGAAACAATTCGGGTGCGTTTCAGTCCGACTCCTGAGATTCTTCAGCAGTGTCAAGAAGCAGGTGCTTTTTTTGCCCAAAACTTGAAGAAAACTAAAAAACTGCGGACTTCCCGCCACATTGTCACAGAAACCCATGTAGATCGTACCGAACAAGCGGTAGGGCGGATCGTCGGTTCTCTTTGTGTTGTGACAACTCGTGATGAAGAAACTCACAAAGGGGTTTTAACTTCTTGGGTATCTCAGGCAACTTTTAACCCGCCAGGAATTATGATTGCGATCGCTAATGAGCAAAATGCAGATTTAATGCATCATCCTGGTGATAAATTTGTGCTGAATATCCTCAAAGAAGGAAGAAATGTCCGCCGCTATTTTTCTCGTCATAGCACTTTAGGGGATAATCCTTTTGCAAAGCTTGACACAAAAACTGCTCTGAATGGTTGTTTAATTCTGAATGAGGCATTAGCCTATTTAGAATGTACAGTGCAAAATCAGCTGGAATGTGGCGATCGATGGTTAATTTATGCCGTCATCGATCGCGGTGAAGTGTTGGAAAATGATGGTGTCACGGCTTTGGAACATCGGAAATCTGGCAGCTATTATTAACCTGACTTTTTATAGTATGTAAAAAATCTCCCTCGTCTCCCTCGTTCCCAGTCGGAGACTGGGAATGCATTCATTGAGTCTCTGACTCAATATCTGACTGGAGGCAGCAGCCCCTAATAAGCTATTCCCATGCTCTGTATGGGAACGAGAAACGAATTTTTCCACGCACTCTTGAAAACGAAGGCGAGTACGTCGATTATCCTATAAGGCTAGAAGTCTTTTAAAGTTGCAATCTTATTGTTTCGCCTGACAATAAACTCATTATTGATTGCACGAACGAGCGGGTTATATATTTTAATATTATCAAAAATCTATTTCTTATAATATTTAATAATATTTTAATGTTATTTGTATATATTTCAAAGGTAAAAATTTTAAAAGTGTTTATTTTTGTAAAAAATGTGAAGTACCACTTATCAAAACCATAGTGTATCTATAGACTTGAAGTAGTTTAAAAATTTCAAAAAGTAGTTTTTTAAGCAATGAAGTCTTTACTCATGGCTAAGTAATTGTTAAAATTCCAATTTTTAACTTGATAAAAGCTACAACTATCCTCAGCCGATGCATCGACTGAGATATTACTATGTGAATTCTGTACAAAGTAACTTTGTACGGCATAAATTCGCATATTTAATCGGAAAACTCTCAGCAAACAGAGTATGTAATTTTTGAGAGCTTGCTTTAGCAAGTTAGCTTTAGCTTGTGAATAATACAGTATTCACAATAAACAGTGGTGTTTGATTTTGTGTGTGAGGAATGAGTGTGAATTACTACAAGTTAATGTGTACAAAAAGAGCCAGTTGGCTGTGCTTACTTACTGCTTTAATTTCGCTGGGTGCATCTCCTGCAACTGCTCAATCAATTGCTGACAATCCTATAAACAATTTTGAGAGTGCAGACAAAGACAACAGTAGCAGATTTTCAACTAATTTTAATTCTTTAGAATCGAATGCGATCGCTCAAGTAAACTCAGTATCTCAATTATCTGATGTTAAGACAACAGATTGGGCATTTCAAGCACTGCAATCGGTAGTGGAACGTTACGGTTGCATTGTGGGATATCCTGACAGTACTTATAAAGGAAATCGTGCCTTAAGCCGTTATGAATTTGCTGCGGGATTGAATGCTTGCTTAGATAGAATCAACGAACTAATTGCTACTAGTACTGGTGATTTAGTTAAAAAAGAAGATTTAACTACTCTCCAAAAACTTCAAGAAGAATTTACATCTGAACTTGCAACATTGCGTGGTCGAGTAGATGCCTTAGAAACTCACACAGCTACCTTAGAAAAGCAACAGTTTTCTACCACAACTAAACTTAATGGCGAAGCGATTTTTTCTTTATCCACAGCGACAGGTGGAGAACCAGGTAGCCAAGATGCTAAATTAGCTTTCAATAATCGCGTCAGGCTCAATCTTACCAGTAGCTTTAACGGCAGTGATTTGTTGATTGTTGGACTTCAAGCTTACAACTTCAGATCGAGCGGTTCATTTTATGAAAGAGGAACCATTCAAGGCCAATTACTGCCGAATTCAAGTTCTCTTGGTGCAGGTTCAACCAAGTTAAGCTTTGAACCTCAATTTCCTGGCTTTAACCCTCAGACATTACAACCCGACGGCGGAGCAAACTCAGTTAGTCTTTACAAGCTAGCTTACGTCTTACCGTTGTCTCAGAAATTCGTTGTCTTTGCTGGAACAAATGCAGAAATTACAGATGTTTTTCCTGCCATCACTCCCTACGCCAGCGATAGTCAAGGTGCAATCTCTCGATTTGCAGGTTACAACGCTGCTGTCAGAATTACAGGAGGCACTTCTGGTACGGGTTTACTAGCTGGTGCTGGTTTCTTGTGGAATCCTTCAAAACAAGTTGGACTTGGAGTTATCTATGGTAGCGGTTCAGCTCCGATATCAGAAGATCGTGGTCTTTTGAACACGCCTTTGGGAGCAGGTGTCTTTAACGGTACACAAGCAATTGCTGCCCAACTGACCCTCAAACCAATCTCAACTATTGATATCGGCATCAACTATGCACACAGCTATCACACTATTAACATTTTAGGTACAGGCTTGGGTAGCGCTGATATTGCTTCTATTCGATTTACTCCCAATGCAGCACAACTGGCGAGGTTTGGTGGTGACGCTACACTAGCAACTCTTGATGAGCCAATCAACGTAAATTCTGTTGGTGCAACGGTAACGTGGCGGTTTGCGCCGAAAACATCCTTATCACTATCAGGTGCATTGCTTTTTGCTAATCTCTCGAATGTAGATGCCTCTACAACCTTCAGTAGCTGGTCGGCTGGGTTGCATTTTAGAGATATATTCCATGAAGGGAACACCGCCGCCGTCATTTTTGGACAGCCACTTTACCGAGAATCTGTAGCGGGAATTGCTTCTCGTCCAGAAGACGCGACTCCCTATCATTTAGAAACGTTTTATAACTATCGGGTTAATGACAATATCTCCATTACCCCAGGTGTATATTTCATCTTTAGCCCGGAAGGCTTTAGTGCTAATGACACAGCAATTGTAGGCGCACTTCGCACTACTTTTACTTTCTAGTAGTTCGCTTTCGTGACGCAACCGGGGTAAAGGGTAAAGGGTAAGGGGTAAGGGGGAAATGGTAAAGGGTAAGGGGGAAAGGGTAAAGAAACTCAAAATCCTTTCCCTTTAACCTTTTCTCTAAGAGTGCAAAAATATATTTTGCAAGAGGTCTCTTAACTTGGCACCAACGGCAGGATGCCCACCCTAATACTCTAACTTGCTACTGCTTCAGCAGGAGCTGCCTCAGCAGCAGTTATGGGTAAATAAACACTAACTTTTTTACGGGTTTTGCCCTTTCTCTCAAACATTACAACACCGTCGATTAAGGCAAACAAAGTGTCATCGCTACCAATACCGACGTTGTTACCAGGGTGGAATTTGGTGCCACGTTGACGCACGAGAATGTTTCCTGCACGTACAACTTGACCGCCATAACGCTTGACACCCAGACGTTGGGCATTAGAATCACGACCGTTACGTGTACTACCTGTTCCTTTCTTATGAGCCATGATTTCCTCTTGTGTATCTACTTCTTTTATTATTCAGCAGCGGTTTCAACTTCTTCAGCAGCAGTGTTATCTACAACGGGGGTTTCCTTCTCCGGTTCTCCTTGGGCAGCAAACACTGCACCGTTAAGGGTGATGGAGTCAATCATAAGTCTGGTAATTTCCTGACGATGCCCCCGTTTTTTGCGGGTTTTCTTTTTCGGCTTCATTTTGTATACCAGGACTTTACGACCTCTGTAATGTCGCATTACAGTCCCTTCTACAGTTGCACCTGTTACTAATGGCTGTCCAATGGTGACTTCGCCATCGTGCTGCACGAGTAATACGGAATCTATTGTAACTTTTTCATCTGGTTCGATCGCCAGCAGTTCAATGTCGTAAAACCGCCCTGGCTCTACTCGTATTTGTTTGCCGCCAGTTTCAATAATCGCGTAGGTCATGGAATTGTCCTTGAGGTTGCCGTACAGGTAGCTGGTTTTTATCTCCTATAGAGATGCTTTTGCCAGCCTTTGTAATATGTCTACCTGATCCGAGCAGGAATTAGACAGACAATCTAACATAGTATTTTATTCATAGGCGTCAAGTCAAGCTCTAATAGGATTTTTGCGTTTGGCATTGCTGTCTGGTCAGCCCAAAGATGAAAAATCAGTTAATTACTCTGTCTGTGCGATCGCTCATTTTCCAAGAGTGAGGAGGAATTAGTCAACAGTCGTCATAAGTGTAGACATCGCCCACTCGCACGAATGTAAATTGTATTTATAAGAAGTCAGAACAAATACTTTTTAGATAAAATTTGCTACTATCTTAGGGCTGAATCTTCCAAAAGTTAACATTAGTTAGTATTAGCTTAAAACTTATATTTTGTTATCAAAATCAACACATTCTTCTTCTTTGTTTTAAGATGAAATATAAGGTATCTCATCTAGAAATTCTTTACAAAAGTTAGTGAATCCTCAAGAGTTAAACTATCACATTCAAACCTGATATTTCAAACAGGAGATTGATTGTCATGACACAGCAAAATGCTGCCCGACTTTTTCAAGCTGTAAAACAAGATCAAGCGTTACAGCAAAGACTTAAAGCAACAGCCGATCCAGAAGCCTTCATCAAGATTGCTCAAGAGCGTGGCTATGATTTCACCGCCAAAGAACTGGATAGTGAAATCAGCAAATTATCTGAAGAAGATTTAGCTGCCATTGTCAATCCAGGATGGGGAACTAGACGCCACATTTATCCTAGATAATTCTTGTTCTAGGAAACCGAAAGTATAGAAACAACTGAATTGACAAGTTTTGCTCCTCAAGGGGATACTGTTGCATCATCTCCAGGAGTATTCCTGTTAAACACATCAAATCCCTGATTTCCTAGAGAAGTCGGGGATCTTATTATTTGCAAATGATTAAGTAGAGCTATTATCTACCAATTTTCAGCTTGATTTATCCTGTGACAGGATCTATGCAATATCTGAAGAAAGCTAAAAGCCCTTTCTCTACTCTCTATCTCGCCACCTGCTTAACTCATGAGTTAGGATGACTATATTTTAATCAGGTGATATGAAAAGAATAGAAGTTGAGCAAAGAACTATTTTAATTGGTTTGGCTGGTAGCCACGGCTATGGTTTAAATCGTCCTGATTCCGACTTTGATTATCGGGGAGTATTTATTGCACCCAAAAGGTACTATTTGGGATTTGATCGGATAGAACAAAAAGATACTGGTTGGGATGAACCAGGAATATTTCCATTCGTTGATGGTAACAAAGACACAGTTATATATGAATTAAGAAAAATTCTCCAGTTATTAGCTGGCGCGAACCCCAATGTTTTAGAATTGCTCTGGTTAAATAACTATCCTTTTTTAAACGCAGTCGGACAGCATTTGATCGATCGTAAACAGTTATTTTTGAGCAAGAAGGTAAAACATACTTACACTGGTTATGCCTTTGCCCAAATCAAAAAGATGGAAACTCATCGTAAGTGGTTGTTAAAGCCACCGCAAAAAAAACCAATACCATCTGACTTCGCTATAGAAGATGAAGCACCTCTGAGCAAAGATGAGTTAAATGCTTTTCTGGAGTATCTTTATAACTTAATTAGAGGACGGATTGAGTTTTTAGAAGAAGCGGAACAATTATATCAATTGCTGACAGCAGATATTGACTTTAAAGGAGTTTTAAAACAATATACTTTACCCGATGAAACTTTGGAATATACCCAAAAGTTAACCAATAGTCGTAAAGATTTTATCCGTCTGCTTCAGAAAAGTCAAAGCTATCAAATAGCTTTAAGAGAATGGAAGGCTTACTTATCTTGGCAGGAGAATAGAAATCCGGCTAGAGCAGAAATGGAAAGAAAGTCAGGTTTTGACCTCAAACATGGAATGCACTGCATTAGATTGTTACGCAGTGGAGTAGAAATATTGCGGCGAGGTGAAGTGATTGTAGATAGAAGAATAGCTGGTGATGTTGAAGATTTAAAAGCTATTTTAAAAGGTGAGTATTCTTATGAGCAGGTGATGAAAATAGCAGAAGATTTAGTCGCCGAAATGGAAATTGTTTGCGAACAATCTCCCCTACCTCATAAACCTGATTTGGAGCAAATTAATGAGTTGTGTATGGAATTGGTGGAAATGCAAAAATGGAGTCATTAGTCATTAGTCATTAGTCATTAGTCATTAGTCATTAGTCATTGGTCATTGGTTATTGGTGCTTACAACTAACAAAAAACAAATAACAAAGGACAAATGACTAATGACAAATTTTAAAGAGCGTACATTAAATCAGCAAAGCCATAGAGGCTGATGATGAGTAATAGGGATGCTGTTAGTTGGGTAATTCGTGTTTGATGCGAGGGAGCGATCGCTTCCCGCACTAAGATGGAAATAGATGCCCCAACTACTAAGCTCAAGCCTAAGATTAAATAGGGCATGTCAGGTAAAATACTGGCTATTGCCAGCATCGCGATCGCTAATAAGAGCATCAATAATTCTACAAACCTGGGCGGGTTGTATTGGCTAGATAGAACAAAGCTGTTGAACCAAAAAGACCAAAATCTCATATTTTAGTACTGAGTTAGGAGTTAGGAGTTAGGAGTTAGGAGTTAGGAGTTATATATAGTCAGTGCTGATTGAGGAATTAAAGTTGTGAGATATGAAGCAGCTTTCCATTCAAAACTCTTAACTATTAATTCTTCACCGGAAGCGGAGCATTTCCGGCTCCGCTCCTAACTTTTAACCCCTAGCTCCTAATTTTTGACCTGTGCCGTTCTTTTGTGCATTATCACTTTCTGGTAGTTCGACACCAAAGACGCGGCTAAAAACTTTGGCGACTTTGTAGCCAGAATCAATCGATTCTAAAGGGTCTTTCCGCAGTCTGTGACGCAAACATAGGGTAATTACGCGATGGATATCATCAACTGTAACTTCAGTGCGTCCTTCATAAGCTGTTAAGGCTTTGGCGGCGCGGTTACTAACTATGTCACCCCGCAAACCATCTACATCCAGTTCTGAGCAGACTTCAGAAATTTTCACCCGCAGATCGTAGTCAATTTTCACTTCTGGCAAAAGCTGTTGAGCATTGACAATTTGCTGTTGTAATGCTTCTTGCTGGGGTTTGTAATTTTCGAGAAATACTGGCGGGTTTTGGTCAAAATCCGCCCGTTGTTCCACGATTTGTACCCGCAAAGCTGGTTCTTTGACTGTGTGAATTTCTGCGTGCATCCCAAAGCGATCGAGCAGTTGGGGGCGTAGTTCGCCTTCTTCGGGGTTTCCAGAACCCACAAGCACGAAACGCGCTGGGTGACGGATAGAAATACCTTCTCTTTCTACAGTGTTCCATCCACTGGCAGCGGAGTCGAGTAACACGTCTACAAGGTGGTCATCTAGTAAGTTGACTTCATCCACATAGAGAATGCCCCGATTAGCTTTTGCCAGCAGTCCGGGTTCAAAGGCTTTGACACCTTCAGATAAAGCTTTCTCGATGTCGATTGTGCCACAAACTCGATCTTCTGTAGCTCCTAGCGGCAGGTCTACCATTTGGACTTTTTTGTGAGCTACGGGAATTTCCGCCCCTTGTTCTAACAGTTGGCGGACTTCATCGCTCATCAAGTCAGGGTCGCTAGGATCGCTACTGAAGGGGTCATTAGCAACCACAGAAATTTCTGGTAGCAGATCCGCCAGCGCCCGGATAGTTGTGGATTTCCCGGTGCCGCGATCGCCCATAATCATTACACCCCCAATTTTGGGGTCAATCACGTTCAATAGCAGCGCCAGTTTCATTTCTTCCTGGCCCACAATTGCCGTAAAAGGAAATACTACGCGACGCGCACTTGCCGTGGATTGAGCAGTTGGACTCACTAAATTACCTTAACAATATTTTTCTTATTACAGTTCTTTATTGTGACACAGGTAGGGCATGGGGGAATGTGAAGATCGGGAGCAGGGGAGCAGGGGAGCAGGGGAGCAGGGGAGCAGGGGAGCAGGGGAGCAGGGGAGAAGTTGCAGTAAGTTTTTCTCCTCTGCCCCTCTGCCCCTCTGCCTCTTTTAAATGCCCCATTCCCCATACCAATATCTATATGGGCACAAATGCTTATTAGCTGCGTCAACTATCTTAATTTGTCTGTTTTAGTTTTTTTGGTGCAAAAGTTCCATAAGTAAAGAACGAACAACTACCAACTCATCAATTCTGTACTAAGCATAAATACTTGTAGACTATATGGTTAGTAGATTCAATCGTAAAAGCGAACAATGGCGTGTGTGGGTAGCTAATGCATCATTCAAATTTATGAAATCATCTTTTATTGTCCAAAGTTGGCGGCGACTACTCAAGTCTTTTTTTCCCATTCTCATTTTAATATCGTTTGTTAGTGTATTGCTGGTGGATAGTTTCACCCCTGCGATCGCACAGTTACCCCGTCAGGAAATTCGCGGGGTTTGGATGACCACTAATGATTTTGACACCCTCAAAAATCGGGACAAAGTGCAGGATGCGGTGAGTCAACTGCGGCGGATGAACTTCAACACAATCTATCCTGTGGTGTGGAATTCTGGCTATGTGATGTATCCTAGTGCCCTAGCACAACGTGCAGGTATTCAACCTTTTGTCTACAAAGGTTCAGATGGACATGATATTCTGGCAGACCTCATTACCCAAGCCCATCGCAAAGGATTGTTAGTGATTCCCTGGTTTGAGTTTGGTTTCATGGCTCCCCCAACCTCAGAACTAGCAATGAATTACCCGGATTGGTTCACACAAAAGCGGGATGGTAGCCAAACTTCAAACAGTGCGGCTGGTGAGGTGATGTGGCTCAATCCGTTCCATCCAAAAGTGCAACAGTTCATCACTAATCTTGTGCTGGAAACTGTTACCCAATATGATGCCGATGGCATTCAGTTTGACGATCACATGAGTTTGCCTCACGAATTTGGTTACGACCAATATACAGTTGCTTTGTACACCAAAGAAACCAAAAATGCTCCCCCAAAAAATCCCCAAGATGCGGCATGGGTAAAGTGGCGGGCAGATAAGATTACGGCGTTCATGGTAAAACTTAACCAAGCTGTGAAGCAGAGAAAACCCCAGGCGATTTTCTCTGTTTCTCCTAATTATTATGATTTTGCTTACAAATTTCACCTGCAAGATTGGCTAGGTTGGATGCGGCAAAATATTGTGGACGAGTTAATTGTGCAAATTTATCGCCCGGATCTGAAAAGTTTTGTGGACAATATTTCTCGCGCAGAAATTCAAGAAGCGCAACAAACAATTCCAACTGGAGTTGGCATTATGACAGGGTTACGAAATAACCCAGTTCCCATGCAGCAAATTAAGTCTCAGGTGCGGGCTGCCCAAGAACGCGGTCTAGGCGTAACCTTCTTTTATTATGAAAGTCTTTGGAACGATGCTCTAGAATCTTTAACTGAGCGGCAAGCTGGATTTGAAAATCTTTTTCCATCTCCTGCACTCCGCGCCAGAGTTGAATAACTTTTTTGTTTAAGATGATGTTAATGAGTTTGTAGTAAGGACTTTAGTCCTTCTTTTTTAAGCACTAAAGTGCTTACTACAAACTATCAAAACTAGGTTGACATAACTTCTTACTTCCCACTCCCTACTCCTAACTCAGCATGGCAATCTTCTACTGAAGCGCGTTGTCGCATGGCACTAACTAAAGTCTCGTAGCTAGACCAATTTTCTTGCAGTAGAGTTTTTGCCTGGAGAGCATGAAACCGCAGTTTTTGCTCATAAACTGATTCAGAAAAGCCTAACATTGTCAAGACTCCTATCAGCTTGCTTTTATCATCAGTTCCACCCTCAGCATTATTAAAAACCAGGGTTTCAGCAGCAATACCCGCCATCCAAACAGTACAGTAGCGGTCTAGCATTTGGGCGCTGATTTTTCCTACTTCTAGTTGAGATGCTAATTCGCCATCATCAAAGCTAACACCGCCTTGGCCAGGTTGCCCCTTTTTCCAGGCTTCCCAAGCGCTGAGTGTGTAGCCAGTAACGGGAATACCCAACAGGTAAGCAACCAAGAAATGTCCTGCTTCGTGATGGACGATGCGATCGCGGTGTTCTTTTGAAAAACCAGCAATCCAATCTACAAAGATGCTACCACCCTTGCCTTGCAAGCTGAAGCTATCTAATGTCGCTATACCTAAGATGGTGAAGGTAGCAAGTGCTGGTACTGCCGGAGATAAGTTGAAGAATGGCCCCACCAGTACCGATAGGGTCATGAGAAAGATAGATATTGCAACTAAATTTAGGCTAGTTTGACTCATTGAAAGTTTTCTGAATGCAACTTAATATTTCTTTATTATGTAGGAATTAATGTATATTTAATTGTTTAGGTGTAAATTTTTGATTTTGGTTGATTAATTTATTCTTTGGAAGTTCCTTAGTTCTCAATCCGATAACGTATCAACTGCTTTATTGCTGTTATTGGTAATCCTAAAGCTTGAGCGATCGCAGCATCGACTTGAGCAAATTCAGTCACAGGAAACTCAAATTCCATCTCCTTTAAAAGCGAATCAGCAGTGTAAACTTTAACTTCAGTCAACTTTTGTTTGCGTTGAATCACAGCTTCAATAGACATGACAGCTAGTGAAACAGAAAACTGAATTTGATGTTTTGAGTCGGCGTGAATTTGGGCGGTTGGATCGTAGGTATAGCTCAATACTTGATGCGTTAGCAAACCCGTACTCAACCAAAAAAACAATCCGATTAAGGGTATTGGTAGCCAAAACTCTAGTCCTAAGTTAATGAGAAATTGCAACCAACGGGGTCGAGCCATAATACAGAAAAAGTTTGATGATTAATTCATCATAGGAAAAAGAAAAAAGTACAGCGACATAATGAATGAGAATTTTACTTGTAGAGGATGATGTTACTCAGTTACAACCACTACAGGGTGCGCTATCGAAAGTCGGACATATTGTAGATGGTGCTGAAGATGGTGAAACAGCCCAATGGTTAATGCAACAGAGAGAATACGATCTGTTAATTTTAGATTGGATGTTGCCCAAAGTGAGTGGTGTTAGTCTGTGTCAACAGTATCGTCAAGCAGGAAAAACGGCTCCAGTGCTGATTCTCACAGCTAAAGATGCAATTTTGGATAAAGTATCTGCTTTAGATGTTGGTGCAGATGACTATTTAGTTAAACCCTTTAGTTTGCTGGAACTGTTGGCAAGAGTACGAGCACTGGGACGCAGAGCGCCACTCTGGCAAGGCGACACGCTAGAGTTAGCCGACCTACAACTTCATCTCAATACTCTAACGTTACAACGCCAGGAAGTTACAGTCCAGTTATCGGGTCGAGAGTTTCAATTGCTAGAATATTTCTTTCGACATCCCAGACAGGTACTCACTCATGACCAAATCGAACAAGCACTTTGGGAGTGGAATATACAACCAGACAGTAAAGCGATCGCCATGTCAGTGCATCGACTGCGGCAGCGCTTACAGATGGTGAAAGCAGAAGATTGGCTACAAACCGTTTACGGTATGGGATATAGATTGCTTGCTCCTGAATCATGCGATCGCTAATCCCTAACATGTTCAACCGCAGTCGGCGTAACCTAGCTCGCTGGTTTACGCTCTCTATGGGAAGTATTTTGGCGATCTTTGCAACAATACTTTACTTTTTAGAAGTAAAAGAGCAATTGCGGGCATTTGACCAAGAACTTTACAACACAACTCAGTTGATGGCGGCTGGCGTTGAAGATGGACTTTACCAAGAACAGCAACGCATTAGTCTCGAAGATGTCCCCATCTTGGGTGGTGAAGCTTTGCCCTTTGACAATAAAATTATTTATGCCCGTTGGTACACTCCCAAAAAGCAATTACTAGAGTTTTTTGGTGTCATTCCATCAGAGCAGTTAAATAATCGATTAGGATTTCAAACAATTGAGTTAAGCGATCGCGTTTCTACCAGTGTTCGCCAAAATAAACAACTGCGTCAATTAACAGTTCCTGTTTTTCAGGATAAACAATTAATTGGCTATCTAGAGATAGCCGCTTCTTTAGCGCCTGTTGAAGAAACTTTATGGTCGTTGAGACTGTTTTTAATAGTAGGTGTACCCATTGCTTTAAGCGTAATTGGTTTGACGGGGTGGTTTCTTGGTGGAATGGCCATGCAGCCAATTCGCCAAGCCTACGAGCAATTACAGCGCTTTACAGCCGATGCTTCCCACGAGCTACGAACACCCCTTCAGGCAATTCGGAATCATGCTCAGTTTAGTTTGCTCGAACCAATCGATCCCAATCAACAGCAAAGTTCCCTGGAAAATATTGACCAGATTGCTGAATTAATGGGAATGTTGATTAGTGATTTATTATTCTTAGCTCGAAATGAAGGACGGTTAAAGCCAGAGGCACTTAACCTCGTCAATTTGGTTAGCTGGCTGGGAGCATTAGTAGAGGAATACACTCATCCAGCAAAGGTAAAAAACTTAGAATTCACCAGCGAATTTCCTGAACAATTGGTAATGTTGAGAATAAATCCAGATTTAATGCGGCAAGCAATAACAAATCTTCTTAATAATGCCTGCCGCTACACGCCGTCTGGAGGTAGAGTTTGCTTACGAGTCTTCTTTGAGTCTCGTTGGGTAGTAATTGAAGTACAGGATAGCGGTATTGGGATTCCAGAGGCAGATTTACCGCATATCTTTGAGCGGTTTTATCGAGTAGATAGCGTGCGATCGCGCCATACTGGAGGCTTCGGGTTAGGATTAGCGATCGCCCAACAAATTGTCCAGGTACATGAAGGACAAATTATCGCAATCAGCCGTTTGGATGAAGGCTCTACATTTCAAATCAAGCTACCCTTCACGCCTAAACCTTTACCATAACGAGCAATTAATACTGGGCAAGCAAAGATTTTAATTAGACCTCTTAGCAAAAGTACTTTTTGCACTCTCGTGGGAAAAGGGTAAAGGGTAAAGGGTAAAGGGTAAAGGGGAAGGGAAATACAAAACCTTTACCCTTATCTCCAGAGGGGACCCCACCCAATACTTGTCGGGTTTTGGGGAAAAGGGGAAGCAATACTTTTCGGTTAAGGGAGAAAGGGAAAGGTTTTAATTCACCTTTCCCCCTTATCCTTTAACCTTTTCCCAGACCAAAAGAGAGATTGTTAGGCTTATCCGCAAAGTATTGAAAGGGGAAGGGGAAAGAAAAAACCTTTAACCTTTAACCTTTTCCCCAAACCCAATGCCGAGTTGAAAACGCACAAAGCGTGCAGTATTGGGACCCCACCTTTCCCTTTTCCCGACAAATGCCAAGAAGTCTATTGTTAGTGAAGGAATTTCTTGGCTTAAGACCATGCTGTTACTTTCTTGTTACTTTTATCCGGCAATCTGAAAATAAGCGTGAGTTACACATCAGATTGGAGGTCTTAACAAATGAATTTCAATCCTATACCCAGCATCGTTTTAACTAGCTTGTTTGCCTTGCTAATTTCTTTTGAGGTGGAAGCGCAGAAAGCACCAAACCAAATTGAGAATTTGCCAAATGCTCGTGTTACTACTATCTCCGGTCAAGTTACTAAGCTTTTAGATGACGAGTTCATTCTCAACGATGGTAAGGGACAAATCATTGTTGAGGCAGAACCTCAGTTGGGGCAACCCATTAACCTCTCTGTAGGAGAACAAGTCACCGTAGTTGGCAACTATGATAACAATGAGTTCAATGCCCTTAGTATTACTCGTGCCAACGGTGAAACTATTCAAATTCATGACGATTAAATTTCCGATACTTCAGGTTGTTCCCATGAATCTAATTTTGATTGCTGAAGACTAACCGACGTTGCTGAATCAAGGGATGATTCTTGTAGGGTGGGCGTCTCACCATAGGTGTCAAGTTAAGGCAGATGCCCAAATGTCAAGTGAGGTTGCGGCGTTGCGTCGGTGTCGCTGACGCACTGCCTTAACTAGTCCCATAGAGCGTTGATGCTCAACCACCCAAGGAATAAGTTGTAGTTGTGGGTTTTGTAAAAGTGCGCGGTGAAAAAAATACAAACTGCGAAAAACCATTTCGACAGAAATACATTCAATAGGCTGTTGCAAAGCCACAGCTACGTCGGCAGACAAATCATTGAGTACTGCATAAAAAATCCAGGTAGCATAGATTTGCATTTGCACACCATTAGTGCCGCCAACCCATAAATAAGATAAACCCAACAATCTTTTTGTGAGTAAAAATGCATCCTCAATTTTCCAACGTCGGCGATACAAATCACAGACTTGCTGTGGTGAAAGCTGTTGCGGGTCAAGGACATTAGTCAAATAATGATACCAAATTTTACCCCAGAGTACTGACACTTGGCGCATCGGATAACGACAAGGATCAGTATGGTTGAGTCCCATTTGAATAATTTCATCTTTGTAATGAGAACTACTCGAAAGGCAGCGTACTACTTGATAGCGCACCTTGGCTTTTTGTCTAGTTAAAACATATTTTCCTTGCTCAGTCAGGGTATCAAACCACTCAAACCCATAAAAGCCCATATCTGTAATCAGTAAACCACCCACTGGCAGGCGTTGTGTTATTTCACCCCACCATTTGGTTTCGTTGCGTTTGGCATCAGCGTCGAAAAATGCAGCAACTGGGCGATGGCTAAATGCTTCTACTACCATCAGCATCTTTCCCCCTAAAACTGCACCTGTTTTTTCTTGAAGTTGCCCCAAGTGTTTTTTGACTGCTTCCAAAGTCGATGCATCCGCAATCCATACTTCACTAAACTTCTCTGCTATTGATGCCCAAGAAAGTGCAATTTCAATTGGATTTTTTTTGGCTGCTAGGCGCTCTACTACTTGCTCAAACAGCTTACTAAACAATTGTGCTGGCAAGCTCTCAAGCCGTTGAGATAATGCTTGCCGGCTTACAGACATTGCCTCTACCCACAACAATCCTTCAACTTCCAGGCAGCGAAGCACATCTGTTAAATAATTTATTTGTCGATATACCAAACTCAACACTATTGCTGCCATCACGGGTAGGGTTAGTATCCGCGATGCCTACGGCGGGCTACGCCTACGCAAATTTCTCTGTTTGTCTTTTACATCTTTGAGATTGGCAAATGTCCCCGGACTTAACAGTTCAATCAACCGTGATTCTATCTCCTGATTTGTTGGGGCTGGGCAAGTTACCCGATGTCGAAAGTCTGGATTTCCTTGTTTTTTGCGTGGCTTACTCATGGCTATGATTAACACCCTTGTGTTGAGTTTAACCATTGAGTTTGACCTACTTGACAAGTTTCTATTTTTCTTGACACCTATGGCTAGATTCCCATCCCACAAAACTAGCAAAATCATCCCGCAAATATGCAACGCCGACTAATCTTGTTTGCTGTTTTTTCTCTATCACTAGAATGATGGCTACTTTTCCAGTCGCAGACATAATGTGACCTTAGTAGGTATAAAACATCAAATAGGATAGGAGATGAATGTGGCTGAAGAATTTAAAAAAGGCGATCGGGTTGAATGGAACACTTCACAAGGTAAGACAACTGGCAAAGTAGTAAAGAAGCTCACTTCACCTACAGATATAAAAGAACACCATATTGCTGCAAGTGAAGATAACCCCGAATATTTAGTTGAAAGCGATAAGACAGGAAAACAAGCTGCTCACAAGCCTGATGCTCTGAAGAAAGTAGAGGAGTAATGCTTAGTCATGAGTAAAGATGTTAAAGCGGTGATTGACGAGTTTCATCAAGCTGTCAATATGACACCTAAAGAACTAGAATCTTGGCTAAATACGGATGAGTCACAAACTGTCGGGCAAAAGGATGGCGACGATGAGTCAATCGGTCATAAATCTGGACGGCGTATTATCCAGCTATTGCAGAGAAAGGATGATTATACCAATGACGATCTTTCGCACATGAAGAAAGTTATTAGTTACGTCCATCGTCACATGGCACAGAAGCCATCGGGTGATTTGGAACACACACGCTGGTGCTATTCTTTGAAAAATTGGGGACACGATCCACTTAAGTAAAGTACTTTGTAGGCTGCCATTTAGGTGGGCAAATTCCTGCGATCGCCCTAACTGCTTACGCCGCAGAAACGACACAAAAACAAGTTTTTACAGCCGGGTTTCAACTCCATATCGCTAAACCAGCCGATCCTGCCAGATTGGTGGGCTGCGATCGCAGCCCTTGTGAAGAATTGAACTTTTAAAAGCCATCAAGTTTGACGCACGCAGACTAACAGTAAAACTCACGCGCTGACAGTGAGATTGTAGATTAGGTAAAGACGTTGTTTGTCCGTTTCTAACCCAATACTGTTCAGTTAAGCTTTTTTCTCTCCCCCTGCTTCCCCTGCCTGCCTTAACAGATAAATTTCCTTAACCCAAGCGTATTGGTATCTAACCTAGTTCTACACTTGTCACAGCAAAGATGCGATTAATAGGTAAACTAGGAATTTCTTTAGTGTACATCCGAGCAGTTTGAGAGACTGGCTGCAATTGGTAATGTTGAACTAGGTCAATCGCTTGTAGATTTGCATCCGGCACATCAAAAAACACTGGAGCATGAGGATTTTGTGCAAGCAAGGCTTGAAACAATGCTTCAGCAATCTGTTCATCATTAGCAAACAGTGGCCCAACTCTAAAACCTGTATGGGCAGGTCGAATAACTCCGTAACCAGCAAGAGATCCATTTTTGAGAAACCCGAAAGCAGTACTTTCTGGCTGTTCAATCCAATGTTGCAGAAACAGCGATCGCTTAGAAGGAAAAAATTGGCGATCGTAAGCCACCAAATCTTCAAAAGGCACTGTTTTCAGATCCACGATTCCAGCAGGCACAACACCGCCACCTACCCCTTCATAACGAATATGGTTATAAGCGATTTTGAAACCAGACTTTTTGTAGTTATCTTGTTGAGCTACTGCACCATCCAAGCCGATGTTACGATCGGCACCCAGATAGTCCATTGCTGTCTTCCAAATTTTTATACCCAACCCTTGCCCACGAAACTGGGGTTTCACAACGTAAAAACCTATAACGGCAAAGTGTGGATCGTAAGCAACAGCAGAAATGCACCCCACCGGCTCACCATTCAACTCACCCAAGAAAAAACCGCTCTCGTCAGTTTGATAAAAAGATTGAGCATCATACTTTCCTGGATTCCAACCTTCAGTTGCTGCCCAAGTAATCGCCAAATCCATTTCCGATCTGTTCATTGGGCGGATGACGAAATTCTCAGTGGTCATAATATCTTCTTACTGCTAGGCTGTTAACTATTTAACTTTGCTTTTGCAAACTGAGTGATAACTCTTAATATTACTTTTTTGTATAGCTGCGACTTCCAGTCGCTTGAGCATCTTTTATTCAAATACTACTGTTCTATTACCATATACTAATACACGATTTTGCAAGCGCGATGTCTGACGACAAGGCTAGCACCAACGCCATTTTTTTAGCGGTGATTTAAAGATTTTAGGGAAATTCTGACAAATCAAGAGTGAGACTTTGTGCGACACAATTCTAAATAAATTAGTCCTGCTTTTGTCACAATTTTGCAATAGCTCTGTCAATATAACCCAATTTATCCCACTATTTTGCAACGCCAATTATTCTTGCAGACGAGCAATTACACAATGCAAAACTTTAATTTCATTAACAATTCGATCCAGTTCTGTGGAGAGTGGAGTTTGTTCTCGAACGGCTTGTAATGTGGGGGTTAAAGTGTTGGAATTGCTAGCAATCTCTGATAAACGAGCAGTATGTAGCTGTTGGATTTGGGCGTGAATTGCTTCGAGATAGCTATCCAGCGCTGGTAATGGTTGAGGTGGCTGTCCCTGCCCAAGGGCATCTGCTAAGTTTTCCAAAACTTGAACAATGGTATCAGCAAGTCGCTTTACTTCAGGAAATTGGTACTCACCGCTAAATTCCCGCAGATGTTCTGCCAAAGTTGTTACCGAACTGAAAAAGCCACGAATGTATATCATCAGCGTCATTACAGGTTCGATTTCTCCCTGAATGTGACGAGGTTCGCTGAACAATCGTTGAGCTGCGGCGTTGGCGTTGGCGTTCTCTAGTGCTGCTTGGTGGCGTAGCATGTTGATAGAATCAGCAAACGCATTATTTTCTGGATGGAGATAGTTAGCTATTACCTGTTGAAAGTAAGCAAGATTAGCTCGAATTGTCTTTTCCAGTTGTGCAGGAAGTTGCTGTCGTTCCCAACGAGGGAAAAGCAAATAGCTACCAAGCAGTGCTAAGACACCTCCAGCAAAGCTATCGAAGATCCGCAATACTCCAACCTCCCAGCCACCTGCACTAATCATGTTGAGTAGCAAGATGATGGCGGGAGTCAGCAGGATGATAAATATGCTATAGCTTAACGATCGCACCGACATCGCCACAAATACCAGCAGCAGGAAACAAACTGCGATCGCCAATTGATTCTTAACTAGTAAAATCAGAGCAATGCCAATAATTCCACCCAAAATAGTGCCAACAACTCTTTGGACTGTTGTCTGTGACGTTCCACCAAAGTTAGGTTTAAGTGCAACTAAAGCTGTGAGCGTTATCCAGTAACCTCTAGGTAGTTGCAATAGTGAGGCAATTAATTCAGCAAAAGTTGTGATCAGTGCGAGGCGCAACGCATGACGAAAGAGGACTGAATCAAAAGTGAAATTATTTCGCAGCGTATCAATAATCGTAGAACGCTCTGGTTGGGCTGGCGGAGAAATATCTCGCTGGGCAATACTGTTACGCAGTTTTCCTTGGCTTAAATCTGTAACAATCTCTGCATCAGTATGAATTTGCTCTACTAGCTTTGTCAGACTGGCTGTAATTTTGCCAAGGTTGAGGAGATCGGAATATTCATCTGTCTGAGCATTGATGGTTTGATTGAGGATTTGAGAACGCAGAACTTGCCTTTGGTGTTCTAGTGCTTCAAGACTCCGATCCAAATCCCCTAAGTGAGGTGAGTTTTTTCCTTTGGCGATCGCTTGTGATAACATTTGCAAAGCAATTGCCGACTGTTCTAGCACTTGCTGAATTTCTGGCTGTAACCGAGAAAATAGTTGATGTTCAGATGCGATCGCTAATAGTTCGCTCAGTGCTACAACAGAATTGACAATTTGATTTATATCCTCAATTAATACGAGTAATTGATTTCCCCGCAGGGTAGCTCCTCTTTGCCTAGTCCAGATAGTTGTCCAGACGCTACGGGCAGATATCAAGTTCTGAATGACTGTATCCTGAGCTTGCAAAAATCGCTGTTCCCATTCCTGACGATCCTTTGGATTTAATGCTCTCTGGCTTGCCAAGTCCACAAAATTGCTTAATGAGAGATAACAGTTAGCGACTGTCTGTATTGCAGGTACATCAGGACGCACTGCCCACAATCCCAATGACAAGACAGTTGTCCATGTTCCGCCAGCTAGACATAGCCCACAGTGTTGAATAAGAGTAGACAAATTAGAAAATGAAGCGAATCTAGCCAGCGCAATTACAAACATAATCGAAGTAACCAAGCTGACAGATGCAGCCACGTTGCCATAGAGATTTGCTAAACCTGCTATAAATATTACCAAGAACGTGGTCGGGACAGCTAACCAGAGATGACTGCTAACCAAACTTGCGATTAGGAACATTACAGTTACCCCAATCGTAGCTGCGATCATAGCGATCGCTCGCTGACGGTAGGCTCCGTCAACATTTACCATCCCAACAAACCAAGCTGCCATAGTGGCGATCGCACTTTCAGCAGCATGACCTGTAATGATGCCAATTCCAATCGGGACACCCAGTACAAAAAGGCTACGCAATCCAGAGGAAAGGGCGGGTTTACCTGGCTGGAGTTGAAACTGCTGCAACAACCAACCCAGAGGACGTTTATCTGTAAATGACATTATGAAATTGGCGATTATAACAAAGCGCGATCGCTTCTTACAGCATTTTAGCCAGATATAACTGCGTGGAGGATGGCTGTAATATGTCTTTTGAGATTATTCAGTTGTTTAATTTTTACTACG
Source organism: Nostoc sp. (assembly GCF_036917355.1). Lineage (GTDB taxonomy): Bacteria > Cyanobacteriota > Cyanobacteriia > Cyanobacteriales > Nostocaceae > Nostoc. The sequence continues at coordinate 65,027 of NZ_JBALDP010000099.1, forward strand.
ACTAGTTTAACATTAGAGATGATGACTTAAACCATCTAGTAAACCTTCGGCAGTATACTGCAATCCGGTTGAATGGGGTGACTGAGAATTCTTCAATGCCCATGCCAATTTACTTTCTATAAAAGGTGTAGGATTTATTTCAGAAATAAGGTTTCTTTTTTCTTCATTATATAATCCGTAATTATTCCAGAACAATATCCTCTCTAAAGAAACTAAAGCTTGATAGGATTCATTTGGATTAAATTCAGAAGAGTAATTTTGAATAATATCTAGTACTGCTAAAAGTCCGGTTTTTGATGAAGATTTACCAATAGTAAATAATAAACTACTCTTTGCTCTATTTGAATCAATAATCTCTCTTTTTAGGAATTCTACAATTTCTGCTTCTTCGCTGTCAGTTAAATTTATAGTTATTAACTCCTGTTTGATTAAACTATCATATCTACTCAGTCTTTCATCTAGTGGTAACTGCCAAGAATTAATTTCTAGGATGAATGATATATCAGTAATTGCATTACTACGTACACGTTCGTCGTCTGATTTTATATTTACAAAAAGTTCGTTAATTAAATGATTCATAGCTTTAAGGTGATTAATCCCAATTGTTCCAAACCCAAACCGAAACTCCAGAATATCCCCTGAGTAAATTCTATGGATGTATCTAAGATGAAACTTGAAAATTGGGAGATAGATAATTGACAAACGACTGGCTAGAAAACATCATCTCACAACTTCCCGCGTAGGCATCGCTCTGTTGCATTCCTTCGCATATAATAATCACTCAAATACTACTATCCTATTACCATATACTAAAACACGATTTTGCAAGTGCGTAGGCATCGCACCGCTCTTGCTAATACAACTCTCTCCAAATCCTTGCCTTTTCTCACCAAATCATCAACTTCGTCACGGTGGCTAACTCGCACCACATCCTGTTCAATAATTGGGACTGCATTTAAATTAGCAGTGGCATAATGAGCAGTTGCACCAATAATGCAATAACTATTAACCGATAAAAAAACGAATCAAACTAGATTAACCCCTCAAGAGTGAAAGTAAAATAAAATTATCCTCCACTTAAACCCCATCATGCCTATCCCAGAACTCGAACAACAACTCCTTCAGCTTTCCCCCAACGATAAACTGTATATTATCCAATTCCTTGCCCAAAGCCTGACCACACACAACACCCACCCAAACCAACCCACCAAACTTTCAGAATTCTTCCGTCAATCCCCCTTGGCCGAACTCACCGAAGAACTCGACCTTAGCCGAGGCTTGACATTGCTAAAAACCCTCATTGAGTCCCTAGAACCAGAAACCCAAATCGAAACTCCAGAATATCCTCTGACTAAATTCTATGGATGTATCCAAGATGAAACATTCTTTCGCCATCCCCAAGGAAAATAACAAGAACGCGAACCCATCCTGTGAAATTTCTGCTAGATACTAACACTTGCATTATCTATATGCGTGGTAAAAATTTCACCCTAAAGCAGAAACTAGAAACCACTCCTACCAAAGATATTGCCATTTGCTCAATCGTCAAGGCTGAACTATTTTATGGGGCAATGAAAAGTGCCAAACCAGAACGTAATCTTACCTTACAGCAAGAATTTTTAGCTCAATTTATATCACTACCGTTTGACGATTTCGCAGCAATGACATTTGGAATGATTCGCTCTCAGCTAGAAGCATTAGGCACTCCAATTGGAGCTTATGATTTACAAATTGCTGCCATAGCACTGACAAATAATTTAACCCTTATTACTCATAACACCAGAGAATTTAAGCGGATTAATAACTTGCTGATTGAAGATTGGGAGATAGATAATTGACAAACGATTGGCTAGAAAACATCATACAACTTCCTGCGTAGGCGTAGCCCGCACTTCTCTACGAGACGCTGCGCGAACGACAAAGCTCAGTGACCACCGTAGGCATCGCTCTCTTGCATTCTTTTTGGTATAAAATCACTCAAATACTACTGTTCTATTACCATATACTAATACACGATTTTGCAAGTGCGATCGCACCGCTCTTGCTAATACAACTCTCTCCAAATCTTTGCCTTTTCTCACCAAATCATCAACTTCATCACGGTGGCTAACTCGCACCACATCTTGTTCAATAATTGGGCCTGCATCTAAATCAGCAGTGGCATAATGAGCAGTTGCACCAATAATTTTTACCCCACGTTCAAAAGCTCGGTGATAAGGGTTTGCTCCGATAAAGGCTGGTAAAAATGAATGATGTATATTAATAATTTGTGGAAATTGATTAATAAAATCTGCACTAACAATCTGCATATATTTCGCCAATACAACTAAATCTATTTTGTACTTACGTAGTAATTCTAGTTGTTGGGCTTCTTGTTCTGATTTATTATCTTTATTTATGGGAATATGCTGGAAGTCAATATTAAATTGTTCTGCTACTATCTTTAAATTAGAATGATTACTAATAATTAAAGGAATTTCAGCAATAAATTCTTTAGCACATTGTCGCCAAATCAAGTCAAATAGACAATGGTCTTGGCGGCTTACCCAAATAGCAATGCGTGGTACTGTATCAGAAAAACGTAATTCCCACTTAGCACCTAAAGGTTGTGCGATCGCATTAAATGCAGGGGCAATAAATTCTCGCGGTAAATTGAACCCATCTAACTGCCATTCAATGCGCGTGAGGAATAACCCAGCAGCAAAATCTGTGTGCTGATCTGCATGGATAATATTACCACCGTTAGAATAGATGAAATTGGCAAATTTCGCCACTAATCCCCTTCGATCGGGGCAGGAAATCAGCAATGTTGCTGTCGGATTTGTCATGGTAACTTAGAAAAACTAGTGAGATTTGAAGTAGAGTAGCACAGATGTGCTAACCCATTGTGCGTTACCGAAACATACCACAGAAACCGTAATTGCCTATTTACTATTTGTCGGAGTTGGTAAAGGGGTGCTGAGTCCAGGTAGCTTCTGACTATTATCTACAGGTTGTTTCCACTCTGATAGTTCCCGATTTACAGCATTGGCAAAATCTGTAGATACTAACAGCACATTTATATTACCATCAGGTTTCGTAGCAGGGTCAGCTTGAGCATACAATAAACGACCGTTAAAGTTAGATTTACCCAAAATCAACTGATGGCTTTGTCGGTTTTTCAGGGTGATATTGATGGTTGCTTGGGGTTGATCTAGGGCGAATTCTTTAAGTTCTTTTGGTGGAGTTGAGACAGTGCGATCGCTATTACCTTTGACTAACAAATCCATTAAATAAGAAACAATAGCGTCATTTGCTGGGCCCGATATCGGAGATTTGATTAACCACTTGGGGTTACTAGAAGATTCAGGATTACGTTCCAGACTCAAGGTGATTTTTTTTGTTTTGACTGTTAAAGACTGGACATCATCTTCTGCAAAAGAGAAAATTTTCTGCTTTTGCTCTTTGATTTCTTCTCGCTGAGTTGCACCCCGAATTTCATAGAAGTAAACAAAACCACCTAAACCCAGCGCTAGCAGTATCAAAATTAAAGTTGTTCGTGGCAATTTCATTTTTTAGTCATTTGTCATTTGTCATGGGATCTGAGGGAGAATTCATAACTCTAACGTCGTTTCCACCAAATAATAACTGCGATCGCAAATCCAATTAAGGGTAAAAGCAACAGAGATAACAATATTAAAAGATTACCTTGTGCTGTTGTCAGGGTTATCCGTCGATTTTTCGGTTCTTTAGGGCGAATGGAAAGGGGTTGCTGATCCTGTTGACTCAGCCAAGTAACTGAGTTGAGGAATACATCTCCATTTAATTGCTGTTGAAACAAACCATCGGTGGCGAAATCGGAATTTCCTAAAACTACTAGACGGGACTCGGTAGCTGTTTGAGATGAGAGAGTAGGGGAAGATGGTTGAGATGAGGAAGTGGGCAAAGCCTTCCCTTGAGTGGTTGGTGATGGTAGGGTTAACGCTTGCGGAGTCTTGGGTGAGGGTGAAAGAGTCGGGCTAGTCTTGCTTTGAGTGGTTGGCGATGGTAGAGGTGAAGGTGTGGGTGAAGCCTTGGGAGTGAAAGTAGATTTGGGTGTTTGTTTTCTTGTTAAGGCAACACCCAAGGTTAAAGGCCCTTTCAGGTCTTTATCTGCATTAAACTCCAATTTTTCGCTTTGGAGGTCGCTTTCTGCCCAACTGCTGGGGTAGGGTTTGGTTCGTAGCAGTGGAGTAGCCTGAACACCAGGCACAGAGGTAATTTCCAGTGGTCGGGCAATCGGATAAAAGGAATTACCGTTACCGAAATCTTTGGTAATTGGATGTTGACCGTATTCTGTGACTAAGGGCGCAGCAGGGCCAAGTCCCACGACGCTTTCGCCAGAGACATCGACTGCTAAACGATTATCCAGACGAACACCCCACTCTTGTAGCAAGCTGTTAAGTTTGGGATCGGTATTGGGATCGATCATCAGCAATAAGTTACCGCCGCGATTAAGATATTCTTGCAAAGCTTTGACTTCACCCTCAAACAGCCCTCGTTTGGGGCCAGCTACTATCACTACAGCCGCATCTTGAGGAACTTTGGAAGTTTCTCCTAAATTCAGAGGTGATGTTGTAAAGTTTTTATTGCCCAATCCCTGAACTGCTTGTGATATTGCATCTTTACCAGGCGAAAGTTGGCGCTCGCCATGACCTTGTAGTAAGTAAACTTTGGCTGTGGTTGAATTTGTTAGTTGTTGCAGACGACCAGTTAATCTAATTTCTGATAATCGCTCATTTTCATTTATCGTCTGTACTAGTTGCCGTTTATCCCCAGATTCTAAATAAACTTCTCCATAATCTTTGACGCCAAACTTTTCTGCAAGTCCAGGTCTAGCTTGGGGGTCGATATACTCATATTTGAATTTTGAGCTTTGGCGTTGATAATTTTCTAGCAGTTCTCGGTCTTGGGGATTTTGGTTAATATCAAATACCCACACTTTAACTGGCTGTGGTAAAACTCTTACTAATTCGCGTGACTGGGGTGCAAGGGTAAATAATTGAGCCTCTGTTAAGTCTGCCCGTAAGTGATAGCGAGTTCCCAAAAAGTTAATCAATCCCAAAATTGCTAGTACTGCCAAAGTTGCCACTAGGGCATTAGTCCCAGCTTGGGTAGAACGACGGTTCCACCAGTTAGTTTGGTAGCTTTGCAATATTATGCCCAACCCGCTAATGACAATTCCCGTAATTAGAAATGCTAATGGAATTAATCCCCATTGTTCAGAGACTAATCCAACTGTTAAGCCGACAGCAATTAGGAACGGACCCAACCAAAACAGATATTTCCACAGTTTCTTTTTTGCAACTATTTTCATAATTTGTCATTTGTCATTTGTCATTTGTCATTTGTCATTTGTCATTTGTCATTTGTCATTTGTCTACAAATAAATAGTGACAATTTAAAATATATCGACGAAAATTGAGTGACTAAAAATAAGTAGATAAATGAATAAATGGCAACAAAGCGTTTCCAAGAATTACAGGTTTATCAATTATCAGAACAGTTGGCAGATGACATTTGGAAAATTGTTGAGGGATGGAATTTTTTTGCAAAAAATACTATTGGCAAACAGATTGTTCGTTCGGCAGATAGTATTGGAGCCAATATAGCAGAAGGTGTAGGAAGAGGTAGTTTTCAAGACAATAGACGTTTTATAAAAATAGCGAGAGGCTCTTTGAATGAAACTCAACATTGGTTAAGACGGGCTTACACTCGTAACCTTTTAACGACCGAACAGATAAATGCAATCAAAACAATCATTAACGAACTAGCACCCAAATTAAACTCGTACCTAAACTCAATTGGCAATGTCCCAGATGACTAATGACAAATGACCAAGGACAAAGGACAAATGACTATTGCCTTTGAAAGCGCAGTGCATCAATTGATTGAGCTGTGAGAAAGATGCCTAAAAAAATGTAACTGGCAAATAAAATTAAAGCGCTAGTATCAAAAATGCCTTGGATTAATGTGTTGTAATGTTTCAGCAACGATAGATAACCTAAAGCTTCGCCTACAGGACCAGGGACAATTTTGGCGATTAAATCAATCAATAACAATAATAAGATTACTGCAAAGGTAAAAACGGCAGACAAAATTGTGCTGTCTGTTAAAGAAGAAATAAACATTCCTACAGATAAAATTGCTGCTGCTAGTAAGATTAATCCAAGATGACCCAGCAAGGGAATTGAGGGTGTCATTGGTGGATTTGAGCCGCTGATGGCGATCGCTTCCAACACTAGCATGGGTATAACCATTGTGATAAAAAATGTTACGACGCCCAATAATTTACCTACAGCTACCGCCCAATTGGTGATTGGTGAGGTGGCTAACAGTTCTAAAGTGCCCCGCTTCCGTTCTTCGGCATAGAGTCCCATTGAAAGTATTGGCAGGATAAATAACAATAGCCATCCCATACGATCCAAAAATGCTCGGACAAATTCGTAGGGAACATCTATCGGTGGTACTGGTACTCCCAGCTGTTGCCCTTGTACATCTATTGCCGCCACTCCTACCAAAATGCCGTCTGGCCCTAGCAAAATCATCACGAAGAATAACCCGGCGATCAACCAAAATATGCCTGCGATCGCATAAGCTAAGGGCGATACAAAATAACTCTGTAACTCTCGGCGATAAATGGCAATAATATTACTCAGCACTACACCCATTTACGCTGCTTCTCCTTCTTTATCTGCTGCTAAGTCTACCTCAGGATCGAAATTCTTTTCTTCTGTGGTCAGTTGCAAGAATACGTCTTCTAAGGTGGCGTTAACCCGCCGCAGTTCATGTAAACCAAATCCTGCACGCACTAATGTTGTGGCAATATCGCGTCCTGGTTCTTTTCCTGGTTGCGATATCACCCGCAGATAAGCGCGATTTTCCTGGGGTTGATGACCTCCGGCTGTAGGAATTGATTCTATCAGACTTACACCCGCCACTTTTTGCAATACCTGTTTCGCTAGGGCAGCTTCGCCTTCTATTTCCAATTCATAGCCAGAACCACCTGTCAACTGAGTCATTAAGTTTTCTGGTGTATTAGTTGCCACAACTTTACCGCGATTGATGATAGCGACGCGGCTACAAGTCATGCTTACTTCTGGCAGAATGTGCGTGGAAAGAATAATTGTGTGAGTACCAGCTAGGCTTTTAATTAAATTCCGCACCTCAATTATTTGTCGGGGATCGAGTCCAACGGTGGGTTCATCCAAAATGATCGCTGGGGGATCGTGGACGATCGCTTGAGCAATTCCGACACGTTGGCGGTATCCTTTAGAGAGTTTGCGAATAATTACTCTTTGCTTATCTTCTAAGTTGCAGCGTTCGATGGCGGCTGTCACCTTATTGGGGCGATCGCCTGCTGGAACTCCCTTAATGCGGGCGACAAAATGCAAAAATCCCTCCACCGTCATGTCTGGATATAACGGCGGTGTTTCGGGTAAATAACCAATGCGTTGGCGCACAGCTAGGGAATTTTCATGGACATCATAACCAGCAATCCGGGCATTTCCATTGGTTGCCGGTAAATAACCAGCCAGAATCCGCATGGTTGTGGTTTTTCCAGCGCCATTGGGGCCCAACAACCCTAAAATCTCCCCAGGCTCGACGCTAAAGGTGACATCAGTAATCGCTGGGGTGGAACCGTATATTTTACTCAGATGTTCAACTTCAATCATCCGTATAGTGGCGATCGTAAATTATAGAATACCCAATAATCTTAGATCGCAATATTGAGTATAGGGGACTGGCACAAAGATTAGCTGACAAGGGGTAAAGTTCCTGAAAAACCTCTTTAGGCACTTCCAAATAAAAAACATCCCAAATTTTCTTGTGGGATGGGTGTCTTCACCCGTCTCATATTCAGGATGCCATTGCTGCAAATTAAGGCATCAGTCCCTAATAAGCCATTCTCATACTCTGCATAGGAACGAGATAAACGAGAGAATAATGGGAAATCGAGCTTTTTTAGATTTGTGTGTATACCATAGCCAATCTGTACTAGGAGCAGTGTCGAGTTAACTAAGCAAGTATCTTGAAAGAAACTATTTCTAATTTCTCTTTTGAGCGCAGACAAGGGCGAGATTAGCCAGCCACTTGAACGCCCGTTTACTCACCAGCTTGCAAATCGTTGGTGCATCTGTTAGCCATATTTATTAGCAGCTAATCGGTGTTGTTTGGGATGAGAATGTGGAGGATTAACTCAAATTTTGCCAAGGAGATTATGAGGTATGAGGTATGAATGAACCCTTGAACGTCCTAATGGTTGAAGATTCAGAAATCGATGCCATGTTAGTTATCCGTGAACTGCGTCGCGGTGGTTTCGAGCCAATCTCGCAACGTGTCGAAACGGTAGAAGACCTACATACAGCCCTCAATAGCCATACCTGGGATGTGATAATTTCAGATTACCGATTGCCTGGATTCAATGCTCCTATGGCTCTGGAAATAGCAAAGCAGAGTCAGAAAGATATTCCTTTCATTCTCGTTTCTGGCACAATCGGCGAAGTATCTGCTGTGGAAATGATGAAAGCAGGCGCTCATGATTATGTAATGAAAGACAACTTAAGCCGATTGCCGGTGGCGGTGCGTCGAGAACTTCGGGATGCTCAAGTGCGGGCAGAGCGCCAACAAGCCCAAAATCTGTTACAAACATTAGCATCTAATATACCGGGAATAATTTATAGCTTTGTACATCATTTTGATGGTTCTATTGTCTTTGAATACATCAGTTTCGGCTGCCTGGATCTTCTAGAATTAACACCAGATCAAGTTTTATCAGATGCCTCTCTGTGCTTTGCACAAATCTATATTGATGACCGTGCTGGATGTTATACGGCTGCCAAACAAAGCGCTCAAACTTTAAAACCATTCTTTTATGAATGGCGATTAGTTACACCCTCTGGCAAACTGAAGTGGGTACAGGCAAGTGCGCGTTCAGAGTGTCGAGAAAACGAGGATATTGTTTGGCATGGGGTTTTATTAGATGTGAGCGATCGCAAACATGCAGAAGAACAGATTATTCACAATGCCTTACACGATCCGTTGACAGATTTACCGAATCGGACGCTTTTGATAGAACGGTTAGAATTATCAATTAACCGAGCCAAACGAATAGAAACCTATCGTTACGCCGTCTTATTTCTCGATCTAGATCGATTCAAAGTTATCAATGATAGCTTAGGACATTTAGCTGGAGATCAACTACTTAAAAGCATTGCTCAGAAGCTAAAAACTCATCTGCGAGAAATTGATTTAGTTGCTCGAATCGGTGGTGACGAATTCGTAATTCTGCTAGAAGGTATTTCTGGTATTGAAAAAGCTATTCAAATTACTGAGCGGATTTTAAAAGATTTTCAAACACCATTGATCCTGAATGATTCGGAAGTGGTTATCAGTACAAGCATCGGTATTGTCTTAGGAACAAAGAACTATGCTCGCGCCTCCGATTTACTCCGAGATGCCGATATTGCCATGTATAGAGCCAAAGCTCAAGATAGAAGTTCCTACAAAATTTTTGATATAGAAATGCATACTCAAGCCGTAAATCGGCTAACTCTAGAAACCGATATCCGTAAAGCTCTCGAACGAGAAGAGTTTGTTATATACTATCAGCCGATTGTTGACATACTTGGCGATGCCTACGACGGTTCAAGCCAACACATTAGTCGCGAATTGCAGCTGCAAGCAGCTCGGCTGATTGGATTTGAGGCATTAGTGCGTTGGCAACACCCAACTCGTGGGTTTATTTTGCCGGAGGAATTTGTTCCTGTTGCCGAAGAAACGGGGCTAATTGTGCAAATCGATCGCTGGATGTTCTACAAAGCCTGTCAACAACTGGCAAACTGGAAAACCAAGTTTGCTAGTCACCTTCCACTCAAGATGAGTATTAATCTCTCTGCTCAAGATATTCGCCAAGCTAACTTAATTGATGGCATCGATCGAGCACTAGCCCAAACTGGTTTAGAAGGCGATTCCATAGCCCTAGAAATTACCGAGAGTATGTTAATTGACAATATCAGTCAGACAATTGATTTATTAACCCAATTAAAGCACAGAAAAATTCAAATCAGCATTGATGACTTTGGTAGTGGTTATTCATCACTCAATTATCTTCATCGTTTACCTGCTGATAATTTGAAGATCGATCGCTCCTTTGTAAGTCAGATGCAGGAAGGGAATCGTAATTATCAGGTCGTTAGTACTATTATTGCTTTGAGCAATCAACTCGGATTAGCCGTTATTGCCGAAGGTATTGAAACACCACAACAACTTCAATGGTTACAGGAACTTGGGTGCGAATTTGGTCAAGGTTATGTGTTCTCTAAACCTCTAAAATATGAGACAGCAGAAGTACTTCTAGCAAGTCAAATTATGTATTTATCTTCTGGTGAATCCGGCAACAAATGCGCTAATTAAAAAATCAGAAAAAGCTCTTAGCAAAGTCAAATTATAAGTAGGCGATCGCGTTGTGATTATCTGTAATGCTTAAGTAAATATCCTGACAATATTAAATTTTTACTTATGCATTCAAATTTCAATATTGATGGCCACCAAATAAATAGTAGTATAACAGTTAATGACCGACAGCCAATATGTTATGTTTATCTCTATCCCGAACCAGATATTTTTCTAACCCTCTTCCATCAGTCTTGCAGGAAGCAATCGCTGCAAGGCTTACGAGACTCAGCTTTCCGAGTTTTGGCTACATTTTTGAATTTATATTAGAAAATAAAGCCTCAAACCTTTATTAAGTCATAGTTTCAGTTTTCTGCTTCGATTATTGTTTTCTGAGAGTGATGGAAGAGCGCTAAGTAAGTCGGTGAGAATAAATCAAAGTACATTAAGTAATGTAAAAAATATTGAGATGAGTTTGTAGTTAAGGCTTCATCCCTAATTTGAGTACTAAAGTCTTTACTACATACAAACCTTGAATTATTCATGCTGCTCCACTTATAATTTTTGTTATGAATTAGTTTTGTGTTTGTATTTAGTATTTTAGATTAGCAAAACAGTGCCATTTATCTTGATGGATTGAGCTAAATTTTTCCTTTACATATCAGATAGCTAATCAATAAACCTCTAGCAAAAGAGGTTTTTATAACTCAGGAAAAATCTATCTGGAGATAAGTTACTAAAATTTACAAACTAGCTTAGGGTATATACAGCCTCTGTAATGAGTATTGGTTGTTCCAAAAACTTTTCATGCCCCATATTCATTATTCTCAGTTACTGCGTTATGGCATCGTTGTATTAATTGTCGCACTTGCACTAGTGCTAATGTTGATGCTAGACCCCTGGTTAAACATGAGTGGAACTCCTTTCCTACTGTTTTTTAGCGCTGTAATGTTGAGTGCTTGGTATGGTGGTTTGAAGTCAGGGTTGTTAGCAACTTCTTTATCTGCATTACTGAGCAATTACTTCTTTCTCCCCCCAGCTTATGAGCTGAGTTTTGACTTATCTAATTCTGTACGAATAGGGTTGTTTGCATTACAAGGATTGCTCTTTAGTATCTTATGTGAGGCATTAAAGACTGCGAAAAGACGAGCTGATATAAATCTGCAACAGCTAAGAGTTAGTGAAGAAAGATTTCGATTAGCGTTAAGTAGTTCAGATATCGTGGTTTTTCAGCAAGATCGTGATTTGCGATATCAGTGGATTCATAATCCTCAAGGTTTAGACACTGCTGAGGAAATGTTAGGTAAGTCTGATGATGAATTATTTCCAGCCTCAGTAGCAGAGCAGTTGCAGGCAATTAAGCTAAAGGTAATAGAGACTGGTGTTGCAATCCGTGAAGAAGTTTATCTGACAACTTCTGGAGAAGACTGTTTTTATGATTTGCTAGTTGAACCACTAAGGGATGCAGACAATAGCATTTTAGGTATTACCTGTGCAGGTGTGAATATTACTGAGCGCAAGCAGGCTGAGGAAAGACTCCGCTATATTGCCCAAATTAGTAGTTTACTCTCTACTTCGCTAGATTATGAACAAACCTTAGAACAGATCGCTAAAATCTCAGTTCCCCAACTAGCTGATTGGTGTAGCGTCGATATTTTAAATGAAGATGGTTCCATTCGTCGCTTACCCATTGCCCATGCAGACCCATCGAAAGCAGAGTTGGCGCGTAAACTTCAAGAGTATGTGACAGATTACAAGGGTGCAAGTGTAATTACTAGAGTACTGCAAACCGGGCAAAGCGAATTGATCTCAGAGGTATCTGATTCGCTATTAGTGGCAAGTACTCAGAATCAGGAACACTTAGAACTTGTTCGGCAATTGGGCATGAAGTCTGTAATGATTGTGCCGTTAATCGCAAAAGGGCGAGTACTCGGCACTATCAGCTTTGTCACCGCAGAATCAAACCGTCGCTACGATCGCACCGATCTAACTTTAGCAACAGATATTACCCATCGTGCGGCCTTAGCAGTGGAAAATGCCCAACTTTATCGAGACATCCACCAAGCTTTAATCCATTATGCCGAATCTCTATCTCTTCTAGATGCGCTGCTAGAAGCGGCTCCTGTTGCCGTATGCTTTTTGGATCGGGAACTACAATATATCCGCATTAATCAAGTTTTCGCTGACATTAACGGTTTAACTATAGAAGAACATCTAGGACGCAAATTTAGGGAAGTTTTGCCAGCGATGGCGGCTGAGTTAGAGCCACAGTTACAGCGCGTGTTAGATACTGGAGAACCCCTGCTGAATATGGAAATCAGTGGTGAGACAAGAGGACAACTAGGACGTTACGGTTACTGGCTCGGCAACTATTACCCAGTTCATAACACAATGGGTGAAACGGTAGGAATTGGCATTATTTTGGCAGATGTGACAGCAGCCAAGCAAACAGAAGTTGCTTTACGAGAAAGCGAAGAAAGATTTCGGGCAATGTTCAATCAAGCAGCTGTTGGTATTACCCTAGTAGGGTTGGATGGACGATTTCTGCAAATTAATCCTGCCCTATGCGAAATTACTGGGTATAGCCATGAAGAGTTAATTCAAATGAACTTTCAGGAAATTACCCACCCTGACGACTTAGAAGTTGATTGGGAAAACGCTCGGCGAGTTTTAGCAAAAGAAATTAGTGGTTATTCCTTAGAGAAGCGCTACATCCGCAAAGATGGTTCCATAGTTTGGGTAAATCTAACTTCATCAGCAGTTTGGGATGCGAAGGGACAACCAATGTATGCATTAGGCATTATTGAAGATATTAGCCATCGCAAACGAATTGAAGCCACACAAAACTTTTTAGTCGAAGCCAGCACCTTACTAGCTGCTTCATTAGATTATGAAATCACCTTGGAAAGTGTGGCAAATCTAGCAGTCCAAACTTTAGCCGATTTGTGCATTGTAGATGTCTTTGAGGAAGATTGGTCAAGTAAACAAATTGCGATCGCAATTGCCGATCCCACAAAACTGAATATTTTAGACGAAATCCGACGGCGTTATCGACCCAAAACTAAAGCCAAACAGCTTGTACGGCAGCTACGCTTAGGAATATCTGTCTTTTATCCCGAATTATCTGACTCACATCTTCTACAGATGTCTGAAGACAACGAACATCTGCAATTGCTGCAAAGTTTGGGTATTCGTTCTCTGATGGTGATTCCAGTTCGTTCCCGCGGGCAATTATTTGGAGCAATCTCTTTTTTTACCGCCGAATCTGGTCGGTACTATCAACAAACAGACTTGGCTTTGGCAGAAGATATTGCTCGGCGGGCGGCGACAGCCATTGATAATGCCAGACTTTACCAGGAAACTGAACGGTCTGTCAATCGCACAGTACTTTTACAAAAAATAACTGCTGCCTTCTCGGAAGCCTTAACTCCCCAACAGGTGGCTGATGTAGTAGTGAACCAAGGTATTGCCGCCTTGGAAGCTACTGGTGGTTCCGTTGTCTTACTTACTGAAGGAAATACTACCCTAAAAGTTGTGCAAGCAATTGGCTATCCGCAAACGCTCATAAATACTTCGACAAGTTTTCCGCTAACAGCACCTAACCAAATAGCAGAAACAGTCAGAACTGGGCAGCCGATTTTTTTAGAAAATTTAGCAGCCATGATTGCTAGATATCCCGACTTAGCAGATGTTGTGACTGTTATAGCGAATAATGCCTGGGCTTCCATTCCCTTGATAGTAGAGGGTAAAGTAATTGGGGCTTTGGGATTAAGCTTTACTCCTCTTCAAATATTTAACGAAGAAGACCGAGGATTTATGTTGACACTGGGACAGCAGTGTGCGCAAGCGATCGCTCGCGCTCAACTTTACGAAGCTGAAAAGACTGCCAGGGCAGAAGCCGAGACAGCCAACCGGATTAAAGATGAATTTCTCGCTGTCCTTTCCCATGAACTCCGAACTCCCTTGAATCCGATTTTAGGGTGGGCAAAGTTACTCAGAACCCGCAAGTTCGACGAAGCTACTAAAATCCGGGCTTTGGAAACCATCGAGCGGAATGCCAAGTTACAAACCCAATTGATTGGAGATTTACTTGATGTTTCGCGGATTTTGCAAGGTAAGGTTAGGTTAAATCTCCATGCAGTGGATTTGAAAATAGCGATCGCAGCTGCACTAGAAACAGTACGTTTGGCAGCAGAAGCCAAATCGATTCAAATTCAAACGGTATTAAGTAATGATATCGGCAAAGTTCTTGGCGATGGCGATCGCTTGCAACAAGTGATGTGGAATCTCCTCTCCAATGCCGTTAAATTCACACCTACAGATGGGCTTGTAGAAGTACGTCTACAGCAAGTTGGTTTAGATGCTCAAATCCAGGTAATTGATACAGGTAAAGGAATTAACCCAGAATTTTTGCCCTACGTCTTTGATTACTTCCGGCAAGCAGATGCTAAGACAACCAGAGTTTTTGGTGGATTGGGATTGGGACTGGCAATTGTACGTCATTTAGTAGAACTTCATGGTGGCACAGTTCAGGCAGAGAGTCTGGGAGAAGGACAAGGAGCTACTTTCACAGTCAAACTACCTTTGCTTAAAAATTCTGAGTTGCGAGTTAGCAGTAGTGAGGCTTCTCAAGCAGAACTCAGTACTGAGGAGACATTACTGGCTGGAGTGCAAATCCTGCTTGTGGACGATCAAGCCGATGTGCGAGAATTTTTTAGCTTTGCGCTGGAACAATATGGCGCGACGGTAACGGCAGTTGAATCAGCAGATGAAGCGCTGCAAACATTAGTGCAATCCCAGCCAGATATCCTCTTAAGCGATATTGGAATGCCCTTGATGGATGGCTATATGTTGCTACGCGAAGTGAGAAAATTACCGCCAGAGCAAGGCGGGCAAATACCTGCGATCGCTTTGACTGCTTATGCAGGAGAAATTAACTACAACCAAGCAATGGCAGCAGGTTTTCAAAAGCATCTACCTAAACCCGTCGATCCAGTGGATTTAGCCGCAGCGATCGTTAGTCTCATTGCGCACACTTCACCTTTAGAGTAAATAAACTCTTAAATTTCTCTTTTTTACTTTATAAATTAAATAGTGCGATGTGCGACTTATTCTTGAAACCCCTCTCCAAACCTCTCCCCGAAGCAGGGAGAGGCTTTAAGTCTTGCTCCTCTTCCCTTGTAGGGAAGGGGCTGGAGGTTAGATTTGAGAGAAAGTTGCACACCGCGTTAAATATGTATTTTTTATTTTTCTTCAGAAATTTGCCGTTTGCAACTTGATGTTATAAATTGGTGCTCAGATTTTAATCAGAGATTTATTTACCAATGAAAACCCAACAGTTCAGTTCAACAACCCTAGAAAATAGACCTACCAAGACCAAGAAACAGTCTTTTCCTGGTAGGAGTATTGGTACTCCTAAAGTACCATTTCATAAATGCCATAAAATAGTACAACAACATGAGTTACTTAGTGACTGGGAACACGCGAGTTAATTTAGTAACGTACTCTAGCTAGCTACGATCTAGGCTGATGTACTACTCTCGGTATCCAGTCAGACATTAACTGATACCAATTCTCTATGAAGTTGCATTTAATAACGAGGTGATGATATGATCCCATCCACAAATAGAAGCGTAGTTCCCATCCACAAATAGAAGCGTAGTTTACCGCCGTAGGCATCGCTTCTGCTGAGATGGAACCCTTGAACCTGTTTTAACTTCCGTCTTAATTGATCTTTAGGCCCCTCGTTTGTTCACCATCAAATTTTCTTAGCACCTTGGTATCAAGAAATGGAAAAGTATTTAGTCACCAAAGAAGAGATTGAGTCTTATGAAGGACTAGAAAAAACACATTTTCTCAACTCCAATGCTCGCAGACTGAATAAGTCTTTAGGGGATTTGACAGGTTTAAACAATATCGGTTTCCACATCATTGAAGTAGAGACTGGACGTGAATCAACGGAGCTTCATATGCACTATCACGAAGAAGAGTGCGTATACGTTCTTGAGGGAGAAGCTGAGGCAACAATTGGAGAAAGCGTTTATCCAGTTAAAGCGGGAGATTTTATTGGATATCGCGCTGGTGGTAAGCCGCACAACCTGAAAAACACGGGCAATTCTATATTCAAATGTATAGTGGTTGGTCAAAGGCTAGACCATGATATCGGTGATTATCCAAATTTGCAGAAGCGTATATATAGGAGCAAAGGTTTAAAGTGGAATCTGGTCGATATAGAAAATATAGCTGAACCAGTAGCAGGTAAGAAGGCATAACAGGTAGAATGCATTTCCTCATGATTTCTTTGGCTCTATTGCCATGAGCCAACAATTTGAGTATTCTTCTTCATGCAGTTCATTTGCGGGCAATAGCTTTACTTTCACAAAACCACATTTTTCATAGCAGCGAATAGCACGATAATTATCAACGTGCGGGTCTATGACAATTTTATGAGCTTGACACTGTTCAAAAAGATAGTTGATAAATACTGACAGCATTTTTGTACCGATTCCCTTGTTCCAATAGTCGGTTTCGCCGATAAACAAGTCAATCGCATAACCCGATCGGTTTGGTCGAAATGATACAATTGTCTATCAGTTTACGATAATTCATTGAGCGTACAATACTGCAAATAACCAATGGCAATATTTTGATAGTAGAGGAGGCAAGGAATAACCAGTTCATCTCCTCTAACCATCGGTTTGTAAGTTTCTATAATTCTTTCTAAGGGAAAAGGATTATCTCTTCCCTCATAAAATTCTAAAACTTTTGCATTAGTTAAACATTTTGCCATCAACTCATAATCATACATTTCATCTTGCATGAGACGAATAGATACTTCGCCTTTTTGAATCAGCATATCTTGTCTAGATATCAATACAGTTCAGTTAAGCAATTTTTCCCTTCTCTTTCTTCTCTCTGCCTCCTCTACGAGACGCTACGCGTTGGCGAAAGCCTCTCGTAGATTTCCTCTTTCTCTAAGTAGAGAACCAAATAATCATACTTTTGGCTGAGTCAAACAATTTTTAAATCAGCGATGCAATGATATTAATACTCATAGCTAGAATGGTGGTATTGAAAAAGAAGGATAATATGCCATGTAATAGAGTCAAGCGTCTCATATCGGGTGATGTTGTCTGCACATCTGAAACTTGACTGGTCATGCCGACTACAAATGAATAATATAAAAATTCCCAGTAGTCTGGATAGTCGTTATGAGGAAAATCTAAACCTCCGATGATTTCTTCACTATGATTACGATTAATATATTTGTAATAGCTGTGTGCATATTGCACTGCAAACATCGTATGCACTAGTAACCAGGAACCGACAATGGTCATAATTGAAAGTATGACATGTAGGGTAAGTATAATTGTTGACAACCCTTTTTTATCAGTTAATAAAAACCCAATGGCTAAAACACTGGCACAAGCCGCAGCAATCACCAGCATAAATATAGCCAAATGTCCTTCATATTCACTCTCAGCATAACGGCGAATTTTTTCTGGGTTAGCCTTGGTCATTTTCCACCACGTTATAGCTAAGAAAAAGTCAATACCGGAGTTCCAAGCACAGAGAATGCGAGTAGGTAAGTGCAGAGAATGTGGCAGGATAACTGAAACTAATACAGCAAGTCCGATAGCAAGAATCAGTCGGGGTCGGGAGTCAAAGTTTTTAAATAAATTAAGTTTCACAAATATTGCGATCGCAGAGTTTAACTAATTCGTAATTCATAATTTTCGGTGAAACATTACACCACATTACACAATCGTCATTCCAGATTTTACTAGGGTCTGAATCCACATAAGTAGATGGACAAAATATTTACAACCATTGCAAACTTAGTGAATCAATCCAATACTCTGCGAATGTCTCACTCGTAATAACATTGTGTAATTAATTTTGTCCAACTACTTCTTTATCTTCCCAGTCTTTAATCTCCAGTCCTTAGTTCAATTACAAATTACTTGAATTTGGCTCTAATAGTCTCTATTCGTTGACGATTAACACCCAAATCGCTCTGACCTAAACGTGAAGCTGAACGCACGTGGATAACATTGGCATTCTGGTCTAGATAAAATTCTACATCATCCACAAATCCCAGTAAAGCACTTTTAAATTCTGCATATAAATAATCTTGACTTTCGGTAATGATTTTGGTTCTTGGTAAAGACTCAATAATCTGTTTAAGATTAGTAATCGCTTCTTCTGGAGTAGATGTAAAAGTCAGTGGTGCAATTTGGTGAGATGCATCTGGACTCTGACTAGAAACACAGTTAGGGGAATTAGGGCAGGATGCTAATTTACCGTTGCTAATCCCTAAATTATTTGGTCGTTTGCCAGCAAAAACCATAATTATGTCTCCGGGTAAGTGAATAAATATACTCTCACAGATTTGTTTGAATCACTGTAATACTTTGCTGCGATCGCATCTTCTGGCAAATGACAGATTCACTAAAACATCGGTAATGCGATCGCTCTTTATGACTCAATACGCTTGGGTTAGCGCCAAAAACCTTAAGTTGTGTATGTTGTGTTTGTTGGGTTGCGCTTTGCTTCACCCAACCTACAATTTTTCACAAAGCCAACTGTATTGCTTTATGAACTCAATATTTGACTTTTTCATAAAAAAGCCTGTATTCATTGCTCAATAAAGCTTACAGGCTATATTACATCTATACAAGTCACTTCAGACTAGGCGATACTCAAATTAACTCGGACAATCAAATCGTTGTAATCTCGATCGCCGCCATTTGCCAAATCCTCAAAGCCAAAAGCGTTATTCCCTAACAGACGAATATGATCTGCTTTGTCAGTATTAGCGCCCAAGAAGGAAAAGTAAACTGCCGGATCGTTATTGGGATTGCTATCAAGAATTGCATCAGCCCCGGCATTAACAATGAGAAATGGAACGAAAATAGCACCAGGTTGGAAAGTGCCTGTAAAACTTGCTGTACCTTCGTTAGCCACACTCAAATCAATACCAGCGACACGGTTACTAATAGCAGCTTGAGTATAACCCGCCTGTCCAACAAGCACATCTGCTGTACCATCGCCATTGGTATCGATGCCACCATTCTGATCGGTTATCTGATAAAAGCCGACAAAGTTGTTAAAAGCTGCTTCTCTATGAACTACAAATTCGGCTTTCACTAATTGTTTCACATCCCGCAAATCAATTAGTTCGGGTTCATATTTTCCTTGAATACCAGTACCTAGAGGTGGATCTTGCTCTGTTGCTGCAATCTTGACAACCAAATTCTGGAAGTTGAGAGAGAACCCTGTATCGTCCACATTCGTATCCGAGGAAAAAAGCACCTGAGAAAAAGGGGTTTGTCCAGATAGCACCGCCTGAGTAGTGCTGCTACGGATTAAATAAAATCTTAGGTTGCTCTCAGAGTTGAACTCCAGTAACCTGCTGAGGTCTGTGGGATTAAAACCATTGGGTAGTTTGGCAAGAGATGAAAGAAGCACTGTTGCTCGTTGGAGAGCTAGTTCGGTGTAATTTGCAGCACCAGGGGCTACGCCATTAATTCTCCCTTCTGCATCGTCAACGACAAATACACCCAGTTCATTGACTTCTTCAGAGGTGTTGCTTTTAATCTTGACTAAGAGTTTGGCTTTTTCACCGTTAACTTGATTTTTGATCGTAAAGATATCACCTGTAATTCTTGTGAGTAGGCTGATTGATTCAGTCTCAGCAGTAATCCCTTGAGCAATGGTGAGTGCAAATACATCACTGACTTCAGCCCCAACCGAATCTTTGGCGGTAACTTTGATGTTCAAGCTACCCAAGTTATTATTCGTAGGAATGCCACTGAAAGTACGCTTATTAGGATTGAAGGTTAACCAACTGGGTAGTGGGTCGCCGTTGTCTAAGGTAGCAGTGTAGGTTAGGGTATCTTCAAGATCCACATCGCTAAAAGTGTTTTCAGGAATGGTGAAGTTAAAGGTAGTGTCTGCCGTCACTTTTTGGTCAGCGATCGCTCGATCTAGAATTGGTGGATTGTTAGCTTTAGCAATTGTGAGTGCAAATACATCACTAATTTCAGCAAGAGCCGGATCTGTGGCGGTGACTTTAATATTCAAGCTACCCACATTATCATTCGTAGGAGTGCCACTGAAGGTAAGCTCGTTAGCATTGAAGGTTAACCAACTTGGTAGTGGATCGCCATTGTCTAAGGTAGCGGTGTAGGTCAAGGTATCTTCAAGATCGACATCGCTAAAAGTGTTTTCAGGAATGGTGAAGTTGAAGGTAGTTTTTGCTGTAGCTTTTTGGTCAGCGATCGCCCGATCTACAATTGGTGCGCTATTGAACTTAGCAACTGTTAATACAAACACATCACTGACTTCATCCCCAGAAATATCCTTAACAGTGACTTTGATGTTCTGATTACCCAAATTCTCCATCGTTGGAGTACCACTAAAATTCTGGGTAGCAGAATTAAAAGTTAGCCAACTGGGCAGTAAATCGCCGTTTTCGAGAGTAGCAGTGTAGGTGAGGCTATCGCCAGCATCGATATCAATGAAGGTATTTTCTGGGATAGTGAAATCAAACTGCGTATTTATGACTACCTTTCGATTAGCGATCGCCTCAATTAACTCTGGTGCATCGTTAACGTTCTTAACAGTGAGTGCAAAATCATCACTGACTTCAACCCCAAAAATATCTCTAGCAGTAACTTTAATGTTGAAGTTATTCACATCCGCATTTAAGGGAGTGCCATTAAAGGTTTTGGTAGCAGCATTGAAGCTTAACCAACTGGGTAGAAGATCGCCATTTTCGAGAGTGGCAGTGTAGGTGAGGCTATCGCCAGCATCGACATCAATAAAGGTGTCTTCTGAGAAAGTGAAATTGAAAACCGTGTCTTCTGTTGCTTCTTGGTTAGCAATTTCATTCATCACCTCTGGCGCATCATTGGCGTTTTTAACAGTGAGTACAAACACATCACTGACTTCAGTAAGAGCCGTATCTGTGGCAGTAACTTTAATATTCAGAATACCAACGTCTACATTTAAAGGAGTGCCACTGAAGGTTTTAGTATTAGCATTAAAGCTCAACCAAGTCGGCAGAGTGTTGCCATTTTCCAAGGTTGCAGTGTAGATGAGATTA
Source organism: Nostoc sp. (assembly GCF_036917355.1). Classification (GTDB taxonomy): domain Bacteria; phylum Cyanobacteriota; class Cyanobacteriia; order Cyanobacteriales; family Nostocaceae; genus Nostoc. The sequence continues at coordinate 86,550 of NZ_JBALDP010000099.1, forward strand.
TCGCCAGCATCGATATCAATGAAGGTGTCTTCTGAGAAAGTGAAATTGAAAACCGTGTCTTCTGTTGTTTCTGGATCTGCAATTTCATTCCCCACCTCTGGCGCATCGTTGGTGTTGTTAACGGTAAGTACAAAAACATCACTGACTTTAGCAAGAGCTGGATCTGTAGCAGTAACTTTAATGTTGAGGCTACCCACGTTTGCATTTAAGGGAGTGCCACTGAAGGTTTTGGTAGCAGCATTGAAGCTCAACCAACTGGGTAGAGAGTTACCGTTTTCGAGAGTGGCAGTGTAGGTGAGACTATCGCCATCGATATCAATGAAAGTGTTGTCTGGGATAGTGAAGTTGAAAACTGTGTCTTCTGTTGCTTCTTTATCTGCGATCGCCTGAAATACCTCTGGCGGATCGTTGGTGTTGTTAACAGTGAGTACAAAAACATCATTCGCTTGAGCAAGAGCCGTATCTGTAGCGATAACTTTAATGTTGAGGCTACCCACGTTTGCATTTAAGGGAGTGCCACTGAAGGTTTTGGTAGCAGCATTGAAGCTCAACCAACTGGGTAGAGAGTTACCGTTTTCGAGAGTGGCAGTGTAGGTGAGACTATCGCCATCGATATCAATGAAAGTGTTGTCTGGGATAGTGAAGTTGAAAACTGTGTCTTCTGTTGCTTCTTTATCTGCGATCGCCTGAAATACCTCTGGCGGATCGTTGGTGTTGTTAACAGTGAGTACAAAAACATCATTCGCTTGAGCAAGAGCCGTATCTGTAGCGATAACTTTAATGTTCAGGCTACCCACGTTTGCATTTAAGGGAGTACCACTGAAGGTTTTGGTCGCAGTATTGAAGCTTAACCAACTGGGTAGAGAGTCGCCGTTTTCGAGAGTGGCAGTGTAGGTGAGACTATCGCCATCGATATCAATGAAAGTTTTGTCTGGGATAGTGAAGTTGAAAACTGTGTCTTCTGTTGCTTCTTTATCTGCGATCGCCTGAAATACCTCTGGCGGATCGTTGACGTTGTTAACAGTGAGTACAAAAACATCACTGACTTTAGCAAGAGCCGTATCTGTAGCGATAACTTTAATGTTCAGGCTACCCACGTTTGCATTTAAGGGAGTACCACTGAAGGTTTTGGTCGCAGTATTGAAGCTTAACCAACTGGGTAGAGAGTCGCCGTTTTCGAGAGTGGCAGTGTAGGTGAGACTATCGCCATCGATATCAATGAAAGTTTTGTCTGGGATAGTGAAGTTGAAAACTGTGTCTTCTGTTGCTTCTTTATCTGCGATCGCCTGAAATACCTCTGGCGGATCGTTGACGTTGTTAACAGTGAGTACAAAAACATCACTGACTTTAGCAAGAGCTGGATCTGTAGCAGTAACTTTAATGTTCAGGCTACCCACGTTTGCATTTAAGGGAGTGCCACTGAAGGTTTTGGTCGCAGCATTGAAGCTTAACCAACTGGGTAGAGAGTCGCCGTTTTCGAGAGTGGCAGTGTAGGTGAGACTATCGCCATCGATATCAATAAAGGTATTGTCAGGGATAGTGAAGTTGAAAACCGTGTCTTCTGTTGCTTCTTTATCTGCGATCGCCTGAAATACCTCTGGCGGATCGTTGACGTTGTTAACGGTGAGTGTAAACACATCACTGATTTGAGCAAGATAAGTATCCGTAGCAGTAACTTTAATGTTCAAGCTACCCACATTCTCATTTAAGGGAGTGCCACTGAATGTTTGAGTAGCAGCATTGAAGCTTAACCAACTGGGTAGAGAGTCACCATTTTCGAGAGTGGCAATGTAGGTGAGAATGTCTTCAGGATCTTGATCTTGGAAGCTATCTGAGATTGTGAAGTTGAAATTTATATCTTCTGGAGTATCTTTGTCTGCGATTTCGTTCAGTAGCACTGGATTTTGGTTAACCCTGTAGCGTGCCACAGCAAAGTTATTGGCGCTTACTCCCGCGACTGTTATCGTACCATCGTGTTGGATAAGAGCATAGGCATTATCAGTAGTATTTGTGCCGATATCAGTAGTGATAATGCCAGTAGTGTTGAAATTAGTGTCAAGACTACCATTGCTGTTGTAACGTACTAAAGCAAAGTTATTGCTACTCGAACCCGCCACAATAATTTTGCCATTAGCTTGCACGCTAACGCTGTAGGCTATGTCAGTACCGCCCAAGTTAGTAATAACCTTGCCAGCAGTACCAAAGTTGGTGTCGAGACTACCATTGCTGTTGTAACGTACCACAGCAAAGTTATTATTACTCACTCCCACTAACAGAATTTTGCCATCGTCTTGCAGGGCAATGCTGTAGGCTATGTCAGTACTGCCCAAGTTATTAATAAGCGTGCCAGCAGTACCAAAGCTGGTGTCGAGACTACCATTGCTGTTGTAACGTACCACAGCAAAGTTATTATTACTCACTCCCGCTACCAGAATCTTGCCATCGTCTTGCAGAGCAATGCTTCTAGCAATGTCAGTACTGCCCAAGTTAGTAATGACCTTGCCAGCAGTACCAAAGTTGGTGTCGAGACTACCATTGCTGTTGTAACGTAAAACAGCAAAGTTACTATTACTCACTCCCGCTAACAAAATCTTGCCATCGTCTTGCAGGGCAACGCTATAGGCTATGTCACTACTGCCCAAGTTATTAATAACCGTACCAGCAGTACCAAAGCTGGTGTCGAGACTACCATTGCTGTTGTAACGTACCACAGCAAAGTTACTACTACTCACTCCCGCTACCAGAATTTTGCCATCGTCTTGCAGGGCAATGCTGTAGGCTATGTCAGTACTGCCCAAGTTAGTAGTGACCTTGCCAGCAGTACCAAAGCTGGTGTCGAGACTACCATTGCTGTTATAACGTACCACAGCAAAGTTACTAGTACTCACTCCCGCTACCAGAATCTTGCCATCGTCTTGCAGGGCAATGCTGTAGGCTATGTCAGTGGTATTAGTACCAATATCAGTAGTGACTTTGCCATCGCTATCAAAGCTGTCATCAAGAACTACAGGTAGAATCGAAGCGTAGGCTGTTATTACTTCTTGCTCAAACGCTAAACGAGGAACAATAGGCGCTGTAGAAACCTCCAGTTCCCAATCACCACCTAATGCAGCACTCCCTGTCAAGTCATCAGAGGCCGCTACTACTGCACCTGTCAATTCGCTCAGACAGCGTATAAACAATACACCTGGCTCGGTTTGAGCAACTTTGCAACCATATAACAGTAGTTGTGCATCTTCACCCAAAGCATTTGCCCAACCCATAAGTTGGGCTGCGTAACGATTGAGCGTTTCGTTGTTGAGTTTACTGTTGCCCAAATAGATGCACCCAGGTGCGCCGTGGGAAACAATGTGTAGACTATTGACTCCCTGATGAGACTCCAGCACTTGACTAATTTGCTCAATGCCATCTTGGTTGGCATCTAAGACTACAACTGAGGTATCTGGTAATACACCCATTACCAGACTTTGGTAGTCATCAACCTGTGGGTCAATAAAAACTAGACGAGTAGGATACAGGTCTAAAGTTGGTTTAATATTAATGCTGTTAGATATTTTCTGTATAGTAAAGTTCTTATTGCTACTATGCTTTATCATAATTTTCCAAGAGTAAATCCCTGATATTCAGCAAAAATGAAACTTTTTGCAGACGTTTCTTGTAGTTGCTTTCACTTTCAATGTAGGAATAAAATAAATCCTTTCCCTCGGTAAATCCACCAGTTTAATTAATGAAGATTTAGAAGTTTTGGGCATAGAAAGTAGCTGAAACTTTTGATAAAAAAACTCAGTACACATCTATATCCCGACGTTGCATATTTGCGGGATGATTTAGCAACGTCTAAAATTTTCCTCCAGTTTCACCTGCTTGCCTCAATTCATACCACTGTTCTGCAATGCCCTATTTCCAGATTTCCTGTTCCCTCCCTATACAAGTAAGTTCAGGAATCAAATCGGATTCCTATATGATCCGGTAAGTATCGTCTAAATGAAGAGAGATTTATGACGCAAACAATTTCAATTAACGACTCCGGGCGCTTGCAACTCACGCCGTTAGAAATCCCATCCCGTCTGCTGTTGGGGCCAGGGCCATCTAATGCCCACCCCACAGTTCTCCAAGCGATGAATACTTCACCTGTTGGGCATCTTGACCCAGCTTTTCTCGCACTCATGGATGAAATTCAGTCGTTGCTACGCTACGTGTGGCAAACAGAAAACTCACTTACCATTGCAGTCAGCGGTACGGGAACAGCTGCAATGGAAGCAACCATCGCCAATGCTGTAGAACCCGGTGATGTAGTTTTAATTGGTGTAGCTGGTTACTTTGGTAATCGCCTCGTGGATATGGCTGGACGTTATGGCGCTGATGTGCGAACCATTACCAAACCTTGGGGACAAGTCTTCAACTTGGATGAACTCCAAACTGCATTAAAAACTCATCGTCCAGCTATCTTAGCTCTAGTTCATGCCGAAACTTCCACGGGCGCACGTCAACCGTTGGAAGGGGTCGCTGATTTGTGTAGTGAATTTGGCACTTTGTTATTAGTGGATACGGTGACAAGTTTGGGCGGTGTTCCCTTGTTTTTGGATACTTGGGGAGTTGACCTAGCTTATAGTTGTAGCCAAAAAGGGTTAGGTTGCTCGCCTGGTGCTTCTCCCTTTACAATGAGTGCGCGTGCAGTTGAGAAATTGCAACAGCGGCAAACGAAAGTTGCAAACTGGTATTTAGATATGTTGTTGCTGGGCAAGTATTGGGGCGCTGAACGCACCTATCACCACACAGCACCCATTAATTTATACTATGCATTGCGGGAAGCACTACGTTTGCTTGCAGAAGAGGGATTAGCAAATTCCTGGCAGCGGCATCAAAAGAACGTAGAATATCTCTGGGAAGGTTTAGAGAATTTAGGACTGAGTATGCACGTTGAGCAAGAGTATAGATTGCCAACGCTTACCACTGTCCGTATTCCAGAAGGGGTAGATGGAAAAGCGATCGCTCGGCAGTTACTCAATGAACATAATATTGAAATTGGCGGTGGTCTTGGCGAACTCGCTGGAAAAGTTTGGCGCGTGGGATTGATGGGCTTTAATAGTCGAAAGGAAAGTGTTGACCAACTTTTAGCCGCACTACGGCAGGTTTTGCCTAAGTAGTTTTGATATCAGGTGCGTTAACAGTAACTTAACGCACCTGAGAAAAAGAGCATCGGGCTAAGTTTACTGCGAGAAAAAACCAACAACCAGTAGAGGCAAGAGTATTAAGACAGATACAATCAAAACCAGGGTCGCTGGCTCGACTTTAATGTGGTTATCTTGTGGATCGCGCATTTGGCACTATCTCGAACAATAAATATATTAACCAAGCCTAAATGATGGTTACTTTTTTTCCAAGCCCAATCAGGTTTAGAAGTGTAAACTTTTTAGCCCATCAGCTTATTTCTTCCAAGGCAATTTAGTCCCCATTTCAGTTAATGCTGAGAAGATAAGATAGAGAATGAGTAACCCAGCAGCCGCAAAGAAAGCGAGTAAATCGTTATCCATAAATGCCCCACGCTAAAACTTCGCTAATCATAGCGGAATCATCTAATCTTTAGCATTTTTCTGAGTCTGCAATCTTTGATCTTCTGGGTGCAAACTGTACCAGCCATACCAGTGACGAACTGCTAGCCAAACCGCTGAAAGCAAACCCGCTAAACTAAGGGTTAATCCGCTAAACGGTACTAATAATCCAAAAATTGGTAGCACTGCTCCAGCAATAGTAGCCACGATCGCAGCCAGGGAAGCACTGCGGCTAGCTCCCAATCCCCATGTTAAGATTAGTAAGATGATAGAAATTAACGTCCAAGCCAACTGAGCATTGATAACGCGAGCTAGATAAGTCAAAGTCAACAGACAAGCAAAGAAAATACTACCAGCGATCGCAATATTTCTAAAACTCATTGGCAGTGACAAATATAACAATAATATCCACCACAAAAATATTGCTGGTGCTAGCAATAAAAGCCGCGGAATAATCCCCGTGTGACGAATGGGTTCAGTGTTAGTAAAGACTCCAAAGGGATTTTTGACTGAAACATTATCGTCAAATATCCAAGTAAATTGAGTACTGCGTCCGTTAACTTTAATCTCATTCGGTACAACACCACTAGCAAAATCGACCGGGGCAAAGTTAGCAATTGCTGTGAGGTGAAAATTAGAAAGCAACTGTCCCGTTGCACTATAAACCCAGCGAGGCCCGCCTTGAGCCTGATAGGTGACTCGAAAGGTAGTTTCTTCTCCTGGTTGCAGCTGGAAGGGAAAGCCATAGTCTCCCGGATTAGTTTGTTGTAGCCTAGTACCGTTACGCTCTACTTTGTAGCCAGCAAGAAGTGTGTAGCCATTAGGTGGCGATGCTTCAAAAAAGAAATTATTAATATCCTTGAGTTGGTTAACTACTTTATAATCAGCAGCGTATTCCACGCGATAAATTGAACTGCGACCTGGAACATCTACGCTTTGGTCAAGCTTAACTTGAATTTGCGAACCAGCCAACGTCATGAAGCGAGCGATCTCTCGTGTTTCATTTACCTTGACTATTTTGCCATTGACTTGGGTGTTATAGGAGTATGGCTCTCGAATCGAGTAGCGAACTTGCGGGGCAGATTGTTCGAGCTTTTCACCTGCGACACTTTCAGCCACTTGAGCCACCCTTGTTTGTTCCCAGTAGTGATAGCGATTGCTCAAAGTTGAACAGAGGAAAAATCCCGGAACTAACAGAACTAATATTAAAGTTAAATGCTGTAATCCCCGCAACAGTTGGGAATAACGAACAGCCCATTCACCAATGAATATAAATTGTTCCGGCTGGCTGCGACGCAGAGAAAAACTGATGAGTGCGATCGCAACTCCCAAAGCTACGACCAAAAATACTAATAATAGTGAAGCTTTGAGCGCTTGGGTTCCAAATTGAACAAGCTCAACTGGATGCGTCAAATCGGGTAATCCGGGAATACCTTGAGCAGAAGATGACATTGGTTGATTTTTGCAGAATTTGGAGAACCAGACCAATAAAATCTCTTAAAAGTTTCTGGACAATAGTTTTATTTGATACGCAGACCATTTGAAGAAATGCTGCGTTGGCGTAGCCAGCCTTCTGTCCCTGACTTGCTCGCCTGTAACTTGGTATAAACACCAAAAACCCGGTCATAAAGACCGGGTTCTTGAGGGAAAACAATGGGGATATATTCCCCGAAGGTTAGTTATAGAGGTTCAGTATAATATCGATGCTCTGATATTTACTACCACGCCATTGTTACCCATTCCGGAAAATTAGCTAAGAATTTTTGACTAGTCTTCTTTGATCTCCTAAAATACAGCAACCTACTGGTAACATCAGCGTGTAGGATTGATAAATATTAATTTTCCGGCTTTTGCTGATGAACAATGCATTTGGTAGCTGGCAAGAATGGCTAACAGTATTCACCTATCTAGGTTTTACCGTCTTCATTATCTGGCGCGTGTTTACCGCCGAGAAGAATTAAAAAAGCTGCATATCATCTCACCAGGGCCTTTTTGCTCAAAGGGCAAAACAGTCCCAGCTTGTTGAACCTTGACTCGTTCGCGACAATTGTAAACCTCTGTAGGTCTTTTTATGCCATCTACGCTAACAATTGCCTTGTATTCCCAATAATTTTTGGCACTTCGGCTGATACTGAGAATGCAAATCTGGTGGCGGAGACCGTCGTAGACAGCATAATTGCGGCATACAGATGCAAAAGCCGGATAGACTACGGAGAAAGTTAGTATTAATAGCAACAGAAATATTATGTATTTAATCTTGCTCATAAAAAATTGTTTAACATTATTTGGAAATATTATTAGATTTTTCAACCCTTTGAGTTGATTCAATTACTTTTCCTAGTTTGACGGACGAGAGATTGCAACCCCATAGCACACAAAGCATGAGTTAATTGAGAAAGTCAGATTACATCTGGCTGGGTTCCCACCATTTGTATCTGTAGTCTTCTTATGGAAAATTGATATAACAACAAATGTGCAAAAAAAGTCAGTCGTAAGGACGATAAAATTGCAACCAAAAACAAAATTTGAGCAATCTGGGATTACACGCTGTTTTGCAGCAATACTGCTCTTTGGTCAAGTGTGGCTACATTTACTCCAAGGGAAAACCTACTATCGCAAGATTTTGCAACATCTTGTTACCGCTGGGCCAGGTTCTATCTCTCCAGTTCTCCTTGTCAGCGGTTTTGCAGGAATGATTTTTACTATTCAAACGGCGAGAGAATTAGTGCGATTTGGGGCTGTTGATGCAGTGGGAGGTGCTTTTGCCTTAGCTTTTTGTAGAGAATTGGCTCCAATTTTGACCGCTAGTATTATGGCAGGACAAGTAGGTTCTGCTTTTGCAGCAGAAATAGGTGCAATGCGAGTCACCGAGCAAATTGATGCACTTTATATGCTCAAAACCGATCCAATTGATTATCTAGTACTTCCTAGAGTAATTGCTTGTTGTTTGATGGTGCCTTTGATGACAATTTTGGCTTTAGTTACAGGCATCATTGGCGGAGTTTTTGCCGCATCAAAGTTCTACCAAATTATTCCCGAAACATTTTTAGAATCAGTCAGAAATTTTTTAGAACCGTCAGATTTGTTTATTATTTTGCTAAAAGGGTTTATTTTTGGAGTGCTGGTTGCTGTGATTGGCTGTAGTTGGGGTTTAACTACTAGAGGGGGAGCAAAGGAAGTAGGAGAATCGGCAACAAAAGCAGTTGTTACTAGTTGGGTATCAATTTTTATTATGGATTTTTTCCTATCTCTACTGCTGTTTGAACAGCCTGCATTTTGAACCCAAGTAAGTATTGAACAAAACAAAATTCCCGACTTTTTAATAAGTTGGGAATTTGAGCTACAAAGGAAATTGTAGGTAAATAATACTGCTTCTAAAGGATTGGCGTAACCCAACCCAGGCAATACCTTTCGGTTAAGGGGAAAAGAAGAAGGGGAAAAGGGAAAAGAAAAACCTTTAACCTTTGACCCTTAACCTTTTCCCCAAACCCAATTTCAAGTTAAAAATGCTTAACCAAACAGTATTGCCAACCCAGGCATCGCTTGCTTTTTCGGATATACTTCATCACGTTAGCGGAATTTGAGAATATATGAACTTGTAGATTAGCGCACCCAAAGCTAAACCTCCCAATGAAAAGATAGAGGCAGTCGAAAAAGCTAACCCTTCCCTAAGACCCGCTCTTTGAAAGTCTATCCTGACTAATATAGTCGCTGAAATAATGAGTAAAGTATCAAGAAATACCCGAAACCAGGCAATCATAATAAAGAATAAGAAAGCTGCTAAGACGGCAACGCCAAAAGCCCTGGTATTTGATTGAAGAAAAAGACTGTAATAATATGTCATCTTCGGCCAAGGAGCGGTCAACGTTATGATTAAAAGCAAGATAGCAATTACAGTTGCCACCCACACAAATATAGGAGCACGTGTTTCTGATATTACCCAGCCCAAAGTACTGTAACTCAGCAGTACTAGTGCCAGGGACACCCAAGGAACTCTTTTCAAAATTGACATGGGTTTATATTTCTAGTATAGGGTTAAGGTCTTATCGCATAAATTAAGTGTAGTAACTCAAGACTTTATTTTGCTTGAGGACTTGCTCAGTTATGATAGTCGTTCTCCCTTAACGATATCCCACTATCAAAGGAGTTTTTTACGATATGGAAGGAAGTGAGACAAGAAACCAGAAGTTCTTACAGATAAAATTATGTAGATTTTGAATATATGGCTTAAACTAGTAAGTTTAGCATCATATTTTTATAGCTTCAATCAATAGATTTTTATGCTGTTCCCAAGAAAGCTAAACAAGTTTGTCGAAAATTGCGGTACAAAGTAGTTAAAGATTTGTAAACTGTTAGCAGCCGAGTAGCCGCGTGTCACATCTTGTTAAGGAATTATCATGAGACAACTTGTTATTGCTGAACGCGTATGCCTCATTGGTCATATCGCGTCAAAAGCCTTTGGACTGGTAGGGATGCTACTGGTAGTACCTAATGCCGAAATAATTTTCAACTTATCGCAGGTAGGAGAAACTGCCGTACAGTTAAGTATGGCTGGCGGCGGTGTAGTTGATATCATCTTAGGGACAGTAGCTGTCTCTATTTATGCCTACCGGACTTTGGGATTAGGAACTTGGCTAGCATTTATGCTACCAGCTATGTTTATCTCTTTGGGAAGTGAACTACTGGGAACTAGTACAGGGTTTCCATTTGGTGATTATAGCTACTTGAGTGGCTTGGGTTATAAGATTGGAGGGCTAGTTCCTTTCACAATTCCTTTATCCTGGTTTTATGTTGGGCTGTCGTCTTACTTAATTGCGAGAACTGGTTTGAAAGTGGCTCAAAAACCCAGTTGGGGTCGCCATATTGCTGCGATAGGTGTTGGTGCTTTACTCTTCACTTGTTGGGACTTTGCCCTTGAACCGGCTATGAGTCAAACTTCTCTGCCCTTCTGGTATTGGGAACAACCAGGAGCTTTCTTTGGAACACCTTACCAAAACTATGTAGGTTGGTTTGGTACTAGCGCCCTGTTTATGAGTGTGGCAGGATTATTGTGGAGAAATACCTCGATTAAATTAGAGCGATCGCAACTCAATCTGCCCTTAGTCGTTTATTTAACTAACTTTGCCTTCGCCGCCGGACTCAGCTTGGCAGCTGGCTTTTCTATCCCTGTGTTACTCGGCTTATTGCTAGGTGTGATTCCGGCTGTGGTTCTGTGGTCAAGGAGTTCAACCACATCGGCTCAAGTTACTGTTGAACCAGTAACCAAAGAAGTATCAGTAGCCAAGGTTGAAGTTGCCTTGAAATAAGCCTATTTGGGACTGGGGGCACAACTCTTAGAGAGGCTGCGCCAACAACAAGCTACTTCGACTGCGCTCAGTACAAGTCAGTGCATCGCTGGGGACTTAGGATTGGGAAGGGAGAAGGGAATAAACCAATACTCAATGTCCTATGTCCTATGCCCCATGCCCATTTATGTTGTATAGTCGCAATTTTAATTGTTAAGTATTTTGACAACAGTAGACAACGCTTTGATAGTAGAAAGCGCCATTTCTCTTTTATTGCTACTTATCCAAGTACCAGCAACGGCGATTTTGTTTTCGCGCCTATTAAAGGGGCCAAGACGCCATCCTCCAATAGAACCCCAACAGCCGACACCTGAGCTTTTGGGTAGGGTTAGCATCGTTGTTCCCACACTGAACGAAGCGCTTCGCATTAGCCCTCTGTTGGCTGGTTTAAGTCAGCAAAGCTATGAAGTTCGGGAAATTATGGTTGTAGACAGTAAATCGAGTGATGGTACCCCCGATTTAGTCAAAGCCTCACAGCAGAAAGATCCGCGCTTTCGCCTGATGACAGATGATCCCTTACCCTCTGGTTGGGTGGGGCGTCCTTGGGCGTTGCATAACGGTTTTCTATGTAGCTCCGAGGCTAGTGAGTGGTTTCTGGGGCTGGATGCTGATATCCAACCGCATCCTGGTTTAGTTGCTGGTTTGGTGAAGACAGCCGAAGCACAAGGCTATGATTTGGTTTCTCTCTCACCCCAATTCATTCTCAAATATCCTGGGGAGTGCTGGCTACAACCGGCTTTGTTAATGACTTTGCTTTACCGATTTGACCCAGCGGGGATCAATACAGAGCAACCAGAACGGGTAATGGCAAATGGGCAGTGTTTTTTGTGTCGTCGCTCCGTTTTAGCTGCTGTAGGTGGTTATAGCAGTGCGAAGAGTTCTTTTTGTGATGATGTCACGTTGGCACGCAACATTGCTATCCAAGGTTATAAGGTCGGCTTTTTAGATGGCGCAAAGGTATTAAAGGTACGTATGTATGAAGGGGCGATGGAGACGTGGAAAGAATGGGGGCGGAGTCTCGATCTCAAAGATGCAACTTCTCGTTCTCAGTTGTGGGGAGATTTATGGCTACTCACATCTGTTCAAGGTCTACCCCTTTTTATTGTCCTGACTTTTTTGTTGATTTCTCCCATACTCCCACATTCGCCCATTCCCCTACTTCTGCTACTGGGACTGAATTTATTGCTGTTGGTGATTCGCTTTGCGATGCTAATAGCGATCGCACCTTCTTACGATCGCACAAACGCTAAAGGCAGCTGGTTATTTTGGGTTTCCCCTTTGGCCGATCCCCTAGCTGTGCTAAGAATCTTCTTATCTGCGTTACGCACCCCGCGCGAGTGGCGAGGACGCAAGTATAGTGCTGAGTTATGAGTTATGAGTTATGAATTTTCAACTCCTCACTTCTAACTCCTAACTCCTCACTCCGTACTCTCTACTCCCTCACTCCTCTTGCCCTCCTACTCGATCCCCGCGTTCCAATTCCCAAAGAATTTGATTTCCTTCACGGCGTACCCGTGACACTATCCAGTTTCGCCAGCGCCATTGATCTCCACGACTGGTGACAGCGCTGGCGTGGACATCCATCAAGTCTGCTAACTCAGAACTGGTGATTAAGTAGCCTTTTTCAGAAATTTCGTCAGCTATACGCAGAGTTTCGACCAAACTGCGGAGTTGCGAAACCCTCATTTCTGGCGGTTTTTCATCGGTTATGGCCGCAGTTGGCCCAGTTGATGGTTCCATAACGGTTATTTCTGGTGCAGAAGTACTGATTTTTTGCGGACTTTGGTTAGTTATTCTAGAGTTTTTTTCATAATCAGCTACTTTTGCTACATTTAGTTGATTTTGGGAAGGTAAAGATTTATAAAAATCTGTGGAAGATAATTGTTGTAGCGAAGGGGTTTTGCCACTAGCATATGTGCGAGCGATCGCATCACAACGTTCGTTACCTATGTTACCAGAATGTCCCCGAACGTATTGCCATTTTACTTGTTGGGTATTGAGTTCATCTAAGATTTCTAAAAGGTCTTGGTTTTGGACGGGTTTACCATCTGACTTTTTCCAGCCTTTGTTTTTCCAGCCTTTCACCCACTTGGTAACACAGTTAATCAGGTATTCGCTATCGGTATGAAGGGTGATGGGTTGGGCTTGTTGAGATGTTTGCAGGAATTCAAGGGCAGCGATCGCAGCTTGCATCTCCATTTTATTATTAGTGGTATGAGGGGATGCATCGCCCATTTCGTGGATTGAGCCGTCGCTGAAGTAGACGACAACACCCCAACCACCAGGGCCAGGATTGCCGGTGCAAGCACCATCGGTGTATATGCTTTGAATTATGGGTTGGGTGGACATGTTTAGGGTATCGAACCGCGAAGGCAAGAGTTATTAGCGGCGAATTTTTTAACAATATCCAGGCTATTATACTGATAAAAGCTCTTAATTCTGACTCCTGACTTCGGAATTCTTCTTTTGATGTTCGGTAATTCTTTGAGCTAAAGATTCAATCGCTTTTTGATGGTGCTTCTTACTGATTACTCCGAACGATAAGCAACACGGAGACTTTGGATTAAAATCACCAGAGATGCGATCGCCATCAACCCGCCCCAAAACCAGTAAGGTAAAAGCAAATATCGCTGCATTTGTGCCGTATCAGATGCACCAAGGGGGCCAGCAGAACTACTAAATAGATAATCGAGTTGATGGTACGTACTTACACAAGCTTGTACACCCAGAAATTGAATGATAAACCCTTGCGCCCAGCGAGGTGCTCTCAGGGCAATACCTAAGATTATTAAACCTAGTAAGGGAATTGCCACCAATCCAAACCAGGAACGCACCCAAATTAATGCGGAAAACAGCAAAAAACTTCCTAAAATTTTTAAGCAAAGGGTTGCTGCTGTAAAACTGCGGGAAGCCAAAATCAAAGCTGCACCAGCAAGAGGTGGTCCCATTGGGCCAGCTGCGGCGATTATTGCCGGGCCAATTGGCCCCAATGACGACCGGATGCCATAAGTTGCGACACCAGAACCATTGCTAAAAATCTGCAACTTCTGAAACTGTCCCCCTAATAGCAGTGCCATTAAGCCGTGACCCATTTCATGAAACCAAGTTGCCAGAATTGTAAATGGGTATAAGATATAATCTCCTCCTGGTACTTGCCACAATAAAGCAGTTGCGATCCCTGCTGCAACTAGCCAGGTTAGCCCCATACGTTCAACAACTGGCGGGGCTTCTTTGGTCAGCAAGGTTTCAAAATTTTTACTTGGTTCCCTCATAGGTCACTCAATTTTGGATTTTAGATTTTAGATTTTAGATTTTCTGAAAAATTCAAAATCTAAAATTGGCAGTGTATTTCTATCCATCCTAGTGTAATTATTAAAGTAATGGAGTTACTGGACAATGTAATAATTTGCACATCGAAGCGACGGCTGTCAACTATGGCGCTATCAATAACAACATAGTTATCCGTCGCTTGTCTGATGCAGTTTATTTGTTGCTCCTCCAAAATGGATGCCGGAGGATGGGCAGAAAATACTTAGACTGGTGTCACAATTTAGCAAGATTCAGTTAAGCAAGTTGAAAGAGGAATGTCATCAAGTCTCCTTTACCTAAGCTGATGCGATCGCCTGGTCGCAAGCGATGACGGTTCCCTGGTAAAAGTGGCAAATTATTAATGTAAGTGCCATTAGAACTTCCCACATCCTCTACATAATGGGCATCTCCCTCGACGCGAATATCTGCATGAATCCGCGAGACAATTTCGGAATTGGGAAATCCTGAAACATCTATATCTGGAGGAATCCGGTCATTAGGCTTGCCGATATGAATCACAGAGAAATTTTGCGGCAATTCAATTAAGCGATCGCTTTGAACGTGGATTAACCGGGCTGTAACCTGCTGCAATTGCGTTCTGGCAACAGTTGCAGTTGGTGCTGCTGGCGGGGGTACTTCGGCTTCAGAGGCTGGTACTGGTTCCACAGGTGGTGGAGTCGGAATACTACTTTGTCCAGAAACTACGGGTTGAGCTACAACGGTTGACACAGGTTCTGGAGGGCTGCTTTCTGCAACAGGTATCTGTGGCGTAGGTTCTGGGGGAACTACCATCTCTGTTGGTGGTAAAGATGATTCGGGAGGATGGGAGTTAGTAGAACCGCTCATTCCCAAAGCATCTGGTTGTAAAAGTTCTAACAATGGATCGGGTGGAACTAACGCTGGCACTTCCACGGGAATATCGGGAGTGACTGTTGTAGCTACTGCGGGATGAACGTGTGGAACTCCTGCGGAGTGAAGGTTATAGCCACACTGACCGCAGAATGCAGCATCTGCCTGCACAGTTGCCCCACAACTGGGACAATTAGTAGTCGCAGGTAACGGTGTATAACAAGCTTCACATTGGACAGCGCCGTCAGGATTGGGATGATTGCAATTAGGGCAGACGATCATCGATATTTAGCCTTTGTTCAAGATCATCATAAATAGTAGGTAGGACTGGCAAGCAGAGGGCGGTCCTAGCTTTAGATTCTAGCAATTACTGCTAATGGAACAATGAATTGGACACTCTTGGGCGGGGAAGGGGAGCAGGGGAGCAGAGGAGAAGTTCAGTAAGTTTTTCCCCTCTGCTCCTCTGCCTCTTGTGCCCCATGCCCAATTCCCAAGTTTGTTTAATGTTGAAGTTCTAAACCTGCTGCCGCATCCAGCAGCCACCAAAGTTCTCCTTGGGGCTGAATTAAGCGGGATGGGTAAGTGAAGTCATCGGCTACAGGTGCAAAGACTTGTGCTAAAGCTGGTCGTTTATTAGCACCAGCAACCAGAAAAATCACGCTACGAGCAGAGTTGATGAAGGGATATGTGAAACTTATCCTGGGGTTTCCGTCTTTGTTACCTACGGTAACTAGGCGATCGCGTACTTTCAGAGCCTCTGTGTGGGGAAACAAAGATGCAGTATGTGCATCATCACCCATTCCTAGTAATACTACATCCAAGGGGGGAAACTCGACCCCAGAAGAATTGAAAAATTCTTTGAGATGTTGTTCATATTTGGCAGCAGCCAGTTCTGGATTGGCTTCTAAAGTTGGTACGGGGTGAATGTTAGCCGCTGGGATGTCAACGCGATCTAGCCACGCACGACGCGTCATCAGTTCATTGCTATCGGGGTGATCTGGTGGTACGTAACGCTCATCTCCCCAGAATATATGAATTTTATCCCAAGGCAGTTTTTGAGTAGCGATCGCTTCGTATAACGGCTTAGGTGTACTGCCACCAGATAAGGCGATAGTAAACCGCCCCCGTTGCTCAATGGCAGTTTCTAACTTGGACAGAATTAATTCTAGCGCTCGTGCAACCAGCGCCGGCTGATCCGGTAGAACTTCAACAGTTTTGTTCATGGCTTCATCATCATATTGCTGGCTTCTGGCAATACAATACCGAACTTATTACAATCTCCCTTTTTAACTTTTGAAACATTTAACATCGTGGATTAAGTAAACTGGAAAAACGTAGACCTCCTTATCACCTTCAAGGGTAAGTTTTCAGTAGTGAGTCGTACTAACTACTCTCATGATTATTTTATTTACATCCAGTTACTTGATACTTTGTTGATTAACGCCATCAAGGATACATTTATTAATTCTTATTAAAAATTAATAAAACTAATTAATCACAAACAACGTTTCCCAGTTAGGGATCGCTTCACGTTGGGCAATTAATAATTCCTGAATTCCTTTTTCGGCTACATCTAGCATTTGATCCAACTGAGTGCGGCTAAAGCTGCCTTCTTCGGCTGTTCCTTGGACTTCAATGATTCCCAGGTGTTGATTCATCACCACATTAAAATCTACTGTTGCAGCCACATCTTCGATATAATTTAGATCCAAAAATGGCTCACCCTCCAGTAATCCTACGGAAACTGCTGCTACTTGTCCACACAAAGGCGATCGCTCCAACACGCCTTCTTGCAATAATTTAGAAACCGCATGAGCCAACGCCACAAACGAGCCTGTAATGGCTGTTGTCCGAGTTCCGGCATCTGCTTGCAACACATCAGCATCCACAGTCAGCGTGCGTTCTCCCAATGCCTCAAAATCCACTGCTGCACGTAAGCTGCGGCCAATTAAACGTTGAATTTCTTGCGTCCGTCCAGATAATTTCAATAATTCCCTTTCTTGGCGTTTTTGGGTAGCCGATGGTAGCATTCGGTACTCAGCAGTTAGCCAACCTTTACCAGTTCCTTCGAGAAACTTCGGAACTCCCTTATTAACGCTAACAGTACAAAGTACCTGAGTATCACCGCATCTTGCGAGAACAGAACCGGGGGCAAAGCGGGTGAAACTGGGGTGAAAGCTAATCGGACGTAGTTCGTAGGAAATCCGACCGTCAGGACGCTGCCAAGCCATTGGAATTGCCTCAAGTTTTACAATACTGCCTTAAGATTACCTTAGTGTTATTGGGCATTGGTAAGAAGGGTAAAGGGGAATGGGTAAGGGGGAAAGGGTTTATTTCTTCATCCTTTACCCTTTAACCTTTAACCTTTTCCCCTCTCTTGTTGCTTCCCCTGCTCCCCTGCTCCATGCTTCTCTTCTAAGGAACTGAAAGCAGAGTCAAAATATTTTGCTGCACCATCTCTGGTGATTGGTCGCCGTTGATGGTCAATAAACAGCGGCGACGATCGTAATATTCTAGGATGGGAATGGTGCGATCGTAGAATAATTCTACACGGCGCTGCACGATTTCTGGTTGGTCATCTGGTAGCGATCGCCCCAAGGATCGACTAACCATCACTGCTTCCGGGACTTGGAGATAAATTGCCCAATCTAACTTTTGCCCTAAATCATCCAATAAAAAATCTAATTCTTCAGCTTGGAAGGCAGTACGGGGATAGCCTTCTAACACCCAATCGCAGTTAATATCTGGTTGTCTAAGGCGTATTCGGATCAATTCAACGATCATTTCGTCTGGAACTAACTCCCCTTTTTGCATGTAGGGCCGTGCGTGGTAGCCTAGTTCACTCAAGCTAGCGTAAACCGAAAGAGAAGTCCGGGGATCGGCTTCCAACCATCGAAATTCCGGCAGGGGCTGATTGCCAGATATTGCTTCTCGTAAAATCTCACCTGTGGAAATCAGAGGAATATCAAAGTATCTGCAAAGCCTTTGTGCTTGAGTGCTTTTCCCCGATCCTGAACCTCCCAGAATCACCAATCTCACAACGATTTACTCCTCATCCTGTCAAATTCACTACTAGCTAAGTCTGTTTTGCCCAAACAACCAACAAATCTAACATTTAGCGATTTTTAGGTTTGTGCCTAGCTTTTTTAAATAATTGGAACTGTAAGTCTTATGTTTTCATTTTTACAACTTATTTCCGAGAAAAGACGAAAATTGAAGTCAAAATAACTCTTGACTTCAATACAAACCTAGTGTTTGACTAAGAATGCAATTTGCCAAATCCACCACACCTGTGAAAAACAGATTGATTATACAGGCAAATTTGCCAGTTTCACCGCCAGTAATAACCCTTGACTTATTGTATTTTTTTGAACTTAACTTTATGGTTGCCCAGCTAGAAACTCAAAGTATCAATTCAACCCTAACCCTACCATATCCAGTTGAAGGACTAGTGCAAGTTTTCACTAGTTCTCATCGCAACTTTTTTACGAGCGTGATGGCTCAATCACTGAGAATAGCTGGACAAGGAACGCCAGTATTAATAGTGCAATTTCTCAAAGGAGGCATTCGCCAAGGACACGATCGACCTATACAATTAGGACAAAATTTAGATTGGATTCGCTGTGATTTGCCTCGTTGTATCGATACACCACATTTAGACGATACAGAAAATCAAGCCTTACAAAAGCTGTGGCAGCATACACAACAAGTTGTGTGTGCGAGTAAGTATTCTCTCGTGGTGTTAGATGAGTTAAGTTTAGCGATTAACTTTGGTTTAATTCCTGAAACGGAAGTTTTAGCGTTTTTGGCAAAACGCCCTCCCCACGTCGATATCATTCTCACAGGACCAGAGATGCCCAAATCTCTTCTCGATGTGGCAGATCAAATTACAGAAATCCGTCGGAGTTATCGACCTTAAACAAAATACTCAGTTCGTGCTAATATATCGAGTCTGCTTAAATTAACGTTAGTAGCGAACTAGTGATTAAGAACGATATCTGGATTACTGAAATGGCTCAACAGGGTTTGATTTCGCCCTTTGAGCCAAGCCTAATACGTCACCTTGAGAATTTACCTGTAATTTCATTTGGTCTTAGCAGCTTTGGCTATGACATCAGACTCTCACCAGATGATTTCCGCATTTTTAGGCATATTCCAGGCACTGTAGTAGACCCTAAGAATTTTAATCCTGAAAACTTAGAGCGAACAGAACTCCATACTGATGTTAATGGCAAATACTTTATCCTCCCTGCCCACTCCTATGGACTTGGGGTTGCCCTTGAAAGGCTGGAAATACCAGATAATATTACAGTAATTTGTATAGGTAAGAGTACTTATGCTCGTTGTGGAATAATTGCAAATGTAACTCCAGCCGAAGCTGCTTGGCGCGGTTACTTGACACTAGAGTTATCCAACGCCTCTAGCGCTGATTGCCGCATTTACGCCAGTGAAGGAATAGTACAGTTGATGTTTTTGGAGGGAGAACCCTGTGCTGTTAATTACGAAGCACGACAGGGTAAGTATCAAGACCAGCTAAAGGGTGTAACTCTAGCTAAGGTTTAAGCTCCAAAAGAATTATTTAATTTTCTCTCTGCTTTCTTTAGGAAGTGTCTGTATTTCCTGTTGACCTAAAGGCTGCACAATTTGAACTATTGTTAAAACTATGGTTGCAATAGTTAAGATAATAGTAAAATAGGTCTGATTTGTCTCAATAAAATCTCTAACTCTACTTAATAAATCCTTTCTAGAGTTTCCGGCAATTTTTTTAGCATCTTTTGTATAAGGAATAACTCCTTCCCTGACATCAAGTACATAGAGCGTACAAAAATCTTGTCCTTTCTTAAGCTGAACTGTTCTTTTGCCTAAATTGAAAACTGTGATAGAAAGTTTTCCTTCATATCCAGGGTCTATCTTTGATGAGGTGTTAGATAACCCATCTTGCAGAAGAGATACTTTTGGAACTACATGGCCAAATCTAGATTTGGGAAATTGAACTGATTCAACTGTCTCAATAATGACGGCAGAACCTGGTTGAAGAGATATTCTGCCATTCTCCAACAGATCAGTTTTACCGGAGTCTCTATGATCTCTGTATTCATCACCAACTCTTAAATCATAGCTGGCATTGCTAGATTTCGTATTATGAATTTGTTTGATATTGAGATTCTGTATAAAAATTACATCTCCTTCAAGACCACCAGCTCTCTCGTACTCTTCCCTGGTTTCTACGACTGTTCTATTGCTACCATCCAATATAAATGGGATAACACTCATTGTTTTGTTACTTGTGAAATAGTGTAATTGATTATACCCTATTCACTTTGATAGATACCCAATTATTTAAGGTGCTAATTTTAGCTTACCTAGATGCTGCTTTTTATACGATTGTACGATCGCTCTAAATCATACCCAAAAATTAGAGTGCGATCGCTTGCTTTATCCCACTGCAAATTCTGTCAGCTTTCGCATATAAGGAGGCTGATAAGCCAGCACTATATCTTGCTTAGGAATACCATATTCTATTAATTCATTAGCCACACCAATCTCAGTTCCATCATACTGAATCCAAATCTTACCATCTCGAATATCTAGATGAATTAAACAGCCATAAACTCGACGACGATTTTCCCAACCCGTATTCACAACTTGATAATGATCTTGTTGTACATCAAAAATAGTTTGCCGTTCGATTTCACCATAGGCAGGTTTAACCTGAGCATGATTTGTCAAAACTTGCTGGATGATTTTTCTATACTCCGCTAGTTTATCCATTGTACAATTACCTCATTTTCCGGGTCAAATACTAGCAGTTTCAATTGATATTCATGAATACTCAGTTGTGGCAATTGCCGTGAGAAAAAATCTTCATAAGTTGCTAGCGGAACAGCTAAATAGAGAACTCGCTCTGGTTCTTTTAGTTTTAGTGCTACTCGATAATTTAAACATTGTCCTAAAGCTGTATGAAACTCGGAAATCGCAGAAGGAGCAACAAAACTCTTGATTTCTACAGCAATTCTTTCATCTTGCTTTTGAGCAGCAATTAACCGTTCTGCACCCAGATCGATTTGCAGTTGTCCATCTGCTAAATCAATAGACAGTGGATCGTGTGTAATTGTCCAGCCATCTTTTTGCAACGCCACTCTAACTAAATTATGGAAAATATCTCTTGCAGACATTCATTAAAATTTTAAGTGTAATAACTCGAAAATTTTATAGTCTAAACTTTCATCATATTCTAGCTCTCAGGCAGGAGTTGGAGCGATCGCTTTATCCTACAAAACATTCCGTAACTCTTGAATTGTATTTGCTACAACAATTCTGCGTAAAATCTCTTTCAATTGCTCTAAGTCAGAAATTTGCGAAATTTGCGACATCAACTCCAAACCATCGCTGCCAAATTTCGCCTCTAAACTTGTTTCGATGCTAGAGATTATTCCACGTACTTCTCCTCGTGCTTCTCCTTCTGCTTGTCCTCGTGCTTGTCCCTCACGTAAAATTTCTTGATACCAAGGTGACTCTCTTAAGACTGTCATATCCCACCTCATGATTTCCTGAACTAAAGTACTTTCTAATACAAAGGTTGCAAAAAATGCCAGAACTGTCTCAAGTTGATTTAATTGCTCGTCAGCACGCAACATTCGCAATGCTTCCCTAATTGTAGACTCGTTTTCTCCGCCTTTGAGAATTGGTACAAAGGGAAGCAGCGACGGTAACGGCGTCTCAAAAGCTATATTTACGTCAACTTCCCAGAGATTGATTACGCGGTAATCTTGAATTGCTCTTAACCCGATAAAATTGGATGCAAAGCTTGTAGGTATTTCACTGTTGCTGATTTTGAGAATGTTAATCAGTACAGGGTAGGTTTGTAGTTTATATTTCTCTTCCGCAAGAGCCGCATAAGCACGCATCCGACGCGGCATTTCTGATGTGTGGCGTAATTGTAACTCATTGAGGATGAGAAATTTCCCGTATTGAGGACTTTCAGCCTGAATTACAACATCGCTTTGTCGGCTAATCCATTGGAATTCTGTATTTAAGATTTCGCCTATAACAATGTTGAGAATTCCTGTCACCCATTTTGCCCAATTATTTGGTGCAAGGCTGATTAATTTTTGAGTGCTAATATCGACAGCTTTGTTCATCAAAAAAAGATAGATGCGATCGCCCTAAATCAAACCCAGTAAATCCGAGGATAATCGCTTCGCGTTATCCTACCGTAAATTGTGTCAACTTTTAGCCATTATCTAAGGTGCTAACCTGGCTTTACCTAGACGCTGCTTTTCATACCATTGTGCGATCGCAGGTGCCCAATCTTCAAAATGAGGCCACATCATTTCGCACAACTTTTGAATTTCCAGTTGAGCATCTTTCTTATTTCTCAGGTCACAAAAATGCAAGAAAGACCTTAAATTAAAACTAACTACAAAATGCTGGCGATAATCAAAAGGCACTTTACCTCTGGCGTGTTCTTCAGACATTCCCGCTTCAAAATCAGCTTTATATCGTTTAGCTGCTTCTAAACACCACTCCAAATCTGCTGCTCGTTGCTCTGGTGAATAGTGATACTTTTTGCCCTGTCTATCAGTGTAATAACCAACGGGACGTAGATAAAAAACATCTTCTATGTCTTTCTTGCCTTCTACTACGTCAATAAATTGGTTGCCTGTATATCTAAAAGATTGCACATCAAATGATACAGAAACGCGATGAGTCCGCGCCTGCTGCATCACACTGTGAGGAAAGTAGCCACAATTGAAAACAATCTGGGGATGCTCTAAAGGTCCATAGTGTCCCCTCTCACCCGCTAAAAGCCGCTTAACAATAACTTCGCCGCTTTGTGACTCAGAAGGCCAGGAGTCGCGCTCATCAAACACAAACCCATCAGTATAGTCCTGGTGCATCGCGGCATAAATCACCTGCTGCGGGTTTGGTGTTTTGGCAATAACCTCTACTCGAAATCGATGCATTAGCTGTTGGGGAATGGATTTGTGATTGAAAGTGCTTACGCACAAGGAGCGGAGCCTGTTGCTTAGACATGGCTTTGAACTCGATTCATCATCATATCTTTTCTCTGGCTTGCTTGGACTACTACTTGATTAGATTAAGATACTTTACAAATATTAATAACTTTGTTACAGTTATTTACATAAAGAGAAGACAGGGAAAAATCCATGCGTACAAGTACTGCTATCATTGACGACCAAGGCAAACTGAACAACTTTGCGATCGAGCCAAAAGTATATATAGATGAGCAAGGCGATCGCACTGGTTTCACTCCTTATGCAGAAATGCTCAACGGTCGTTTAGCAATGATTGGTTTTGTCTCTCTGATAGCATTAGAAGTATTCACAGGACACGGGATTGTTGGTGTTTTGGCAAGTCTGTAAAAACTAATTTATTTAACATAACTCTCAAAAAATGATAAGAGACGGTAAATTTACCGTCTCTTATTTTATGGAAAACTTAGTGCTAGAATGAATCGCCGTGCGATTCGTTGTGAGTGAATCCCGGTATCCAGTCCGCAAATAGACTCACCAACTCGCAAGAGTTGAACTCTCAATAAAAAATTTGCTTTAAAGCAAAATCTCACGATAAATCAATACTTTCACCCCACTTGTGGAGATCCTCAACACAACTTCTACTTGTTGAGCATGCTTGACACTATATTTTCAATCTCCTGGGGTGGTTGCCCGTCGCTAATTGCAATCTCTACCTCTGCTTTTTTGGATCTCGCGATCGCGCTATCGACATTACCCAGGTAACGGCGGTTTTTCTTCGTAAATGCACAACGCAGCTAGCAAACGTCTACAATTTTAACTTCTCACCGCGAATCGAATAATCTAACAATTCCATTGGGTGAATAACTGAAATTTTCTTACCTTGCGACTGCAAATGCTTAGTAATTTGCAAAGTACACCCAGGATTAGCAGAAGCAATTAACTCAGCATCAGTATTCAACAAATTCTCTACTTTTTGCCGACCCAATTCTTCAGAAACTTCTGGTTGCAGCATATTATAAACCCCGGCACTGCCACAACATAAAGCTGCATCTATTGGTTCTCTCAACTTCACCCCTGGAATTTGTCGCAACACCTGACGCGGTTGGACGCTAATCTTTTGTCCATGCAATAAATGACAAGCATCTTGATAAACTAAATTTAAGGGTTTATCTGTCAACGGTGAAAGTTTCGCTGTTAACCCAACAGTTGCCAAAAATTCTTGAGCATCTTTAACTTTAGCTGCAAAATCCTTAGCCTTTTCCCGATATTCTAGGTCATCTTCTAAGATATGACCGTACTCTTTTAAAGTATGACCGCAACCAGCAGCATTGATAATCACGAAATCTACATCTGTCTTGGCAAAACTATCAATCATCTGTCTTGCTAAAGCTTTTGCCTGTTCTGTTTGTCCTTGGTGTTCGGGAAGCGCTGCACAACAACCTTGAGATTTGGGAATCACAACTTCACAACCATTCGCCGTTAAAACGCGAACTGTTGCTTCATTCACGGGTGAGAAAAACAGCCGTTGGACGCAGCCCAAAATTACCCCAACTCGATACCGCTTTTCACCTTTAGCAGGAATCACACTAGGCAAATTATCTTGAAAAGATTTGAGAGTAATTTCTGGCAGAATTGATTCCATTGCTGCCAAACGGGGCGATATTTTATTCAGTAAACCTGTAGCCCGAAATAACTTAGCAAATCCTAACTTTTGATAAACTAACAACGGAACTAATAAAACCCGTAAAAGATTGGGATAAGGAAACAGGGAAAATATCAGTTGACGAAAAAATTGATCTGGTAAACTGCGGGGATAATTTCGTTCAACTTGATGACGAGTTGCAGAAATTAACTTGTCATACTGCACGCCAGAAGGACAAGTACTCACACAAGCAAGACATCCCAAACAAGAATCAAAATGTTCTACTGTTGCCGTATTGAGGGCAATTTCACCCTCATTAATTGCATCCATTAAATAGATGCGTCCTCTCGGAGAATCCATCTCCTTACCCAACACCCGATAACTGGGACAAGTCGAAAGACAAAATCCACAATGGACACAACTATCAATCAACTTCGGGTCAGGCGGATGACTCTCATCAAAGCCCTTCAAATTCTTTAAACTAGCCGTATTATTAACAGAATTTTTTGAAACTTGCATATTTCTCTTTTTCCCCTCTCTATCTCAGCGTCCTCTGTGTCTCTGCGGTATGTTTTCTTAAACTAAATTCCACCCACAAAGCGACCAGGACTTAAAATATTCTTACTATCAAACTGTTCCTTAATACGGCGCATCAACGGCAAACCATTCCCCGTATAACCCCAAACATCTATTTGTTCTTTAACCCCAACTGGTGCTGACAGAATTGTTAAAAAACCTTTATTAGCTTGAATGCTTAGGCGCAGCCCGCCGTAGGCATCGCTTCCAGCAGAGCCTAGCTCATCGCGGATTTTCAAAACCTGATTTTTACTTTCTAATTGTAACAAACCTAAACCACTACTAATATGAATTAAACCCAACTCCACTTGAGCCAAAATCTCCACAGCAGCAGTAGGTAACACTCCTATTTTGCAGGTAATTACCGATTCTGTAGCAGTACTATGTATTCGTTCTTGCAATCTCTGCCATAGATTAGCTTCGTCACCATCGGCAAAAATTGCTCCATTTAACCCTAACTTTTGCCCAACTTCCAAAACTCGGTTTGATTGTTCTTTAACACTCTCACTAATACTTTGAAACCGAGCAATTAATCCCAGTCCTTCACCCAATCCTAAACTAGACACCAATTTAGTTGATAGCAAATCAGCCTGAACTGGTGTTAACGCCGAACCTCGAAGGATATCAGCTGCTTGAGATACAGCCTCAGCTTTACCAGTTAGTACCACCGTCCCCGATGCCTCGGCTAACGGATACAGGCGAAAAGTTAATTGACTAATAAAGCCTAATGTGCCATAAGACCCCGTAAGCAACTTCATCAAGTCATATCCGGCGACATTTTTAACTACTCTTCCCCCAGCTTTGGCGATTTGTCCATCAGCACGGACAAAGGTAATACCTAATAACTGGTCGCGTACACTACCATAGCGTTGCCGCAGAGAACCTGTATCACCTGTGGCGACAATACCGCCAATGGTTGCCGACTCTGGTGCTGTGGGGTCAAGGGCGAGAAATTGCCGCGATTTTGCCAAAAGTGCTTGCAAATCGGAGAACTTCATCCCAGCTTCTACGGTGACAGTCAAATCGCCAACGGCGTGTTCAATCAGTTGGTTGATGCGTTCTGTACTAACTACAACATCGATGCTTTTCGCTAAACCACCCCAGCTAAGTTTACTGCCACTACCACAGGGAAGGACGCGCCAGTTATTTGCGTGAGCCTTGGTAATGACTGCGGCTAGCTGTTCTTGGCTGCGGGGATAGACAATACAACTGGGTGAATTTCCAGAAGCTATAGCCTGTTGGATACGTTTTTGCTGACTGAGTTCGATATTTTCCCAAAGGCAAATAGCATTTTCTTCACCGACGATAGATGCAAGTTCAGAAGCGCAGACGCCTTGCGGCTTGTCGTTAGACATCGCTTTCATTGAGTTTATTTTTTTACGCCCTACTTCTAATTTACTGGCTAACCTGACCAAAAAAGCGCATTGCCATTAATACACAGTGGGTTTAATATGAAAAGCTACAGTAAAACCACTTGTATATCTTGGCGAAGAGGAGGAAAAATATTTTTCTACACTATCTTCAGCCCAATCTTACGATCTAAAAGATAAAAAGCTAACAATTAGCGACTATTCGGGTAGAAGAAAGTTGAGCTTTGTTAAAGCTAAATAAAGTTATGAGGCTCTTGTATTAAGAGCGATCGCGCTTTGGTTGGATAAGGCTAATACCTTAACCAACCTATAATTTTGTGAATTTGCTGATAAACTTTGAAGTTTAAGTGGAAAAAGTAGTAGATGAGTAAATTTCACTCATCTACTACAGGTAGAGTTAGGAGACAATTTGCATATATACAAGATATTTTATAGAAAAAATTATCAATTATAGGGGTGTTAGTTGAATAGACTATAGAAGTTGGGAGATAAGTATAAGTGTAGTCTGTAAAGAATTTTAATATTGCAATAAAAGTACAATTTTTGAGAATAAATTTATATGATTCTGATTAACTTTAAAAAAAAGTAACAGATGGGTAAAAATTACCCCTCTGCTACAAGCAAACGGAGGTATAAACTTAATTATTTAATTGGCATGAACCAATTCTTGAGGCGCTGCGGCATCATATTCTACAGCTTTAACAAATTCCTTGAGAACGTCTTTGAGTCTTTGCTCAATTTCCTCATCTAATACGACGCTGTTATCGGCTTGTCGTTGAATTTGTTTGTCTACCGCATAAATAGTAGCTAGGATATGCCGCGCTCCTAATTCAGATAACACGGGTTTTAGGGCATATTCAATTGCCAATAAATGAGCGATGGTTCCACCCAGAGCAATTGGTAACACGGGTTTACCTGTTAATGATTTTTGTGGCAGCAAATCTAGAAATGTTTTTAGCACTCCTGTATAAGCAGCTTTGTAAATTGGGGTGGCAATAATCACACCATCTGCCTTTGCTAATAATTCTTTTGGCTGTTCTAATGCAGGGCTATCGTAACGTCCAAAAACTAAATCTTCAGCAGGCAAATCCCGAACTGAAATAATATCTACATGCAAGCCTTCTTGCTGTAAAAGCTGGGCAGTGTATTCGACAACACCATAGGTTCTAGATGGGTGGGTTGGACTACCTGCGATCGCTAAAATATTTGTCATTCAATTAAACTCCCAATTTCTAAAACGGGTTCAGTATGTTTTGCAGTTTTAGTATTCATCGCTGATGCTGTGTTGACCTTTTCACTGAGAATTTTATAGGGACGACGCAAACTCATACTCTCTACTTCCCAGATGTAACCATGAATAACTACATCTTGGGGAATTAAAGGAGAATTCTGCAGTAATTCCACCTGCTGTGTGCAGATTTCATCCACATCAGTAAAGGTTTTGATCCATTTGGAAAAAACGCCTTTTGGTAGCTTCAATTCTGGCAAAGCAGGATCGACACTAACTCGATCCACATCAATACCTTGATTTCGCAATACCTCACTGAGAAAGTCTCCTGATGCTGTCATCATGCCACATTCAGTATGATTAATAACGATGATTTCTTTTGTGCCAAAAAACTGTGTAGTTAACATCGCTGACCGAATTGCATCATCTGTAACTAACCCCCCAGCATTACGGAAAATATGAGCATCTCCTTCCCCAATTCCTAATGCTTTCTCCACTGGTAAACGTTCATCCATGCAAGCTAGCACCCACAAGCGTTTATTGTTAGGTATTCCCAACTGACGACGCAATGCCCACGCTTCTTTTTCTGAGATTTTTTGGTCGATTTGTTGGTGCAGCATAGCTATTAATCTCCTAGTTCATAACTACTAGGATATGGACGTTGCTCTTTCTTGAAGCTTTTGCTTAGGGAAATCTTCATTTGCCACAATCTCGCCAAATGGACTTAAGACGTGTTGCTTCTCCACTGCGGGTAAATTTTCTAATGGCAGATGGGGAAATAGAAGTTCTGCAACTCGATAAGCTTCCTCTAGATGGGGATAGCCAGAAAGGATAAAGGACTCAATTCCCAAATCTGCATATTCCAACATCCTGGCAGCAATGGTTTGGGGATCGCCTACTAAGGCTGTTCCCGCACCACCCCGGACTAAACCGACTCCCGCCCACAGGTTCGGGCTAATCTCTAATGCCTCACGATTACCGTGGTGTAATTGAGTCATTCGCTGTTGTCCAACTGAATCCATTCGGGCATAAGCTTTTTGGGCTTTAGCGATCGCTTCGTCATCTACATACTTAATCAATTGATTTGCCGCATCCCAAGCTGCACTCTCAGTTTCGCGCACAATCACATGTAGGCGAATCCCAAACCGCAAAGTCCGGCCTTGCGTTTCTGCAAGTCTCCGAACTGCTGCAATCTTCTCGGCTACTTGCGCCGGTGGTTCACCCCAAGTTAGATAAACATCTACATGCTTGGCAGCAATTTTTTGAGCAATAGGAGAGGAACCGCCAAACCACAATGGTGGATATGGCTTCTGGACGGGTGGAAACAGCAGTTTCCCATCCTGAATGTTGAAATA
Source organism: Nostoc sp. (assembly GCF_036917355.1). Taxonomy (GTDB): domain Bacteria; phylum Cyanobacteriota; class Cyanobacteriia; order Cyanobacteriales; family Nostocaceae; genus Nostoc. The sequence continues at coordinate 115,776 of NZ_JBALDP010000099.1, forward strand.
GTCGCCCTGGAGATTGGCTTGTTCTCCACTAGCGATCGCTCGCCATACTGTTAAAAATTCATCTGTTAATTCATAGCGCCGATCGTGATCTAAATGCAAGCCATCACCCGCTAACTCCACGGGATCGCCACCGGTCACGACATTAATCAGCAAGCGTCCCCCAGAGAGGCGATCGAAAGTCGCCGCCATCCGCGCCGCTACTCCAGGTGATACCAAACCGGGACGAATCGCTACCAAAAAACGCATCTGTCGCGTCAGTGATAACAACGTTGAAGCTACAATCCAAGCATCTTCGCAAGAACGTCCTGTGGGTAGCAATGCCCCTGTATAACCAAGGTCATCCACCGCTTGGGCAATCTGCCGCAGATAAGGAAAGCTTACTGCCCGTCCACCTGTAGCAGTTGCAAGGTAACGTCCGTCGCCATGAGTTGGGATGAACCATAGTAGCTGCATGAATCCTGTCCTTTTAAACTCCGGCAAATCGATAGAAATACCGTGCTTTATTTATAGTTTTTAGAGTATCACATATTCCATTTAAGTAAGCAAGAAATTTTTCAGAAAACTCCGGTATTCCTATCAGACCAATGTATATTAGGCAGTGTTCAAAAAACTAGCGTTGGGTATTGGCATTAAGCACAAGAGGCGAGGCGAGAAACTTACTGCAACTTCTCCTCTGCTCCTTTGCTCCCCTGCTCCTCTGCCGCCTTCTTTCTGTCTCTAGGAAGAATCCAGCAATGGTAGCTTTGTGTATACTTATTTACTTATTCATAACCTTTTGTTAAACTAACCTTAATGTACTGAACACCTATTGATTTGCTGTGCTTGAGTTTTCAGCGACAAAAGTGGGTAGCCATCCAGCTCACTGCCAATAGATGCAAAATTCTGTTCTGTTTCTAGGAGAAATAAGGCAATGGGGCCGATGTTTATTGCTGCCAACGATTGGCCACATATAGCGTTTAGATTGTCTTTGGCGCTCCTGGTTGGTTGCTTGATTGGATTTAACCGTCAGCAAGGGGGTAGACCAGCAGGGATGAGAACATTCATGCTCGTGAGTATGGGAGCAGCATTATTTGTGATGATTCCTTTGCAGGCTGAGGGCGAGAGTCCCTATGCTGCTACCAATGCACTGAGTCGCACAATTCAAGGTGTCGCTACCGGAATTGGATTTCTCGGAGCCGGATTGATTTTACAAGAGTCTCCGAGAAAATCTGCAACGCCAAAAGTAAAGGGTTTAACTACAGCCGCCTGTGTCTGGACTGCTGCCGGCTTGGGGGCTGCAATCGGTTGTGGTTTGTGGCAAATGGGATTATTGGGAGGTTTACTGACTCTGATTACCCTAAGTGGGGTAAAGCGGCTCAATCACGCATTTGCATTTATGACTAGTCATGGTAAACACGGGACTACTCAGCATTTCACCACCTCTGATGAAGATGAAGATTGACCGTAGTTTATGCTCCAATTGAAAACTATACTTGCTATTGTCCAAAAATCAGGTGAAATAGATCGGATTCTCACCTAGTATTTGGCTGAAAACTAATTTGTTGCTTCTTAGCTAATTTTAATCAGTTTATCAGGGCTAATTCAGAGCGATCGCTGATTATAGTCATTCATGTAGGGAATCCCGTACTGGAATTGATTGCCCAGTGAACCGGAAAATAGAAAATAATAGACATATGGACAAACGCTATTTTTTACAGGCTGGTGCAGTCATAGTCGGCACAGCATTGTTATCAAGGTATATCAATTGGGGGTCACAAGCAATGACAACTTCTCAAAGTGGATTTGAAGTTACCAAACCAGAGTCAGAGTGGCGCACGATTTTAACGCCAGAACAGTTTAATGTATTACGTAAACATGGAACTGAACGCCCTCACACCAGTCCATTAGACAAGGAATACGACAAGGGTACTTATTATTGTGCTGCGTGTGAACTACCACTGTTTACATCTGACACCAAATTTAACAGTGGTACTGGCTGGCCTAGCTTCTTTAATCCAATTGAAGGTGCGATCGCCACGACTGTAGACAAGTCGTTGTTTATGACTAGAACTGAAGTGCATTGTAGTCGCTGTGGTGGTCATCTGGGTCATGTTTTTGATGACGGCCCTGCACCCACTGGTAAGCGCTACTGCATGAACGGTGTTTCGCTGAAATTTGAGCCTGCTTAATTAAGTTGGGTAGGCGTAGACTCTTGTGAGATTGCATACGCAACCTAAATCATCAGATTTTGGAGCTTGACCAAGGGTGAACAAATTTTTGACAATAACTTGTCCTACTCAATGCTACTGGACGAAATATTGTCAATTTAGGAAAGTGCAACTCTTGGTCTTCGCTAAAGATAACCTAAATTACCCTATTTGTTTGGCTCTTTTTTCTCCTTTTTGTCTTTAGGATCTTTTTTAGGTTTTTTAGCTTCTTTATTACTTTTTCTTTCCTTAGACATCAGCGTTCTCCAACTAGGTTGATCGTTAAAAGCCTTCACATTCTGCCGTCAGGAAATCAGGATATTAATTACCTGATATTCTTTTATGGCAAAAAAGAAACTATCAGACATAAATGCTACTAACTACCATGATACGGTGTTGTTTGATTTTCTTCTGACAGCCTTATTTAATCTATTTGAACCACAATTGCCTGTAGGGTAGCATAGCTAGCTGTGCTACCCTAATTATTTACAGCGTCGCTACAAGTTCCTTTAAGCGATCGCGTCCATCCCGAAAGACGGGCCAACCATCCCCCACCAGCACTGCTTCTACCCGACTCAGTTGAGCCAACCTGCGAACAGAAGCAACAGCCTCTTCTCGATTCAGCAGTTTGTCATCTGGTAAAATCGTTAAGCTACCGGCTTTACGTGCCCGGACTAAATCCCCTGTAATTAAAGTTGTCTCTTCCAGTAACAAAGCCAACTCACCGGGAGTTTTAGAACCATTGAGTTCAATCACCTCCAGTCCTGGGACAAACTCTTCACCATCAGATAGCCAGCGATCGCAAGGTATAGGAAAAGTGTCTTTTTCTGCAATCGGGCCTGCAATCTTAGCATAAGTTTGATCGGCAATTTCTTTACTTGCCCTGATATGCTCAGAATTCGTCAGCACAATCCAAACCACACCGCCGAGGGATTTCAGATGATTCCAATCATGGTTTGATAGGGCTACTGGGTCAATCAAGATGTTGCCATCTGGGCGAATCCAGGCAATCCCATTGAAATCAATATTTCTTGCCGGATTGAAATTAGACCAGCTATACAAATCGGGACGGTGCAAAGATTTCATGATGATTCTGGATCGGTACTTCAATAATTGACTATTAATCTCAATAATTAAGTATATAGATTATAAGGTTGCATTCCCTCTGGATCTAGAATTTGAGTATACTACGATAAATCTATCAACATTATAGGTTTCGTCTGGTTTACAGAAATTCCCGGATAACGGCAATAAAGATCGACGGAGGTATAGGAGTGAGTGAGATTAAGCGCCAAAAAATATCAGCGAAGGCAGAACAGTTTACAGAGTCTGTGATTCGAGAAATGACGCGGGTAGCACTGCAACACGATGCAGTAAATCTAGCGCAGGGTTTCCCTGATTTTCCCTGTCCACCAGAATTGAAACAGGCTGCATATCAGGCCATAGAGGCAGATGTTAATCAGTATGCCATTACTTGGGGCGATCGCCCATTTCGTCATGCGATCGCTAACAAAGTCCGTTGGTATCTCGGCTTAGATATCAATCCCGAAACCCAAATCACCGTTACCTGTGGTTCCACAGAAGCAATGGCATCTGTGATGCTAGCGACAGTCAATCCGGGTGACGAAGTAATTGTATTTGAGCCATATTATGAAAACTACGGCCCCGATGCGATTTTAGCTGGTGCTATACCCCGCTATGTAACACTGCATCCTCCTCATTGGACATTTGATGAGGCACAGTTGCGTCAAGCTTTCAATGCCAATACCAAAGCAATTATTATCAACACACCCCACAACCCTACAGGTAAAGTCTTCACCCGTGAAGAACTCACCCTAATTGCTGAACTTTGTCAAAAATGGGATGTGTTAGCGTTCACAGACGAAATCTATGAACATATTCTCTATGACGGCACTCAACATATTGCCCTAGCGACTCTTCCCGGTATGGAAGAACGCACCGTTACTATAAACGGTTTATCCAAAACTTATAGCGTCACTGGATGGCGAGTCGGCTACATTTTAGCAAACCCCGAATTGACAGGGGCGATTCGCAAAGTCCATGATTTTCTCACCGTTGGCGCACCTGCACCATTGCAACGAGCCGGAGTTGCCGCCATGCAACTGCCACCATCCTATTATGAAGAACTAGCCAAACTTTATCACCAGAAGCGAGACAGCATTCTACAAATTCTAGAGCGAGTTGGAATTCCCTATTTCGTTCCCAAAGGAGCCTATTACGTACTTGCAGATATTTCCAAATTTGGCTATAAAACAGATGTTGAATTCACTTACCATCTGATTAAAGATATCGGTGTTGCTGTAGTTCCCGGTTCCAGCTTTTTTAGCCAACCAGAAAAAGGACATTCCTTAATCAGATTTTGCTTCAGCAAAAGACCTGAGACATTACAAGCAGCGAGCGATCGCTTACTCAAATTGCAATCAAATCTATAAGCTACATCATATCTTATGTAAGTTGTGAAAATTACTTTTTTTTGAGGAAATTTTCTTATAAGTGCAGTTGAAATTCCATTATAAATTACGAATTTTCAGGACACATATCTTCAAGTTAATATAAGTTAATAAAATACAGGTTAATATAAATTTACAAATGCTCAGTTTAGGCATTCATTTGTTAAAAACAATAACATTATTTTCGAGTTAAATTTAACTCTAACTTTTGATCCCCAATATAAAGTTGACTTGCCAAAGGAAACCACACTTGTAAATGAGGGTTTCTAAACCTGAATGTATAGTATTTCCCAGAAAAACAACACCAAACTAGTGTACAATAACCTCAATTTTCCGGTAATTATATCGGGATAGTAGGCTTAAAAATTCTGGATTAAAAACCCCATTGACTCTTTAAAAGGATAGGACTAATGTGATGAGTAGTCCTTTCAAGGACACTATTTTATGCATCAAAAAATCAGGAGGTATTTCCGATGATGATGATGATGACTGAAACTATGACTCCAGAAATGCAGACTTGCATGGATGTTTGTATGGACTGTCATAAAATGTGCATGGAAACCATGACTCATTGCATGAGTAAAGGTGGTCAGCACATGGACAAGAACATGATGAGCATGATGAGTATGATGCGCGATTGCTCTGAAATGTGCATGATGTGCATGAATATGATGATGAGCGGTTCTGAGTTCATGGAACGCACTTGTATGCTTTGCGCGGAAATGTGCGATCGCACTGCAATGGCGTGTGAGATGATGAGCGATGACGCGAAAATGATGGAATGTGCTGCCGCTTGCCGCAAGTGTGCAGAGTCTTGCAGAAGTATGCACATGATGCCTGCATAATTCTCCGACTTCGCAGAAGTTTCTCTGCAACCTAATATTCAAGCGCCCAGGCTCTTTGAGTCTGGGCGCTTGAAGTAAGAACTGTATTTAGAATTGAGAATTCAGAATGGGCTTTGCTAACAGAATTCAGAATTAGAATAGGACACCTTTCGTAGTGGTGTGTTACTGCTGAGGGTACAATACAAATATTTAATAGCAGTTTTGAAGTTTTTCACCTAAGTGTTAGATTATATACTCGGCGTTGCATAATAGAGGGATGAATTGAGGTCTTCTACTGTGCATTGTCCATACTGCAAGTCTACTAGGATTAGAAAAAATGGTAAACGCCGAGG
>NZ_JBALDP010000100.1:0-5395 GCF_036917355.1 Nostoc sp.
TGTTCGACGAGATTCATACTTGTTAGTTATCCATTTTTCTCCACCCTCTATAAATCATTATTATTTTTCTCTCGTTGTATGAAACCACCCTGCCCTGCTCTCCTGCTCCCCTGCTTCCCTCATCTCCCCACTCCCCAATTACGGAAGATTATCAGGATCAATGCCGAGATTACGCAAATATGCTGCTAACTGTTCAGCGCGTTGACGTTCTTGTTTTAGCAATAACTCAGCCTGTTCTACCCGTTGATTGAGTTCCAGGGAGTTCAAAAATCTCTGTCCATCTGGACGGTAAATTACTAACTCTCCAAGCCCCGTTTGAAATCTAATTCCTAAGTGGGGACTGAGCCAACCATCCATTTGCCATAGCTTATTCAAATGGTTGTTTTGCCGCAACCAGCCATCTAGTTGAAAACTTTCAGGGTCATATAAATAATATTCTTCAACACCATAAGTATCGTAAAATTCCAGCTTACGCTCCATCTCCTTAGTATCATTACTATAAGAAAGAATTTCAAAGACTACTTGCGGTGATATATTATCTTCTTGCCACTGACGATAAGAACTACGTTTTCCCTTTGGTCTACCGAAGACAACCATCACATCAGGTGCAGTCGGTGTAATCAGCCGAGAACGGACGGGATACCAGAGCAAATCTCCTGCAATCAAAACATTGTCATTATTAGCAAACAGAATCTCTAAATTCTCCTTAATCAGGATAATCCAACGATATTGCTCTGTATTGTCTGCCATTGGTTTGCCGTCGCTATCTGGATAGAGGAGATCGGGGTCTATTTGCTCAAAGATTGTCATCAGATTTAACCCAGCGGCTCTTGACTTCCAATTCAATTATGACTGCTTCTAGAAGTCTAATAGCAACGACTGCACTAAAAACCTTAGAATGAGTAGGGTGTATTTAAATCTGTAACAAATATTTATGCCTCCTCGTTGGCCTCGCAAACCCGATCGCAAAGACCCTGATTACCGCAAGATTGATGACCGGATGAATTTTGCCGTCCACGTAGCGATCGCTGCTACGATTAATTCTGGCTTGTGGTTTTTCCACATATTGAAAAGCACTACCTGGGACTGGCTGCCGTTATTTACTGCGAGTTGGACAGGCATAGTATTAGTGCATCTGATTTATATTAGTGCGATCGCTAATTACAGCGAAACTCCACCTAAATCCACCTGAAGACGGACTGCTGATGCTGGGGCGATTGTAACCTGTGGTAGTAGAATCAGCCTATTAATTGAGCGATAATGTAGAAAAGCCTGAGATTTCGCACTCTTTCTTAACGTAGGGTTATTTTTATGGCAAAGACTAATACCACAGAACTACTGGAAGCCCTAGCAGCTGAAATTGGCGAAAATGTCTACATAGACATTGCCAAATGGCATCTTTATTTATCTAATGCCAAACTGCACACCCTTGTTGCGGAACAGTTGTATCCCTTAATTACTTCCAACAATGTAAGTGAAGATCGAGTTTTAAAAGTCTTGAAATCAATTACAGTAAAAATTGGCGGGGGTAGAAGCGAACTTCCTTTAAGTGATTTATTGCCACTGCAATGCCAAGTAACATTAGTTGATATTTTAGAAAAATATCAACGCGAAATCTAATCTCTACAACCAAGATTATTTGAATTAGACAACTTTCTCAGTCAGTATTTCCTAATTTGAAATGCTGAATTGAGGATTAATTTGTCGTGTCAATTTTATAAAGATAAAAACCATAGAGACACATACATAGATAAATTTTGTGTAATTTATTTATGCATATCTGGTAAAAATTTCCTTGAACAATTAAGGAATCTCGACCTTCTAAATTGGTTGAGACGAGAATGAGTTTATCTTAAACTTGCTCTTAACTTTCATGCAAATTTATTGAGGCAATTTCTATGCTTTTACAAGTCAAAGATAGTGGCGAATTGGTAAAAATTGTTGAAATTCAGGAATTAATTGACCCGAATACTGATGTTGTTCAGGCAAAAGATCAAGAAGGTCAAGAAGAACAGCAACCTGAAACTTTCAAAAAACAAAATCTCGTTTTTCCTTCAGGGGAAGTTCTACCACGCTGCTGGATAGATGCTGACTATAGACACGGCAACGGTTAATGATTTTAAAATGAGATAATTGGTAATGGAAGTAAACTATTAGCAATTATCATTAGTAGGGGCGCACATCTGTGCGCCCCTATTGCTATGTGCCAGTTGATGATACTTCTTGTTCTGCTAATGTCGCCTTTTCATTCTGCTGAAACTTTGGGAAAAATCTCTTAGTAATCCAGTCAGTTAAAATGTGAGACAGTAATCCCAACGGGCCAGCGAACAAAGATAAAGTCAGAGAGTGAATTGTCCAAACACCTGTTTTCTGTCCTTCCCAATAAATCCAGCGGCCGACAAATAAATCCATCACTAAAAAATGAATCCAACCTGTTGCCGCAGCTGTTTCATCTGCAAAAAATCGCGCAATATCAGCTAATTGAGGATTCGATAAAGCTTGAGCATTTTCTGGAGTAATGCTGTTAATAAACAAATATAAATATGTCCCTGCTAACAGCACAAATGGTAAATATGATGACATTATCCACCGTGTGACTTTCCAGTTCGGCAATAAAATCATCAACGCCCAAAATGGCAAGACAAAAAGGTTGGCAACATTAAATAGTTGAGAAATCGTCATATATTTGTAAAGTGAAGAATTTTTGTTTTGAATTAACTAATTATTCATAACTAGTAACTCTCAGGAGAAAGATCCCCGACTTCTTAAAGAAGTCGGGGATCTGGGTATAATTATAAAGCTACAAGTTGTGATTCGATTTCTGAAGAATTCAAATCACGCCCGATGAAAACTAAGCGCGTTTGCCTAGCTTCTTCTGGTTTCCAGGGGCGATCGTAAAATTTATCAAATCGGGTTCCCACGCCTTGCATCACTAAGCGCATAGATTTATTAGGCACTGCGACAAAGCCTTTAATCCGGTAAATTTCTTGTTGTTGTACCAATGTTTGCAACTGCTGTTGCAGCTTTTCGGGGTCAAAGGTACGATCCAAAATTAAATTAGTTGAGGTGATTTCTTCGTCGTGATTGTGGTCTTCTTCAGTATCGTGATGACTAGGACGAGAATCTAAATTGTCTTCGACTGCGGCTTGGAATCCTAATAATATAGATGCGTCTAGTTGAGAACGATCGCTCTCGACAATTTTCACCACTCTGGGCAACTCTTGCTTAATCAATTCCTCAACTCTGGCTTTTGTCTCGGCATCTACCAAGTCAATTTTATTTAACACCACCAAGTCTGCACAAGCAAGTTGGTCTTCAAACAGTTCTTGCAAAGGTGTTTCGTGTTCTAGATTATCATCTGCTTGTCGCTGGGCTGCGATCGCATCTGGATCGCTGGCAAATGTCCCCGCTGCTACCGCCGCACAATCCACCACGGTAATCACCGCATCCACAGTGGCGGCGTTGCGAATTTCTTGCCAGCGAAAAGCTTTCACCAGCGGTTTTGGTAAGGCTAAACCAGAGGTTTCAATCAAAATGCAGTCAATGCTATCTCGCCGCTTAATTAACTCTTGCATCGTCGGGTAAAACTCTTCCTGTACAGTGCAGCATAAGCAGCCGTTGGTTAATTCAAAGATATTAGTGTCACCCTCACCATCTTCGGGGCAAATTTGACAAGATTTTAACAATTCGCCATCAATACCGAGTTCGCCAAATTCATTGACTAAAACGGCAATACGCCGTCCTTCGTTGTTTTGTAGCAGGTGGCGAATTAGGCTGGTTTTTCCACTACCCAAGAAGCCTGTGATTACTGTGACAGGAATTTTCGTAGCCATATTTTTGCCTGATTTACCCAGTATGGTAAGTTTTACGGGTTACAAACTTAAATACTGAGATTAAGCTTGGTTTGAAGATTGACTTAGTTATTTTAAGCTGAAAGTCTATGGTAAACCTGAAAATATTCCCGTTTTTGTTGAGTTTAGGTTTGGCTTTAATTCCTCAAATCAGTGCGGCACAAACGATAGAAGAGTTGGAACAAAAAGCAACATCTGCCGAAGAGGTGAAAAATTATGAAGAAGCCGCTAATATTTGGCGGAGTTTGATTGAACGGGATGCCAAAAACAGCTCCGCTTACGCCAAGCTGGCAGATGTCCTATCTAACCAAGGCAAGATTGCAGAGACGATCGCTGCTTATCACCAAGCGTTGCAATTAAATCCCAATTCCGAGATTTACATCAATTTAGGTAATTTTCTCGCAAAAAAGGGACGACCCACAGAAGCGATCGCCGCTTTTCGTCAAGCTATCAAACTTGAGCCTAACAGTAAAACGTATTACTACTACACTTTAGCTTCACAGCTGATGGAAATTGGTAATACACAGGAAGCACTATTAGCTTACCGTCAAGCGCTGAAACTTCAGCCGGATGCAGATAATTACAACAATTTAGGTGATATCTTGCGTAAATTAGGCAAACGAGAAGAGGCGATTGCTGCTCACCGTGAGGCCTTGAAAATTGATCCCAAGAGTTATCTGGCTTACTACTATCTGGGTGAAATACTGGAATATAAAGAAGCAGTTGCTATCTATCGTCAAGCAAGTAAAAATGACTCCACAAATGAAGTCTATTATGAGCGTTTGGCATCACTTTCATTAGAGCGTGGCTTCGTCAATGAAGCGATCGCTGCTTACCGCCAACTAATTAAAATCAAACCTGAAGCTTCAACATATATACAACTGGCCGATATCTTGATGAAACAAGAAAAACCAGAAGAAGCGATCGCTCTTTACCGCCAAGCTGCTGCCAAAGAACCTACGGATTATTATTACAGTAACTTGAGTCAAGCACTAGCTCAACAGGAGAATCTAGATGAAGCTTTAGGAATTTGCCAAAAGGTGGTAAAAACTGGTGAAGGCAGTTATGACACCTGCTCCAATATCAATTTGCCACTTTACAAACAAAAAGGCTTTACTGCTGTCATGGCTTTTTATCAGCCGCTAGCGAATATGATTCCACGTCGAAAAATGGCTGAACTTTACATCAAACTTGGCCGAGAGATTTCCTATGATGAATCTAGTGATAGCTCAAAACAAGAGGCCACAGCAGTTTTTCGGCAAGCATTAAAAATAGATCCAGAAAACGCTGATGCTCAAGACGCTCTCAAGACCTTAATCGCTGAATAAAGGATTTCTAACAAACAAATTAGGCCTTACTGATTTATGGGATAATTTCACCTAGAGAAATAGCATTCACGCCGAAGTCTTAGTGAAATAATCGATACAATTCAATACCAAAACCCTAATGTAACGTGAGTTCGACGGATAGAAAACGGCGAAAAGCTTGCTAGATATGAAAAATGAGAAACTAGACAGGTGTTGCGATCGCTAAAATTGATTGAG
>NZ_JBALDP010000101.1:0-44173 GCF_036917355.1 Nostoc sp.
GAGTCAGAATTCAGGAGTCAGAATTCAGGAGTCAGAATTCAGGAGTCAGAATTCAGGAGTCAGAATTCAGGAGTCAGAATTCAGGAGTCAGAATTTAGAATACTCTACCCAAAAAGGGATAGAGTTTGAGAATTGTAATATCTAGTACTTATTTTGCGCTATCAAAAAGTCTACAGAATTTATACTGGCTCCTGACTCCTGAGTTCTGCATTCTTCTTTATACATAAACTTCGATTAACTTTAGCTGGCAATGAATTGAAGGCTAGAATAAACTGGATTTGTGTACCGCTAGCTACACCTTGTTACTGAAATTAATCAAAATTATTGGTAGAAATACCCAGTTTTGTTTTCTGTAAATAACTTGCGTCTGGCTGTATCTAATCGTAGAAATGCATTTACGTCAATAATGTAGAGACTAGGATGGCGCTATGCCAAGTTTTACCTTAATCTGGCTTCTGGCAGGAGCAGTTCTGTGTTTAACTGAACTGTTTTTACCATCGGCGTTTGTCGCCTTCATGATGGGAGTTAGCGCTTTTGTGGTGGCGCTGCTGTCTGGAGTGGGTATGGGAAGTGTATGGTTGCAAATTGTGGTTTGGCTCTTGCTTTCCACAGTACTAATCGTGCTTTCTCGTCGGTTTTTGCAACCAAGACAACGCAAATCAAAAATTCGGGATGCAGTTATAGCCGAAACATTAACAGAGATTCTGCCTGGAAAGACAGGGCGGGTGCGGTATGAGGGAAATTCTTGGCAAGCAAGATGTGACGATGACAAATTTACTATACCACCGCATCAAAGAGTTTATGTGGTTAGGAGGGAAGGTACTACTTTGATTGTTGTACCGGAAAATCTGTTGAATTCTTAGGAAGGAGGCAGGGGGCAGGTGGTCACTGAGCGTAGTCGTTGGCGCAGCCTCTCGTAGAGAAGTGAGGCAAGAGGCAGGGGCAGTAGTTGCTTGTCTTCTTTTGCTAACTTTTTCCTTACTCTTTTGGGTGACATTTAATACTTAAAAATTAGGAGATTCACAATGGAACAGTTTTTTTTACTAGTATTTTTAGCTCTTGGTGGTTCTGCTGTGGCAGGTTCGGTGAAAGTCATCAATCAGGGCAATCAAGCTTTGGTTGAAAGATTGGGTAGTTATAACAAAAAACTGGAACCAGGACTAAATTTTGTCGTTCCTTTCCTAGATAAAGTTGTTTACCGAGAAACTATCAAAGAAAAAGTCTTAGATATTCCTCCTCAACAGTGCATCACCCGTGACAACGTTGGCATTGAAGTAGATGCGGTGTTTTACTGGCGCATCGTGGATATGGAAAAAGCCTGGTACAGGGTAGAAAATCTCCAGTCCGCAATGGTAAATATGGTGCTGACTCAAATTCGCGCCGAAATGGGACAATTAGAGTTGGATCAAACCTTTACTGCTCGTTCCCACATCAGTGAGCTTTTATTACAGGATTTGGATGTTGCTACCGATCCTTGGGGTGTGAAAGTGACACGAGTAGAACTGCGAGATATTATTCCGTCTCAGGCAGTGCGAGAATCGATGGAATTGCAAATGTCGGCAGAACGACGCAAACGGGCAGCAATTTTAACTTCTGAGGGCGAACGCGAAGCTGCTGTTAATAGTGCTAGAGGTAAAGCTGAGGCGCAAATATTAGATGCGGAAGCTCGTCAAAAATCGACAATTCTGCAAGCAGAAGCTGAACAAAAGTCGCTCGTTCTGAAAGCTCAAGCGGAACGTCAGCAGCAGGTTTTAAAAGCCCAAGCGATCGCAGAATCAGCAGAAATTATTGCCCAAAAGCTCCACACTAACTCCAATGCCAATAAAGCAGTGGAAGTACTGTTTGCCTTGGGCTATTTGGATATGGGCGCGACAATTGGTAGAAGCGATAGCAGCAAGGTATTATTTATAGATCCGCGTACTATTCCTGCTGCTTTCGAGGGTATGCGTTCCGTTATCTCAAATGGTCAGATTGACTCTAACGAGTTGTTTTCCAAGCAAATCCCAGGATTAGAAAATAACCGCCCTAGTTAGAAGTAGAAATAGAGAGTGGGGACAAAGAGACAAGGAAGAAACTTGTCTCTTTGTCTTTTTCCAATGCCCAATGCCCAATGCCCAATGCCCAATGCCCAATGACTAATGATAATTAACCCAGAACAGGTTATCAACGCTATTATTGCGATCGCAAATCCTTTAATTAAGGAAAAAATTCAGCGCAATGAGACTGTAATTAAATTACTTCAGCAGTTTCACCTCGATCCAGAGCATCCACCAGCAGATTTTAGTGGCGTTTATGCATACACACTGGTAGAGTATGGTGTTGGAAAACCTAAGTCTTTTTTAGAACTTTTTCGCCAAGAAGCAATAAAACAGGCTTTCCGTAAAGCATTTGACCATAACAACCCCTCAATTTTGCTTTCTGAGGTTGATGCTTGGCTTAATGCATACTCGCTGGGTGATGACATTAAAAGTTTGGGAATTGACATTAGACGGGAAATTGCCGCGTTTTATATTGTTTTTGCCGAAGTTGCTAAACGCACTCGCAACCCAGCAGATACACTAATGAGTCAACAAATTGGCTCTTTGCAAAAACGTATTGTAAATATCCAAGAAATACTTGACAGGTTGCCGACTTTAGAAGGTATTCGGACAGAAATAGCGCGGTTGGCTGCACAAAATTCCCCTGCACTGCTAGAGGCCGAAACATCTATTGAAAATAAATGTCGAGCTATAGCTTTAGCTCAACAAATGCGCGGCTGGTTTGAAACCTTGGGCTACCGCTTTGAAAAATATGAAGTTTGGGGTGATTCATATTTTGAGTGGATTATTCATGTGCCAACCCGGCGTAACCGATATGACCGCATCCTAATCAGAGGAATTGAGGGGGAAGTTGGACTCAAAGATGTAGCTGTTTTGCGTTCTTCTGTGGAGCAGCAGAGAACTGATGAAGGTTGGTTAGTAACAGCCAGACGGATTGCACGAGCGGCGCGGAATGAGGTGGAAAAGGAGGAAAATCGCCATTTAGGTTGTTATACTTTTGACGAACTCATTGACCAAGATGCTGATTTTAGCGATTATCTCGATTGGCTAGAAGCGGAAATTATCCGGCGGCAAATAGATACAAAATACGTTCCCTTAGCTTGCACAAAAGAGGAAATTGACCCCGATACTAAACAGCGTATCGGCATCAGTCACTATAGCGATCGCGATGGTTGGATTGATGGTTATATTGATATGTGGTTGGACGATCCCGCTAAAGAGCATATTTCTATACTAGGAGAATTTGGTACGGGGAAAACTTGGTTTTCCTTCCATTATGCTTGGGTGGCATTGCAACGTTACCGAGATGCCCAAAAACGTGGTATTGAGCGTCCTCGTTTGCCTTTGGTAATTACATTGCGAGATTTTGCCAAAGCAATAAATGTCGAGAACGTTTTAGCAGGGTTCTTTTTTACACAACATAATATTCGTTTAACTAGCGAAGTATTTGACCAACTGAACCGCATGGGTAAATTGCTGCTAATTTTCGATGGTTTTGACGAAATGGCAGCAAAAGTTGACCGTCAGCAGATGATTAATAACTTTTGGGAACTGGCAAAAGTTGTAGTTCCCGGTGCCAAAGTTGTCTTGACTTGTCGCACCGAACATTTTCCCGACGCCAAGGAAGGACGCGCTCTACTCAATGCTGAGTTGCAAGCTTCTACTAAGCAACTGACAGGAGAAACACCGCAGTTTGAAGTGCTGGAACTGGAGAAATTTAACGACGAGCAAATTCGACTGGTGTTGTCGCACCAAACGGAAGTTGCAACAGTTGAACAAGTGATGGGAAATCCGCAATTATTGGATTTAGCCCGTCGTCCGGTGATGACAGAGTTAATTTTGGAAGCTTTGCCAGATATTGAAGCGGGTAAACCTGTGGATATGTCGCGGGTTTACTTGTATGCAGTGCGGCGGAAAATGGAACGGGATATTAAGAGCGATCGCACTTTTACTTCTTTGGCAGAAAAGCTATACTTTTTGTGCGAACTTTCTTGGGAAATGCTGTCTACAGATGAAATGAGCCTCAATTATCGGCTTTTCCCTGACAGAATTCGGCGGTTATTTGGTTCGGTGGTGCAAGAAGAGAAGGATTTAGACCACTGGCATTACGACATGATGGGGCAAACCATGCTCATCCGCAACGCTGATGGTGATTATACTCCAGCACATCGGTCTTTGTTAGAGTTTTTTGTAGCGTATAAATTTGCAGCAGAATTAGGAGCATTGGCAGATGATTTTACGGATTTAGCACGGGTACGATTTCATATAAATCATGATGTTGCACCCGTTGATTATAATTGGTCTGCTTATTTCAGTCGTCAGGTAAATACGGCTGGGGAGATTTTGCCAACTCCAGCATTAAAGGGATTTATAAGTGAATCGTTAGAAAAATTGAGGGTGACTTTTGGTAAAGCACCTTTAACGAAAGCGGTGATGGATTTGTTGATGGGGATGGTTGATATTGAGGCTAAGGAGTCAGTTATCAAGATTATCGAGGGGACGCGAGGAAAAAGTGAAGATGAAGTGGGTTATGTCGGGGGGAATGCAGCGACAGTTTTAGTAAAAGTTGATAAATTTGCTTTGGATGGAAGAGATTTAAGCGGTGCTGTGCTTAAAGGTGCTGATTTTACTGAGGCTAGCTTGCATCATGTTAATCTTGCACAAGCAAATTTGGTTGACAGCATTTTTACTAAACTATTTGGTGCAATTTTCTCAGTTGCGTATAGTTTTGATAGTCAATTTGTAGCTACCGGTGATGGTGAAGGCATTGTTCGTGTATGGAAAGTTGCTACTGGCGAAGAAATTTTGAATTGTAATGGACATACTAACGCAATACTTTCGGTTGACTTTAGTCACGATAGTAATAAAGTTGCTAGCAGTAGTCACGATAGGACTATCAGGCTATGGGATACCCGCACTGGTAAATGCTCAACAATTTTACAAGGACACAATAATTCTGTAAATTCAGTTGCTTTCTGTCCTAAAGGTAAGATTCTTGCTAGCGGCAGTTCTGATAATACAGTGAGATTATGGGATATTCAAACTGGTAAATGCTTGGAGATTTTGCATGGCCATACTAATTCAGTAAACTCAATTGTATTTAGTCCAGATGGTGAGATGCTTGCTAGTAGTAGTTCTGATTACACGATAAAATTATGGGATCTTCAAACTAGCCAATGCTTAAAAACTTTAGAAGGACATATAAATTCTGTAAAATCAGTTACTTTTAGTCCAGACGGTAAGATGCTTGCAAGTGGTGGTTATGATGAGACTGTAAGATTATGGAACGTAAACACAGGTCAATGTAAGTTAACCTTGCAAGGGGATAATATCTCATCATTAGTACATAATATCTCATCATTGGTAGTTGCTTTTAGCCCTGATAGTAAAACAATTGCTAGTAGCGGCGACCAAAATATCAGATTTTGGGATGTAAAAACAGGTGAATGTTTAAAAACATTAAAGGGACACTTCAATTCAGTACGTTCAATTGCTTTTAGTCCAGATGGAGATACTCTTGTTAGCGGTAGCTACGACAAGACAGTGAGATTTTGGAGTGTTGCTACAGGTGAATGCCAAAAAGTTTTACAAGGACACAGCATTTGGGTAAACTCTGTCGTTTTTAGTGTAAATGGTGAAATGATTGTTAGTGCAGATGATGAAACAACAGTCAAATTATGGAATGTTGGTACTGGTAAATCTGTAAAAATTCTACAAGGTCACACCAATTGGGTGCAATCAGTTGCTCTTGATAGAGATGGTGAAATACTTGCTAGCGGTAGTGCTGATACAACAGTCAGATTATGGAATTTCCGCACAGGAGAATGCTTGAACGTTTTGCGGGGACACAGTGATTGGGTACAATCAATCGTTTTCTCCCCAAATGGTCAGAGACTTGCCAGTGTTAGTGGTGATGGAAGTGTAAGATTATGGGATGTAAAACTGGGAGAATGCTGGAAAATTTTTGAAGACAATCATTCAATACGCTCAGTTGCATTCAGTCCCAATGCTGAAACATTAGCTATTAGTAATTATGGCGGAGAGATAAAGCTATGGAATATCTATACAAGCCAATGTCTTAAAACATTAGAAATTGGAAGAGGCCCTTGGACACGCTCAATTGCTTTCAGTTCGGATGGTAAACTTTTAGCTAGTGGTACTCTTAATGAAAGCGTTGGGTTATGGTGTACCTTCACGGGTGAATGCCGGAAAACTTTGCAAGGTCACACCAAATCAGTATCCGCAGTTGCTTTTAGTCCAGATGGTAAAACTCTAGCGAGTGGTGCAGACGACCAAACTGTAATACTTTGGGATATAAACAGTGGTAAATGCCTAAAAATTTTACAAGGTCATTCTCTTTGGATTCGTTCAGTTGCTTTTAGTCTGGATAGTAAAATGCTTGCTAGTTGTAGTTGTGATGGCACAATAATGCTTTGGGAGACTAGCACAGGTAATTGTATAAGAACCATTAGATCAAAAAGACCTTACGAAGAGATGAACATTACAGGTGTTACAGGTTTAACCGAATCTAAAAAAGCAACTCTCAAAGCATTAGGTGCTATGGAAGAAGAAGTTATTCGCGTTAATCGATTTTCTTATACAATGCGATAATTTTTATGCGATCGCCTAATATTTAATCTGACCTATTTGATAAAATTACAATGGCTAGTGAAAAAAATTTGATGTCTATGATGTGCTACGCCTATGCACTACTTGTCTGATTCTTCTCATGATGAAATAATCAAGTTTTGATAAGTTGTAAATTATGACATTATCTATTCAGCCAACCACAGCAATAAGTGTAGAAGAGTTCTTAAAACTACCAGAGACAAAGCCAGCAAGCGAGTATTTTAACGGACAAATACACCAAAAACCTATGCCACAAGGAGAACACAGTACTTTACAAATTGAATTAGCTTCTGCCATAAATAAAGTTGCAAAACTACAAAAATTAGCTTATGCCTTTCCTGAATTACGCTGTACATTTGAAGGTCGTTCGATAGTACCAGATATTGCTGTGTTTGAATGGCAAAGAATTCCATTGCTTCCTAATGGAAAAATTACAAATAAATTTGAGATTCCTCCAGATTGGATAATCGAAATTCTTTCACCGGAACAATCACCTAACCGAGTTATCAGCAAAATTACTTTTTCTATTCAAAATGGAGCAAAATTAGGATGGTTGCTCGATTCTGCTGATGAGTCAATCATGATTTTTGAACCGAATAAATTACCAGAATTAAAAGAACAGCAAGATATTTTACCCGTTTTGAGTGTTTTGGAAAATTGGCAATTAACAGTTGCAGATGTATTTAGTTGGTTGAGTTTTCTTTGAATACAGGACTTACGCAAAATCATGAAACAACGAACCGCAAAGGACGCAAAGGACACAAAGGAATAGAAGTTTCAGAGAGCTTTTGCGTAAGTCCTAGAATAAAGCAATCTTAAGCTTCATTGAGTAGTAATTGTTCAACTGCATCGCTTAAAGCTTCTCTCCAATACAAAGGAGCAATGACGCTTGTATCTAAATAAATCAACGACGTTCTTCTGTACGTGCATTTATGACAGTTGCACTCAATGATTCACCCTTAATCGCAAGGGAATCACGAAATTGCTTCATACTTGCTAATTGTTCTTCTTTTGGTAGCGGAGGAACTAAACGAGCGACAGCTTTATCTTGCTCTAGCAAAATTACTTCTTCTCCCCTAGCTACTCGTTCCAAAAGAGATTTTAAATTCATAGCTGCTTCTTCAACGCTAATCCTCAACACTGCATTACTCCTGTAGTTAAGCTTGAAGAGTAAAGAAAATTTCCTGCTCACACCATTTATTTATGAAAATTCATATCATTAGCCGTCTAAGTAGGCTACCCTGCAAAAAGCCGATTTGCTTCTATATTCTGTAGCCACGGGCTTTAGTTTGTAGGAGAATAAAGTGCAACACCATATAAAATTTATATGACTATTGACTAATCTCAGTAGGTTGATTTACTTGGCATTGACTGCACAACCCAAAAAACTCTAGGGTGTGATAAAAAACTTTAAACTTATGGCTTGATTCTAGCTGGTTTTCTAAGTCATGAACTGGGCATTGATTAATCGGAATTGAGACACCACATTGCAAGCAAGTAAGGTGGTGTTTATCTTGTTGTGCTAGGCTATAGAGGGCTTCACCGTTAGCCAAATTCCGAACTTGTACCATGCCTTCTAGTTTTAAGGCTTCTAGAGAACGGTAAACTGTTGCTAAACCCATACTCTGATTTGTATTACGTAGTTCTACGTAAATATCTTGGGCGGAAATGCCTTTTTTGATAGTTTTCAGTAGGTTGAAAATACGCTCTTGACTGCGGGTGCGTATAGCTCTCATAGATAATTATTTAAGTATGCCACTGTAGTTTGAAGCTGTTAGATGAGCTAATAGATCGATTAACTTTAACCGCTTCGTAATCTTATTTTCACTCAGTTGGAACAGAAAGTTATAGTATAGCGATTGCAGCATTCAGCAAAAGCCCGTGCAAACCAAGTATCTAGCCAAAATTTTCGTGACCCTTCGTCCTTCAGTTTTAGACCCCGCTGGTGTGGCAGTACAATCCGGTCTTAAGCAACTGGGATACGATAACGTTGACCAGGTGCGGATCGGCAAGTACATTGAACTCACCATCACCTCAACTGATGAAAAGAAAGCGCGTAAAGACCTTGATACCATTTGTGACCAAATGCTATCAAATCCCGTAATTGAAAATTACCGCTTTGAATTAATTGAGGTCGAAACTCAAACTGGGGTATTTTAGAGACTAAGCATGGAGAAGAGGCAGAGGGGCAGAGAGGAAAAACTTACTGGCAACTTCTCCCCTGCCCCCATGCTCCTCTGCTCCCCTGCTCCCCTGCTCCCCTGCCCCCCCCACTCCCTTAACTAATCATGAAATTCGGTGTTGTTGTTTTTCCCGGTTCTAATTGCGATCGCGATGTTGCTTATGTAACCAGAGATTTACTGGGGCAACCAACGCGCATGGTTTGGCATCAAGAAACAGATATTGCTGATTTGGATGTCGTGATTATTCCTGGTGGCTTTAGTTACGGGGATTATCTGCGTTGTGGTGCGATCGCGCGTTTTTCACCCGTGATGCAGCAGGTTGTAGAACACGCTCAAAAGGGTAAGTTTGTCCTCGGTATTTGCAACGGCTTTCAGGTATTAACTGAAGCTGGACTTTTGCCAGGGGTGTTAACCAGAAACCGGGATTTGCATTTTATTTGCGATCGCGTTCCCTTGAAAGTTGAACGTACTAATCTATGGACGCAAGCTTATACAACTGGTGAAGTTATCGCTTTGCCTATTGCCCACGGAGAGGGGCGATTCTACGCTGATGCAGCCACTCTCGCAGAAATTGAAGATAACGGGCAAGTCATATTTCGCTATGAAGGGGAGAATCCCAACGGTTCACTGAACAACATCGCCGGGATTTGCGATCGCCGGGGCAATGTGTTGGGAATGATGCCGCACCCAGAAAGGGCATCAGACGCAATGCTAGGGGGTAGTGACGGCTTGAGGTTGTTTCAAGGCTTACTAGAGAAAGTAGCGGCATTAGCGTAGAGCAAATAAGTTGAGCGTTTTGCGATCGCTGTCTGCAAGATAGACGAACATTCTTCAACAGACAGCGATTTATTTTTTTGAGTGGGAACATTGAAGTATTTTTGACAACCAAACCACGAGGCATTAAGGGTTCAAGGCTAGCGCGGCTGGTGAGCGAAGTCGAACCATGCCTGCGGTGGTCTACGCCTACGCATCTAAGATTGTGGTAGAAAAACATCAGGGTAAAATTACTTGCCAATGTGAGTCAAATCGAAGCGCAAAATTTGTAATCCCTCGATTGATTTCTCATCCTTGAGCTAGTAGCTGTTAAAATTTTATTCGTTAATTATAAGCTCACGTGTTCTAATCTTTTAGTAGACTTACAAAAGTCCGTGTACACAAAAAACTTCCAGCCAGTTTTGGCAAGTTTTTGAGAACAAAGAGAGAAACAAACTTATGGGACTGTTCGATCAAATTCTTGGTGCCGTTGCTAATCCCAATCAACAGGGCAGCTTAGGTCAAATAGGAAGCATTGTTAATACTGTACAGCAGTTGAGCGATCGCACAGGCGCAGATCCTTCTACCATCCAATCAGTTTTGTCAATTGTGGGTGGTCAAGTCCGTTCTGCTTTACAAGACAAACAAGCTACAGATGGTAATGAAGCCACACAAAATTTAGTCAGTCAATATGCTGGTACTTCTCCCAACCCCCAAGCCGTCAATTCGTTGTTTTCTCCTGAGATACAACAGCAAGTAGCTGAAGTTGCTGCCCAACGCACTGGGTTAGATGCTGGTATTGTTCAACAATTGCTGCCTTTGGCAGTACCTTTGGTGCTAAAGTTTTTGCAATCAGGAGCCAATGCTCAAAATCCCCAAGCTGGCGGAAATCCTGTCCTAAATTCCTTCTTGGATGCTGATGGTGATGGTGATGTCGATATCGCTGATGCCATCCAAATGGCTAGTCGATACATGAGACAGTAATAGTTTTGCCCAACTCCCCACTCCCTTGCGATAAACCAAACATCGGTAATTATACCTTGCTAGATTTTTAGCTAAGACATAGGCTGAGAACACGATCAATTTGCGAATATAAATCAGACAGTCTATGTCTAAATTGTTTGACTGTATTACTGAAGAACTACAAGACTTTATTGCTGCCCAACACCTTTTCTTTGTTGGCTCTGCACCTTTGAGTCCTACAGGTCATGTTAACCTGTCTCCTAAAGGTCAAGACTGCTTTCGTATCTTGTCTCCCAACCGAGTAGGTTATGTAGACCTTACAGGTAGTGGTAACGAAACATCAGCCCATTTGCAAGAAAATGGGCGGATAACCTTCATGTTTTGTGCCTTTCAAGAACCTGCGTGTATCTTGCGTCTTTACGGTCAAGGAACCACGATTTTACCGAGTTCTCCAGAGTGGGACTCCTTGTATTCTCTATTTTTGCCGATACCTGGAACTCGTCAAATTATCGTCGCTGACATTGAAAAAATCCAGACTTCCTGTGGTTTTGGCGTACCACTCTATGAATATCAAGGTCAGCGCCAGACTCTAGTAAACTGGGCTACTAAAAAAGGCGAAGAGGGAGTTCGAGAATATCAACAGAAGAAAAATCTTGTCAGCATTGACGGTTTAGCGACACCACTGAGTAAATTACTCTAACTTTGCCTGATAGATTATTCTATTCATCCATATATTAGTGATTAAAGTACAATACAGGATAATTGTAGGTTGGGTTGAACGAAGTGAAACCCAACATTTCCAGGGATTTGTTGGGTTGCGCTTTGCTTAACCCAACCTACAATTTTTCACAAAGCCAAGCGTATTGCACTATAAGTAATCAAGCGGAAATGATATTAGAGGTAGGAGCAATTATTAGTGCTTAAAGTAAAGGAGTCAGCAATCGAGATACTCTCACAGCTAACTTGAACCAAAAAGGTTTTTTATCGTACTCATTAAGATCGACAGCAACACAGACAGCTAAATCATCCTCTAACATCTTTTTCACACTTTGGACAAATCCACACTCGGTAACAAAACCCATAACTTCAAAATTTAGGGAAAAAGAGCGATTATCTAAGTTAACAGTTCCTACCCCTGCTAGATTCTCATCAATAACTATAATTTTTTGGTGCATAAACCCATTTTTGTAACGATACAACTTGATACCGATTTTTTCCATTTCGGTGTAGTAAGAGAAGGAACATAAATAAACAAATAAATGATCGGGTCGATTTGGTAAGAGAATTCGCACATCGACACCTCGCATTGCTGCCAGTTTTAAGGCTGACAATGTTGCCTCATCCGGCACAAAGTATGGACTAGCAATCCAGAGGTGAGTTTGAGCTTGATTAATTAATTCGACGAAAAAAAGTTTACAAGCTGGCAGATGATCTGCGGGGCCTGTAGGAAGTATCAATACAGTTTGATTATCCCGATTAATTTTTACCTGCCAGTTAACTTCGATAAGTTTTCGAGCTGCCCAATACCAATCTCGCACAAAAGAGCTTTGTAGGCTTTGTACACTTGGCCCTTCAAGCATAATATGAGTATCGCGCCAAGGACTCAAGCGAGGATTTTTTCCCAAATATTCATCACCAATATTTAGTCCGCCGACAAATGCGATTTCTCCATCCACCACCAAAATTTTTCGATGATTGCGAAAATTAAATTGGAACCGATTACCTTGACCTTTAGTGGTGTTAAATGCACTCACTGCAATTCCATGCTGTTGTAGAGATTGGATATAAGGGCGAGATAGTTTCTTAGAACCAATTTCATCGTACAGAAAATAGATGCTTATTCCTTGCTTGGCTTTAGCAATCAACGCTTCTTTAAACTCATTACCTGATTCGTCATCGTTAACAGTATAGAATTGAAACAAAATATAATTTGTCGCCGATGCAATCTTTTTCAACATCGCTTCATAGGTTTGCTGACCATTAATCAGTAATTCGGCAGCATTCCCTGATGTGAAAGAAATGTCTGTAAAAGCCTCCGCTAATGGTTGCAACGGGGCTAGATTATCTGGTGGTGCAACCTGAAATTTAATCAGTTCGCTATAGGTAGAATAAAAAAGTTTATAGTGTTGTGCATAGACTGAGCGCAGTGTTTCAGCATATCCATGAAATTTAGTTCTTCCTAAAATCCAATACAACGGAATCGTTAGCCAGGGAAAGGTAATTAGAGAAATGCTCCAGGCAATTGCCCCTTGAGAAGAACGCACATTCATCACTGCATGAGCTGCATGTATAACTCCCACGCAATGAACAACAACTGTAGCTGTACTAAAAATAGCTAGAACACCAGCATCTACAAGCATCTTAATTTTTTTGAGTATTGGTATAAGTAAATTCTGCCAGCAATGGCTTATGATCTGATGAACAAATTTGGTCTAGCACTTTAGCACTGGCTTTTTTCACACTGATATCTCGATAAAAGATATGGTCTAAAGGAGGTGATAACAAAAAGCGTTTAATTTTCTCTTTCTCATCAGGTGCGAAAATTACAGGCGTTAATCCTAATTGAGTGGTTACTTGATTGAGAATAACTGCTCTTTTTCGACTCCAAGTATTGAAATCTCCTGAAAATATTAGTGGCCCCCGATGTATAGATAAGGCTTGCTCTAATTCATTTAGTTGGATTTTAAATTTATTTATATCTACAAAATTGATCAGATGAGTATTAATTGTCAGGAGAGTTATGCTTTGCTCAGGTAGCAGATACTCAGTTATTAAAGAAATTTTAGGAGTTTTAACAATCGGTTCATAATGTTTAGTAGCTATAACTTTTTTGGTAATTGGGCTGATTGTCGAGGCTGTAAATATTCCTGAATAAGTTTGGTGATGAATATCTACGAAGTTAGGAGCAAAACTCCAATTCATTTTCAACCATTTTCCCCATTCATTTGCCTCTAACTTTAGAGAAAACTCTTGTAAAAATATGAGGTTTGGCTGATAAGTGGCAATTATTGTTGAAAAATCTTCTAACCAAGTCTTATTATAGTTTTGTTTAGCAATATTCCAACTGAGAACTTTAATTGATTGACTATTAATTTCTGTTTGAATTGAATTATTTTTATCAATTGTGAGTTCTTGTAAACGGAAAAATCTATAACCAGGAATAAATTTTGTAAAGAGAGTGTTTACGTGTTCTTGAATATTAGGCATTACTAATATTAAAATGGATTTATTCTAGCTTAACGTGAGTTCGATGAACCTCTCCCTCCCAACCTCCCTCTCCCACGGGGAAAGGGAGGAGCAACGAAAAATGAGGGTTTTGGCTCCCCTCTCCAACACGGCTACGGTGTATACACAAGTCTTAAAAACCTAGCCTTAATAAGACTTTCCTCGTTCCCAGTCTGAGACTGGGAATGCATTCATTGAGTCTCTGACTCAATATCTGGCTGGAGGCAGAGCCTCTAATAAGCCATTCCCAGTCTCTGACTGGGAACGAGAAGCGAGAGAACAAAAAATAACCTGATTATCTTTGAAAACATCCTTTCTTAATTTTACTAAAAGTAAAAGGTCGCCTTAAATACTCTCCTAACCTAGTTTTGCAAGCAGGTAGTCCTAATTTGGCACGAAATTCTTCGTCATATACCGCTTCTTCCCAATTTTGTGCCAATTTAATTTGCTCGGTTGTCAGATTTTTAGTATGACGAAAGTCTGTTCTATCTACGCTACTTTGAGTAAAATCAACATCACGGAGGTTTGCACCTCTTAAATCATTTCCATCTAATTTTGCGACATTTAATCTAGCACCACTCATATCTACATTTCTTAAGTCTACATTGACGATTGATTCGCTGTGGCTTAAATCAGCATTTTGTAAGTTTGCCGAGTGAAGGTTAGCATTGCCGAAGCTGGCGTAAGATAAATTAGCGTGATTTAGATTTGTTTGTGATAAATCTACTTTGCTAAAATACGTACCTTTGAAGTTAGCACCACTTAAATTCGCAGCACGGAGATTACTATCAGAAATAAATAAGCCAGAGAGATTAGTATCAGAAAAATTAGCTGATTGTAAGTTCACTTTTTCTAACGAAACTTTATAGTCTGCATTACAACTAAAATCAATATCACCCATTTCTGAGAATCCAGATTCTCCACGATCATCTTCAGATTTATCAGTCCATCGCATCTCTGCTTGGCGTAGATCAGATCCTTGTAAATTTGCACCATCTAATTTAGCATCTGTCAGTTCAGCTTCTCTTAAATCTGCTCCAGCTAAATCAGCATTTATTAAATCTGCACCACCTAAGTCACACTTGGGACATTTTTTAGTTGTTAATAACTGCTTTATATGATTGGGATTTGAAGTTTTTTTCGCCTCACAATCTGTACAACCAGAAAGGAAAATGAGTAATAGAGATGATGCAATTAATATTTTTAGGTTCAGAAGTGCCAAAACTGACTCAATCTTATTCATCAATCTTATTTGTAAGCGTGAGTATTGTAATACCCACGCTACTATAACATTTGACCGTCTAAGCGGCATAATTTTACTTTATTAATGATCTTTGCACCTATTTTTTCATAAAAATTGATTCCACGCTCGTTAGACACAGCTACAGTCCAATCGATTCTGCCACAACCTTTTTCTTTGGCAATCTGGCGCAAGCGTAGCATGAGTGCCTGGCCAACTCGGTGGCTTCGATATTCAGCTTTGATATATAAATCATCAAGCCAAATTCCAGGTTTTGCTAAAAAAGTTGAATAGATAAAGTGATAGGTTGCCAACCCAATAGTATCGCCATTAACCTCAGCCAAAAGAACAAAAGCAAGAGGTGTTTCTCCAAATAAATCAGTTTCTAGCTTTTGAGGAGTTGCTTCTACAGATTCAGGACAACCATCAAATTCAGCTTTCAAATGAATCAATTCCATAATGGCAGGAATATCTTTTTTATTTGCATATCGAATTAAAATATTCCTACCCTTCTTATTCTCGCTATCTAATATTTTCCTAAAACTCATATTGGGGAATAACTTCTGTCTCATTCTTTGCTGCATTTATCCACTCTTGCATTGCTGGAAGTTCTAAAACTGAATCAACATAATTTCTAGAAACAGTATCTAACTGCACATCATAGGCTATAAAACGCAGGACAACTGGAGCAAAAAACGCATCCGCAATCGTAAAATTGCCAAATAAAAAATTGCCAGTAGTCCCAAACTTTTGACGTGATTCTTGCCAAATAGTAGTAATGCGGTCGATGTCTTGTTGTACGCCGGTTTCTAAACCTTTACCAGGATATTTAGTACGGCAGTTCATCGGCATATTCTGACGCAAGTTTTGAAATCCTGAGTGCATTTCTGCACTGATAGAACGAGCTAATGCTCTTGCAGCTTTATTCTCTGGCCACCAGTGCAGATTCGGAAATGTTTCCGCTAGATATTCACAAATAGCGAGAGAATCCCACACTGTTTGTTTATCGTGCAATAACACAGGTACTTTTCCTGATGACGAGTATTGCCGAATTTTCGATGAAAAATCTGGGTTGTTGTAGAGAGAAATCCGAATCTCATTGAATTCTAAACCAAATTCCATCATCGCTAACCAAGGACGAAGCGACCAAGATGAATAATTTTTGTTGCCAATTACTAAAGTAAGTTGTGTCATGTTTTTAATACCGATAAAGTTGTTCAATCCACATAGACACATCAGTTTCCGAACCTGATGAAAAAGATTTTCCGGTTACAGGGTCGTAAGCTTGCCAATAGATATTACCGTGGCGATCGACCTTTTGCCAAACTTGTAATTCATTCGGATCTGCTAGGAGTTTTTTGACAAAATTTTCCCAAATCAGATGCAGAGATTTCCAGAAGTTTGAGTTGTTTTTTTTCTGGAATGACGGACTACAATTTATTTCTATATCTTCTTTTTGTAAACACCTAATGTTATTGTTCATAAAATTATTCCTGAAAGTTGCTCAGTAAATAAAACAGTAACAACATCTCAGTTAGGAATCAAATCATGGCTTGTATAGGTTCTATAAATGGGATTTATAGATATGAAAAATCACTAATACAACCTTTTTGCCACAATAAAGTCAGGATGTGTATACCCTTGTTCTCATCAATTGCCTATGAAACTCTCCCAACTCCGAGCCATAGTTGCAGTCGCAGATCGTGGTAACTTTAGTGAAGCAGCCTTAGAATTGCAGCTTTCCCAACCTGCAATTAGTCATGCGATCGCCACCCTAGAAGAAGAATTAGGTGTGCCCTTATTTGCTAGAGGTCGTCACGGTGCTGTGCTGACACCTGCTGGAGAGCGCATTTTGTATCATGCGCGTCAAGCAATGCAGCATCTACAGATGATGCAACACGAAGCAAACTTGCATAAAGGTTTACACGGCGGCCATGTGCGAATTGCGGCTTTTCGGAGCGTCGCTACTCATCTATTACCAAAAGCGATCGCACAATTTCACAATCAATTCCCAGAAATTGCTGTCACAATCATAGAGTGTGCTGCTTTCACGGATGTAGAGCAGTGTTTGCATGATGGACGTGCCGATATTGGTATTACCTGCCTACCAACTGGTGAAGAATTTGAAACCTGGGAAATTTTTCGGGATGAGTATGTAGCTTTACTACCACCAGATAGCAAAGTTAGCAGTTCGCAAATTACTTGGGAAGATATAGCAGCCTATCCGCCTGTTTTGCTTCCTTGTACACCTTGCGGACGTATTCTTCACAACCACCTGAAGACTTTCGCAATTCCAATCCATACTGCTAGCGACATTCAAGAAGATTCCACAGTCGTTAGCATGGTGAATCAAGGATTAAGAGCAGCTATTATGCCTCGTTTAGCAGCTGTACCCATTCCCCCAAAGGTGCAAGTATACAGTTTACCTGCACCCCTCGAAAGAGTAATTGCAACTGCAACTTTATCTAATGCTCTGCAAGTACCTGCGGTATTCACATTTTTGGAGATGTTGAGTAAATTTGATTTTTATAGTTTAGCTAAATTCACTTATTGAACAAATAGCAATTACGAATTACGAATTACTTAAACCAATGCCTCCTTTAGCGAATTCTTCAACAGTCTTTTGTGAGAATTCATGAGTTGCGATCGCCTGCAACATTGCCAGTGGTAAAGTTAAATGATCCGCCCCAGCTTGCAACGATGCGGCTGCTTCTTCAGGAGATTTGATACTAGCTGCTAAGATTTCCGTATCACTGCCTTTGAGTACGCTAGCCATATCCCGCACCAAGGCAATACCATCACCTAACAATCGGGTAGCTCGATTTACATAAGCTATGGCAATTTTAGCTCCTGCTTCTCGTGCTACTGCTGCCTGAGCTGGACTATAAATTGCTGTCACCGAACAGGTAATTTCTGGCGATAGACTCGCCACCACTTCAAACCCTAACGGTGTTGCAGGAATCTTCAAAATTGTTTGTGAACCAATAATCTGGAAAGCTTTTCTACCTTCAGCTAGCATCCCAGCTTTATCAGATGCCACAAGTTGATAGTATAACGGGCCATTTGTCAAGGCAACCAACTTTTTAAGCGTGGTTTCTGGTGGAGTATCGCTTTGAGATAACAACGTGGGATTTGTTGTAATACCTTTTACCCATCCCCAAAGCTTAACAACTTCAGCTTCCGATGCGATCGCAGAGTCTAGATATAGTGCCATACTTAATTCCTCACTTTTCCCACCTGCATTTCTCCTGCTATACACCCTACATCGTCCAGAAGCTTTTCACTGATATTTCTGCCAATCCCTATGAGATAAGCATTTTACCTGTTTATTCTATACTTTTTTAAATACCTACCCTTGAAAACTACTATCCATTCCCCTTTCCTGAAGAAATGCATCAAATGTAAACCTATCCGGTAGCGAAGTTTGTGCGCCTGGTTTTGTCGCTGTCAAAGCACCTGCTGCTGCACCCCAAATAACTGCTTGATGTAAGGAAAGTCTTTCAAAAAGTGCCGCCGCTAAACCACCATTAAAAGCATCGCCTGCGGCTACTGTGTCAACTGCATGAACTGAAAACGCGGGTACAAAAAACTTTTCTTCAGCAGTGGCACAAAAAACACCCTTAGCACCAAGTTTGACGATCGCACATTTCACACCCCTTTCCAACAAAACCGCAGCTGCTTTGGCTGCTTGTTCCTCTCCATTCACAGGAAAACCAACCAATTGCGCTGCTTCAACTTCATTCGGTGTAATAATGTCCACCAATGGATACAATTCATCTGGTAAATTAGATTGTGCGGGTGCGGGGTCAAAAATTACTTTTATATTTGCACCTTTTGCGGCTTTAGCAGCAGCAACCACGGCAGGAATAGGAATTTCTAGTTGTAAAAGTAGTGCTGTAGCTTCTGGTAAAAAGTGGGATAATCGCTCTACATCTTCTTGATTGACGCGCCCATTTGCACCAGGAATAACGACGATTTGATTTTCACCAGTCTGACTCACGGTGATAATCGCGACTCCAGAACTAACAGTTTTATCCACAAAAATGTTATCAGTCTGCACACCAGATGTTTGCAAATTGTTAACAAGTTCCTTACCAAAATCGTCTGCACCTACACGCCCTACTATCTGGGTAGGAATGCCCAATTTTGCTAATGCTACGGCTTGATTGGCTCCTTTCCCTCCCGAAACTTTAAAAAATTCTTCTCCTAGCAACGTTTCTCCTGCAACTGGCAACCTGGGTGTTGTTGCTACCAAATCTATATTTATGCTGCCGAAGACGATAATACTCATGATACCGATCTTAAAGTTATTTGGATTGATATTACAGGATGCCAGTAACGCAATATCATCACATCTAGCATATTGACAATTACTCAACCCAGTTTTCTAATAGGAGCGTAGGAATACGAGAAAACTCTCGCACATTATTGGTAACTAGGGTAACTCCTAAACTCAGCGCATGAGAAGCAATGAGCATATCCATTGCACCAATAATAAGTCCTCTACTTTCGAGATCGCTTCTGATGCTGCCGTAAATCGTTGCAGATGCTTGATTGAATTCGACAATTTATAGAGGTAGCAGAAATTGTAGCAGGGCGATGCGGTTTTTCTCTTGCTGTTGGCTTTTGGCAACTCCATATTCTAGTTCGGCAATTGTGATAGAGGAGATACCAACATCAGAAATGCTAAGGGTTTGAAATTTATCCAGTACTTTTTGCGGTTTTTGCTTTATTAGGTAAATGCAGATGTCCATATCAAGCAGGTATCGCATTTAAAAGCTCTCTCTGGTGTCGAGGAGTAACTGATCTCTGGTAGTCATGAAGTCATCAGAAAAATTGTCTAGACTATCAATGAGGGATTCCCAAGGGTTATCTTTGGCAATCAGAACAATGGCGTTACCAATTTTTTTGATATAAACTTCAGTCCCAGTAAGTTGAAAGTCTTCGGGTAAAATAACGATTTGGTGAGTGCCATCAGTGGTGAGTTTAGCAGTGTTCATGGTGTTATTGTCCTGAAATTAGCTAATATTTCTGGTCTGGTTAGCACGAAATTTGATAAATGCAACTCTGAAACTTGCTTGAGTAGCTCATTGTTAAACCGAATCTATGGAAATCCTAGCAGTCCTGCCGAGGAATATGATGGTGACGCAAGGATCAATATGGTAAAGACGATCGCCTATGGCCAGTTATTTCTTGCCGAAAGTGATCGCAAACTGCATAAATATCGCTCTTACCAGGAACTTGCATGAGAATTGCGATCGCATCGGAGACACGCTCAAAATTTTACCTATTTGTAAAAAACTGGGGTGATGCTTTCGGCAGCAGTGACATAGAGTGCTGCCTTTTCCTGTTCGTAGACGCTGCGCCAACAATCGGCAAACCCCTAGAACACAATGTCATTACACCAGCTAAAATATCACTTGACTAAATTATTATTGCTAAGTTATCTTTGCTTTTACCAAGGTATCATTAGCTACATTTACTGATGGTATTAAAGAACCATCTGAATGTATCTAATTATCTACTCAAGAAGATTTTATGGGCAGAATATGCAAAGAGTATTAGAAAACTTAGCTAACTGGGTTTTTCCTGCTTTAATTGGTGCTTTATTAAGTTCTATAGCTACTATTTTAGTTACTCAAGAACAAAATAAAACTAGATATTTGGACTATGCGGTTAACGAAACAAATATTATAGGTTCAGAAAGAAATATTCCAAAGGATAAAATAAAAGTTATTTTTAATAATGATAATAAAAATCCAGTACAAGAAGTTAGTCAAGTTCAGTTTTTACTCTATAACTTATCCGATCAAGATTATGAGAATGTAGATTTATATATTGATATAAGTCCCAAACCAAATCTGATTAAACCTTTAATAATAATAGCTGATGAAATTGGAGGAAGTATTAAAGATGCTGTAGAAAATAAGACTAGCATCAAGCCTCCAGACAATCCGAAAGGACAAAGATTTGGTTATAGAATAAAAAACATTAATCGTTCTAAAATAGAGAAGATATCTGAAAAAAGTGACTTAGATATTCCTCAACCTGTATTCAAAATTACATACACAATTATAGGCAATAAATCAGATGAAGTGCAGGTAGTACCTAGTATACTAGCAAAAGGTATATCGGAACGAAAACTATCGTATGATAATCTCTTGAACTATAAAGCTCTATACCAAAAAGATTGGTTATACTTGTGGACAAGCAATTTTTATATATACACTGGCAGTCTACTGTTAATAGTACTTTTTGCTTTTTGGTATGAAAGAGAATTGAAAAATGTAGATTTCAAGCAAAAAGAGAAAAAAATTCTTAATGCACTTGAAAAAAGACTTTCTCAGCCAGGAGCAATAGATGAATTAAGGCAGAAAAATCTACCAAACGAAATAGTAGATTTTCTTGTGATAATAAATAATAAAGTTAGCAACGAATGGATTGACAAGGTTATGTCAGAATATTTAAGTGAAGAATTATCTCAGCCAGGAAAAATCGATGAATTAAAGCAGTGGGAAGCTTCAAAAATTGCAGAACTTTTAGTCAAAATTGAGCGCGAATTTCATTGGGCAAATACTCCTTGGTGGAAGAGATGGTATTCTGGTATTTCCAAGCCTTAGCAAAGTAGGTCAGGATATGTAGAGAGAAGACAACGTAGATTGAGGCAAGAGCAATCGCCGATCGCACTTCTTCGTTATGCTGAAACGATCAATCCTGCGTCTCCTCAACTGATCCAAGCTGCTCTAATAGCTGACGCACTGATAAAACGGGTATAGCTGAATTGGAAAACCCCTGCGAATCGCGAGTAACGATCGCGTCTAACCTCTGAGCAACTGCACAATAAATTTGTACCGCATCCTCAAAATCAGCTAAACCAGACGCAAAAGCTGCTTCTAAAATAGCCCGATTTACAGAGCAAATAACCAAAACTGCCAGTATGGTTGAAACTGCCTGTCTAGCGAGTTCAATACTTTGAGTTTGTCTGCGGGCGATGTAGAAAATATCAGTGAGTGTTGTTGCAGTCACGTATCCAACTACTTGTCCAGAATCGATCAAATTAAATAGGGCTTCCGCATCTTGCAAAAATGGCTCTCGGTCTAGCAAATAATCTAGAATGATGTTGGTATCAATCAAAACTCTCACTAAAGATATTTCTCCACCCGATGCTGTTCTAGTATGAACTCCACTTGTTCATCAGTCGGCGCTGGCTTGTCAGTCTTCAATAAACCTTTCATCTGCTTGATGATGTGCGATCGCTCAGGTGGTTGGCTTGGAACATCTTGCAAGGATTCAATAATCGCACGGACGAGTTCAAGGCGATCGCTTGCTGGCAGTTGACGGGCTTGCTCTTTAAGCTCTTGCAGGGACATAGAAAACACTCCGACAAATGCTGTATCTAAATTTTAGTATGAGCTATCAACGCTTAACTAAAGATAAATCCGGTGTTAGCCTTTGCAAAACTTGCTTCAACACCATCACTGTCCAATCTATATCAGCTTCAGTCGTCTCACGCCCCAATGTGATGCGAATTCCGCCCAAAGCGGCTTTTTCGGAATAGCCCATCGCTAACAATATCGGGCTAGGGCTAAGTTTACCACTGTGACAGGCAGCACCAGCACTGATGCCGATGCCAGCAAGATTTAACTGTCGTACCAAGGCTTTACCGCTAAGTTTTTTCCCATCGGCGTTTTCTAAGCACATACTGATATGGTGAGGTAAACGATCGCAAGTATCCCCTGTAGGGATTAAACCAGGAATCTCAGCTAATTGGGCAAAGGCGCGATCGCGTAACTCAATTAATCGTGGTGTTTCTGTAGCTAATTCTTCGGCTGCTAATTCTGCTGCTACACCAAATCCGGCAATTATCGGTACTGCTTGCGTACCAGAACGCAGCCCCATTTCTTGTCCACCACCACTCAGCAAAGACATCAAATCTACCCCAGGACGCACATACAGCGCCCCTGCACCTTGCGGCCCATATATTTTATGACTAGAAAGGCTAAGTAAGTCTACAGGAAGTTGTTGCACATCTATGGGTAAGCGTCCCGCAGCTTGCACTGCATCTGTATGGAACAAAGCAGCATGCGGTCGCACTATCTTACCCAGTTCTGCGATCGGTTGCACAGTTCCAACTTCACTTTGTCCGTAAATTATAGAAACTAAAACTGTGTTATGTCGCAACGCCGCCTTTAAATCTAGGGGATTGACTCTACCTTTAATATCTACAGACAAGCGCGTAACTTCCCAACCCCACATTTCTAGCAACCTTGCTGTTTCAGAAATTGCCGAATGCTCGACGCTGGAAATAATTAGATGTTGAGGAACAGCATACAACCGAGCTACACCCATAATTGCTAGATTATCTGCCTCAGTGCCACCAGAGGTAAAAACGATCGATTCAGGACTGGCGGCGTTAATTAAACCAGCTACTTGGACTCTGGCTTGTTCTACAACCGTTGCCGCCCGTTGTCCCCACTCATGTAAACTGGAAGGATTGCCCCACTGTTGAGTGAGGATTGTTTGCATAACTGCGATCGCTTCTTTTCGAGTCGGAGTAGTGGCGCTGTAATCTAGATAAATTTGCATATAACCGATAATGGTGAGAACACACGTTGGTGATAGACTGCGGATTTTTCAGTATATACAGTTTGAGTGGACAAATCCTGAAAAAAATATCTGTAATTTTACATCTAATAGTGGATTTTTCCCCTTACTTGGAAACTTATTTCTCTACTTAATTCAGACCACAAAATTTTGGGAATGATAAATATATCCACTCCCAATCCACTTTTAACAGATTACAGTGCAACTTATCTCTAGACAAAGATATTTTTTATATATCTTTTTACTGATATTCTCCCTCGCTGGTTGTCAACGAGTCCAGTCCTACAATCAGCGTCCAGCACCCTTACCACAAGACCCGTTAATTCAGGCTTACTTTAACCATTCTGAGTCTTCAGAATACCAAGAAGCTTACCGTCAGCAAACTCGCCTGGGGGATGATTTAGAAAAACAGATTGTGGATGCGATTACAAATGCTAAATCCACAGTAGATATAGCGGTGCAAGAATTACGTTTACCCAAAGTTGCCCAAGCATTGGTTGATAGACAAAAAGCTGGGGTAAAAGTCAGGATAATTTTAGAAAATATCTATAGCCGACCTTGGAGTAACTTAACATCTACTGAAGTAGGTAAGTTAGATAAAAGAGAACAAGAACGCTACAACGAATTTCGCAAATTTATCGATATTAATCAAGATAATCAGCTTAGTCCAACCGAAATCAATCAAAGAGATGCTTTGATAATTTTGCAGAATGCCAAAATTCCCTGGCTAGACGATCGAGCAGATGGTTCAGCGGGTAGCAGCTTGATGCATCATAAATTTGTGATTGTGGACAATCGCCTCGTAATTATCACTTCAGCTAATTTTACATTAAGTGATACTTCAGGTGATTTTACAAATTCCAGCAGTTTAGGTAATGCCAATAATTTCTTGCAGATTGACAGCCCAGAATTAGCTGCTTTATTTACAGAAGAGTTTAATATTATGTGGGGAGACGGGCCGGGAGGTCAGCCAGATAGTCGATTTGGTTTGCAAAAACCGACACGTTTACCTAAACAAATAACTTTGGGTAATACCAAAATTACTGTGCAATTTTCGCCTACTTCTCCAACTCAACCTTGGAATAACACTAGTAACGGTTTAATTGGTAAAACTTTAGATTCAGCAACCAAGTCTATTGATATGGCGTTATTTGTCTTTTCCGAACAGCCTCTCGCCAATATTTTAGAAAAACGCCATCAACAAAGTGTGCAAATTCGCGCTTTAATTGAACCACAATTCGCCTACCGTCCTTATAGCGAAGCCTTAGATATGATGGGTTTTGCTCTTAGTAACAAATGTAAATATGAAATTGACAATCATCCTTGGTCAAATCCAATTACTACTGTAGGCGTACCTGTGTTACCCAAAGGCGATTTATTGCATCACAAATTTGGTGTTATTGATAGTCAAACAGTAATTACAGGTTCTCATAATTGGTCAGATGCTGCCAATAATGGTAACGACGAGACGCTTGTAGTGATTGAAAATCCGATAGTTGCTGCCCATTATGTGCGAGAATTTGATCGTCTTTATACCAAATTCAAACCCGGTTTACCACCAGCAATTCAAGAAAAAATCAAATTAGAACAAACACGGTGTCCTCAAATAAAAACTTCTTCATCAACTGAGTTACAAGCAACTCAAAAAGTAAATATCAATACCGCTAGTTTAGAAGAATTAGTAACTCTCCCAGGCGTGGGTAAGAAGTTAGCACAGCGAATAATTATTAGTCGTCAACAGCAAAAATTTACATCTTTACAAGACTTAGAACGAGTTCCAGGAGTGAATGCTAGAACTTTAGAAAAATGGAGCGATCGCGTGACTTGGTAAGACATCACTGTTGTGCATAGGTGTCAACTTAACGCTAAACCCGCTTGGTGACAAAGTTTTGCCCTCACTCCCAGCCCCTCTCCCATCCGTGAGAGGCAGGGTGGTTTCATACAACCAGAGAAAAATAATAATGGTTTGTAGAGGGTGGAGAAAAAAGGTTTTTTCTTTCTTTGTATGAAACCACCCTGAAATATGTCTTGGAAACTGCCATCCAAGCAGTGTATAAATTAGAAGCCGATGAACTCGACTCCGAACGCCTGGGAGACGGAAAATATTTGCTGTTCTGAGAGGCTACGGAAGGCGGCGCAGGTGTCCTTTCTCTAACTATTAGAAAAGCCTGGTGAGTTTTCTTACAATAGCCCCCTACTTTTAAAACATCCTCTTACAGCCAAGCGCGATCGTATTGAACAGGCCAGAGTTTATCGTGTCCAAGTTGTTTGGCTGCCAGATGTGGCCAGTAAGGATTGCGGAGTAGTTCGCGTCCTAACAGGACTATATCAGCGACTTCTGTACGAATAATCTCGTCAGCTTGTTCAGGGGATGTAATTAAGCCCACGGCTCCTGTATGAATATTAGCTTCGCGGCGGATGCGTTCGGCAAACTGAGTCTGATAACCAGGTTTAATTGGGATATGAACGCCCGGTATGATACCGCCTGATGAATTGTCGATGAGATCAACTCCTAAAGACTTGAGTTTGTCGCTTAAAGCAATACTTTGCTCAATGTCCCAGCCATTGTCTACCCAATCGGTGGCGGAGATGCGTACCCAAAGTGGATGTGTCTGAGGCCAAACCTCTCGGACTGCTTGAACTATTTCTCTAAGCAGACGAGTCCGATTTTCAAAGCTGCCACCATAATCATCTTGACGGTGGTTAGAAAGAGGTGAAAGAAATTGGTGCAGTAGATAACCGTGGGCAGCATGGATTTCTACTACCTTGAAACCAGCTTGGAGAGAACGTTTGGCAGCTTGAGCAAAGGCGTTAATAATTTCTTGAATTCCCTCAAGATTTAGGGCTTCTGGAACTGGGCTATCTTTGCTAAAAGCGATCGCACTACTCGAAACTAAGGGACGCCAACCTTCCTGAGATTCATCTAGTGTTTTCCCTCCTTTACTCGGTTTGGCAGTGCTGGCTTTTCTACCTGCATGAGCTAGTTGAATACCTGCAACAGCACCAAAGTTATGAATTAATGCCACAGTCTTGGCTAAAGTTTCGATGTGTGAATCTGACCAAATTCCCAAATCTTGCGGGCTAATGCGTCCACGCGGCTCTACAGCTGCCGCCTCTGTGAACACTATACCTGCACCGCCAACTGCGCGAGAAGCTAGATGAATAACGTGCCAATCATTAGCATATCCATTTGTACTGGAATATTGACACATCGGTGAAACGGCGATGCGGTTGCGAAAGGTAACTTCACGAATTTTGAATGGTTCAAATAGATGTGCCATTAATATTGATTCCTTCTCTTGCTAAGTAAAATAAATTAGGGAGGGATTTACAGCATGAATTCGATTTTGCATTAATTAAATAGAGAAGTCAAAATTCAGAATGCAATCATTAGATAATTTAGACCCACCACTTTACTTTATAGTCTCTCAGCAAATTCAAAATTTGGTGGGATTAAACCCGTTTATCCCTCTACCAGTCGCACAGAACTCAATTTAGCATAGTGAAAATTAAGCAACGGAGTGCCATCCTATCG
The DNA here is from genome assembly GCF_036917355.1 of Nostoc sp. GTDB lineage: Bacteria > Cyanobacteriota > Cyanobacteriia > Cyanobacteriales > Nostocaceae > Nostoc. Next base: position 27,172 of record NZ_JBALDP010000101.1, read on the forward strand.
CCCAAAGGAACTAATAATAATAGTCTTACTGCATAGCCAGTTTGGTTAAGAGTGGGAATTAAGAGAAGACTTTGATAGGGGACTTAAACCCTTACTTTCAGCCCGTAATTTACTACAGTAGTTCTTGAGTAGGGTAGTATTCCTCTAGCCGACGCTCGCGGACTCGCTACCGCTACGCTATCCTGCCCTACGCAAGAACTGCCTATTTTGTTAAATATTTGTTGAATGACTAGAGTCATCATAGAGCTTTGGATAAATAGGCTGATTGTCAGGCTTTTGAGACTGCAATTCCCAGATATCGCGTTTTCCTAGTTCTTGATCCACTAATAACTGTAGATGATCTGGTAATTTAGTTGTTTGCCAAATTGACCAAATTTCTCCATCAAATAATTCTTTTTCAATTTTTCCAGAAAACATGATTTGACCTCCACGAATGTTCAATTTTAAGTTTAGTAACTCCTAATTTAGGAAAGACGAAGTAACAAATTTGTCATTCTTCATTCTTTCGCTATCTTTAAAATACAGGTAGTATTCGCCCTTAATACTGCTTGTTAATAAAATCTCTAACTTGTGCATCGTTAAGTAACTTTTAATTACAGATATTGTCGATGGGATCGCTTCCTGTAAGGTCAATGCTTCGTTAAAAGAAGGCGATCGCATGAGCATCATCATCACCAATTTCTCTACTCAAAATTAAATGCAAATTCAGGGTCAGGAATCAACCTGCTATTAAACCTTCTGTGTCTACCAGCAGTTCTAAGGCTGGACTATGGTCAAGTATTTTCACGCCTGCTCTGGTAATCTTTTTCCGCATCAAGCGCATATAATCATAAGCTTCTTATAGCGCGACGATTAGGACGCCCTTCGTCATCTACGAGGCAACCGTACCAGAAAGTGCTGTTGCTGCACTCGTACCGCAGTAACCTTTATCTACGAGTATCACTCTTACCCCTTGAGCAGCAGCATTCCAAGTTGCTGATGCACCACCGTTTATGACTAGAACATCAGTCTCTAAATTCATTTGCGAAGTCGAACTATTGCCTGACTCAGATTGATATGTACTCACGATTACATCTCCTAAAAAGTTTACTTGACACTAAATTTTGAGTTTATTGGCTAACCCACCTAATTTTTTGGTAAAATACGATAAGTACATCAAATTACCGTATTATATATTTATGAGGTTTGCATAGATTGTGCAAAAAAACAAGAGGGTATTAAAATTTATTGATATTACCTTGAATAAAATGCAGTCTGTGGCGAAAGCTTTCTCAAAAAAATAAAGGACAAGAACTATACTTGTCCTCAATGGTTAAAATAATATATCCTGCATCGAATAAGAGTTAGATGAGACAGGGCAAAACTTTTAGCTTAACAAGCTTGCTATGCATATTATAGTTATGTAAAGTACGTATTATACTTTGGATAAAAAAGTAACTTGTTCGCGTAAAATATACGCGAACAAAACTAATAATTAATCTTGTTTATAGTTCAAGAAGCCTGGGTTAAGGGTTATTGGTGTAGATAATTGGTCTTTCCAGACGCGATAAATCGCGCCTCTACATCCGGGTTTTGGGTTTATCTAAACTGTATTGGCTGCCAGTTTTCTGCAAAAAAGAATTGATAAACGAGATTCTCTACAATCTAGTTGCTCAATTAAAACTTAACGAAATAAGTATTTGTTGGTAATTGTTGGGCAGTTCCTACATTTGTAGCCAAGTCATTGATTTTATTATCTGTTTTGATTACTGCAAACTTATCAGTAAATAGCAATACTTCACCATTTCCCGGTGTTACCCAAGCGTGGCGAGTCATTAGGTTTTTGGAGACAACTAAAAGAGATGCATCTCCACGGTAAGGAGAGATGGGTTTACCCATGAAGGTTTGATTATCCCTATTGGCGATCGCATAAGCAGCAGAGGAACCCACAAAAATTTTACTGCCATCTGAGTAAATAGTTTTAGGGAAATTGCTAGCGCCGTCTCCCATCCCCGCAGTTGTAGGTCTTCTTGGAATACTTAGCTGTCCACGCTCGACAGTAAAATTAGTCAGATTAACAGTTCCTATATAAACCTTTGTTTCGTCACGGGTTTGTGCGGCATTGGTATAGGTGTCTGTGGCGATCAAAGTCTTTGTTAATAAGTCTTTGCCATTCCACCTGTAGATTGAGTTACCCCCATAAACTGAACCAAGGACATAAAGCTTGTCTTCAACAACATGTAATCGGTTAAGTCTTGTGTCTGCCATGTCGTGAGCAAGATCGGCAGAATTGTAGCCCCAAAGCTTACCTTGGTTATTTCCTGCTAAATTTGCCAAAGCAAATATTTTTGCTCCGTCGAAAACCATTCGGTAAAGAAAAGCTACCTGGACGGGAATACCTAACCTCTTTTGTTGCTGGTAGCCACTAGTGTAGAGATACCCGTTTTTATACTCAAAATCCATTACCTCAGTTACGCCATAACTCTGTTTGGCTTTAAAGTTGAGGTTTTTGTCATAAATTGATAGAGTATTTGCAGACTGGTAAATAATCCAATCTTGCAAAAATTTTACCCGTGTCTTTGAATTAGCTGTATTGCTAACTATTTTTTGTCTAGTTCCGTCAGTTTTTATTTTTACTAGTCCTGTTGGAACAGCTAAGACATAAGTTTTGCCGTCAATTGCTACAATGTCACGAGCATCGTAATTAGAGTTTGGGATTAGTTTTTTCTTCCCATTACTTTCTACTTCCCATACACCTTCAGTATTTATGACCGCAACTTTGTTGCCGTTAGTGCAAGCTGCTCTTGGCGAAGAAATATTAAGATATGTAGCTAAAGCGGGGGTAGAATAATCAAACATTGTACAGTCCAGATAAAGTTGACTGAAAAATATTGGCGCTCAATTAAGAAAAAATTTTTTGGAGTTTTTGCGCGTTTTTAACCTAAACTCGTCTTCAAAAGTGCATAAAATATCGGTTACGGTAAACTCAAACTCAAAGGTTGAGTAATCCGCAAAATATGCATGTCTGCAAACATCGGTAAAATTAGAATTGAGTTGTTTGTGGTTATGTCGTAGCGATAACCTGTTAATTGGGGGAAAGTAACTTCAATTAATTTGCCTCTCTGGCTGCTTTCTAATTCGACAAATACTTCACCGAGACTTTCTGCCCCAGATCGTCCATCTCCTTTAACATCCCCTCAATCTTTTGCATAGGTAGAAATGAAGACTTGGCATGTCCTTTCTCCCAAAGGTTTACCGTCGAATAAGTTATACCTAAAGATGCTGCAAACTGTTCTTGGGTAAGACTAGTTGTGCCACGAAGTTCACGGATGAGCTTTCCAACTTCCGGTTGCTTGATTAGCAAAGGTTTCTTAATGGTCATTTAGCTAAGAACGCACCTGTTAATCTGGCGAGTGATATGTATTCCGCTACATCCTATTGGGGCTAATGCTGAATTGATAGGCGAAAATATACTAGAATTTTTATACTTTCTTGATTTGCTAACCAAGTAATTACACGTCCGTAGATACGGTATTTCCTAATGAGACTCCCAAGGAATCAATTACGCAACGAAATAAGCATCCTGTTGTCAAGAAGCAGTTAAAATCAATATCTGTTGAAGAAGGAAGGAGTCAGAATCAGGCTATTACCATTGTGAAAAAGGGTATTTTACTAAATTGCTGTTGAAATATCTAGAGTCATCTGAAACTTCTTGTCCAATCCAGTTTGGTAATTCAATTTGCTGATTTTCATCAGTGAGTTCAACTTCTGCTAATATCAGTCCTTTATTAACACCATCAAACTCATCTATTTCCCAAATAAAACCACCAGACTCTATTTTATATCTGGTTTTTTCTATAAAGGGACGTTGACATAATGTCTCAAGTATTTCTTGAGCATCTTGAACAGGAATAGGATATTCAAACTCTAATCTTGAATATTTAATATTGGGGCCTTTAATGGTCAAATAACTTTTGTGACCAACTATACGTATACGTACAGTTGCTTTTTCTTCTGTAGCAATGTATCCTTGACGATATACACTACCTTCAGCTAATCCTCTCCAGCTATCTCCTCTCACTAAATATTTACGCTCTATTTCTTTCGCCATTTTATTTACCAAATTCTTTGCTTTTTTATATCACAAATAATATGGCAATTCTAAATATATTCACAAAAATGCGTGTGCAATTATTACAAATCAGATTGAAGTTGTTGAAGTATTGATATTGACTAATTGATAATTAGCGATCGCTTCTACTGTAGTAGAATAATTTACATTCTGATGACGATTTGATGCTATCTGCACTAAGCGATTGCAAGTAGCAGTAAATTCGTCATTTTTATCCCACTTATTTCAAGGTGCAGCGACTTGCAAAGACTGTTAATATTCCATACCTATGCTCAATCACCAGCCCTCAATTCAAACATTTGTTATATATAAGAACTCACCAAATTTTCTTGTTTAATTTGTTCTTTTGCTAAAGCTAATGCTTGATGAGCATTTTTAAACTTTGTTTCATCTGTAAATTTATGCTCAAAATTCTTTAAATAAGCTTCCAAATACCGAATACGTAAGTGTGGATCGGCAGGATTCTGAAGAAAAGGGAGGTCAGCTTCAACCATGAACCGGATAGCCAACAAGGGGATAGGGCTACGAAGTGGACGAAAGTTTGGGTTGTGCAGACCAGGACTTTCATTACGTTTATGAAATTCTCCTATCATCAGTCCTGACTCAACAAACAAAGGTTTAAGTTTTTGTTGGACACTATCTATTACTTTAGAAGCATCTTCTATATGGATGTCAGGAAAAATAAGTAAAAAAGCTTTATTAATTGCTAATTCCTGCTCTTTAACATCTATTTGCAAAAATATATCTCGATAGCGTCCAACAATCTCTTCTAATTGTTCTGGATACAAATCGTTTGTGTGAATAACTGCTAGACGAATACTATTTGATTTGAGAGAGTAAGGTACAAAGGGGCAAACTGCGCCGGGTCTACCTAAGTTAGGATGAGACCTTCCTAAAAAATTTTTCACCCACTCCATAATTTCAATTAAGGCAGAAAGGTCTTCGTGTTGCTGGAGTTGTTCAATTTCACGAGTTGTATAGAGTTGCATAAGCTTGAGTGGAATGGAATAATTGTTTAATTCTGAATCCCAAATTAGTTTCACCTACATGTGTATTGTAAAACTAATTATTTAAGTAAATAAAACAAGCCCTTTGTTGTTGATTTTTGGTTAATCTGTGGCTTGCAGAAGATAACAACGATCTCCCATTTGGTTTTGTGAACTTAAAGTAATTTACCTCAATACATACACAAACATATTTCCCATCAAATAACTTGTTTTCATTTGTTTTGAAATTAGTTTGTAATATGTTAGCTTCAGAACTAATATTTGAATTTTGAAACACATGTAGGGCGTGCTACATGTTGCTAACACACCCTACAATTAATTGACAGAGTTTTTCAAAAAGAATTTACGATTTCTATAGGATACGTATGTATCATCATTATTCGGCATCTACTCCTAGTTTTTTACACTTTTAAGATTCTGTTATTTTTATGAATACATTATAAATTTTATGTGTAAATAGTTATTTTTACTGTAAAAATTTGGTGTAGATTTAACAGCAACTTTAGGGCTACTATCAAGGCAATACACTTGTAGTAATTAAAAAGTTTACACAGAATTGGTATAAGGCCAATTGTATAAGCTGTATATTAATCACAGCATATTTCTAAAAATAAAAATCAAAGGGGGAGCCAGAATGAGCGGCGATTTCTACCGTTCATATCCCTATTCTTAAGTAAGCTACTCACAAAATTAAATATTTTAGGACTTACAGTACTATACCAATTAACCATAATATGCATTAAGTCAAATTTATATTTCAGGTGCTAATTGCAACCCCGATTTTGTCGCATATTTACTGTTATGGGTGTTAGACATGGCTCCAAAGCCCAAAATTAGTATAGTTAATATGTATGATACGTAAGTCCTATATTTGTTTAATTGGGAGTCTCTTATTTCTCAACAAATTCTTTCACCACTGCCATAGCTTCAGGAGGAATCTGCGTAATTAGACGAAATGGAAATGCGGCAGTTGAAGCAAACTGAGCATAGTCTGGTGTCAGGAAGATAGCATAGTTTTTAGCTTCTGGAGTCATCTGTGCAGCAAAGGCCAAGGTTAGAGCTTTAACGTACTTGCGAACATCTGCTGCTTGTTCGCCGACAACTTCACCGCCACTAATCGGTGTATTTGGTTGTCCCATCTGATCTAATGTGGTGCTGGGGTCTTTTACACTGAGATGAGTACCCCCAATTATACCAACTAGCGATTTTGGGGATGGGATTTTTTCAAATCCGACAATTTGTTCAGTTAAAGCTGGGGTGGTTTTATCAGCGGAACCTGCTAACACGATAGTAGGAACTTGTATCTTAGTTAATCCAGTTTCGCCAAAAATCAAAGAAGTTGTCGGATTGAGAGCGATCGCCTGTTTGATTCTGGGATCTCGTAGTTGATAACTATTTTCTGGTAGTTCTTGAGCGATGCACTGCATATTTTCTCCCAAACTTAAGATAGTCAGGTTCTTTTTACAGCGTTGTTTGAGATGTTCTAGTTGTAACTCGGCTCCAGCAAGTGCTAAAGCTGTACCACCACCAAAAGAATAGCCAACAACCATCGCGTTTGTAGCTGCAAGTTTCCCTTGCAGGGGATGATTAGTCGTTTGGTTGAGTTTTTCTAATTCGTCGAGGACAAAACTAATATCTTGAGGACGATACAAAAACTCTTGAGGCTTCATGACTCTGGTTTTGCCTTGTAATGCTAAGTTAGCATTTACCTGATTACTACCGGGATGTTCTAAAGCTGCTACGACATAACCGTGGGATGCTAAATGTTCTGCTAGGTAACGCAAGTCAGTGCGGACAGATCCGAAGCCGTGAGAAAAGACAATTACGGGTTTGTCGGGAGTTGCAGCAGTTGACCAGTAAATATCAACTGGGATTTGGCGATCGCGCTTTTGATCGTTCAGACTTAAGTTAAGTATTTTTACTTGGGCGCTTCCTGGTTGGCTGGGATCAAAAGGGAAAGCAATCTGCGGTGTTCGCGGATGTGCTGTTATGGGGTCGAGTTGGGGAGCGATCGCTAACATGAATTGCTGGGTACGCCAAAAAGCGGTATTTAAATTCCCTGCAACAACGAAAGCCTTTGGCAAATCAATTTCTAAGCGTTTACTGGGATAAGCAGCAATAAAACTCAGTATAGAAAGACCTTGCGGTGCAGTAGAACCTAATACCAATCCTGCTCTCAATGCTTGTACCCCAGCTTTGTCCTTTCGGGCTAAAGCTGTAGCAAAGTCATTGAGAATAGTTGTACCAATCTGGGTATTAATTAGCCTATCAAGTGTGACAACATTCATCGGTATATTCATGCCCAGCGCCCCCAAGAAGAAGCGGCGTTGTTCTTCAGATAAAGACTGTAAACTCCCAGGCAATTTTCCTGTTTTTACAGCCTTTTGCAACTCAGTAAGAGAAATGGATTCTGTAAATAAACCGAAACGCATAACAACTGTGTCAGCTGCAATGACCGAAGTATTTGCCCCGAACTGTGTGAGTGCGATGGCGCTAAATAAACCCGCAACTGTCTTAAGACTTCTCCAAATTTTTCCCATAAACTTTTATACAAACTGTTACTTACGGGAATATAACGGATATTTGTGTATTTGACTACCCTAATAATTGATTAGAAATAAAAGTAAATTTTTTCTTAATTTGATGGCGATGTCTACGATGGCCACTGGCTTGTACTGAGCGCAGCCTCTCGCAGAAAAGTAGCTTGTCGTACCACTTGCCTACGGCACGCTACGCGAACGTGGAAGCAAGCTACGCGCAGCGTCTCGTAGAGATGTGCGGGTACGCCTATGCTCTAATCTCCTCAAAGTACCTGCTAATGCAAACAAAGCCATATTACAAGCATAACAAAAGTAACAAATTGTAGAATTCATCACAGTTAAAAATTTGAGCATAAATCAGTGTTAACAGCCACAAAAGCTCGATTGTTTCTCAGCTAGGTTTAATACTGTAACGGAGCTACTAGAACAGGGGAAGCGATGCCTGCGGCGGTAAACTACACATCTACAATCTGCAATTTTATTTGACAGGGAAATTTAACCAACTGCTTAATGTTTTGTCTTCGCTCTTTAAAACGTTTTGCAGAGGTGTTGCAGGTAAATAGTCTGATTGCTATAGCTGCACGATCGTTACTTATCAAATTCTCCCAGCCGCATCAACAATTTTTCTTGGCTTTATGCGTCGCAGACTCCCATATATTTTAATTTTTCTGCTCTCTTTGAGTATTATTACACTGTGGTGGCCTGTGAATGATTCTGATTGCAATTTCGAGGCTTTTATCGCATCAAAAACTACAAAATTCCAAGTACATGCTACTAAGGTTAGTGTTCAGCCGTGGCGTGGTCGTCACCATGTATATGGAATCTTTATGATTCCTGATGAATACAAACAAGCTCCATTTTTTGTGTTAACAGTCCAAGGTGCTGGTAGTTACTGTTCAAAACAATTTGGTTATAAACAAAACTTTGATGATATCTTTGCTGAACCAGGAACTTATCTGGTAAAAAAGCCGATTAGAACTCGAAAAACTCTGCGGCTCATTCTCCAAGGTTTATATTCTCAGGTTAATGATAAAAATAATTGGACGTTGACTTTCCCGGAACCAAAAGCTAGTCAAGATAATTCATAATTCATCAGTTAGCTTGGTGGTTTAGTTTCCAAAACCTGGTCTTTTTCTAACAAGGCACTAGTCGCATTAACTACAATTTGTGCTGCTCCTGTGAAGAACGATCGCTCGATAGTTGCTGGCACATCGCTAGGTTTATGATAGTGTGGAGTGCGTAAATTTGCGGTATCTGTCACCAGCACAGCACCCACACCCTGATACCAAAACGGTGCATGGTCGCTGCGTAGGGTATCTGGTGTCAGTAAACCTTTAAAAGGAATTGGTAGTGTTAGAACTGCTGGGATTGATTCCTGTTTATTCAGGGCGGTTGAGGGGACGTTCTGTGAGTTTTGAAAGGCATTAAGTAAAGACAAGTGTTCTGTATCACCGACTACTGCCAAAAAATCGCCTTTGTCACTCGGTGGCGTAACAGGCAATCCGGCAGGGTATTTCTGACAGCCAGCAGTGTAACAAGCGTAACCTACCATATCCATAACGATCGCTCCGCCTAAATTTTGCAAGCGTGCTGTCTTACTCACAAAAGCCTGACTACCCAAAAGTCCTGCTTCCTCTTGGTCAAAAAAAGCTAGCTGTAACGTCCGTGGCGTAGGACGAGAACCGAGTAACCGGGCGACTTCCAGCACTACAGCTACACCACTGGCATTATCATCAGCACCAGGGGAGGAGGCAACAGTGTCGTAATGCGCTGCTACGAGAATTGCTTTCGCGGCTTTATTCGTTCCTGGTCGTTCGGCAAAAATATTCACACCGTCAGAGAACTTTTCTAATTTAGGTTTCCAGCCGAATTTTTTCAGTTCAGTTGTAATATAAGTGCGAGTTAGCGATCGCTCTTTTGTGGTGTAGCGCTGAAAATTCAACTTTTGGATATGGTTTAACAGCTTCTCAGTAGACACTGGGGGAGTAATATCAACTTCCCTTGATGGCTGTAGTTCGGGTGTTTTCACTGGAATCCGCTCAACAATTGTCGGTGAGGGACGCTGTTCAAAAAACGTGCTACCTCTGCTACCCAACACGGCAACTGTCATCAGCACCAACAGCATCAGCCAAATCCATTTTCTCATCCTGATTTATCCTTGGCTTCCTGACTTAGAGTAGCGCAAATCCCCAAGCATCACTTTCCAGGATTGCTTCGGTTAAGGTTTTTTGATGAAAATTCGAGATCGCAAAGACGCGATAAATCTGATTATTGTAGAGACGGCGATTCATCGCGTCTCTTGCTTGCGTTAACCTAACATTTGCCTCTTAACAAGAGCATGGCCAGATTGCACATCAAACCAGTGAATATCTTCAGGGGGCAATGCTAATGTAATATCCTCGTCACTCCAATTTTGGTCTGTTGGCAACAAAGCACGTACTGTAATCGCTCCAGTTTGTGAACCCTCAACCTTGACACTAACCAAATAGTGCATACCCAAATTTTCCACTAAAAATACTCGCCCTTGAATAGTCTGGGTATCGCCTGGTTGAGCAATGCGGACATTTTCTGGTCGGATTCCCAGAACAATCTGCGGTGGTACAGTTGGTATATCTGGGAGATGAACCTGAAATTTACCCAGCAGCGCATATTGTCCCTTACAAGGTAAAGTTAGCAAATTCATTTGTGGACTACCAACAAATCCAGCCACAAATAGATTAGCTGGATGGTTATAGATGCGGTCAGGCGGGTCAAGTTGCTGGACATAGCCATCGTTGAGCAATGCAACCTTCGTAGAAAGCGTCATCGCTTCGGTTTGGTCGTGGGTGACGTAAACCACTGGCACTTTTTGGGCGGCAAAAATTTGCTTGATATCGGCTCGGACTCTTTCCCGCAATAGTGCATCCAGGTTACTTAAAGGTTCATCCAGCAGGTAGACATCGGCATTACGCACCAAAGCACGACCAACAGCAACCCGTTGCCGTTGACCTCCAGACATTTGGCCAGGTTTGCGGTTCATTAACTCTGCTAATCCTAAAACTTCTGCCACTTCTGCCACTCGCTGTTTAATTTCTGTCGGTGGTACTTTTTTCAGCTTGAGTCCAGAAGCGAGGTTTTCGTACACCGTCATGTGGGGATAGAGTGCATAGCTTTGGAATACCATTGCAATATTGCGATCGGCTGCTCGTTTATAGGTGACATCCACCTCCCCAATCTCGATTTGACCGCGAGTCGGTTCTTCAAGACCCGCAATCATGCGTAGAACGGTGGATTTACCACAGCCGGAAGGGCCAAGTAAAGTGAGAAATTCATGGTTATCTACAGTTAAACTAACGTCTTTGACAGGGACGACTTTGGGACTGTAGGTTTTATTCAAGTTTTTAAGTTCGAGTTTAGCCATTTTTCATTTGTCATTGGTCATTGGTCATTTGTCAGAAATTATTATTTTCCCCTCTGCTTCCTCTTATCCCTTGACAGCACCAGCGGTAAGACCTTGGACAATCCGGCGCTGGAAAAACAGAACTAGTAAAATCAGGGGTAATGTCCCGATGACAGTTGCAGCAGCGATCGGGCCATAGGGAATTTCATATATTGTCGCACCACCCAACTGAGCCGCAGCCACGGGAATTGTCTTCAACTCTTCACGCGTCATAAACGTGAGAGCAAAAATAAACTCGTTCCAAGCAAAAATAAAGGTAAGGATTCCAGTAGTTACCAAGGCGGGAAGGGTCATAGGCAATACGATTTGCCATAGTAGTTGAAAGGTGTTGTAACCATCTACCCTAGCAGAATCTTCCAAGTCTTTTGGTAATTGTTCAAAAAAGCTTTTAAGTACTAAAATTGTTAGCGGCAAATTGATCGCAGTATAGGGTATAATCAGCGCCAGATAATTATTGCCCAATTTAAGCGCTTGGATAATTTCTAACAATCCTAAGAACAAGAGAATTCCAGGAAATAAGGTAACAATTAAAATGCTGGCGAGGATAACTTTTTCACCCCAAGGGCGTAACCGTGCGAGAGCATAAGCCGCAGGTGCGCCGATCGCTAAAGCTACAGCGGTAGAAGTAATCGACACAAAGGCACTATTGAAGATGTAGCGCCAAAATGGCCGACGAGTAAATAACTCAATGTAGTGATTGAAAGTGAATCGTGTAGGAAAATAGACAGTCGGGACGGCGGCAATATCCTCATTCACTTTAAATGAGGTCAGCAATTGCCATAGAGCTGGCGCTAGGCTAAATAGCACTATTAATACAACTATGATAAACAGCAAGATTTTTTTCAGAGAAAACTTGGTTCCCTCTGTTCGTTTTGGAGTCGTTGGAACTGCTTGGGGAGTTACACTCATACGTTAAATGGCTCCTGATGTTTTGGCACGGTATCTGTTAAGCAAGAAACTAGCGATCGCTACCGCCGCAATTAATATTAAAAATGTCACTACTACCAGGGCTGCTCCATAACCAAAATCTAAGTAGCGCATCACCGTGGAGTAAATGTACAATGACACCACTTCCGTAGCGCCACCAGGGCCACCCCCAGTCATCACAGCAACCAAGTCAAAAATCCCGAAAGCTTGAGCAAACCTAAATAGCACTGCAATCAATATTTGCGGCAGCAGTAATGGCAGGGTAATATTACGGAAACTTTGCCAAGCAGTTGCCCCATCAACCGAGTAAGCTTCATAGAGGTCTTTTGATATCGACTGCAATCCAGCTAGCAACAGGATACTGATAAACGGCGTAGTTTTCCAAATATCAGCAAAAACCAGTGCGATCATCGCCAGCGTTGGCTCTCCTAACCAATTAATTCCAGTCTGAATCAGCCCCAAGCGCAGCAGAATATCGTTCACAACCCCAAACTGGTCGTTAAAAATCCAAGACCACGCTAGACCAATCAAAGCAGTAGGCAAAGCCCAAGGGATAATGGCGGTTGTACGCACTATGCCCCGCCCAACAAACGCCTGATTGAGAACTAGAGCAATCCCCAGCCCTAGCAGTAGTTCTGAGATTACTGATGCTGTTGTGAACACGGTTGTCGCCCACAAACTCTGCCAGAAACGACCATCCCCCGCCATCCGCACATAATTCTCCAAACCAGAGAATACAGGTTGTAACTCTGTTCCCAAATTTCTAGTAAATACGCTTAACCAAAATGCTCGTAAAATCGGGTAGGCAAATACAAACAACAACAGCAGCAATGCTGGTGTTAGTAAAATCCAGGCTGTCTGTTGTTCTCGATTTCTAAGTGTATGTAAATTTGTCATTTGTCATTTGTCATTTGTCATTTGTCATTTGTCATTTGTCATTTGTCATTTGTCATTTGTCATTTGTCATTTGTCATTTGTCATTGGGCATTGGGCATTGGGCATTGGCAAAGAGGAGGTAGAAAGCACAAATTATTTAATTTTTAATTTTTAATTTTTAATTGCTTTCCCCCTGCCCCCAACAATCGCCGCGTTTCCGCAGCAGCAGCTTGCATTGCTCGTTCAGAATTCATTCGGCCGGATAAGGCGGCGCTGAGATAACGCTGTAAAATATCTGATGTTTGAGCATATTGGGCGATCGGCGGACGTAAAACTGCATTGTCCACGACCTGCAATAACTGCGGATAGTGGGGGTATTTAGCAACAATCCCTGGATCTGTAAACAGTTCCCGGCGACTTGGTACATAACCTGCACTGAAAATGAATCGGCGCTGTGCTTCCCGACTAGTAAAATACTTTATTGCTTTCCAAGCTTCTTCAGGATGTTGAGAAGATTTCGCAATCCCTAAGCCCCAGCCCCCCAGACAAGCCGCTCCCGTCTTACCAGGAGCATGAACCATCGGTTTAATCGCAATTTTGCCCCGAATTGGCGAATTTTCTGCCTGGGCTAGAGGCCAAGCATAAGGCCAACTACGCAAAAACGCTACTTGACCATTTTGAAACAAACGGCGGGTGTCTTCTTCTTGATAGGTTGTGACTCCAGGAGGAGAAACGCCTTCGCTGATGGTACTACGTAGAAACTCAATGGCTTGTAATGTTTCTGGTCGATCTAGTCCAACTTCGAGGGTGTCGGGTTTGACCCAGAAGCCACCAAAGCCATCGAGGATTTCTGCAAACATCGCCACAAGTCCTTCATATTGGCGACCCTGCCAAACATAGCCCCACTTCACCTGGTTTTTCTTCTGCAAGACTTGGGAAATTCGGATCAAATCATCAAATGTTTCTGGCGGTTGCAATCCCGCTTGTTTAATTAAATCTTCTCGGTAGTAGAGCATTCCCACGTCGGAACGCACTGGAATGCGGTACAGCTGGTTTTGATAACGTCCCCCTTCTACATCCTGGGGTGAAAATTCTGCCAACTCCTCTTTAGAAATGCGATCGCCTAAAGGTAGCAACCATCCCGCAGCAGCAAACTTGGATGTCCAGATCACATCCATATTAATCAGGTCATAAGGGGATTCACCCAAAATAAAAGATGAGGTATATAGGTCTTCGAGCAAATTTGTGGCATTCGGCCCTTCAACTAAGTTAATGCGAATACCAGGGTTTTCAGCCTCGAAGTCTCTAATTAAACCCTGCCTCCAAGGTTCGGCATCAGGGGCAGTCATTAACAAATTGAGGGTAACTGGTTGCTGCGAAAGTGCTACCAAACTTAACAATAGAATGCTCAAAAGAGTTGCCAGGAAAACCCCCATATGTAGGTAACTTTGTTTTTGGATAAATTTTTGCAACTTGTTTATTGGCTTTCGGTACAACATTATTAATGTAGCGATCGCTAGTAGTAATCCTTAGGAAAGAAAAACATAAAATATCTCAAAAAAGATTATTTTGTATTATTTTTTTACGGCTTAATCAGTAGGTGGGCATAAATATTTGTTGTTGGGATGAGGCAGAAAGCAGAATGCAAAAATCAGGAGATAAACGGGTTTTAGCCTCATTTATTTTTGTCAACATAGTTTGATTTTATTTTGCTTACCTACTTAGCGCTTGATAAGAGAATTTAGGCAATTGTCAGCAAAAGTTTAGATAAATTACATTTCCGAGAGAAAATATCAAGTTTGACGCTTTGTCTTTTGACAGCGATCGCAACCTCACGTAAAGTGCCCCACTAGAGGAGTGCTGAGTACTGAGCAAAGAAGAAAAGAATTTCTTAATTACTTCTTCAAAATCTTTATTCTTACACTCAGGACTCATGACTCAGAACTCGGAACTTTTTTTATGGTAGATTTGTTGCTGATTGCAGTCCTGGGGTTCCTGGGGAGTTTTGGACATTGCTTTGGGATGTGTGGCCCTCTAACAGTGGCATTTTCTCTGTCTCATCAGCCGAAAAGTCCAAAAACAGTCTCTTTGGGACAGACATTAACCTTAGAAAAGCCCGACACTTGGCAACAGCAATTAAAATTTCATATCCTGCTAAACCTGGGGCGGATGTTGAGCTATGCTCTAGTCGGTGCTGGCATTGGGGCGCTAGGTTCGGTATTGCTGCAAGGTGGACAGCTAGCGGGTATTGGCAGCGACTTCCGGCGCTGGATGGCAATTCTGACTGGTGTGATGTTGATTTGGTTTGGCTTAGGACAAGTAAAACCCGATTTACTACCGCGCATTCCCGTGTTGCATCCCCTATTGCAAGGTAGTTTACACGATCGCCTCAGCAGCGGAATGGTTAAACTTTCCTTAAAAGCCAAATGGTGGACGCCAATGCTTTTGGGGATGACTTGGGGTTTAATGCCCTGTGGTTTCCTGTATGTTGCCCAAATTAAAGCCGCTGAAACTGGCAATTTATGGATGAGTACAGCTACTATGCTGGCTTTTGGCTTGGGAACCCTGCCCACGATGCTAGGTGTAGGCGTTTCCACATCTTTGGTAAGTAAAGACAAGCGCAGTCAGTTGTTTCGATTAGGTGGTTGGGTAACACTCACCATTGGCGTTATCACCTTGCTGCGGACTGGTGACACAATGGTAGATTACACCGGACACGCCGCCTTAATCTGCTTAATTTTGGCGTTAATTGCGCGTCCGATTAGTGGCTTGTGGGCTTCACCACTGCGTTATCGCCGCGGCTTGGGAGTGGGATCTTTTGTGCTTTCTGTGGTTCACACCTTCCACATGATAGAACACTCATTGCAATGGAATTTTGCCGCCTTTTCGTTTCTGCCACCAGAATTTCAGTGGGGGATGGCTGCGGGTGCTGTAGCATTGGTATTAATGTCCCCCGCCGCTTTTACAAGTTGGGAATCGTTGCAAAAATCTTTGGGCAAGCGTTGGCGACAGATTCATCTATTGGGTGTGCCAGCCTTGCTCTTGAGTGCCATTCATACTGTGTTGATTGGTTCCCATTATCTGGGTTCCTTGCAATCAACTTGGGGAAATAAATTAGCGGCAGTACTGATGGTAATGATTACTCTCAGTGTTTTGCTAGTGCGTAGGGCGAAGCCCTTGCCGTAGGCATCGCGCTTTTTCTGGTCAAAGTTAGCCGTAGAAAAGTTTTATGTTCCCCCAACCAAATCGCGGTAAATCATCTTTATTTTCTGGTTCCGTTTCAACGAGTCAAAAACAGAAGCGTTACCCTCAAAAAGGTATTTTCTGGAAAAATCAAGGAACGATAAAGTATTTATTATTCTTGAGTTGCTTAGTTATATCAATAACTAATCTTTACCCTGCTTTTGCTCACAAGGTAGAAGTAGGCTCAGATGTAGGCGGTACTCTCCACATTGAACCAAATGATAATCCTCGTGCTGGAGAACCAAGCCAAGCCTGGTTTGCACTTACCCGCAGAGGTGGAAAGGTAATTCCTCTGTCACAGTGTAATTGTCAGTTGGCTGTTTATGCCGAACCTTATGCAGCCGGAGAGCCACCGCTGTTAGAACCACAGTTACAACCTGTGTCAGCCGAACGTTATAAAGGCATCCCAGGTGCAGAAGTTGTCTTTCCCAAACCAGGGCTTTATGAGTTGCAACTAAATGGAAAACCTGTCTCTGGGGCAAGATTCAAACCCTTTGAGTTCAAATTTGAAGTGACTGTGGCAGGAGGCGGGTCTACACAAAATACACGAAACCTGCGAAATGTCAATGGTGATTTAGTAGAGGGTCAATCTCAACAATTACCAACTTGGGCGATCGCACTGCCAATTCTCGGATTTATCGGCATCTTAGTTGTCGTCATGCAAAGTATGAGGAGGGGTGGGGAGTAGGGAGTGCTGAGTGCTGAGTGGGGGAGCAGGGAAAGCAGGGGAAGCAGGGGGAGCAAATTATTATTCTTTCCCATTCCCCATTCCCCATTCCCCATTCCCCATTCCCCATTCCCCATTCCCCATTCCCCATTCCCCATTCCCCATTCCCCATTCCCCATTCCCCATTCCCCA
>NZ_JBALDP010000102.1:0-106365 GCF_036917355.1 Nostoc sp.
CGATTTCAATCTCAAAAGGACGGCTCATGAGTATTCAAATTTATCAAGTTTGCTTCCCTCTATTATATGCAGCTTCATATTAAATTGGTATAAAGCGGTTATCGTTACCGATCGCACAGATTTAGAAGACCAACTATCAGAAACAGCAACCCTTTCCGGTCAAACTTTGCAAGTCGCCCAAAACATCAAAGACTTAGCGAACAAACTGCGACAAACAGGGCCGGGTATTGTTTTTGGGATGGTTCAGAAATTTAACAAAATTAATAACCCCAAAGAATACGCTGATATTGATGAACTAAACAATGCTCTCAATCCCTCGGAAGACATTTTACTATTAATCGACGAAGCACACCGCTCTCATAATAAAACTCTCCACGCATATTTATCAGCAGCTTTACCCAACTGCGCCAAAATTGGTTTTACAGGAACTCCTATAATCTCCGCGCAGAAAAAGAAAACCGCCGAAATCTTTGCTAATGACAAAAATCCTTATATTGATATCTACAGTATCCGCGATTCCCAAAAAGATAATGTCACCGTTCCTATTTTCTACGAAGGTCTGGAAACAATGGGAGCAGTCAAAGGAGCCACTACTCTAGACCAACTTTTTGAGGTGCTATTTCAAGACTATACCGCAGAAGAACGGGCAGCGATTAAATCCAAATACGCCGGAAAAAAGAACGTCCTCAACGCTAAAGAATTGATGAAGGACAAGGCTAGACATATCTTACGCCACTATGTCACCCGGATCATGCAGGGTAAATTTAAAGCTCAGGTAGCAGCAAGCGATCGCCAAGCTTGTGTTTTGTACCAGCAATATCTTACCGCAGCCAAAGACGAACTTATTCAAGAATTAGAATCAAAAGCCGTTATTTTGCAAAGTCTGACATTAGAATTAGCACCAACAGAATACCGCACCCTCGTACAAGCTTATCCTTACCTAGATACCATCAAGCGCCTAGAATTTGCGGCGATTATCTCCGCCAACAGCAAACAAGACCCCCAAGCCTGGAAACAATGGACTGATGAAAACAACCACACCACCTACAAAAACCGCTTCTGGAAAAACTTAGATGAAGACGGTTTAGCTTTTTTAATTGTGAATAATAAATTGCTGGTGGGCTTCGACGCACCTTTAGAACAAGTGTTATATGTAGACCGCAGCTTAGTAGAACATGATTTATTACAAGCGATCGCTCGTACTAACCGCACTGCCGAAGGTAAAGACTACGGTTTAATTGTAGACTATTACGGTATCGATATCGCCGCCGCCATGAGTGTCTACGATCAAGAAGATGTGGATGGCGCTTGGTTTGATATCCAAGAAGAATTACCCAAATTAGATGAAGCCCACCGCCGGGTAATCAACTTTTGGCAAGAACGCAACTTAAATATTGACGATGACAAAGAAGCTTGTGTAAATATCCTAAATCATGACGAGCGATCGCGTGCAGAATTTTATCAACTGCTGCGGGAATTTCTGCAAGCAATGGATGCCTTTTTACCTCGTCCCCAAGCTTTGCGCTACCTAGAAGATGCGAAAAAATTGGGAGAATTAAAGAAATTAGTCGATGATATTTTCCGAGATGAACACCCAGAAGACGCTAAAGAAAAAGTTCAAGCGCTGATAGACCAACATATTCAATCTCAGGGTATTAACCTTAAAGTCTCACCAGTAAATATTTTAGACCTTGACTTTGAGCAACGGGTACAACAAAGGCATTCCGTGCAAACTCGTGCGGCTGAAATGGAACACGCCATCCGTTACCACATCCGCACCCATCTAGACGATGACCCAGTTTATTATCGCAACCTGAGCGATAAACTAGAAGGGATTTTACAACGTTTGGGTGCAGATTGGAATGCGATTGGTAGCCAGAGAAAACCTCTGCAAGAATATCTGGCTGAAATTAGAAGATTTAAATGTCTTCCCAGATAGTAAACTGGATGGTTTAGCAGATCAAATCACCCAATTAGCCGAGCGACACGATGCAAATCGAGGGCGATGAAAACCATTAATGTTGGAGAACTTTCCTTTGAACTGCGCGAAAGTCCCCGTCGTCGCACAGTTGAAATTACCATCGAACGCGACGGTCAACTAATCATAACTACACCACCTCAAGTCCCAGTAGAAAAACTAGGACAAATTATCGAACAACGCCGCTTCTGGATTTACAGCAAACTGCTGAAAAAATCAGCAATCAAACCGCCAGCCGCCCAAAAAACTTATTTACCTGGCGAAGGCTTCCACTATTTAGGACGCAGCTATCGCCTGAAATTAGTAGACAGCGCAAACAACCCACTTAGACTTTACCAAGGACGCTTTGAACTTTTGCGATCGCATCAAGAGCAAGGTCGAGATTTATTTATTCAGTGGTATCGCGGTCATATTCAAGAGCATTTAGAATCAATTACTACATCTATCGCTAACAGAATCGGTGCAAAACCTACTTCTATCCAAGTGCGCGAACTCGGTAATCGTTGGGGTTCATGTAACCCGAAAGGTGATATTTATTTCCACTGGCGTGTTGCTTTGCTTCCTAATGCGATGATTGAATATGTCGTAGTTCATGAAATGGTTCACTTAGTTCAACCCAACCACAATAGAGATTTTTGGGACAGGGTAGAGCGAATCTTACCTGACTGCGTGGAAAGAAAAGATTGGTTAGCAAAAAACGGCGCAATTTTTAGCTTATAAATTGCGATGAGGGGTAGCAGCCTGTCAAGGAAAATCATTTCCCGATGGCTGGCTTATTGTTGCGGTGGATTCTGCTTGTTTTGTCGCTCTTCAACTGCCTTACTCACAAGCCGCACAACAAGATTACTGATGGGACGGTCTTCTTCCTCAGCCCATCTCACCAAAGCCTCGTGGATATCTTTGGGGAAATATATGGAAGTTTGTACGCGATCGCTCTGACTCATCAACACTACAAAGATTTGTTGCCAGTTCATCATACTCCCGTAACCTTGGAACAAGGCTCAATAATGTTTAACAATGTGTGGCAATGTTTTTATGGTAGATTAAAACCATTACTGAACAAGTGCGACAATGCCGAGGTTTTTGGATGGCGATCGGGTCAAGTGGCGATCGTTATCTGGCGAAGACGAATAAGTAGTTAGTTCTAAATTACACAAACAAAAAATTATTGATTTGGTGGAGATGTTGTCACCATGAGCCGCAATAGTAAGAAGGATTCCAACAGTCAAATTTTAAGAACTATACGATGCGATCTTTATACTAGCGAGGATGTACTTCGTAAAGTATGGGAAGAAATGACCAAAAAAAACACTCCTCTGATTGTTCAATTGCTGAAGAGTGTGAGTGAGCAACCAGAATTTGAAGCCAATAAAGAAAGCGGAAAAATAACTAAAAAAGAAATCACAAAATTACGTAGATGTCTGACAGAAGATTCAGGCCGTCCTTACTCATCAGTAGATTATTTAGTGCAACAAGTATATTCTTCATGGCTGACTTTATATCAAAAACGAAAAAAGCAGAAAGAGGGGAAAGAGTATTTTTTAAACCATATACTTAAAAGTGATATTCAGCTTGTAGAAGAAAGTAATTTTGATTTATTGACTATCCGTTCAAAAGCACAAGAAATTCTTAGTAATCCAGAAGAATTTTCAAAGGAAATTACTACTAAAAATCAGAATAATAAAGATATAAAATCAAGTCAGAAAGCACGCAAAGAGCAACACCAACCAAAAGACCAAAATAAAAATATTGAAAAATCCAATATTAAAGCAAGTTTGACTAAAGATGATTCAAAATCATTGACCGATACATTATACGAAATTCACAGAGAAACAGAAAATATTCTAACACGCTGTGCAGTCACTTACCTGATAAAGAATAACAATAAAATTAGCAACCTAGAAGAGGAAAATACCAAAAGCTTAGAAAAACGTCGTACTGAGAAAGAAGTCGAGATTAAACGTTTGGAAAAGCAAATTCAAAATACTCGATTACCTAATGGTAGAGATATAACTGGAGAAACATATACTAAGGCATTTGACAATCTAATTAATCAAGTGCCTAAAGATAATGATGAGTGTGCAATTTGGATAGCTAATTTGTTAAAAAAAATATCATCTTTGCCATACCCTATACATTATGTATATAGTGATTTAACTTGGGATAAAACCGAAGAAGGAAATATTATGGTTTACTTCAATGGTTGGAAAGATTATAAATTTCAAATTTGCTGTAATAAACGTCAACGTCATTTTTTTGAACGGTTTCTTGAAGACCACAAAGTTTTTAAAAAAAGCGAAAAAAGTGGAGAAAAACTTTCAGCAAGCTTGTTTACACTACGTTCTGTACAGTTACTATGGCAACAAAAGGAACCTAATAAAGTTCGCTTAAGGAGGAAAGAGAAAAGTGAAAAGGTGAAATTCAAATATGCATCCCCTTCCCCCAAACCCAAGTCCCAGACCACAAGTGAGGTGAAGAATTCTGATCCTAACCATATTGAGGGTGAACCCTGGAAAGTTTATAAATTAGCCTTACATTGCACCTATGATGCTCGTTTATGGACAGCAGAAGGTACTGAAGAAGCAAGAAAGCAAAACGTTGAAAAGACACAAAAAGAAATCAATAAAGCAGAAGAAAATAAAAATTTAGATGAACAGCCAAAAAAACAATTAAAGAAAAATAAATCTTCCTTATCTCGACTGAATAATTCTTTCCTTCGTCCCAGTAAGCCAATTTATCAAGGTCAATCTAACATAATTGTTGGCGTAAGCTTTCATCCTGTTGAATTAGTAACACTTGCGGTGGTGGATATAAATACTAAAGAATTTATCCTCAATAAAACAGCCAAACAGTTACTAGGCGATGCTTTTCACCTGTTAAGCCGCAGACGACGACAACAAGTTCATTTTCGTAAAGAGAGAGAACAAGCTCAGAAAAAAGATTCACCGTGTAATACTGGAGAATCACAATTAGGAGAATATGTTGATAAATTATTAGCGAAGAAAATAGTAGAAGTCGTCAGGCAATATCAGGCAGGTTGCATTGTATTACCTAGATTAAAAGACATCAGGGAAATTCGCACCAGTGCAATTCAAGCGAAAGCTGAGACTAAAATTCCAGGTGATGTAAATGCTCAAAAATTATACGTAAAAGAATATAACCGTCAGATACATAATTGGAGTTATAACAGACTCCAAGAATTCATAAAGTCGAAAGCTGCTGAGTTAAAAATTAGTATTGAATTTGGTATCCAACCCCATTATGGTACGCTGGAAGAACAAGCGAGAGATTTAGCATTTTACGCTTACCAATGCCGGATTAATACTTTTGGTAGATAAAATTTCTATCCGAATAATATAGTCTTAGGGAAATTAAATCGGTGCCGTCATACATGCTCTTTTGAGCCTTAACTGTATGATGCTACAGTATTAACCCCTTTGTGTAGATACTGTGGAATGGGTTAGTTTAACGCTTGGAAAAGCGTATTCTTTCTGACCCTGGTAGCTGCCAACTCTACCTGTGCGATCATCTAAGGTTTGTAGTGGTAATTGCTTGGGTAAGGTAATACTGCTGTTAGATGAGAAAGAACTCGCACCGAGGCGCATGGGAAGTATAAGGTGTTAGGGTTCCAAACAGCCCAGAACCTTAGCTCTTGACATCAAACTCTTTTAGCTTGGTGTTGGGTGACAGAGCGGCCTGTACTACTGAAATCTTAGATTTTGGTTTTACGAGGAGGATCATTACCTCTTACTTTACAACAAAGTAAGGGTACGGGTATACCGTCACGGTGGCTACCGAACTACCACCCCCTAATTTTTATTTTTGGCAAGCCAAAGCGGGGGCAAAATCCCTGGAGTGCCGCCAAATGTCTAAAACTCTTGTCTACACTGGGTATTACTGTTTTAGTCATGAATAAAATTTTATTCATTGGCTGTAGAAAATAGGAATTAAAGAAGGCTTGCCAAATTTGCCTTCAAAAACCATTGTTAGCAGGAGCTTTCACGGGTGGGGTTTCTAAAGCCCTGCCGCTAGGTGGTGGGTTGAAAGTGGCGTTAGTTCGTTTGGCATCTTCAGCACTGCCAGGTTTCTAAAGCCCTGCCGCTAGGTGGTGGGTTGAAAGCAGTAGCCGATATATTTTGCCATACTGCGGTTGGTAGTGTTTCTAAAGCCCTCCTGCTAGGTGGTGGGTTTAAAGATTGAATTAAATGCCAAAGCTCAACCTAGCCTTCCCATTCTAAAGCCCTACCTTTAGCTCGATTTTATCCAAAATTAAGAACTTGGTTCTCTTGATACGGCAAAACCCTAGCTTTTTGGCAAAAACTTTTTTCATATCACTGATTTTCGGTGAAGTCGGAAAAGTAAAACTACCGTCCCACAAAGCTTTCAGCGTCAGCTTGAGCGTTGCTCAAAAATGGATAAAGTCGAGCTTTAGGTGGTAGGCAGAAATTTTTTATCATTGAAGATGCGACTTTGGCTATATAATTCTTTATTAGGGTGGTTTGAAAGGAGTGCTGCGATCGCACGTAAAAACGCAGCTATATACTAGCGGAGCCTCTGTTTTGGTGAAAACAGCAAAACAAGAGGTAGTAGATTTTTTTAATTAGACTGCAAATAAAGTGCTTTAAAGCTATTCTTGTAATTCAAGAGTCTTCGGCTTGCTTTAATAAATTAAATCAGAAAACATATATTTAGCCGAGTTTTACAGGCTGATTTTGGACAATAATTCTTTAAAACTGGTTTCAACTCTGGACAATAATTCTTTAAAACTGATTTAATTGCTGAAAGCCGCGAAAATACGTAACTTCTGCCCCTGTACTTGGAAAAAATGGACAGTAATTCTTTAAAACTGACAATAATTATTTAATGGACACATGGAGAATAACGGATTCGAACCGATGACCTCTGCGGTGCGATCGCAGCACTCTACCAACTGAGCTAATTCCCCTTAATCGGTGCTAAGTCAAGAGTACTATTACTCGTTAACTCAAAACATTATCACCATAGATTATTCTAACATTCAGTTACCGATGGTTGAGGCTGTTTTTGGGAATAAACTTTTTGCACCCGTTCGAGTTCCAAATCACTAAGATAATCAACAGTCCAGTTACAGCAGCGCTGAAGCATGTGGAATGGGTAAGTATTCGCTACACCAACAACTTGCATTTGCGATCGCTTCGCGGCTTCAATACCTGCTGGAGTATCTTCTATTGCCAAACACTCGTGTGGTTGAAGATTCAATTCGGGATATTCTTGATTCAGGCGTTTTACTGCCAGTAAATAACCATCGGGTTCTGGTTTACTGGTAGTGATGTCATCACCCGCAACAATAATTTTAAAATATTCAGCTAGTTTAGCGCGATTAAGTACCAGTTCTATTTCTGTGCGAATCGCGCCACTAACTAATCCTAGTTTCAGATTGCGCGATCGCACCTGAAATATTAAGTCTTCTACGCCTGGATATAAAGGCAGTTTCTTTATTTTCTCTAGTTCCACCGTATAAGCTTGGGCTTTGCGGTATAGCAACTGAGTTAGATAGTTTTCATTGGCGACTCTACCACGATTAGCGAGTAGCTGCTGAAAACAAGCGCGATCGCTGCGTCCTAAAGAAGCTTGACGCTCGCTCACCTTTTGGGGTTGGAGATTTTCTTGAATGAGAATCTCATCTATCAGTTGCAGGTGGATTGGCTCATCGTTAATGATGACACCATTAAAATCAAAGAGAACTGCCTTTAAACTCATGCCATTATGCCAAACGCTGGAGAACCAAGTCCCTCCAAATCATTATTATCTACTGATGTGGGAGTATAATGACGGACATTTTCGGTTGCTATTGGTTTAATGCCGCTAGTTACCTGATTTATCCACCATACATCCTGCGATCGCACTGCTTCAAATCCGGCTGCACCCATATTCGCTTCTGTACTACTAGCAGCATACTCACGAATATATGGCTCCTCAAAAACGTCATTGAGCCATTCTAACTGACGCAGAGTCTTCTGATTCCCATCTAGAATTAATACTTGTCCTCCAGTTACCAGTAAACGGAAGCTTTCTCGTAAAATTGCTAGAGACACTGCATCTGGTGTTTCGTGAAATAGCAAAGAAGCTGTTACTAAGTCAAATGTTGCATCTCTCAAACCAGTTTTTTCAGCATTTCCGTGTCGCCAGACTATCTCCAAGCCCGCATTTCTAGCTTTATCTTCCGCCCTTACCAGCATATAAGGTGATAAATCCAAACCAATAACTTCCGCATCCGGGAAAGCCTGCTTTAACATTAAAGTAGTGGAACCAGTACCGCAGCCCAAATCGAGTATGCGTCGTGGTTTCACCTGAACGGCATCAACTAAAGCTTGACGGACAATACTTTCATTAGGCGGTAGAACGTATTGAGTAATCGGATCGTAAGTAACTGCTGCATCGGAATTGAGATATCCGCCAGCAATCCCGTGAAAGTTTTGATTGCTGTAGTACGACGGAATTATGACATCATCTCGTCGATAGCGATCGCTCTCTTTTTCCCAATCAATACTATCAGCGTAACGCCGTAACCCATCTTCATCAATCAAAAGACGCACTACAGGGGATAAAAAACGTTCCCAGATTGTATCTTGACGCACTGCCATATTGTGTCAGAACTTTAAGGAGTTATTTAAATACAGTGATTTTCTTTACAAATTTTAATACATTGGGAAAACATTTGCTTTCTCCCTGTGGTGATAGATTGACGATTGTAATCAATATTGTTACATTTGTAATACAAAGACGTAACTCCTAAAAGTAGTTCTTCAGCTTCACGAAAATTCAGGGAGCCAAATGAAAGACAATACAACATATAAATTGCTACAACTAACTAGGTAATAATCCAAAATAGAAAAAAATATGCCCTACGAAAAATTAGAAATTACCACACCAGCACCCGTCTTATCTTGGGCAAATCACTCTTTGGGACCAGAAGAAACCAAGATGGCCAAGAATGTGGCATCATTACCATTTGTATTTAAACACGTGGCATTAATGCCAGATGTTCACTTAGGAAAAGGTGCTTTAGTGGGTTCTGTAATTGCAACCAAAGAGGCAATTATCCCAGCTGCTGTTGGTGTGGATATTGGTTGCGGTATGAGCGCGATCAAAACAGCATTTACCGCCGAACAACTAGAAGGTAAACTAAAGAAAATCCGCTTGGATATTGAAGCAGCAATTCCGACTGGATTTAACGAAAATAAAGATGTTGAAAAATCTGTCAGCAATTGGCAACACTGGGATGATTTTAAAGACTTGCATCGCGGCGTGCAAGACCTACAAGGTAAAGCAATGAAACAGATGGGTTCTCTGGGTGGAGGAAATCACTTTATTGAAGTGTGCCTCGATACAGAGAATCAAGTTTGGCTGATGCTGCATTCTGGTTCGCGTAACATCGGCAATAAACTCGCTCAGTGTCATATTCACACAGCTAGAGAATTAGCAAAAATGGCAGGTAATAAACTACCTGACCCAGATTTGGCTCACTTTGTCGCGGGTACGCCAGAATTTAAAGCATATTGGCACGATTTGCAATGGTCACAAAACTATGCGCGTGTCAATCGCGATGTGATGATGGCGCGTTTTAAGCACATAGTTGAGAAGCATCTGGCAGGTGGGAAGGCAACTAAACCTTTATTGCAGGTTAATTGTCATCATAATTACGCCGAAAAAGAAGTGCATTTTGACGAGGATGTTTACGTTACTCGTAAAGGTGCAGTCCGCGCCCAGACTGAAGATTATGGGATTATTCCTGGTTCTATGGGGGCAAAGTCTTTCATTGTTAAGGGTAAAGGTAATGCTCATAGCTTTTGTTCTTGCTCTCACGGTGCAGGACGTTTGATGTCTAGAAATAAGGCAAAAAATGTCTATACGCTTGATGATTTAATTGAGCAAACAAATGGCGTAGAATGCCGCAAAGATGAGGGTGTATTAGATGAAATTCCTGGTGCTTATAAGCCGATAGAACAAGTTATGGCAAATCAAGCGGATTTGGTTGAGGTTGTAGCGACTCTCAAGCAAGTTCTTTGTGTGAAGGGATAAGTTTGTCGGGTGGGTAATGCCCACCTTTTTTATTTTTTTAAACGCAAAGGCACGCTGAGGTAAGCGCAGAGGTACGCTGAGGAATAAATGATTGTTTTAAGTGAATCGACTGAACAAATAGAGTCATCTGCTAGCGCTAGCGAAAATAAATTAATGACTGAAGCTGCCCAATTATTACTTGATGTAGAGATTGTTGGGTGATATTGCTTGAATATCAAAGTATAAGTAGATGATAAATTACTAGTGTTTATGGTAAACTAAAAATATTATCAAATTACATCTTTATTAAAGTCTTATATTCTTTTCATTTTGGAGAATTATTTGAATCCTTGAAATACACTTTTGTTGTTTTTAAAGGGCACTTTAATACACCGCTTGTGTACTCTGGTAAAGATAAACTTTTTCTAGAAAGATAGGCCGTATTATTCTCTTTGCAAATAACACTCACCATTTTAAGTTGCTTGCTATCAGGAAGTTTAACGGCAAAAACAGCACCAACATATAAATTAAGTGTAAAGCCCGGAAAGCCCCAATGACCTTTACAAGCATCTTGAAATGCATAGACGTAAATACTATCAGCAATATTATTAATGTTAGTATTAGTGTTAGTATTAATATTTTCCGATCTAGTGTAGTATCCGTAACAGCTTTGTGGATTGCCAATAACCCAATCTTTCAATGATGGTTCTTGTCCTTTTTGATCGGTAATTATCACAAAACTTTTCTGCTTTTAAAAAACAGCTTCTTGAGTAGTAATCATTGATATTAACTTTTTTTTAGCGTTGATAGTTATTCTGTCTATCTTTTCACTCATCGCTTTATTTCCACCGTCTTTACTTGGGCATCCAGTCAAGAACAAGCTCACTAAAGCAATACTAAAAATTAATAATTTACAAGGCGAATAAATAATTTCTTTCTTAGCCATAAAAAGTAATTACTAACAAAAGTAGAGATAAATAGTTTCTAGTCAAGCACTCGATGACCAGAGTGTCTGACTAAAAACTTTATTTAAATTTTAACTAGGTTATAACAAAAATGTCATTATTCCGAATCGTTGGTCTAATTGAAGTGAAGACTCAACAACTAAGTTTATACGGCAATCTAGAGCAAGCTAGAGGATGGTTTCATCAGAGCAAATGGCAGAATTAAAAGCAGAGTATCATCAAAAACTTGAAGCCGAAGCAACTGAGCAAGGTGCTTGGTATGAAAATCTGACTTTTTTTGTAACTGGTCGAAAAGTTTAAAGCAAACTCTAATTTTCTATTGAATTTAGCCAATTCATCAAATCAGCTTCACTTACAAAATCTAGTAATACTTCACCCAAGTCCTCTAACTGAGTCAAGGACAACTCTTGCAACCGAGATTGTAACTGAGAATTAATTGAACCAAGCCGACGAGTTAATAGACGTATCACTAGCCTTAGTTCTGATTGCCTTCCTTGTTCAAGACCTTGTTCAAGACCTTGTTCAAGACCTTGTTCAAGACCTTGTTCAAGACCTTGTTCAATGCCTCGTTGTCTCCCTTCTTGCAGTCCTTCTTCGAGAATTTCTTGATAAATGCTAGATTCTCTCATATCTTCTCTCCTCAAAAACTGACGAATTAGTTCTGGCTCGAATACCAACCCAGCAAGAAGTTGGGTACATACCGAGATACTTTGCTTGGTGGCTTCTTCTTCAATCATACTCACCTGAACTGCTACCTGTTGAAGTAAGTTTTGAGGAGAATCTGTTCGCGCCAAAGTTGCCAGAGGTAATAAACCAGGAGATAACAATAAAGGTTCTGGATCTTGTTCCCAAATTCGGATGATGCGGTAACGGTGGGTAGTATTACGGGCAGTAAATTGATCTACAAAGACAGCTTCTGAAGTTGTCGGTTTAAGAAAAATCACTACCTGCTCGATATCACAATTGTATTGTCGATATAGCCGCACCCAATAGTCCAACATCCGCAGTGGTAAGGGTGGAGTCGATGCTGGTAAGGTTTGAAACTCTAAATGCAGTATTTGATTAGCAGTTTGCAAAAAGGTTACAGAGTCGGCACGGATTGGTTCTTGATTTAATTCTGTTTTGAGAATCTGGATATCCGTTGCCTCAGATGCGAGTAAGTAGCGGATAAAATCTTCTGGATACTGCTCAACCAGATATTTTAGGGTATTGTCGTATGTCACTTTGATATCAGTTTGGACATAAACTTATGTAGAGACGTGATATCGCTACATAGTTTGTCCATCAAAATTTAAATTTAAGTATTGTTTGTTGTTAGCGCTACTTTACGACAAACTGCTGTTCGCTGATAGCGCTAACATTTAAATTTGGTGTCTTTTCAAAATTATAGTGTCAAAGATTGAGGATTCGTCTCAATCAATTTTGCTAAATCTTGCAAGAACGCCGCAGCATGGGCGCCGTAAATAATCCGATGGTCAGAAGTAATATTCACCTGCATTTGTTGACGCACGCCAAATAAACCGTCAGGTGTTGCTACTACTTGCGGACGCGATGCCCCGATCGCTAAAATTGAACCTTGTCCAGGCGGTAAAATCGCATCAAATTTATCTACGCCAAACATCCCCAAATTGGATAGGGTAAAAGTACCACTGTTGTATTCTTGGGGCTGTAGTTGTTTTGTCCTGGCACGTTCTACCAAAGACTTCCAAGTACGCGATAGAGAATATATATCCACTGCATCTGCATTTTGCAGCACAGGTGTAATCAATCCGCCATCATCCATCGCTACTGCTACGGAAATGTTGATATCAGAATGATAAACAATTCCCTGGTCTGAATAACTAGCATTTAACAATGGGTGTTTTTGCAATGTCACTGCTACAGCTTTCGCCAGTAGCGCTGTCATTGTCACGCCTTTGGATTTAATTTGTTTATAAAGTTTGTCTAATCCATCGGTGGTAATTGTATAACCGACACGGAAGACGGGCACGGATATGGTAGCTACCATGTTCCGCACTACGGCATTTTGGAAGGTAGTTAAAGGTACGGTTTGACCAGGAACAGCCGCTACTGCTGGCGCGGACGTTGGTGTGCGAGGTGCTGGGGGTGCAACTGGGGCGGTGGTTGGTACAGGTGCTGCTGGAGCAACTGGGGCAGGTGCAGATTGCTTGCCTTTATTAGACAATGCTTCTACATCTTCGGCGACAATGCGTCCGTGGGGGCCACTACCTTGAAGTGTAGTTAAATCAACTTTGAGTTCTTTGGCTAACTTGCGAGCACGGGGTGAAGCTACTAGCCTTCCTTCTTTGTGGTTAGACCCGTTTTGAGACGCTAAGGCAGGTGTTGCGGCTGAGGCTGTGGCAGCAACTGGTTCTGGGGAAGAGGTAGGAGTAGCAGCTGCGCCGCCAGAATTGGCAAGAGATTTCGCCTGTTCAATTTCAGCTTCCGTTTCAGCGATGAAGGCGATCGCAGATCCTACCGGGGCAGTTTCACCAGCTTCAACTATGATATGGGCAAGAAATCCCTCATAAAAGGTTTCTACATCCATATCTGCCTTATCTGACTCTACAACCACCACTGTTTCGCCTTTTTCCACTTTGTCCCCAGGCGATTTCACCCAGGAAACGATTTTGCCTTCCGTCATGGTGGAACTCAGCGCCGGCATAAATACTTCGTGAATGCTCATAGGGTGGTTTGGAAATCAATGGTTTATGGACTTTAACAGTTTTTATCAGATCGAATTGTATCTTGATGGGAGAGTTTTAGACTGTTTATATTTTAGGTTGGGGATTGGGCATGGGGCATTGGTTATTCACTAATGACTAATGACTCTAGTAGTCTGCCAACCCAAAATTGTTAGGTGAGGGCTGGGAAAAGGGGAAAGGTTAAAGGTTAAAGGAGTAAACATCTTTTCCCTTTCCCCCTTGCCCTTTACCCCGCCAAGTTTCCTTGGCGAACTACTAGGAACCTAAATATAGTTTAGAGGTCTATAATACAGAACTATCCTCAATGGTTAGCCAATATCTTGCTCGCTCTCGTTTTAGTCATTGACTTGCAAAAATCACCACGAGTTTCTCACAGATTAAATGGGATTGCTATTTAATATTCCTCATAACCACTACTTAAGATACAAGAGCTTCTCACGGATAGAGGATATAGGATGTAGTTCAATCTAGAATTCAAAATTGGTAATAAACCTATTTGAAATTCCTGTTTACTTTTATGTCGGCAAAGCTAAAATTCTTTTTGATTGTGATATTAAGTATCTCTGCCACGGCTGGTGCTGGAGTTTATATTATCCAGCACCAGCAATCTGCACCGATTGTTGAGACTAGTGATGAGCAAACCCAGCAGATGGGAGCAATACATCAGTCTCAGGAAGTTGTAGAATTCTCAGAGCGTTCTGATTATCAAACTATACCTTTAGAAAAACTTAACTCATCTCTCCAAGGCAGTAATCCTACTACCCTCGCCCTGAATGCCTTTGAGGAGATAGCAGTGGGAGGAACGCGAAAGATAGAGGTAGTTTATCCCCAACCAAATCAGGCGTTAGTGACGATTACGCAAATCAAGCGGGGTAATAATTCAGTTGGGACGGTTAAATATCGAGCGGAGATGACAACCTTTGGCCGATCGCTTTTTATTAGCTCGCCTCCAGTGTGGCAAATTGTTTGGGCTGGCTCCCAGGTGGAATGTTGGGCTGGGAACCGCTCTCAAACTAAGTTAAATCACATCTGTCATTAGTCATTGGTCATTAGTCACTGCTCACAAAACAAATGACAACGGACAAATGACAAATGACAAATGACAAATTTAAATGTCGCCGCGAATTTCTTCTACAACGCCATCGCGCAGAACGATTTCAACCTGCATTTTGCTAATCAGGTTATCACCGATTTCTACCCGGAAAAAGCCTTCCATTTGGAATTGGTTGACTTCCTGATCTTGCTGGAGAAACTGCACTTGCTGGAGATTTTGTAGCAACTGATTTTTTTGCTCCAAAAATTCACTTTTCTTTTGATTGACTTGGAGTTGGATATTGTCAATTTGTTGGAGGGTCTGGGGACCAGGTGGTTGCAGACTCTGCTTTTGAATTGCCGCGATCGCTCTTTGTCCTTCAACGTCTAGCTGTTGCAGTTGCTGATCGAGTTGATTGATCTGGGTTTGCAGCTGCTGTTGTACTTCCTCTTTCCACAGAGGAGTCACAATAACTTTGACATTAACGACGCGTTTCAGAAGCAAATTAGATTTGGAGACATCCATAAATATTTCACGTTCACTCTTTACAGTTAGCAGGTGGAATGATCAGGCAAACATGCCGTCAATAATATCGCGATAGCGTTCCGTGACGACATGTCGGCGAACTTTTAGTGTTTGTGTCATCAAGCCATTTTCGATGGAAAACGGTTCCAGGATGAGTTTAAACGTTCCGATGCGGTCATCCGGTCGATAGCCTGGACGATTTTGGACTTCCCGATTCAATTCTTGGCGAAATAAATCCTGGATCATTCTACTCTCCAAGTCAATTTTTTGACTATCTGAGGAAGTCACCTCGGCGTTGGGCGTATCCAGCGTTAGATTCTGACTTGCTGCCCATTTTTCTAAGGCTTCGACATTGGGGACAATTAAGGCTCCCAGGCTGCGCCGATCTTGACCGATGAGCATAATCTGATCGATGTATGGCGATCGCAAACACGCATCTTCGATCGGCTGTGGCTCGATGTTTTCCCCGTTAGTCAATACAATCGTATCTTTAGCCCTGCCAGTCAGCACTAAGTCGTCTTGTGGTGTCAGCCAACCCAAATCGCCGCTATCAAACCAACCTTCCGCATCAATTGCTTTCGCTGTCGCTTCGGGATTTTGGTAATAGCCTTGCATAATCTGCGGGCCTCTCAACAATACTAAGCCTCGCTTCTCTATTGGTAAAGGCGCTTTTGTCTCAGGATCGACGATTTTAGCTTCTGTAGCCGGGAGTGGTAGCCCTGATGCGCCAATCAAATTCCGCCAAGGACGCCGTACATGGGTGACAGGAGAAGTTTCTGTCAAGCCATAGCCTTGTAAAATCTGCACGCCAATAATTTCAAAGAAATTATCTATGTGTCTGGGAAGCGCACCGCCACCGCTAATCATCTGCTTAACTTGTCCCCCTGTGGCTTCCCGAACTTTGGCGTAAACCAGTCGTTCTCCCAAGGCATGAAGGGGTAATAAAGCTGATGCTTGGATCTTAGCTGCTAATCGTTCGGCGGCTGAAGCATGAAGATTATTTAAATCCAATCCCTGAGCAGTTCGCCGGGCTTTGATATATTTGTCGCTAATGCCCAACAAAAATTTAATTAGGCGTTGCTTGTTGGCTGGTTGTTCGCGAAACTGCTTTTGCACTCCTTCATAAATCGACTCCCACAGGCGGGGTACACCGACCATGTAATTGGGTTTAAATTGTCTCAAATCCCCTTTTACAGAGCGTAAGTTGGTATAAACTTGCGTACAACCTTGAGATAGTAGGTAATATTCAACAGTTCGTTCG
Organism: Nostoc sp.; assembly: GCF_036917355.1. GTDB lineage: Bacteria > Cyanobacteriota > Cyanobacteriia > Cyanobacteriales > Nostocaceae > Nostoc. Next base: position 16,508 of record NZ_JBALDP010000102.1, read on the forward strand.
TAGCTGTGCCACGAAGGCAAAATACTGAGAACTATATCACCCGCATTTGGTTGCAATACTGTGCCAAAACTGATCACTTGGTGCATCAAGTTACTATAAGACAGCATTACACCCTTGGGTTTACCCGTAGTACCAGAGGTATAAATTAGAGTTGCCAGCGCGTCACGATTTTGCTTGACTGGCACAAAATTATGACTTTTCCCGATTTCGAGCAACTGTGAAAAGTTGAGTACCTTTAGGGTTTCGTTTGTTGGTGGTGCTTCATCGGAAAGTAAGATGACTACTTGAATTGGTAAATCTTTGAGGCGGTCTTGGAGTTTTTTAAGTGTTTTTAAATCTTCAACGACGATCGCTGTACTGCCGCTATTCGCGATGATAAACAACAGTTCTTCTTTTTCCGCTTGGGAACTACGCACCGCATCAACGCCTCCAGCAGTCATTATGCCTTGATCGGCAATAAACCAGCGAGGACTATTGTCAGCAATTAGGGAAATGCGATCGCCTAACTTTACTCCCAACGCTTGTAACCCAGCAGCAAATAATTGTATTTTCTCTACCAACTGAGTATAAGTGATCGCTACTTCTGTTTTAGCGTGAGGGTTGCGGAGAGCGACAACATCACCAAATCGTTGAGCTGCCAAAGGCCAAATTTCTGGTAGCGATTCCACATTTGTGTAATCTACCAACCGCTTTAATGCCTGCCGTTCTTGCTCGCTGATGTTAGATAAAAAAGAAGACGCGGTTTGGGTTGTTGACATAACACCTTACTTAAAGATTTTAAACTGATTATTTTCCAGCTTATTTTGTTATTCCGCTACAATAACCATCCTTATTATCCACATACTCTTCTGTGTACGATAATTCCAGGAATTCCACGTTTGTATTTACAAAAATTTATGTTAAAGTTAATTTACATAGAGTGCAAGCAATGATTGTGTTTGCATCTAAGAACAGCGATCGCCTATGTTTCACAGGAGATGATTACCTATGAATTTTATCGACGCCATAATGCTAACGCTGCTCAATATTGCTGCTTGCATAGCGTTGCCTAAGCTTTTGGCTATTCTTCTGGCTGATAAAACCAAAGTTACTGAAACATTGGCAAATGGTTCCAAATTACAAGCAGCCAAAATTCAACTTACAAGTTTCCCTTATTGTACAGCTTACCAATTGACAGGTAGCCAATACTGTAAATTCAGTCCTGATTTTTGTGCCAATTGTTCTCCAAATTGATAGACTATTCGCCAGGAAAAATTCTTCGGTACTTCCGAAAACCAGCAATTCAATTAATCCTTCAACACATATTCATTCTCATTTCGACAGCTTGAAATCCCCAACTGATTGAAAAAGTCGGGGATATTTTTGTTCGTAACTCCTGCAAGGATTCCTAAACTTCGTCCATATTCATAGTTAAACTTGTCTCTGTAGTAGGCTCTTGAGGAAACTTGCAGCGACGATCTGCTTCAGCATCAAACACTAGCCGGACATGGCATGAGTCGATAACCATAAGACGCTCATGGATCGAAGGTATTAAGATTTTCAGGGTTTACATAGCGTTACTACGAGAAAGTTTAATTAAATTTACATTTTGTAATATATATTGTATTATTCTTGCTTACTTAGTTAGATTCAAGCAATTTTCCAGCTTAGTCAGTATAATTACTAATTGAACTAAAGCTACATATATAACTAATATAACAATTGTTAAATCTATTACATTACAGTCAAGCAGCCTGTAATGCCCAATTAGCAGGAAGTTGACCAGTTTATTTAGAAACTTCACAAATTTCTAGTAGGCTATCAAGTCAACGATGCTGGATAAATTAGTTTGTAATCAAGACCTTAGTCCTGTGTTAATCACTTAAGTGTTTACTACGTAGCAGGCAAAGTTAGCTTAATGGATTACTAAAGTTCATGTTATTAATTCTGATAGATAAGGGCTACGAAATCCTCGACTTCTAAAAGAAGTTGGGGATTTTGCAACCCCGCAAAATTAATGAGACAGACTCTAGTAAGCTGTAAATCAATAAATTATCGGTGAGAAAAGTTTTGGCAGAAGCTTAATGAAATGGGAGAAAAAAGTAAAGAATTGCTAGAGAAGTATTTAACGAGTTAACCATTAAATGAAAATAAGATTACAAAATTTACGGCAACCTCTTTTGATGGTCAACACATTAAACTATTAGTTTCAAATCACAGGTTTCACTATGAATCAGAAGCAGATCGCAGAGTTTTCTCTCAAAGATGGCACGAAGTTTTTAGCTGAAGTTGATGAACCAGAAAATAGCAATGCTCTTGTACGTGTTGCTAGACCAGACACAGGGCAAATGGTAGTTGAAGCTAAAAAGAAATTTGAAGATGTATTAGATCAAATACAACCTGTCGCTTCAGCAATTATCACCAAACTGAGTCAACTGAATACACCTGCCAATGAGGTAGAGGTTAAGTTTGGTATTAAGTTAAATGCGGCAGCGGGTGCAATTTTTACCTCTGTAAGTGGTGAAGCTAACTACGAAATTACCTTGAAATGGAAGCAAGACAAGGCATAGTATGGTAGCGAATACAGATAATTATATTCAAACTTTTAGGTCAGCGATCGCTCGGATGTTTCATGCTAATGGTGCGGTGGTTGGTGTAGGTTTTTTAGTCTCTGGGCGAACTGGAAATTACATCCTAACGTGCGCTCACGTTGTTACCTCAGCCCTATCTTTACCAGAAGATATAGTTGAAGCTCCTAATAATGATATTTATTTAGATTTCCCCCTAATTGCATCAGGACAAAGACTAAAAGCTAAAGTTGTTTTTTGGCAACCCGTTGTCAGTAATTCATCAACCTCTGAGCCTGAAGATATTGCTGGGTTGCAAATCGAAGGGCAGTTGCCTAAAGAAACCCAAGCTATCCAACTAATAAAAGCTAACAATATTTGGCAGCATCCTTTCCGCATATTCGGTTTTCCTAACGGACATAATGATGGCGTTTGGGCCACAGGGGTGTTGCGAGATGGACAAGGAAAGGGATGGGTGCAACTGGAAGACAGTAAAGTAACTGGCTACAGAATAGAAGCGGGTTTTAGTGGTGCGCCGATATGGGATGAAACCCTTGTAGGAGTGGTTGGGATGGCAGTAGCAGCAGAGAAGCGGCGAGAAGATATCAAAACTGCTTTTATGATTCCTGCGGATGTATTGATTGAAGCATGGGGTGAAATAGGCTTGTCTGTTTCCTCAAATGCACATATCCAAAATATTCCTAGTAGAGTTCAACAACTCAAAATCAAAACTTTGCAACAACGCTTTGACGTTCTCAGTAGTGATTATGAGGTGGCTTACAATCAACTCAACTATACACTTAGTGCGAGCGATCGCAATATCATCCAACGCCAAATTGATAGCATCTTAGAAGAACTTGAGCGAGTAGAAAGCGAACTTAATACTATAAACAATTAATTTAATACCTAAATAAAATGAGCAGCTCTGTAGATTTACGAAAAAACTATCTAGAACAGTTAATAGCCAATTTAAAAACTGAGGTTGAAAGTCTCAGTAAGCAAATGGTTCGGACGAATAATGATGTAGAGAAAAATAAATTACAACGGCAAGTTGATGATAAATTCGAGGAAATGTATAAAATCGAATCAGAGTTAAATCAGCTAAATCAACAATCTTTAGTGCAAGTTGAATCTGATAAAATCCCATTTACTAATCGTGATGCTGCAATTAATGAAATTACAGCAATTAATTCTCCTCCTTATCGCCTGGTAACAGCACCTGAAGGTTATGGAAAAACAGAATTTCTCAAACAGATCCTGGGAAGATTTCAAGAATTGCAATGGTGTTGTGCTTACGCTCCCATCTCTGGTTATGAAACTATTGAAAACTTAGAAAAACGATTAGCAAATTCTCTGCAACTTACGCTCCCTGAAGGACATGATTTAAGTTGGGGAGAACGTTTAGGCTCACTATTACATAGAAATTGGGCTAAATGGCAATCACAGGGCAAAAAAGGTATTGTGCTGCTAATCGATCTAGATGGCTGTGCCCCACAAAAGCAACGTTTAAATGAACTTTTTAATGACTTTAAGGAATTTGCTTGGAGAATTGAAAAATGTTTGAAAGAATTACAGTTTTTTAAAGATAATTCGCGAAGACTTCGAGTCGTGATTGCAGCTCGTTGTTTGATCGATCTCCCATTAGATCGGACTTTTCCTAAACTAATACTCTCTCCTTTTAACTGGGAAGTAATTCAGGATACAGCAACAAAATATCTCAAGCCTATAGAGATGACTTCTGAAAGTCTTGCTTTACTAGCAGGACACTTATTGTATTTAACTGGTGGACATCCAGGGGGAATTGCTGAAGCACTAAAAGTTTATCGAGATGGTTGTTACACAGTTAGTTGGCTTTTAAACAGTTATGGCAACCAATTATGGGAAAAAAACCTCAAAAAGTGTAGAGATCAGATTAAAGAAAGCTTGACAAAAGAAAATAATCATCTATACGAATCTATTGAAAAATTGAGTATATTTCCTATACTCAATGGGACTTGGATATTAAAGGAAGCTGTTCGGAGATTTAACTTACCTTTCAGTGACGATAGTTTTAAATTAAATGCTGAACTGACAAAGACATCTATTTTTACTCGTGATAAAACGATTATTAAAGATGGAATGACACGGCGGCTGTTAGTTATTGGTCTGCTCCGAGAAACCTCGCCTGATAATTTTCAAGAGCTTTGTAGTGAAGCGGCTCAAATCTGTTGGGAATATATTCACGAACTGAAATCAAAGAATAATTCTGCTGTTGCGGGTACTTGGTCTATGCAATATTTTTTTCAAAGTCTTCAGAAACACGCTGGATTTATCAATTATGGCCCAAATAGTCTGGCTTATCGACAAGAACTCCGTAATGATTTCTTTGATAAAACCGTTGAGGAAACTCTGGGAATATTTCGCGATACAGATCGAGAGCAATTTCATGAATTTATTTATACGCTTAAATCTGAAGTAGAAAATGACTGGGAATTTCAGTTTCTTGTCAATTACTATCTACACAATGATGAATATAATGACGCACCCTATCGAGATTTAATTCATAAGCTTGATGAAGCTATTCAAAATAACTAACAATTAAATAGGAGTCTATTATGTCTGAACTAAATAAATTAGAGTTTGTTGGTCGTGCAGAACATCTAAATCGAATTATTTCCCTTGTTCAGGAGTCTAATAAACTGCGTGTAGTTTTAGTAGAGGGTAGAGGTGGAATTGGCAAAACTTGGTTACTTCATGCATTAAAATCCGGTCTAAACCAAGTTCAAATTGGCACCAGTGAAATTATTGATTGCGATATCCCTGTTTTTAATGATGCAGAAGATTTATACACTCAAATCGCTAAACAATTATACTACTATACATATAAAGAATGGTTGCTCCGGTTACGACAACTGCGAGAAGATGAAAACCGCCTCAGTCAACTTGCATACGAACAAGAACGCAGACAACTTGAAAAGTTCTTGGTCGATGAAATTAATCGAAAATCCAGCCAACAGAGATTAGTATTTCTAATTGATACGGTTGAGAAATTAGGACAAGCAGATGTCAGAGAGCAAGTTTGGGAGTGTATTGGCGATTTATGCCATCAACTAGAGAATGCCGTATTTATTTTAGCAGGTCGTCCTAGTATTGCTCATCAAATTCTAGAAAAATCATTCAAAGAAGAAGAATTAACTTATTTGGAATTAAATGAATTTACCCATGAAGATGTACAAACATACATTCGTTGCAAAGAGGAGCAGCTTCACTTTACTCTCGGACAAGAATTGGTTAAAAAGATCATAGTTCTTTCTGGTGGTAGCCCGATCATGATTGAATTTGGAGTAGAGTATGCTTATCGGGAAGTCATACCAGATTGGTTAGAGAGTGAAGATATAGAAACTATTCCCAGCAGGTTAGAAAAAACTGGTGGATTTGAAGCTGAGATGGTTCGGCATATTACGCAGCTTCGGACATCAATGGATCGGTTAACTCTATTACTTTCACGTATATACCCATTAGATAGCTCTGATATTGCTAATTTATTAGAACTATCTACAGAAGATGCTCAAAGATTATTTATTGATGCACAAAGCTACTTTTTTATCAAGCCAGTAATTGGTGGCTCTCAAATATCATTACATGATATTGTCCGAGACTTAGTTGAGAAATATGTATGGGCAGATATTGACCCAGATTTGGAATGGAGAAAACGAGATAGTCGGATTGCTGCCAAATATTTCGAGCAAAAAGATTATGATTTAGGCCCACAAAAAAGGATATTGGAGGTTCAACGTTACTCTGATGATTCTCATAAAGTTGCTAATATCGAGTTTATGATTGAAGAAGTTAAGCAACTGCGAGAATTCAATACTACGCGATGGCTGTGGAATGCTTTATATGCCGATCCGATAATCGGCTTTGAAACTTGGCACGAAGTTACTGATAGGATACGCCGCCAATCGAAAAAATTTGGTTTTGTAAATCAATTGTTGGCAATTGCCAAACAGTTTGAAACAGAAATAAATTCAGATCAAAAATTCAAACTAATTATTTTTGAGTCAAAGATTGTTCACGCTCTTAAAGATAAAAGTACAAAAGAAAATGAACTAGTAAAGCTGGAGGGAATGCTATCTGCTCAATCTTCTAATTCTTCTCATCAAGCGGATATTTACAATGTCTTGGGAATGCTAAATACCAAGTTACACCTTTATGAAGAAGCTTTAAAATATCAACAAGAGTGTTTATCCCTAGTTCAAGGCAAAAAGCTATCATACGCTATTCCTGCTGTGGCTAACTTAGTTGGTTATCTGCATCGACAACTCAACAACTTTCAGGAAGCAGAGAAATATTACAAACTAGGTTGGGAGGCTGCTATGGAAATTGATAATCCTGACAAAGGCTTAACTCAAGTTATGGCTAGTATTCAGAATAATTTGGGATTTTTGTATGGACAGCAAAAGGATTATGTAAAAGCTGAACAGTGTTTTAAGGCTGCTATTGATATGTGGTCGAGTGTTGAGAGTGAACGTGAAATAGCCAATGCCGAAATTGCCTCTGCTACTATTTTGGTAGATAATGGTAATTATGTTAAAGCTAAACAACTACTTGAACGAGCGTTAAGTCGTTGTGACAATGAAGAAAACGATAATCAAATATTGTGTAGGGCATATTTTCAGTTAGGCTTAAATCGGTGGTTTAGTGCTGAGGTAGAAAATGAAGCTGTTTGGGATGTGACACAGGTACAGTGGGATCTCAATGTACTAAGTTGTGCTCAAAATGCTTTAGAAAAAAGCCTGAAACTCGCAGAAAAATATGGACTTGAAGAGGAATTACCTGGAATTTTGCACCAAATTGCTAGTGTCTATTGGCATCTTGGGTTTCAAACAGGCGATCGCACGCTACAAAACCAAGCTTTAAAACTCAACGATCGCTCTTATCAGACTAGTTTAGAGTACAATGACATGCGGTATGCCATCGATAGCCTGGTGGGTAAAGCAGAGTTTGATTATTATGCAAAAGCCTACGAGCATATTTCCGATTATGCACAAGAACTTAGCGATCGCTTCCAATCATATCAAAATATCCATACACTATACTTTGGCCGCATGTTACGCATAGAAGGTGATGTTGCATTTCAACAAGCTAACTACAATTTTGCTTTTAGTAAATATGCTCAAGGAATACCTCAAATCTTTCAACATGGAGGTTTCGGCCCGTATTCGATTAAACATGAGCTAAATCTGCTCCAAAAGAAAATTGAACGGTTGCCTATAGAACTTTCTAAAACTCTGATTCAACAACTAAAATCTCAGTGGAAAGATCATAAAGCTCTCAAGGAATGGTGCGATCAACAAATGTTTTTGACTAGAATACGTGCCACAAAACAGCCATCTTCTCATGCTTAGTAAAAAAATTGATCGACCCCAAATTTTAGTTTCTCTTAACTCTACTTATATACCAACTGGGCAATGCGATTGTGATGGAGGGGATTGTGCCTGTGACTTATCCCCTTTAACAAAATTAAGTTCAAATATCCGATTATCTCTGGGGATATTGGACACAGAGTTTGTGAGAGTTCCCAACTCACAGATGATGAATTTAGATGATACTTATTCTATGTGTTATGGTACTTATCATCAAGTAGCAGTTTTGAATAAATCAGCGATATATTTACTCGAACAATTTACAAATCCTCATAAATTAGATGATATTGCAATAGAGCATCCTGAGATTGACCCAATAAATTTACAAGAAGCTATTCAGGAACTATATCAAGCACGTTTAATTGCACCCAATAATTATTCCTCATTTAACTTAAATGAAATACCAGAAACTTTAACAGCATGGTTGCATATCACCGATCGCTGTAATTTAAGATGTGACTATTGCTATCTTCCGCACGAAGCAAAAGATATGTCAATCGATATAGGTAAAGCAGCTATTGAATCTACATTTCGCTCTGCAACCTTAAATAATTACCGTCGCGTCAAACTGAAATATGCCGGAGGAGAGGCATTACTCTGCTCTCCTTTAATTAAGGATCTCCATTTGTACGCTCAATATCTTAGCAAAGAAACAGACATTATATTAGATGGAGTGGTTCTCAGTAATGGAACATTGATTACGCCTGAAATTATTGAGATGCTACAAATATTGAATCTGCGTCTCATGATTTCACTAGATGGATTATCAAATTTCCACGATCTTCAACGTTCTTATGCAAGCGGAAAGGGATCGTTTCAAGATGTGGAACGAGGTATTAAGATTGCCTTGAAAAATGGTATTATTCCAGATATTTCTATTACAGTTAGTGGGCGAAATGCAGAAGGATTACCCGCTCTTCTGGAATGGATATTAGAATATAATCTGCCCTTTAGTTTAAATTTCTATCGAGAAAATGAACTGTCAGCTTCTTATGAAGACTTGCAATTAGAAGAATCTCGGTTAATTGAGGGAATGTTGGCAGCATTCAAAGTTATCGAATTGAAATTACCTAATCGGAGTTTACTAGGTTCATTGATCGATCGTGCTAATTTAGCATCTCCTCATAAACGAACTTGTGGAGTTGGGCAAAGCTATCTCGTATTTGATTACAAAGGGCAAATTGCTAAATGCCAGATGCAGCTACATAAAACTATATCTGCCTCTAAAACTCAAGATCCTTTAACTCTTGTGCGACAAGATAAAGCAGGTATTCAGAATTTGTCAGTTGAAGAAAAAGAAGGCTGTCGTACATGTGAGTGGAAATATTGGTGTACGGGTGGTTGTTCTCTAGCAACCTTTAAAGCTACAGGTCGTTACGATATTCAATCTCCAAATTGCAATATTTACAAAGCTCTCTATCCTGAAGCTCTCAGACTAGAAGGGTTACGCTTAATCAAATATAGTTCCCCAACTAAGTCATAACTAATTATACGGGTATGATATAACTTGAATTTTTAAAATTTTGGTAGATATACAGCGAAGAAATTGTATTTAAATCGACTTCTTTAGGCTCATCTTCATTCGCATTAGTATTTTTAAACAGGACTGTAAATGCACCAGCACCTAACCTATCTTGAGGAAATATCCGATAACAAGGCATCGTCGTTAAATGCGATTGATATTTGGCTAAATTACTAATTCCTATGGCTTTAAACTGAGGAAAGCGTTCCAGAAACCATTCACAAACTTGCTCATTCTCTTCGGGCGAATATGTGCAAGTCATATAAGCCAGATAGCCTTGTGGTGAAACAATTTTAGCTGAGTTAGCTATAATACGTTTTTGCCGATTTGCACTCTTGTTAATAGCAGTTGGGTGAAAACATCCGGGTGCTTTTTCACCTTTGGCAAGTAAAGATTGTCCAGTACACGGAGCATCTACGATGACTAGATTGCTAGAAATAGGAAACATTTCGGCAAATATACTCGAATCTCGATTAACCACTGCACTAGGGCTAACCTGGCAACGCTTCAAATTAGAAATTAGCATTCCTAGACGTTTGCCAATTACTTCATTACTGATGAGCAATTCAGGTTTTAAAGCTCTCCAAGCGAAGATGCTTTTACCTCCCGGTGCGGCACACATATCAAAAATTAAACGCACTGACTCAGGAATAGCTAACAAAGTAGTAGCTGCAAACACCGAAGAAAAATCTAAACAATAGAAATATCCTTTTTCATGCAAGGGATGCTTACCAGGTTTTTCTCCCAGAGATAAGCGGTCTATAAATTGTGGTTGCCAAAAGGTTGGTGTTTCCACTGCCAAGGGTGCAATATCTGGCTTTTCTTGACACCAAAGAATACTAGGTGAAAAAGGCTGAGGATTCATTAAAGCCTCGATAAATTTTTCTTGCTCGTCTACATTGTCGAACAAACGCCGCGAGACTTTAAGTAATAAATTAGAAGGTTTTTCCATCAAGATTATGAATTAGGAATTAATAAAAGTATGTTGTATCTGAATCAAAATAAAACTGTTACACAAGAACAATGTAATTAAGGCTTTTGGCTTCATACTCAAAATATAATGACCGCCATTGGGAACGCAATGGCCAAGCTACCCCACTGCACCGGAGAAGGTCATGTTTTTAGATAGTTTTCAGGACAAATTACGCAAACAAGCACAATTATGGAGGGATGAAGGATTAATTAGTTCTTCACAGTATGAGCAGATAGCAGAACGTTATCAATTTAAAAACCTGGAAGCTGCTGCACGCGATCGCAATAAAGCGATCGCGATCGCTATCGGTAGCATCCTTTTATGCTTAGGCATAATTACCTTTGTATCAGGAAACTGGCAGGGAGGATCGCGAGAAATCAAATTTATTTTGATGATGAGTTTGTTTTTTGCGATCGCCATCACTGGATTTTACACCTGGAGGCCACCTGAAGGAAAGAAACCAGAACGAAGCAAACGCCTACTAGGAGAGGGTTTGCTAATTTTAAGCGCCTTTATCTTCGGTGCAAATTTACTGTTGATGGCCCAGATGTTTAATATCATCGGTTCTGCTTCCCAACTGTTTCTCGCTTGGGGATTCGGTGTTGTGGTCATGGCCTTCAGTTTGTCCTTAAATTCTTTAGGAATTCTGTCAATTGTCCTCGTGGAAATCGGCTACTGGACTGGACTAGAAGACTTATGGTACGCTTCAGGTGAGTTAACTTGGTCGCGGCTAGTAGTGCAGCATATGCCTTTGTTAGCATGGCTGGTATTTGTACCCTTAGCCTACTTCTGTCGATCCCGTTGGATTTTTGGTCTAGCAGCCTTCGTTTTTGCTAGCTCCTTACAAGCTAACCTTAATCCACTGCCACTGCTAAATTATGCTGATATAGCCCCTTGGGTGGCATCTTTTGCTTTTACACTGCCACCTGCATTATTCTGGAGTTATGATGATTTACTGTTTCCAACCATAAATTACAGATTGTTTCAATCTCTAGCCCGTAATTTAGCGTTGTTAAGCTTTGGCATCGTCTTTTACGTTTTGTCTTTTCGTTGGGTCTGGGAATCTCCTGATTATAGTTACAATCAGCCAACGAATTTGACAAACTTATTCGAGTCTCTGCCGATCATCGATTTGGGGATTCTCAGCGGCTTGGCGGTTTTACAATGGTTGTTTCTACTGCGTCAAAGAAATAATCCTCCGCGCCGCGAAGTTATTTTCACAACTGCTGTCATTAGTACATTTCTTGTCTTTATTGCAATAGTACCTTTTTGGCATCAAACTATTAGCCGGATTGATGAACTTGGCATTTTTATTTTCAATGTACTTCTTGCAACATTAGCCTGGGGACTAATTCAAGAAGGATTGAAATTAAGCAACAGAAGTTCCTTTTGGGGCGGTATGCTGTTAGTAACACTGCAAATTGTCAGTCGCGTGCAGGAGTACGACACCGACTTACTTTTTAAGTCGCTAGTCTATGTCCTGTGCGGTTCTGCTTTAATTAGCGCTGGACTCTGGTTTGAACGCCGCCTACCTGGTGGTAGCTCTACAAGTAAAAAGTAGTGCAAAAGATGAAAGAATTCAGGAGTCAGAATTTAGGAGTCAGAATTCAGGAAAAGTTCACTAAATCTAAAATTGAATGATTCCTAACTCCTAACTCTTAACTCCTAACTAAAAATCTCTGTGCGTCAAAGTTTTTAAAGTTTCTCTGCGTTAGTCCTAATCTCGTTACTTTTAACCTCTTCAAGACCTCTGCTTTTTAGGACTACGCTCATGAATAATACTTCTTCTGAATCTAAGAATAAACCCTTGTCTCCTGAAGCCGAATTTTCCAGTAAGGTGACTTTTCGGGATTACTTAATTGCTACTGAACAAAAATCGAATAAGCCCTTGCCTTTTTGGCGGTTACTTGCTCCCCTGGCGCTGCAAACAGGGCTAATTATGGCAGTACCAGCCCAAGCAGTTTATACAGACGTAACAGGTAAGACGGTGATTTTGCAAACCGTACCTGTAGACCCTAACAATGCGATCGAAGGTAACACCTTAGCCTTAGATTACAACATCTCCCGTACCTCAAATTTGAGCAGATTACCTGGTTGGCAAACATTAGTCAGCAAAGGTCGTGGAAGTGGCAGAAGATTGCCTGAAGGAACTAATATCTACGTGACTTTGCAAGAGCAATTATCTTCTGGGCGCGGTGTTCCGAGAGCTTGGAGACCGTTACGAGTAAGTAGCGATCGCCCCACAACTCTAAGAGCTAACCAAGTAGCCTTAAAAGGTGTTTATCAGGATGGTTCCGTTAACTATGGTTTAGAAACATATTACATCCCAGAAAACCAACGGCAGCAGATTCGGAACGACTTACAAGCCCAACGCGCCCGCAGAGGACAAGTACCACCTATTGTGGTCAAGGCGAAAGTAGATCCACAAGGAAAGGCAGTGCCACTTAGTATGTGGGTGCGCGATCGCAACTATCGCTTTTAAGCTGTTAGGCAAAGTGTGTAAAGATGCAAGGTTTGTCTTCACAATTCTGAGCAATGACTTCCGGCGCTCAGAATTTTCTGTTTGTCATTTTTATTTATAAATGACAAACAGACAAGTAAATGTTGATGCCACGATTTAGCACAATTTGTGAGAGGTTAAGGTAATTGTAGTAATGTATAGAGGGTGCATTGCAAGGCGAAAAATCAAACTTTTAGACTGGCTTTCGTAAGGCTTTCGCTCTCCCAAAAATATTTATTTAATAAGTTAATTTTAGTACTCGAAGACAACTTAACACTTTTAGTATTGAGTTGATTATAAGTTACGGTTGCACTGAAACAATTTTCAACTTGTCATGTGCAATTGCTTGAACCGAGGGTTACAAAGCATCCAGAATTTTATAACCCGCAAATTGGGTTATTACGCGAACGGTGAGATGAAAATATAAAGGATAGATAAAAACAGTACTCTCATATACATTTTTAAGCAAAAAACATGAAGATTATGCAAAGATTGGTATGAGATGAGATAAATCTAAGTAAATTTCCGCTATGTAAGTACTATCAGCTTATAAGCTGCTTACTATTTTCAAGTGTCGAATAACACATTATTTCTCGTCATTAACACCCGTAGAGGTCGTTAGAATCACGACAGAGAATTCGTTAATCAATACTTGTCAAGTCTGAAACTTTCTAGTTCTGACTCTATGAACTTCTGATCGAAGAAAGCCCGATCTCAGAGTTCTCTGTGAATTCTGACTTAAAGAATTCTTATTGAAAGAGCAAGACTGTCAGGGGTTAAAACTCTATCACACTCAATTGAGGAAAGTTATATTATGCCCAGACTAATTGTTTCTTTTCCCCCGATCATAGGCACCTCTGCTTTGGATCTAGTGGTGGGTCAAGAGGATAATGCATCCCCAGCAATTGGAATTGAGGTTCTAAAAAACGGAGTCATTGATACTAGAGGAGGTAACGACACTATCAAGGGTAGTGCCACTGGTGGAGAATCCACCAGTGAGGGCATAGGCACAGGCACAGGCATTGTTAACAGTGGCATCATCAATGCAGGGAAAGGAGATGATAGTGTCTCTGGCACAGGCACTGGCGGTTTCCAGTATCGAGGCTCTGAACCTGGTACAGGTATCTCTAACACTCAAGGCGGCTACATTAATGGAGGAGACGGAAAAGATTTGATCTCCGGAACCGGAAACAGAAGCAACGATTTTGGAAGAGACTTTGCTTCAGGCATCAATAATACTCAGGATAGCCACATTGATGGAGGAAAAGGGGACGACTCTATCAAGGGAACTGGAAATGGAGAATTTGGAGGTGCTGGTATAGGAATCTTCAACAGTGGTGGCAGCGATGTTAATGGAGGAGAAGGGAAGGATTCCATCTCCGGAACTGGAACTAGTTATATTGGAGGAGATGGTACAGGCATCTTCAACAGTGATGGTAGCGTTATTAGTGGAGGGAAAGGAAACGATTCTATTACTGGTATCGGTAAGGGCGGTAATGCGTTACCAGCGCCCTCTAGAGATAGCCCTTCGGGTAACGGTATAGGCATCTCCAACAGTAAGGGTAGCACGATCGATGTAGGGCAGGGAAACGACTTCATCTCTGGCACAGGCACCGGTGGTGGAGGGAGCTACGATACCCCTTTTGGGGATTATGAACCCGGTGTAGGTACAGGCATTGTTAACAGTGGCAGCATCAGTTTAGGCGATGGCAAGGATACCCTTATCGGTACTGGCATTAGTAAAGGCATAGGTATTGTTAATACTAATGGCATTATCTGTGGAGGGGCAGGAGATGATACCCTTACTGGGTATGGTAGCAGCATTGGCATCCAAGGTGGCACTATTGATGGCGGAAACGGTAACGATTACTTCAAAGCCCGTCGAATTGATGATAGCGGTAAAGCCGTTTCAAACCAAGGGGGCGCGATCGCCAATGTCTTGATTAAGGGTGGATGTGGAGCCGACACATTTGATGTTGGTTACGGTAATGCCAAGATTGATGGTGGATCGGGATGGGACAAACTAATTCTGTCTGATTTAAAAACTGATTACACCATTCTAGGCAGCTCCAATAATTACACCATTAAACGTGATGAGTTCACCCTTAATGTCTTGAATGTTGAGGAAATCGTCTTTTTTGGCACTGCTCCACTGTAAACTGTGTTTGGTAATTACCTGATTGAAAAAGCTAGGGAGAGGCATCTAGAACAAAAAACCTATAGCTACACAGAAGTCTTATTCTCGTTACTTTAGACCTCTGCTTTTTACGACTACGCTCATGGCTAAAATACAGCATTTTTATTTTGCATAAAGCTACGGATTTTAAGGCGGGGGGCAAAAGATTGCCTGAAGAAAGTAACATCTACGTGATTTTACAAGAGCAACTATCCTCTAGTCACGGTGTTCCTAGAGCTTGAAGACTGTTACGAGTAAATAGCAATCTTTTATTAGATATTTAGTGAAAAAGAATATAGAGACATAGCATTATTATGTCTCTAAAAAGGTTCTAGGTAAAGCATATTTAATTTCACCAGATATCTTATATATCGCCTACATTTAGAATGAAATAAAATAGCCCTGGATTACAGCAGAGACTCAAAACAGTGTATTTATAGTAAGATGATCGGCAACTAAAACTTACTGGTAATATATGATTTTTGGTGGATTGAGTCAAAAAGCAAGGCTACTATTTACGAGATTTTTACTGCTAGCGATCGTAGTAGTAATTGCAGTGTGGCAACTCTTCCCAAGTCAAACCCAGTTAGTACAACAAGAAAGTAATTACGCGAGCCATATTCAACAAAACTTTAATCAATCTAGTTTTTACCCTATTTCAAAAATTCCATCTACAAACCTTTATAAACCTATTAGCGATTGGGTAGGAAGGTTAATTTTACCTACAAAACAGCAATTACAAGATGGTTTGGATTGGGTATTGATGGAAGTGCAATATGCACCACCCAACGCACAAGAATTGGTAGGGAATATTGTGCGTTTGGAGTGGAAAAATAATAAAAAATTGTTTGCTTTAGAACGAAGCGTAACGCGAGATGTGAACTTTACTCCTGAAGTGATTGAAAGTCGGAAACAAGGAAATATTCATCCTTTTCGACTAAATGGAGTTCGTCATGTAGGCATTTTACGCTCTTTGGCTGGTGCAAATCCTGATGATGAAACAATTGTTGTTTTAGATTCAACTACAATCATTGATGCTAGTCAAGAAAAATCTATTTTGCAAATTGAACGCGAACCTGTTTTGGCAACTGGTAGATTTTATGGGTTGGTAAAAATAATTAAACCGATTAAATCTCAATATAAAACTAGTTTATTTTTAAAGGAAAAGCAATATAACGATTATTTTTTGGTACAGCATTATAATCCTAATTCAAATAACTTTGATGGTATTGAAGAAACTATTCGCATTCCCCAACAAGTAATAGATTCGCGAAATTTTGCTCCTTCAAGTTCGCAGCAAATCGAGCGATCGCCTGCGGGTGAAGATGGGTGGTATATTTATGGCGCTGCCGATGCAAAGAGCGTATTTACGGTACGCGCACTTGCACCTCGTTCTCTGTTGCAAATTCAACCCCGTCAAATTATTACTGGTAAGGAATTAGGTCTAAATTACATCCAAGAGGTAAATTGGCAAAATACTGAGAAAAATAAAGGTAAATTCAATACTGTATTATTAACACCTGGAGAAATACAAAATTCACTTAATCAATCTATATCAACATGGCAAGAAGGCAATAAAGCTATTGTCCTACACCTATTTGGTGGAATTGGCGGACGTAAAGCTGAACCATTGGGAGTACCTTATACTATCACCGGACATTTCGCTTTTGGAATTGCAGAAGTTGTCCGCGACGAGTTTACTAAGGAATTACGCTTCGAGACTAAATACCACCAAATTTATGCCCATAACCCCGATGGAATTATTGCCGGAACGCATACATGGGCTGATTATATGGGGAATTTACAACGTGGCTGGCTAGCAACACGTCCAGTATCAGATATTCTAATTAAATTCGACCCTGTAACGCAGGATTATGATTTTGATGGTGTCAAACTTTCGCCTTTAGAACAATTTCAGCAACAATTACAGGTAACAATGGCACGTTATCGAGTTGGTGATGGAACTGGTGGCGCAATGGTATCACCTGCTACCTCATGCATCCAAGACGCAAGCCAAGCACTTTATGCGGCAATACTGGCAATTAAAAACCAAGTTACTACAACTCCTCAAATTCAAACTTGGATACGCGCCAACCCCAATCACCCGCAAACATTACGCTTTCAGCAGCTAGTTAAATTAGGTCAATCTTTAGAACAACAATTAGCACCCTTGGGTATAGTTCGCGCTGATTGGCAAAGTCAAGCAGGTATACTCGCAGGTACGGGCATAGGAAAAACGACGCAACCATTTCAAGATCGTAGTATTTGGGCTGGTTTGACAACATGGCGAACAATCATGCCTAGACTTGCACACGACGACCTTGCTGCAATATTTTTAAAACATGGTGCAACTATGCAAGTATTGCGAACCAATCAAGTCGGTGGTTGGGAATCTAATATTACACCCATTGCCCCAACAGTACTTTTAGGGCAAATCAAGATTCCTTTTACAAATATTTCACTACTTTCAATTCTTTTAAATCGCACTTTAGCGTCCTTAGTATTTCCGAGGTTCAAAGATTGGTTAGTTGTTGTTGTACTGCTGATAATTTATAGTATTCTTGCTCTACCTTATGGTTGGAAGTTTGGATTTTTAGAGATAAGAATTTGGTCTGCAAGTTGGATTGATAAATGCTTGTTAATATTGCGTTGTTTATTTTTACCTGCAATTATTGAAGAACTTTTGTTTCGCGTTTTTTTGCTTCCTCATCCTAGCGAAATCATCAATTGGTTCCAATGGGCTTTCTGGGCAATAGTGAGTTTATTATTATTTATTTTGTATCATCCATTGAATGCTAAAACATTTTTTAAAGCTGGAATTCCCACATTTTATAATCCTGTTTTTCTGGCTTTAGCTGCATTTTTAGGAATTATATGTACTGTTGCATATACCCTAACAGGATCTTTATTTGCGATTGTTTTAATTCACTGGATCGTTGTAGTAGTTTGGTTAATTGTTTTTGGAGGAATCAGAAAATTAGATAATAATCAAAAAATTCAGAACGCTAAGGTTTAAGGAGGCAGGGGGCAGGATGTAGGAGAATAATGCTTGGTTAAGGCTAAAATTTGATGCCTTTATTTAGCACCAATAAATCTAGGACAACCTTCCTCAGCCCCCTTTTTATAGCAACCGCAGAACTTTTTATTAGCGATCGCACTACAACTAGTATTAAGCAACACACTGCTAAGGCACAATCAACACTGGGCAAGGGGAAAGGTTAATTACGCGAGTGGTAACGCTATCATCCGCTCCCTCTTCAGTCAAGCCTAGCCCCCGACAGCCCATGATAATTAAATCTGCCCCAATTTCATCAGCGACATCGCAGATCGTAAAAGCTGGTTTGCCTTTCCTTTCTAAGGTTTCAGATTGAATTCCTTGCCCAGAAAATAAAGATTGGGCATTTTCCAGCAGTTTCGCAACTACCTCTGGTGACACCATCGGATCGTCGGCGCTAGGCGCGTCTGGAGGTGGTTCTTCGACCACAGACAGCAGCACCAAGCGACTGCCGTACTTTTTGACTACGTTGGTGACAACATCAGCAGCTTCCCGCGTTTCCCGGCTTTGATCGATAGGAAATAATACCGTCTTAAATATATCTGTCACTTGGGTACCCCTGACTCCGGTAAAATCTTGATGGTTCTACTTTCAAAACAATAACAAAAAGGCAATCAGGAGAGTTTGGTGTGTCCAAAAAAAGTTTAGCAAGTTTATCTTCGGCTGATATCTCTGGGAAACGTGCCTTAGTGCGGGTTGACTTTAATGTGCCTGTGGACGACCAAGGCAACATTACTGACGATACTCGCATTCGCGCCGCTCTACCAACCATCCAAGATTTGACGCAGAAGGGAGCTAAGGTCATTCTCGCCAGCCATTTTGGCCGTCCCAAGGGTGTGGATGACAAATTACGCCTAACTCCCGTTGCCAAGCGTCTGTCTGAGTTACTGGGGCAAGAAGTCATTAAAACTGATGATTCCATTGGTGATGAAGTTGCAGCTAAAGTTGGCGCATTGCAAAATGGCCAAGTGCTGTTACTCGAAAATGTCCGTTTTTACAAAGAAGAAGAGAAAAACGACCCAGAATTTGCGAAAAAATTGGCAGCTAATGCTGATTTTTATGTAAATGATGCTTTTGGTACAGCACACCGCGCCCATGCTTCTACTGAAGGTGTGACTAAATTCCTCAGCCCTTCTGTGGCTGGATATTTGGTTGAGAAGGAATTGCAATATCTGCAAAACGCCATTGAAAATCCCCAACGTCCTTTAGCGGCAATTATTGGCGGTTCCAAAGTTTCTAGCAAAATTGGCGTAATTGAAACACTGCTGGAGAAGTGCGACAAGCTGATCATTGGCGGTGGGATGATCTTCACCTTCTACAAAGCCCGTGGTTTGAATGTTGGTAAGTCGTTGGTGGAAGAAGACAAGCTGGAACTAGCGAAATCTTTGGAAGCTAAGGCTAAAGAACGTGGCGTTGCTTTATTGCTTCCCACAGATGTGGTATTGGCAGATAACTTTGCCCCAGATGCCAATTCTCAAACCGTTAGCATTGAAAACATCCCCGATGGTTGGATGGGTTTGGATATTGGGCCAGACTCGGTGAAATTTTTCCAAGAAGCTCTTGCAGACACCAAAACGGTAATTTGGAACGGGCCAATGGGTGTGTTTGAGTTTGATAAGTTTGCAGCAGGTACGGAAGCGATCGCTCATACTCTCGCTGAAATTGGCAAAACTGGCACAACTACCATTATCGGCGGTGGTGACTCAGTAGCGGCTGTGGAAAAAGTTGGTTTAGCCGACCAAATGAGCCACATCTCCACCGGCGGCGGCGCTAGCTTGGAGTTACTTGAAGGCAAGGTGTTGCCTGGAATTGCAGCTTTAGATGATGCTTAATACAGACGTTACAGCAATTTTCAGTTAATTAAACCATCGTTAGGGGCGCACAGATGTGCGCCTCTACTGTAGATAAGAGAAAAAACTGTGGAAACCAAATGGCTGGAATGGGCACAGAAGTTACAAGCGATCGCTCAAAATGGTTTGACTTATTCTGAGGGTGTCTATGATATAGAACGTTACAAACAATTACGAGCGATCGCCACGGAAATCAATGTTCTTATGCCAAACTGACTTGTAACGTATAAGAAAGAGGGTTAAAGCCGCTACCAGAGAAACTTCCGCCATCTTGAGGCAAGAAAGCAAAGTCACTCACTGAGATGGAGTACGTACCTGCACCCAGAGAACTGGTGATTAATGACGAATTGCCACCGCCACCATCGTCGTTACTGGTCACTAACTTCCCAGCACCGTTAAACAGTCCGAGAACCGTATCTCCCGATGTCACTGTCCTGATAGTGACAGTTCCTGGATTTGCTAAAGAAAATGTAAAAAAGTCGAAATCAGGATTATCCCCCGGTTGAACTGTTGTTAACTGGGCTGAAAGATTAACGTTTGAGCCTGATGATAAGGAACCTAACCCTTCAGCGCTGCCCAGTGTGTTGTTTGTACCTTCTCCAGCATTTTCCCGCTCATAGAACAAGAAGTCATCACTATCAAGTCTGAGATTTTTTCTCCCTTGCACAACACCTATGATCTCATCTTGCTCTCCTGTCGGTTTGTCTAAGAATATTCGTGTGCTGCTTCCAGCAACTTGCAGGCGGTAGTCCTGTGGAGGTCCTTTGAGTTCAATTCGATCTTGGCTAGAGTCGAAGTCAATAATAGTAGCCAAGTCCCCAAAACCAGGACTTGTATTGTTGGTATCGTCGTAGAAAACATTTTCAGCGTCGCCCAGGATAAATCTATCTACCCCAGCCCCGCCAGCCAACTGATCGGTTTCCCCTAATCCAGGTGGAAGCGGACTACCAGGCCAAACACCGATGAGGATATCGTTTCCAGACCCGCCATTGAGTACGTCATTGCCGGGTCCGCCTTGTAGACTATCATCGCCGTTGCCACCATTGAGGATATCATTGCCGAAACCACCGTCTAGCGTGTCATTTGCCGGAGTCCCATTTATCGTTTCAGAACCTGGAGTGCCGAATTTAAATGCCATATTATCTCTCCTGAGTTTCTCACTAATACGTAAGTTCAGCCTCAGTCAAAGAACTATTCATTGTAGATTACTTGCCATTTAAGTAATCTCTAAGTTAGAAAACATTAATTATTTGGTTAGGAACTTCTAAAGAAAAAAATATCCAACTATTTGTTGTAGGCTGACCCGAAAAGCCCATCTTTGGTTGTGGGCGAACGAGACGCTTACTCCACAAAATTAGATAATCAATTTCCTGAAAATTCCTTAATTGATGATTACCCAAATGGTAAAGTAATTAGCTGAAATATTTTGGTTCTTTTTTTTAATCTTTTTGAACCCACGTTGTACTTACATGCATATCATGAAGTACAAGGTTACATCAATATCTTTAACAAATCTTAAAAAGGCAATAAATGCGATTGATTAAGACATGAAAAAATAGGTGTAAAACTTAATTAAATATTGTTTAAAACTACTGTTCTTTTTGGTGAACGTTGCGAGATTTTAAGGTGGTATCGTTGTTAAGTTAAATTTCAACATCAGATTTTATATAGTTATTTGGGATCGGAAAATTAGGTTTTTGTGCCAGTCCTGTGTATTTTTGCTTGTATTGGGATGCTTCCCATAAATTTTATCGAAACAGAATTCAGGAGTCAGAAGTCAGAATGGGCTAAACGCCCCGCTACCGCTAACAGCATGAATTCTGTGCGACTAGCGGACTTCGGCGTGAGCGCTCAATCGAACGCTGAATAGATGGGTTTAAGACCCCCACCAAATCTACGATTTGGTGGTGCAACAATTGAGTGGCGGGTCTGAATCCCTCACTCAAAGATTGCTGAATTCTCCATTCTTCTTCAATTCACGTAGAGACACTCCACTCCAGATAGACGCAGAGGACGACTCTCTACTGAGGCGTTGTCTCCTGCGTTGGTGTCGGTGTAGGAGTGGCGGTTTCTGTGGGAGTTGGTGTAGGAGTTGGTGTAGGAGTTGGCGTGGGCGTGGGCGTGGGAGTTGGTGTAGGCGTGGATGTTTCCGTGGGCGTTGGTATTGGTAATGGGGGAGCGGTGGGATTTTCCGCTGTAATAGTGAGTTGATAATCTACTGGTTTCGTTGCTGTGGAAACTACAACAAACTCATAAAATCCATTTTCTGGTAATTTAGTTGACAAACTACGCTTGGTAGAATCTTCTAAAAATCTAATTTTGCCAGAGGGTGAATAGACTGATAATAAGACTTGGGAATTTGCTTCTAGCTTCAAGTCCAGAGATTGGTCTTTCGCAAGTCCAGCGATGAATACTTTACCACCACCAGGTTGGAGAGTACTGCTGACTGTTTTGCCAGTAGCCCCAGGATCGAAGACAAGTTTCTGGAAAGCGCTACCGTCAAGGATTGCACTGAGTCGATCGCTAACAAATCCGTACCAAACTTGTCCAATGGGCTGGCCTTGAAAACTTTTACCACGCTGCTCAGGAAATACACGTAAGAATGCAGTATCTCCCAAATCATACAAAGAACGACTACCAACGTTGATTTTGTTGACTGCCACTTTCCAGCGATCGCGTTCAGCAGTTGTATAAGTTCCTAGTTTTTGGCGTGCATTATTACTCAGTGGTGCAAGCTTTTCTAGTAATTCCGAGGCTGTTTTATCCCACTCTGCGCGCAAACTCTCATCTTCAGGGCCATTGCTGAGAGTGCGTCCCCGTAAACTGGGATTTCTGTCCCAAAAAACTTGATTTACCAAGTTCACGTAGAAGTTAGAGTCAATACCCAATTGTTGACGGCGATCGCTTAATCTTTCTTTGCGTTCTCGTTCTGCTGGCGAATATTGCGCTAAAGGATCGGTTGGTTGTTCGCTAGTTGGAATAGGGCTGGCTGTAGGATTAGGGTCGACTTGCCCGACATCTCGTCTGCCATTCAATCCCCACCAAATTAATCCCACACTACCAACAACTAGCGCCGCCACAATGAAGGTTTTTGTTGGTGTCCACCAAGAGGAAGAGGGGGAAGAGGGGGAAGATGAGGGATATGAGGGATATGGAGGGGTTGGAGAAGATGGAGGAGGTGGGGAGACGGCGACGGTGGCGGATGTGGGTTGTGGTGGAGTGGGATATTGAGTTGGCGGATAGTTCGCTGGGGGTGAGTTGAGGGCTTGGAGTACTTGACGGGCTGATTGATAGCGATCGCTTGGTCTAGCAGATAGCATTTTATCTAATACCTGTGCCAAATCTTGACTCAGATTAACTTCCCGTCGCCATTGCCAACTGAGAGTATAGGTATCAATTAATTCTTGGGGTTGTTTCCCTGTCAGTAAAACCAACATTGTTGCAGCCAAAGCATACAAGTCGCTGTGGGGAGATACTAACCCAGTTTGCATTTGTTCTGGGGGCGCAAATCCGATTTTACCTAATAAGGTTGGTGCTGGCGGAGGTGCAGCCATACCGGGTTGGTAATATTCGGAAGCCACAGTTGCTACTACTTGTTTGACACCGCCAAAATCAATTAAAACTGGCAGTTTGTCAACAGTGCGAAGCATTAAATTATCTGGAGAAATATCTCGATGAATTACTCCTAATGAGTGGATGTATTCCAACACTGGCAAAATTTGCTGGAATAATTGGCGTATTTCTACTTCTGTAAAGCGCAAACTCTGTTTTATTCGGGCATTTAACAAAGAATTGTAAGTTTCCCCTTCTACATAATCTTGCACCAAAAATAGATATTCTTTGCCCCCTAAATTTAGCCGCAGCAGTTCTCGGAAGCGGGGAATTTGGGGATGTTGCAATTTATAAAGAACACTCGCTTCTCTCTCGAAAAGTTCTTCAGCTTTTTGGACAACGTAAGCGGTTTGAACTTGGGGAGAAAATTCTTTTAAAACGCAAAGTTCGCGGAAACGGTTGACATCTTCAGCTAAATAAGTGCGTCCGAAGCCACCTTGGCCAATTTGACGCACGATCGCATAGCGATCGCCTAAAGTCATTCCTGGTTGGATACTATAACTCATAGGTGTATCCAACAAATTTTCGCCACACTGGAGACAAAAGCGGCTACCTGGGGAATTTTCATGTCCTTTAGAACAATATATTTTTGTCATTTGTCATTTGTCATTTGTCATTTGTTATTTGTTATTAATTACTCTTCCCCAGCGATGCACTGAGCTTGTCGAAGTGTCCCCAGTCGCCTTATTTGCCAGATTGTACTTTACTGACTTGCTCGGCTGCGATCGCATACCAAATTTGACCAAAAGTCTGTTGATTGAGTTTCCTACGCTGCTGATCGGGAAACAAGCGATCGAATTTTTCATTGGTGTCTTTGGTCAATTGATCGATTGTATAGTTCCCAAACTGTCCCGATCGTGCTTGTTGTCTCCATGTATCGTAATCTTTTTGACTATAGTTCCCCAGTTTCCGACGAGCTGCTGTACTGAGGTCAGCCTGTTCTAGTTTATCCAATAAATTATCGGCGATATCAGACCATTCATCTCGTAAACCAGCATCTTCAGGTTTAGATGTCAGGCTACGTCCCTTTAATTCTGGTTTTTTTGTATAAAATAAATCGTCTACTGTGCGAATAAAAAATCCTTCAGTAATTTCTAACTCTTGACGACGACTGATAATTTTCTGGAGGTCGCTATTTTTTCCTTTGTCGCCGGCTGGTTTTCCAGTTGGAAAGTGTGGGATTTGCGGTAATGAAGGTAATGAAATTGATGGGATAGTGATTGAAGTGACGGCCCGAATGGCTGCATTTCCCGCCGCTATAGTTAATCCAACTAAAGCCGTCCCCCCTAAACTCATCACAAAAGGGCGAATCCAAACAGGGAAAGATGCTGGTTTAGCAATTGCTTGCGTTTGCCTCTGAAATCTGCTTATAACAGCGCTAGCGCGTTGTCTTCCCGGAGCAACTACCATTGTTTTAATCTTGGTAGTAATATAATTACCTGGAGATTTAGTTGCAGTTGGCGATGGTAAATCTCTAAGAATTTGCTCGGCTCGTTGGTAGCGATCGCTCGGTCGATAAGCCAGCATCTTTTTTAACACTGTTTCCAGTTGGGGGCTAACTTGGATTTCCTTACCCCATCCCCAAATTCCCTGATAGCTGTCGTATAATTTTTGTGGTTCTTGACCTGTGAGCAACACTAATGTTGTCACCGCCAAAGAGTATAGATCGCTACTAAAAAATGCCTTTCCCTGCCGTAGCTGTTCTTCTGGAGCGTAACCTTTTTTACCCAGCAAAGTGTTATTTCCAACCAACTTGGTGCGCCAAAAACCTTGAGAAGCTGGCAATTGTTTGACACCACCAAAATCAATTAGCACTGGCAAATTATCAGAACGCCGCCAGATTAGATTATCGGGAGAAATATCCCGGTGAATTACATCTCGTGAGTGGATGTAGGATAACACAGGTAAAATCTGTTGTAGAAGGGTGATTACTTCCTCTTCACTAAAGGTTTTTCCTTGACTTTCACGCTGTTCTAATAACTGGTAGTAATTATCACCATCCACATAATCTTGCACTAAAAAGAAAAAATCTTTAGCGCCTATTTTCACTTGTAGCGAGGCGTGAAAACGCGGAATCTGTGGATGCTGGAGTTTTTTTAGGACATTCGCTTCTCTCTCAAATAACTCTTTAGCTTTTTGTAAATCTTGATTTTCTTGTACTTGGGGTGCAAATTCCTTCAGCACACAGGTTTGATGGGATTTATTGATATCTTCCGCCAAATAGGTGCGTCCAAAGCCGCCTTGTCCTAGATGACGGATAATTTGATAGCGATTATCCACAACCTGTCCCACAGCAAGAGGTAATGGTTCACCACAATGGGTGCAAAAGCGGTTACTACCATTATTTGTGTGTTGTTTACTGCAATAGAGCTGCATGGTGCTGAAGGATAAATTAAGGTTTTATTGAATGACTACAACGCGCATACCCTCATTTTCGGATATTCTACGAATTACGAATTACGAATTATTTTAAACGGTGTTGATTCTACTTCAAGATAAACAACAAGCGTCATGAACGGCAAATCACGACATCAGCAAGTAATTAAAGCATTTGAAGACTTTTTGTCTACCCCCCTAGAAACTATACTGCAAAGGCATCTCAACACTCAAACTTCGGCAGCTTTGAGTTTATTTCACGATGTGGCGGCGAATGTACCTGCCTACAAGGCGTTTTTAGCAGAAAGGGAAATTAATCCCGCGACTATTCAAACCTTAGAGGAGTTTCAAAAACTACCAGCGATCGCTAAACAAAATTATATACTGCGTTATCCTCTAGCTGACTTGTGCCGTAACGGACAACTCCAAGAGTGCGACATGATAGCTGCTTCATCAGGTTCTAGTGGTAAACCGACATTTTGGCCTCGTTTTTTCACAGATGAACTCCAAATCGCCACACGCTTTGAACAGATTTTTCACGATAGTTTCTATACAGATAGCAGACGTACCCTAGCAGTGATTTGTTTCACTTTAGGCACTTGGGTAGGTGGAATGTTTACAACTAATTGCTGTCGTTATCTTGCTAGCAAAGGTTATCTCATCACTGTAATTACTCCTGGTAACAACAAAGAAGAAATCTTGCGAGTTGTCGAAGAATTAGGTTCAGCATTTGAACAAGTGGTGTTACTGGGATACCCGCCATTTTTAAAAGATGTGATTGATACTGGTATCGCTCGTGGTGTGGAGTGGCAGCAATATCAGATTAAATTAGTGATGGCGGGAGAAGTATTTAGTGAAGAATGGCGGAGTTTAGTTGGCGAAAGAGTTGGTTCGCGAAATCCTTGCTATGATTTTGCATCACTCTACGGTACTGCGGATGCAGGAGTTTTGGGTAATGAAACACCGTTAAGTATTTGTATCCGCCGCTTTTTGGCAATAAATCCCGATGCAGCGAGAGC
This sequence comes from Nostoc sp., assembly GCF_036917355.1. Lineage (GTDB taxonomy): Bacteria > Cyanobacteriota > Cyanobacteriia > Cyanobacteriales > Nostocaceae > Nostoc. Next base: position 43,542 of record NZ_JBALDP010000102.1, read on the forward strand.
TTTATTTGGGGAATCGCGTTTACCCACACTAGTACAATACGATCCCTTCACTCGCTTTTTTGAAGTTCACGATGGCGGATTGCTGTTTTCGGGAGATAACGGTATTCCCTTAGTACGTTATGACATTTTAGATACTGGCGGGATAATTAGTTATGACGCCATGTTGCAATTTTTAGCTGAATGGGGATTTAACCCGCTTGAAAATCTCCGTTCTGATACTCAAGAATTACCAAGAGGTATTCATCAGCTACCTTTTGTGTATGTCTTCGGTCGTTCTAATTTTACAGTTTCTTACTTTGGTGCGAATATCTATCCCGAAAATGTGACGGTGGGATTAGAACAACCAGGAATTCAAGAATGGGTGACGGGTAAATTCGTATTGCAGGTGAAGGAAGATGCTGACAAAAATCGATTTTTATCTGTAGTTGTGGAATTAGCAGTAGGGGTAGAGGGTAGTGAAGATCGAAGAGAAGCGATCGCATTTTCTATTCTTTCACAACTGCTACGTTTAAATAGCGAGTTTGCTAATTATGTTCCCGCAGAATATCAAACACCACAGGTTACATTAGCACCTATGGGTGATTTTGAATATTTTCCTATAGGGGTGAAACATCGTTATACGCGTCAATAGTACACGACGCGATGAATCAAACACAGGAAGAAGACGCGATTCATCGCGTCTCTACAAGGGGGGATGGGGTGGTTGTTCACAATCGCATTCCCAATTGATTGGGTTATTGATAATATATTGTCTAATTTTATCGCGGGCGAATTCATTACGAATTATGTTGTCATGAAACCTTTCTTGCCATCCAAAACCTTCATATATTTGATTAATTTCAAATGAACATCGTCCTTTGTACCATCTAATAATTTTAGAAAGGGAATTTTTAGACAACATCGGATTAAATAACCCAGTAACCCCACCCCGTTGCTCGTCCCCCCTTGTAGAGACGCGATGAATCGCGTCTTCTTCCCGTGTTCGTGGATTCATCGCGTCTTCTTGTGTTTGATTAATAACCAAAATCCCATGAATATGATTAGGCATAACGCAAAACGAATCTATCTGGCAATTAGAAAAATGATTAGGAATTTCGTACCACAATTTCTGAGCAATTTCCCCAATTGGCGATCGCTGCATTTCACCCTGCACAATCTCACCAAAAAAGCATTTTTTACCGTAGGTACAAATAGTAACGAAATATCCGGCATTGCTAGCATAACTCCATGCTGGCAAACGGATTGAATCAACTCGATATTTACCTTTGTATTTGGGTTGCTTGTTTTCTGGTTGAGGCTCATGATTATTCATGATTACATCTTTGATACAAAAATTTATGCAATTATTGCTTTGCATTGATGTAATTGCCAACCCAAAAAACTCGGAATTATTCGCGCTATGTAAATGATGGGATAGGAAGAAGACGCGATGAATCGCGTCTCTACAAGGGGCGATCGCAAAAACAATCGCATTCCCATTCTGTGTACAATGTCTGTTTTATTAGGTGCGATCGCGTCTGCCACAGTTTCCCCTAAAATAACCAAAGCACTTGGAAAATTTGATGCATAATAAAAACTAAACATTGAAATTCTGAAGTAGGCAATGAATACTACCGATAATTCTCCGATGGATGATGGGTCATCAGCAGATTTGATTTCTGTCGCAGAGTTACAGCAACAGCTTAATGACTTACTCCAGCAATTATCTCCAGAACGATTACAGGTGCTGACTGATTTTGCTGCTTATTTGGCAAATGCTGAAAGCGAAGCTGCAACCCAAGAACTTTTGGCAATTCCTGGATTGTTAGAGCGAGTTAAGCAAAATCAAGCAACGCCTAAAGCCGAATACACCGCCTGGAGAACTCTTCGCTCTGATGTATGAAGTTATTCTTCATCCCGATGTCCAAGAAGTTTATGTCAATGCTGACAAAGCTTTTGCTAAAAAAATTGCCCGATGTTTGCAGCAGCTAGAACAAACTCCTCGATCGCACTCCAACATTAAAGCCCTGAAGGATCGCTCATCGCAGTGAGGTATATAAACTGTAAAGGCGATCGCTTAATCAATTCATCGCAGCGATCGCAAAAACGATCGCATTCCCATTCTGTTTACAATATCTGTTTTATTAGGTGCGATCGCATTCCCTGGATTGCGGAAAGATCGGACACGATAGATTTACAAGAGGCTGACGAGATGCGATGAATCGCGTCTTTACAAGGGATTACTGCTTCTACATTTCGCTTATGTTTTGGCTGGAGGAAGTATTTTTCTTTCCTTCTCTCCATCTTTCACTTTCTCTGGTTGATGCCAAGCTTGATAAAAAGCTGGATAGATCATATTTTCGGCGCAATAGTAGAGTGTCCAATAGCAATCAAAGTAGAAAGCACGATTATTTTGACAAACTGAATCTTGTAAGTAGCAACTTAACTTGGCAACTGCTAAATAAAATAGATTATCTCTAAGGATTATTCCTAAACATGCAACAGGACTAACAAATCCAACTAAACCATCATTGTCTATTAAATTAATAATAAAATTAAATACATTCTCATTGCCAATACCAATAGCTGTTAAAGCCGAGATAGCATGTTCTTTAATTGCATAGTTTTCATAATATGTATGATTATTGATTATTGATATTAGAAGATTTATTAATTCTAGATTACCGCTTCCAATTCTCTGGACATATTTAAGAGTCTTAAACAAAAGGTAGCGATCACAATCTTCGTTGGAATGCAGCGATCGCTTAATAACATCAATAATGGGAGCAATAGCCTCTGGATTGCCAGTAATGATTTTTTCTAATCTCAACATGGTCTCAACCTTTTGAGGATTAGCATCATCAATATTGTTGAGAGAGTAAATCAAATCTATTATTTCTTCTCTACTACTATGATTCTCTTCTTCAAGTGTCTCAGAGGATACCTCAATAGGTCGTGAATCCGAAAATACACGCCGTCTTATAGCTTCAACTTGTTCATCAAATTGAAGCTTATTCAACCAAAAAGGTGGAACAAAGTAATCATCGCTATTATTAATTAGTTCCTTCAGAACTTCGCAAGCTTCAAAGTTATCAGGAGAAAAATCTAATAAAGTTAATGCAACTTGTCCAAGAATTATTTCATCGAATTTATTACCATTTTTATCAGTAAGTTGTCTGCGAATTTTTTTATCTTGACATAAATGCAACAATTTAGTAAGTTCAATAACAACTTTACTGCGGTCAGTATCTCGAATTATTGTTCGAGCTTTTTTATCAAGTGGAAAGAAAGACTGCCACCCTTGTTTAGTACTATCAAAGCAACCAAAAGCCCATTGAACTATCTGTGCTACTATTTCATCAGCACGACTACAATCCCTAAATTCTACAATACCATTGGCTGCCAAAAAGTAGGCTTGAAACCAATAAAGTTTGCAGAAACCATCATCAAATTCCACCAACGCCTGAATAAACTCTTCCTTTTCCTTCCTCTCCACATCCTCACGTCCCAACCACAGCAAAATCAACTCCTTCCACTGCGGGGCAAAAATGCGATAAACCCCTTGCGCGGGGTTGTCGGGAACATGATTCAAAAACTCGCGCCAATCTGCGATCGCCAACGCTGCAAAATATTCCTCAAATGTGGGATGGTAGAAAGCGTAAACTTTCTCTTTTGGTGATTCCGCAGCCAGTCCAACTTCATTTAGCCATCCCAACTTTAACACTAACCAAAATAAAGAATTTTGCTGTTTTGCATCACCTAATTCCTCACGCACAAACTTATGTCGTAGCCGAAACCGTGACGTTTCTTGGTCGATTGCCCGTTTTGCCAAACTTCCCAGCGCAGCGTTTAATTCTTCTTGCTGCTGTTCGGTGGTAGGGAAGCGGTTTTCTTTCCACTTGTAAACCTCTTCCACAAACTGCTGATAAAGTCCGGCTTTAGTTTCCGGTAAACCTTTATCGGAACCTTGCCAAGTGCTACACAACAGCGCTAACCGCAAAGGATTTTTAACTAAATCTTGGATGCGCTGACGTTCAGCTTTATCTAATTCCTGCCATAATCTTTCCCCTTTGTCTGCATCCTTGTTGTGAAACCAACGCCCAATAAACTCTCGCACTTGTTGCGGATATTCAAAATTGAGTAACCGATACGTCTCAAAATTTTCTAAAGCGTTGGCGTTTGCTTCCCAAACATTCACCCGACAAGTAAGCACAACCCGCGCATTTTTCACCCATCCCGTCAACTGCTGAGAAATCTCAGTTAATGGTTGGGGTGAAGACATTTCATCTGCTGCATCCAACAACAACCACACACGATTATTCTTGAATAAATCTGCGAAAGCATTTTCCTGTTCTTCTTTTACACGCACCACTTCTAAAGCATTCTTCAGCCAATCTTGCAGCAGATAATTTTCTACACTCTTTCCTTGCAAGTCTGCCAAAGAAATCCAAATTGGTAAACCCAGATTGTTGTTTAATATCCAAAAAGCTATAGTTTGCAACTGAGTAGTTTTTCCCGCACCCGGTTCTCCAATTAAAGCGATGCGGTGTCCTTGAGTTTTACCAACACCATCACGGATAATTTTCTCTAAAAAAGCCTCATGTTCAAATCGCTGCTTCTCTTCATAACTCGGTTCGTAAAGTTGCGAACCTTGCTCTGCGGAAATATCCTCGCTGTACTTCTGCGGTTTTTTACGTTCCACCAATGCTAAAGGGACATGAATTGCCTCTAGCTCAAATTTCATCTCATCATCAGCAAACAGCAACTCATTTGTGGTGAGACGCTTGTGCTTTTCCAGCATAGCGTTGCAGATTTCTTGCCAGTCAACACCCTGAGATTTTTCTTTCGGAGTCTTGGGAACTTTAGCAGAGTTGTTTTTTTGAGCTTCTCGGCATTTATCCCATTCCCCGCCTTGCTTAAACAACCAATTGAGGTTTTCTTTTTTATCGATGCTGGGAAACTTGAGCGCGAAAAGCCAAACTTTTGAGTTTGTTCTAGTTTTGGCGTTGGTTTGTCCGCGTTTATCCTTAATAATTTTCAGACTTATCAGACAGTTAAGCGCATTCCTAATTGCTTCAGTGTCTAGGCTGTCGTTATAATTCTTCGTCAGTTCTGCCAGTCCTTCTAATGTAGAGTGCGTTACCCATAACTCAGTACCCGCTTGCCAATCGGCTTTACAGTCTTTTGATTCTTCCAAATTTTCCACAAACGACAGCAAAGCAGACAGCAATATCTTTGCTTGTTTTTTACCAGCATCGTAGCTAAGATTCCGCCCCTTCCGCTCCATGTAAGTACCGTCATCGAAAAGAAAAAAATTTTCCAAAAAGTTCTGTGCTTTCCCAAGCCAGACATCTTTCCCAAGCACCTTATGTAGATTCTAAACGGCTTTTAATCAACGCTTGGGAAATTTACTTGTCAATTAATCCCAACCTTAACCTCGATTTGTAATCTAGGTGAGGCAAGTAAATGAAAACTCAACGCAAGCAAACCCAAAACACACGTCAAAAGCTTTATCGCCAAATCATTACAGTGTTGCTAATTCTGCAAACAATGCTAATTGGCGTAAATGCCGAAAACCGCCTTCAGCAAGGAGACTCAACAATTGAGGTTTTAATCTGGATGATTAACCAGTGTATCCCAGTCCTGAAACAAGCCAGCAGTTTGCAAGAAAAGCAGAAAAAAAGCTTGTTACCCAAACATCGCCGATCTGAGGCTCAATAATATCACAAGCCCCTCTCTGCAAGCTAAGAGGGGCTGTGGCTATATTGGTTGATTTATATAAAAATCCGGTTTAATTGCGTGAAAAAATCTAATAACAATTTAATTAATGATTGCAACACATCTTTGGTTCAAGACGCGATGAATCGTGGCATGAAGACGCGATGAATCGCGTCTCTACAAGGTTGAGATCGGGTTTTTTCATAAAAATTATAATAGATGACTAGATAACAAAAACGCCTTGTAGAGACGGCGATTTATCGCGTCTCTCTCGTTCGTCCAGAACACGAGCTTATTCGTCCAGAACACGAGCTTATTCGTCCAGAACACGAGCTTATTTGTCCAGAACACGAGCTTATTTGTCCAGAATCACGAGCTTATTTGTCCAGAACACGAGCTTATTCATCCAGAACACGAGCTTATTCGTCCAGAACACGAGCTTATTCGTTCAGAATACAAGTTTATTGTTGTGTAATCACTGAGCTAGCATTCCAATCTTATTGCAAAAAACACGTTTTTTTGCAAGCTTTACTGAACCACTACATTGCTCCATTGAGACACTCTAGAAAGATAAGTTTAGTAAAAAGAGTGCATTGATGCCACGCCAAAAAAGAAGCTCTACCGTGCTAGAAAAAACCGAACAGAGAGTAATCGGATTTAAATCGATTAATTCCAGCCTCGACTTTGGTGATTCGATCAGCTTAAACCATTTAACCGAGTTAACCGGGCAACTCCGCAACCAGATTGACCAGTATAATATGATGCTAACTGCCATTGACTCAGCAAAGGAACAAATAGAAACCCTTGAAAAGACCATTCGGGAAACTTCAGAGCGCTTGGTTAGTGGTGTAGTGTTGAAGTATGGCAAAGATAGCCGGGAATACGAGATGATAGGCGGGGTACGCAAGAGCGATCGCATTCGTAAAGCCACTATCACTCGGTTAAAATCGACCGCAGACTCAAAAGCGGCTGCTACACAGACGGCGTAATGAGCAACAAGTAGGCATCATTCACTGTGAATGATGCCCATGTTTGGGGATCGCACGATCACACCTTAGTAGTTAGCTCACCAGCAAACAGGATGCGATTGCTGCTTGTTTCCTTGTTATCTAACAATAAATTGCACACCATACACTATAATAAATAGCGCGATCAAATGCTTTACTTGGGAGCTTGCGTGTATGCCTTACCCGAAACTAAATGACTGGCGATCGCATCAATGCTTCAATTTCTGCGCTTTCCATGTCTTTAAAATGGCGCTTATTATGAAAAAGATTGTATGAAAACTTTCCGTATACTAAATAGTTAGGTGGCTTAGTCTTTGGTGGGGGAAGTACTTTAGAATTGTTAGTCGGGTAATAAAGGTTGGTTGAAGTGTGAAATTATCGGAACAAACAATATCAGCTCTTGGCTCTGTTATTACAGGTGATGGAAAGCGTTCACCTTATCGAACTGGTCTACAACTGGTTTCATTTTTTAATCAATTTGGTTCGGAGGATACATACGGTAATGGTTTTCCTTCACGTTGGTATTATGCGGAGGAGAAGTTACGTGAATTCAATGATATGCCAACCATGAAAGACATCTTGGTTTCGGCTCTTGATCCTCGTCATTTTCTTGGAAAGGAACTCGATATTAATGTTGCAATTGAACATCTCAACCAATTTCTCGAATTTGATAATTATGAATTACGTCCTGCGGGAAAGAAATGGGAAGTTTATAAATTAGGCCGTTCTCAAATCGAGTTGTCACATCCTTATGAAAATTCGGTTGAGATAACACACATTTTTATCGATGAGCAAATCAAAAAATGTGACAAGAAACTTGCTGAAGGCGATTTTGATGGAGCAATTACTAACGCACGATCTCTCGTTGAGGCAGTTTTGTCTGCAATTGAAAAAGAATTTGATCATAATCCACCGGAGTCTGATGGGAACCTCCCGAAACTTTATAAAAGGGTTCAAAAACATCTTAATCTTTCTCCAGGGCAAGAAAGTCTTGCAGAATGTCTGAGGCAAATCCTCTCTGGGTTAACAAGCATAGTTTCTGGTTTGGCTACTCTACGAAATACGATGAGTGATTCTCATGTCATTTCGTATAAACCATTGGAGCATCACGCAAGATTAGCAGTTAATTCGGCTAAAACACTGTGCGACTTTTTATTTGAAACGAAGGAGTATCAAATGCAAAAGCAGGAAGATAACACCACCCCTAGTGCAGCGGACTGATTGAAGCTGCCTGTGGTGTTGCAAAGGTTGTCGGCCATCGCCGACCAAGAACGTTATAAGCTGACGAGTAACCCTATCGCTTGGAAGAAAAATGGAATTCGTTATGCTTCACGTCAAGTTATAATTTCTGCTTTCACAACTGATGTCTCAGTAGTGGGATAGAGGCAGAAGCCCAATGTTTCATAGAGTTTTTGTATTGCAAAATTTTCAATCAGGATTTTGGCACTAATTAGCGTTAAATGTTCATCACGCCCTACTTGCAGCAATCTCTTGAGTAACTCGGTTCCCAAACCTTGACATTGGCAGCGATTGCATTCGCAAAGCTACCATTACACGGTTAAAATCCACCGCAGACTCAAAAGCGGCTTCTACACAGACGGCATAATGAGCAACAAGTAGGCATCATTCACAGTGAATGATGCCCATGTTGTCGCAATTTTATTCTTCAATCAACTCAAAATCAACTCGCTCGTAAATATCACGCAAGGCAATTTGAAAATCGATAGAATCTAAGACTAAAACTGCATCTTCACCTTCATATTCCTTAAAAATCCATTGACCTTCTGCTTGTTTGGCAAATTGTTCTACAGCAAAACTATACTGGTCAATCATAATATATTCTTGAAAGCCAGGAATGGAACGATAATATTTAAACTTATCTGTTTTGTCATAATTTTTAGTTGAATTTGATAAGACTTCAACAATTAATAAGGGATTAGTAATAATTGTTGTACCTGTTCCCTCATAAATAGGTTTACCTTTGATGACGATAATATCAGGATAAGTATAGAGGCGATAACGGGGGATTGATAATTTCACATCCCCTATGTAAATTTCATAATCTTGTCCTTGTACTGTCAGGGGAAACTTGCGACAAAAATTAAGTGCAATTTTGTTGTGGTTGGTTGTTCCCCCTGTCATAGGTATAATTTCTCCATCTCTGTATTCATTTTTATATTCAGCTTTTTCTTCTAATTCCAAATATTCTTCTGGGGTGTAGTAGCGCTTTTCTGTTTGTAAAACCATATTAATTAACTCACCAAATGGGGGAATGGTTCTGTTATCAATAGCGTAACGTACCCGAAAGATAGCGAAAATAAATATTTTTGTTATACAAATACGGTTGCAGACAATGTAACAATAGCGATCGCAAGCCAATACTTTTAGCCATACCCACCAGTGAACGCCCCTACCAATATCTCTGCGCAAACTCAGAATCGCAAAGCCGATCACATTCGCATCTGCTTAGAAGAAGATGTTCAGTGCGATCGCATCACCAATGGACTGGAACGTTATCGTTTCACCCATTCTTGCTTACCCGAACTCAACCACGACGATATTGATATCAGTACAACTTTCTTGGGAAAAAACCTTGACGCACCCTTGTTAATTTCTTCCATGACTGGCGGAACAGAACAAGCCGCAATCATTAACCAACGTTTGGCTCAAGTCGCACAACACTACAAAATTGCAATGGGTGTCGGTTCCCAGCGAGTGGCGGTAGAAAAACCCCAAGTGGCTGATACTTTTGCTGTCCGCAAGTATGCCCCCGACGTTCTGCTACTTGCAAACTTAGGGGCTGTGCAACTTAACTATAAGTACGGCTTAGATGAATGTTTGCGGGTAGTTGATATTTTAGAAGCTGATGCCTTGATTTTACACATTAACCCTTTACAAGAGTGCATTCAACCCAAAGGTGATACTAATTTTCGGGGTTTGCTTGACAAGATTTCTATATTATGCTCAAAATTGCCAGTACCAGTGATTGCGAAGGAAGTTGGTAACGGCATTTCAGCAGCGATCGCACAGAAACTTCTCGCCGCTGGGGTAGCAGCAATTGATGTCGCTGGTGCGGGCGGTACTTCTTGGGCAAAAGTAGAAAGCGAACGGGCAGAAAATCCCTTGCAGCGTCGTTTAGGGAGGACATTTGCTGATTGGGGTTTACCGACAGCAGAGTGCATTACAACTATTAGAGCGATCGCTCCAAATGTGCCCTTAATTGCTTCAGGAGGTTTGCGTCATGGATTGGATGTTGCAGCGGCGATCGCTTTGGGAGCAGATATAGCTGGTTTAGCAATGCCTTTCTTGCAAGCCGCAGCAATATCAGAGACAGCAGTTGCGGAACTCGCTGAGGTATTAATCGCTGAAATCACCACAGTCTTATTTTGTACTGGCAATGCTACCTTGTATCAGTTAAAGCACTCTGGCAGTTTACAGCGCATAGAATAGGTAAATAGGTAAATAGGTAAATAGGTCATTAGTCATTAGTCATTTGTCCTTTGTCATTTATAAATGCCCAATGCCCAATGCCCAATGCCCCATGCCCCATGCCCAATGCCCAATGACTAATAACTAATGCGTAATTTTATCAAACAAACTTTTGCTAGTTTAGTTGGCACTTTACTAGGACTAATTATTTTCGCTGGTCTGGGAACCACTGGACTGTTCTTGCTGATATTGGCTGCTAGCTCGTCTAAAGATACTGGGCCAAATGTGAAAAATAAGTCAGTGTTGGTTTTTGACTTGTCAATGAAAATTACTGATGGCGAGCCTAGTTCAGGGCAACTGTTTCAAAACACAATATCAGGTGTGGATGAAGATAGAATGGCACTCCGCAAAGTTGTGGAAACTTTGGAAAAGGCGCGGCGCGATCCGCGCATTGTCGGGATCTATATAGATGCAACAAATGCTAGCCAAGCTGGTAACGTCGGTTATGCCTCTCTAAAAGAAATTCGGAAAGCGCTAGAGGAGTTTCGCGCTGCGGGGAAAAAGATTGTCGCCTATGGCAGTGATTGGAGTGAAAAGGAATATTACGTTAGTTCAGTGGCAGATTCCATTGTCCTTAATCCTCTAGGAATGATGGAAGTCAACGGTTTGAGTTCACAACCAATGTTCTTAGCGGGAGCATTACAGAAGTATGGCATTGGCGTTCAAGTTGTGCGAGTCGGCAAATTTAAAGGAGCCGTTGAACCATTTATTCTCAACAAGTTAAGTCCAGAAAACCGCGAACAAACTCAGAAATTGTTGGATGATGTTTGGGGAGAGTGGCGTACTGCTATAGGCGCAAGTCGGAAAATTGAACCCAACAAGTTGCAAGCGATCGCAGATAATCAGTCTTTACTAGAAGCCACACAAGCTAAAACTAACGGTTTAGTCGATTTAGTACAATACCCCGATGAAGTTGTCGCTGACTTGAAAAAGTTGACAAATAGCGATAAAGAAGACAAAACATTCCGACAAATTAGCCTGAATAGCTACGCACAAGTTTCTGGTAAATCTTTGGGTGTAGAACGTAACTCCAAAAATCAAATTGCCGTTGTTTATGCTGAGGGCGAGATTGTCGATGGTAAAGGAGAAGATGGGCAAGTAGGAGGCGATCGCTTTGCGAAAATCTTCAACAAGCTGCGACAAGATAAAGATGTGAAGGCTGTTGTATTACGAATTAATAGTCCTGGTGGTAGTGCTACCGCAGCCGAAGTCATGCAGCGAGAAGTGAAACTAACTCGTGAGGTAAAACCAGTTGTAGTGTCAATGGGTGATGTCGCCGCCTCTGGTGGTTATTGGATTGCTAGCGACTCTAATCGCATTTTTGCAGAACCAAATACCATTACAGGTTCTATAGGGGTGTTTGGACTCTTATTCAATGGAGAAAAGCTGGCCAGTAATAATGGTATTACTTGGGATTCAGTGAAAACCGCACGCTATGCTGATAGTCAAACAGTTTCGCGTCCGAAATCGCCTCAAGAGTTGGAAATTTATCAGCGCAGTGTTAACCGAATTTATAATATGTTTCTGAATAAAGTTTCTCAAGGTCGGAAACTCCCAGAACAAAAAGTAGCAGAAATTGCCCAAGGAAGGGTTTGGTCGGGTGAAGCGGCCAAAGAAATTGGTTTGGTGGATGAAATTGGTGGTTTGAATACTGCGATCGCATACACTGCCAAGGAGGCGAAACTAGGAGAAGACTGGGAAGTGCAAGAATATCCTCGCACTAGCAGCTTCGGAGAACGCTTTTTTGGGCGTGCAACAGAAGAGGCGCGGACTGCTTTCGGAATTGAGGGGGCGCAACTCAAATCAGCCAATCCCCTCACCGCTGAATTTCAGAAATTACAACAGGAAGTAGAGATTCTGCAAAAGATGAACGATCCGCAAGGAGTTTACGCCCGTTTGCCTTTTAACTTGAAGATTGAGTAATTTTTTGTAGGGGTAACTCATGAATTGCCCCTACATTTTGTACTTGATACGATTAATTTTGCTCTAGAGATTAATGTTATAACCAGTGCTTTGGATACGTCCTTTCTGCTGCTAAATTATTAAAGATCACAGCGCATAGCACTAGAATCATCGATCCCTCAAAGGCAGGTGTTAGCAGAAATTGCCAGTCCGGTTTCGTCATCATAACGACTAATGCAACAGCACCTGAAGGTGGGTGTACAGTTCCGGTAAACTGCATAATTGCGATCGCACTAGAAACAGCCATTCCCATTGCCAAGGGAGAGGAACCGAAAAAATGTAGAATTATCAGACTCACTATAGCAGCTAAAAGATTACCCCCAATGACATTACGAGGTTGAGCCAAAGGGCTGTCAGGGACACCAAAGATCAAGACACTTGTAGCACCAAAAGGAGCCATCAGCAAAGGAGAATTAGTTTTGACAGCAAGGTAGGACGTTGCTGTGATGGCTAAAAAACTACCGATCCAACTCCAAAAAACATGCCGATGATGAGGTCTTTCTATTGGACAGGTTAGCGGACACGAGCGCCATCTACCAAAGGTTTTAAACCAATAATTTTGCCACTTCAACCGAACTTTTTTACTATCGATCATGAATCAACCACTCGATACTCATGACTCCTTGAATTGACAGAGCAAGGCTTTGCTTAAGTTACAATAACATGACATTTAGGAAAAAAATCTCTAAAAAGTATCTAAATACACAGATTTTTTTGTTTTATTGGATTCTTGTCTAAATAGGCTAATTTGAATAGCGAGACGGATGAGTTGACCTTGCCAAGGTCGTAATCAGGAGAACGCTTTTTTGGGCTGGCAACACAAGAAGCGCGGACTGCTTTCGGAATTGAGGGGACGCAACTCAAACAATCCCCTCGCCGCTGAATTTCAGAAATTACAACAGGAAGTAGAGATTCTGCAAAAGATAAACGATCCACAGGAGTCTACGCCCGCTTGCCTTTCAACTTGAAGATTGAGTAGATATTTTTTTGAGCATCAATCAGTAGTCAAAAACTCAATACAGTTTAGATAAACCCAAAACGCAGATTGTAGAGACGCGATTTATCGCGTCTTGAAAGACCAATTACCTACACCAATAGCCCTTTACCCAAGCGTATTAGGCAAAACTTTGCGATTTAATGAATTTGTGAAACTAGCTTTGAGGCTTTGTAGTCAGTATTTTAGTGCTGAGAAAATAAAGACCAAAGTCCTTACTACGAAATTCTTTACCCATAATTTAAAGACAGACCAGTACGGCGAAGCCCATGAGTTTGCCTCGCCAGCCATAAACCAGCTGACATTTGCTGCTCAGATGTGTAAAGTAGTTGAAAGTCAACTACAATTTCCAACCTTTGACAGAATTTTGGATTTGGAATTTTGCTGAAGCAGCCCGATTAAACAGTGGCTCAAGTATGGAAAAATCTAAAATTTTTTATCCAAAGCAAGTGTATTTACATAGCAACCCAATTTAAAGTCTAAAATACAAAATTGAGTAAAACATCCATCTATGGCTAGAAAAACACAACGTCTTTTGCTGCTAATTGTTTCTTGTAGTATCACTGGTGTAATTTTAGGAGGTACTGCTGGCTGGGCAGAAAGTAGTCTCTGCCTGGAAGACAGTAAGGTTACAAGTGAGTGCCTAACTCAAGATCCATTCCAAAAAACTATCCAAGGGATGAGTACTGGATTGTTAGCTGGCGCTGGCGCCGCTTTCGGTGCAGTCTGGCAGTTACGGAATGAAGATTGAGCATGAACTACCACTAACCCGGAACTCCGGGTTAGATTAGGTTTCTGTACTAATTAGCCAGTGCCTTCACTTTGACTTTCGCCCAGCATTAAAGTCATGTGGGTCAATTATCTTAATTTATATGGCTTTAGAAGAATAGCGATCTATTAATGCACGAGCAAATTTCTGGTGTTGTTCAGCTAGATATTCAGGAGAGATGAACTGAGCATTGCCCATGAAGCGGTACACCCAGCGACAAAACTCCTCCAGCGATCGCTCAGGCAATTTAACAATATAATCTACGTAAGTAGGTTTACTATGTGTCTTATTCATAAGTCTGGGTTAATCGCCTGGATTGGTGAACGAAATAATTAGCTTTTTCGCCACCTACGCTATCTTATTGACAAAAGTTAGTCATCTCAAAATTTTTAACGTTCTGCTGGTTTCTGTGTGACTGAGGCAGTTGGATTTAGACTTGAAGTGATGGGACTGGAGGAAAGACTGGTGACGAGAGCAATTGGTCTAGAGCAAATTATTGCCCAAAAGGTTCTTACCTTATCAAAAGAACAACAGCAGCAAGTACTTGACTTTGTAGAATTTCTGCAATTGAAATCACTAACAGTGGAGTTTTTGCACCATGATGGCACGCCAATGTCTGCTTTAGAAGCAGCAGGAGACTTAGTTGGCTGCGTGGATTCTGGGCCTGGGGATCTCTCGACAAACAAGGAGTACCTTAAAAGACCATTAACAGAATGAAGCAAGCGGTACTGCTAGATACAGGCCCATTAATAGCTTTAGTCAATCGGAGAGAGCAGTTTCATAAATGGGTGACAAATCAGTTTGGACAGATTGAACCACCTTTGTTAACTTGTGAAGCGGTAGTTACAGAGGCTTGTTTTCTCTTACAGAATGTTTATGGAGGAGAAGCAGCAGTAATTTCTTTTGTACAAAAGGGAATTATCCATCTCCCGTTTCGGCTCTCTGAAGAAGCTGCTGCTGTTGACGAGTTGATGCAGCGTTATAAGTCAGTTCCAATGTCTTTAGCAGATGCGTGTTTGGTGAGGATGGCAGAACTGGCAACTGAAAGTGAATTGCTCACATTTGATAGTGATTTTAGGATTTATAGGAAAAATCGGAATCAATTAATTTCTGTGATTATGCCAGAAGAACTGTGAGCCTACAAGTTTCAATCCTTAATATGGATTTTGCTTAATTGCAATGGCTTGCTTCTATAAGCTTTGTATTATTAGGTTTTCAAGGTTTAATTGCACGAATGCAAAAATCATAACACGACAGTTTGTAATTGCCCCAGATGTAAATTGTTTAGAACTAGCTTTTAGCAAAGCTATATTTATTTAATTCATTTGCCTCAAGGCTTATTAGCAAACTCCCATTCTTCTACCGCGTAATCTGCTATCTCCTTATAGCATCTACCTATATAAATGTCACCATTACTTAATTTCTGAGTTTCCCGTAATGTTGCTATAAATGGCTTATTTTTACTACGCCAAATAATATTTGATTTGTTAATCACATTTGTAATAGGGCTTTGTTTGTAACCTCCCCAACACCATTTTATTGCACGTTCTAGCTTTATTCCATCCCATCTTCCTATTTGAGGGTTTGTACTTAAAAGATTACCTAACAGCGATTTAATTATTAACTGTGTATATGTTTTACTTCCATGTAGTTTTATAATTTTATTGAAGCCTATCTTGTTTTTTTGGTAATCTACATAAGCTGAGATAATGTTTTCTTTTGCTTTCTTGTTGACTGCGTTATTATTTAAAATTTGATTTATAAATTGAGCAAAAGTTATATTAGGATCTTGAATTAAAGGTAAAATATCTTGAAGCTGCCGTAAGTAAATTTCTTCAGCTTTTGACATACTTCTTCCTTCATTATCTGCAATAATTAATTCAATAATATCAAAAAAATCATTTACTTTTCTCATTTCTACCTGAACTTTAAAATGAGATTTATCTTTATTCGATTTTTCCAGTAATTTCAGTAACGCAGTGACTCTATGTCTGCCTCCTATGATGTAACTGTGTCGTATAGGATTATCATCATCATTATCATCTTCTCTGTCAAATTCTACGTATGCAATACTAGGTAATCTGAAAAATTTATTATATTTTTTCAAACTGTTCATAATATCGATCAATCTTTTAGAATCTTCTTCAATAAGAGCTTGATTAAAAGTTTTTTCAGTTCTTTCAAAAGCTTTTTCTAGTTTCTCTGCTGTCATTATTCCTATATATGGTTCATAACCTTTTTCATAACTTATCCAGTTTTCTTTATTTTGAGACAAACTACTCATAATTTTTTCCTTCTAATTTTATTTACAGAAAACTCTGAGGTTAGAGTACCCAATAGATAGTTAAAAAGCGATCACCCGTCTTGGAAAAGAATAGTGATCGCTCTTAAACTCACTGAATGTCACCACCTGCATGATATTTTGGGGACTTTTCCCTAACTTAGGTCAAGCAATTCTTACTAATTGGGTGTCAAATCGTTGTAGGTTCTGCCCGGCAGGGTCTACAGTCTGCCAATGAAAATAAATTGGTACGGACGCGCCAAAGTTCTAACACAGTCAGAGATACAGCTAATCTTCAGTCACGGATTAGACAACGACCGCGATCGCAGACTGACTATTTAGCATTGAGCCAAGATGGATGTATTGATTAATTGATAATAGTTCGCAATAACTATTCTGTGGCGCGACTCTCAACGTCGGAATAGGGATCATAGCGCGGTAGACTGTCCATAATAGAACGCCTAAACCGGACACTACCATCAAGAATAAATGAGGTTGCCACCCCCAACTCGTCTACCTAACAAGCATTACAGGTCTAGAGAATACCTTACACCAACTGAGGTGCGATCTCTTTTGATTGGGGCGATTTATGACATTTCAGCATCTGCGTGTGAAGTGAGTTTTAAGCACCTCATGCCAATAAGACAAAGACTGGAACTATGATAAAGCCTGCTGTTGAGTTTATTGCTCCTTTTATAAATTTACAGCCAATGATTCCATGCTTTCTGACAAGCCAATTGTCTAACTCTGCTATCCGTTGCAGCTAATACTTCCCTATCGATATCTGGGTTGGGATGCAACGAAGCAAACGTCTGGACGCATTTGCATTCTTGGTAGCTTATAGAGAATAATCACAGATAAAGCAGCTTTGGCATCTTCGTGCGAGAGAATAAATATAAAATATGGCGATCGCAATCGATTTTGGTACTAGCAACACAGTCATTGCTCGTTGGAACCCTGTAACCCAGCAGCCAGAAACCCTGACTCTACCAGGCTTGTCAATTAAACAAAGTCTCAATCCGCCACTGATTCCCAGCTTGGTTTATGTTGAAGACGCAGCCCAAAATAAAGTCTTAGTCGGGCAACAAGTACGCGATCGCGGTTTTGATCTCAAAGGCGAAACGCGATTTTTCCGCAGCTTCAAACGCGGTATTGGTGCAGATATTCAAGGTTTCTTACCCGAACTAGATGGGCAAATTGTCACCTTTGAACAAGTAGGGCAATGGTTCCTCACCAAAGTAATTGAAGAACTAGCACCCCTGGAAGGTGGGTTAGATTCTCTGGTGTTAACCGTACCCGTAGACAGTTTTGAAGCCTATCGTCATTGGTTGGGAACAGTATGTCAAAGCCTCCCTGTCGAACAAGTACGAATGCTGGATGAACCCACAGCCGCCGCCTTGGGTTATGGTTTGGCAGATCGAGAAAATCTTTTGGTGATTGACTTCGGCGGTGGAACTTTGGATTTGTCCCTTGTTCGGTTGGATCAAAGCGTGCAAGCAAGCACAAAGCCCTTGGGGTTTCTCCTCAAATGGGGTAATAAATCTTTGGCTGAAGATTCAAAACAAAAAGTCAAAACTGCCCGTGTCCTGGCGAAAGCTGGGCAAAATCTGGGTGGTACTGATATTGATAACTGGTTAGTAGATTACTTTGCCAAAACTCAAGAACTAGCGATAAGTCCGTTGACAACAAGATTGGCAGAACGGGTAAAAATTCAGCTATCAACCCAAAACCAAGCCAGCGAAGTTTATTTTGATGATGAAACATTTGAAAGCTATGAACTGGAACTAAACCGCGATACTTTTGACGATATCCTCAAAGAACACGCCTTTTTTGAGTTATTGGATGAGTCGATGACGACACTGTTGCAGCAAGCAAAACGCCAAGGGATAGAACTTCCAGATATTAGTGCAGTTTTGTTAGTTGGTGGAACTGTGCAATTACCAGCAGTGCAGACATGGATCAAACAGTATTTTGAGCCAGAAAAAATCCGTTGCGAACGTCCATTTGAAGCGATCGCTCAAGGTGCATTACAGTTAGCTCAAGGTGTGCAAATTAAAGATTTTCTCTACCATAGTTACGGTATCCGCTACTGGGATCGCCGCAATCAGCGTCACAAATGGCATTCTTTAATTAAAGCTGGACAGGCATATCCGATGAGTCAAGCAGTGGAATTAGTCTTAGGCGCTTCTGTAGAAAATCAACCCAGTATTGAACTAATTATGGGAGAATTGGGAGCAGATACAGGTAGTACTGAAGTTTATTTTGATGGCGATCGCTTAATTACTCGCCGGATGGACAATAATGAAACCAACGTCAAACCCCTCAACGATCGAGAAGGTGCGAAGACAATTGCCCAACTGACACCAGCCGGATATCCTGGAAGCGATCGCATCAAAATCCTCTTTCAAGTTGATGAGCAACGCTTTTTGCGAATCACCGTTGAAGACTTGTTAACGAATGATACGCTGTTGGAAAATCAACTTGTGGCACAGTTGAGTTAATTAACTAAAAGGATTTAAAAGTGGGATACCGCAGCCATCGAAATACCGGATGTTGCGCGTTACTAAGGTCAATTGATGAATTTGAGCAGTAGCAGCAATCATCATATCTGCTTGGGTGTGTGTTTTCCCACTTAATCTTAGTTGACCTCGCAATTCACCGGAGCGCTTGGCAATTTCAATGGTAATGGGCAATACTTGACAGTTATTTTCCAAAAAGTTATCGAACCATGTTTGAATTTTAGGGTTGGGTTTGGATGTCAGTCCATAAAATATTTCTTCAACAGTGATTGCACTCAGAACTATTAAAGAAACTCTTTCTGCCCATTTCATTACACCAGAGTTAGGTTGCCGTCTTACTAATTCGCTGATAATGTTAGTGTCACAGAGAAAAGTCATCAATGGCATCAGCGAAAGGGTTAGGACGGTCTTGGCGGGAGGGTACTTCGAGGATATAATCTTCCTCAGCAGCTATCTGACGTAGTTCTTTAAAAGAATCAGCTAGAGACATATCTTCGCGCTGCTTGCGCCACGTCAAAAATTCTTCAAACATCTCAGCTTCAACAACAACAGCCACCAGTTGATTTCGGTTGTAGATGAGTTGCGGTTCTTTAGTGACAGCATGAATTAGTTCGGAGAACCTCTGTTTCACTTCTGCAATTCTCCAGTTCATCTAAAACCTCTTTTATTCATAATCATGTCTATTATAGACATAACTTAATGTCTATAATATTCTCATCAAAAAGCATACACTTAACGACGAATGTGTATTTCTAGCCACCCATTTTTAACCATCCAAAAACTTGATTGACACTTAGTGCAAGTTCAATTTCTGGTAATACAGGCAAAAAATCTTCTCCCTGGAGTAACACTGGCTGTTGCTCCGGTAGAAATACCAAAATACTGAGGTCATCAGGATCAAGAAACCATCCAAGGCGGCTACCATACTTTAGACAATAAAGAATGTTACCAATTACTTTGTTGGGTTTTTGTTCTGGCGAAAGAATCTCAATCGTCCAGTCTGGTGAAAGTTCAAAATTATCAGGTACTTCATCGTCAACTGTGAATGGTATGCGTTCCCACAGAAATACAGCTACATCAGGTACAATTGAGCGATCGCCAAAAGTACACCGTAATTCGGGAAACCCATAGGCAATCTTCTTATTCTCTGTGACTTCATTGATAACAGCACAGAGCTTGCCTTGTAAGCGGCTGTGTCTCCCTTTTGGCATTGGCTTTTGAATAATCTCTCCGTTAATATATTCACTCGCAGGCTTTGTTTCTGGGAGCTTCAGAAACTCTTCCAATGTGAGAGGTTGAGTAATTATGACGCTCATAGCTCCTGAATCCCTTGAAGATTGTTTTCTAGTCTAGCAAGATGTATAAACAGGTGCTTAACTCCACGAACGCACCCGTCTATACATCAAAGGAAGAATTGCAACTCTTAATTACGAATTATTTCCGCACAACTACTAATGTTCCCGTTGAAGCCCAGTTGTAAAGATTACGAGCTTGCTTAACAGGTAAATTTACGCAACCATGACTGACTGGAGTCCCAAAACGGTTGTGCCAATAAGCGCCGTGAATGGCATACCCTCTGTAAAAATACATTGTGTAAGGAACGTCAGGAATGTCGTAGCCTCTGCCTCGCATTCTGTTAATACGATACTTAGAATTAATCCGAAATCTACCTATGGGTGTAGGAGTCGCTCGCTTACCTCCAGAAATGCGATATGAATGAACAAGTTTATTACCTTCCCATGCACGTAAACGTTGCTCTGACAAATCAATTTCAATCCAGCGAGGTTGGCTAATATTATTAAATACAGTGATGCTGTTTTCATCGACTGACGTAGCTGTTGCTGTAGTCGAGTTAGGTATACCTGTTAATGGCGATGACCAAGAGAATAAAGTCACCACCATCAGCGCCACGCCTGTACAAAAAGTTCCTGAAGAACAAATTCCACCACTGCGAATCCAGGATTGCATTATGCCTCACCTTCTAAACTACGCAAAAATCATCAAGTGAAGTAATTTTCTGGAAAACTACAAATTTCCAGATCGACTACTTGCTTTCTGTGCAGGATTTACGCAGTTCATCTTTTATTTGTCATTTGTCATTTATTCTTGGTTAAATGATGACCAATGACCAATGACTAATTACAAAGGACAATCTTTACAAATATCTGTCATTTAAATGCTTAAATACAAACTTTCCCCAAATTTATGTTTGCATTTGTAATTTCATAGAGGAATTGTCAGGATTTCCGCTTATTTTTTGGGCAAATCGTTAAATGCCCTTTTCTAAATTTTATTTCAAATTCAGTAATTTCGACTCCGAAGATTCCCAGCATAAAATATTGCTGGGAATCACTTAATTGTCTTGATTTGTTGTTATTTATAATTTTAACTAAATTGCTTTTTGGCTGCTTCACCTATCATTTATGAATGACTATAGGTGTCCCTACCGATGCCCACTCAAATAGCCATTTTGCATGTTTAGGTGCGATATTCACACAGCCGTGGCTCACTGGAGTGCCAAATCTCTTATGCCAGTAAGCTCCGTGAATAGCGTAATTACCTTGGTAAAACATCGCATAAGGAACGTTGGGAACATTGTAGTTTTCTCCCTGCATCCGCGTAGTTTTAAACTTGGATTGAACCTTAAAAGTACCAACAAGAGTAGGAGTGGCTTTTTTGCCAGAGGAAATAGCACTTCCATAAACAACTTTGTCACCTTGCCAAGCTATTAATCTTTGCTTGGAAAGATCGATTTGAATCCAGCGCTGATTTGATTGTTGTAATGTCTGGATTTTTTGTGCAATCACTTGAGTTTTGGAATTCGCCCAAACTTCACTGGTTCCAGTAGTAGTAAAAACACTTAGGGACAGTACTGTACCAGTGAGGATTATTTGTAGGCGACGCACCCAGTCAGGAGAAATTTGTCTTTTCATTTTAGATACACTCACACTCAAATCATGGGGTCATGAGAAACCGATCGGGTTTCACCTTTATTTCCCTATCTATTACTTTAATAGACGTGAATTTTGATGATTTGATTCTAAGTTAACCTAACTGTTGCATTAGGTTTTTTGCCTGAGTTGCGATCGCTGACCAATTTCCCTCTATGACAAGCTTTTGGGGAAATAATTCCCCGCTCAAACCAACAGCGATCGCTCCGGCTTGCAAAAATTCTTTCGCATTTTCGAGAGTCACGCCGCCAGTAGGAATTAAGGGAATCTGACCTAGTGGCCCTTGCAAACTTTTGATATAATCAGCCCCTCCCACTGCCTGCACGGGAAACACTTTTACACAACTAGCGCCTTGACTCCAAGCGGTAACAATTTCTGTAGGAGTCAGCGCTCCTGGTACGATCGGCACATTTTTTTCTTGTGCTGCTTGAATCATTGTTGAATCAACATGGGGTGTGAAGAGGAATTGCGCCCCAGATGCGATCGCATCTTGTAACTGCTGCACATTAAATAGCGTACCAGTGCCAACGATACAGGCTGGTAATTCTGAACGTAGTTGACTGATTAACTCCCCAGCGCGATCGCTATTCCAAGTAATCTCAATTAGCTGCATTCCCCCAGATGCTACAGCCATTGCCATTTGTTGTCCCAGTTCCATTTGAGGGGCGCGGATAACTGCGATCGCTCGGTGTTTTTCCAACTGTGATAACCAAATTTGATTAGGCATTTTGACTAGAGATTGGGGACTGGGAGTAGGGATTGAGACTAGAGAATAGTTTTCAATCTAGTAAATACCTAATTTTTAATACTAATGCCCAATGCCTCTCAAGAGCGCTGAGTAATGTTAGCACAACTGTTCTGCCCTATTCCCAATGCCCTTAAAACTTGCTTATTGCATCAAGCTATGAGATATTACATATAAATAGCACAAATCCTATAGCGTTACCGTAGATTAAAATTAGTGTCTTAGCATTTGGGTTTAAAGGAGTAATTAAAATGACAATTGCACGAGAAAACACAGCATCCTTACCAATCACCATTCACGATTCTGAAAGCGCTGATATAGCTAATTTATGGAAGCTTGTGCGACTAGGTGCAAATGACTTTTGGTGGCGTACTAAGGCATATACAACGATTATGGGCGTTATGCTGCTAACCTTAGTAAGTCTGATTTTTCTAAGTATGCATTGGTCTTACCGCAGACTGTTTCCATCGATCAGCCATCAAGTCATTGGTAGCGATCGCGGGATAAGCAATTAAAAATTAAAAACTAGACATCAAACTTGCAAAGGGATAGGCGATCGTCTCAATCGCCCGATTTTGCTTCCTTTACATTACTTTAGAGACAGTCTTTAAAAACTCAGCTTAATTCTTCTAGTAGAGGAGAGAGCTAATTAAAAATGCATATACTGCAATTACCAAGCAATAGTTTGTATAAGCCCCTAGTTAAAGACCTACTAGGAGCTTTTTTTTAATTGACTATCTACCTCAAATTGGTCATATAGCAGCGATCGGACAGCTTAGGACATTGGCAAATCCTAAGAGAACGCCTAGTCACACCTATCCATAGCTGACTTGTCCTAAGTAGGATGGTAGGCGCAATATATTAAAAAATCTAGTAGCAATTAAACTATTCCTAATGGATATTCATAATTAATTCTGATGGTAGATTAAGTTAAAAATGAAGATCGTTAATATGTAGTTGTAAGTCAAAAACGTTTACCAACTTAACAACAATGAATATTCTTGCTTGGATTGTTTTAGGTCTAATTGCTGGTGCGATCGCAAAAGCTATCTACCCTGGTCATCAAGGTGGCGGAATTCTAGGAACAATTGTGTTAGGAATCATCGGTGCTTTTGTTGGGGGTAGTTTAGGTGTATTTTTCAGTACGGGAACTTTATCTCTAGCAGCTCCTAGTCTCAGCATTCCAGGTATTGCGGTAGCAGTTCTTGGTGCAATTGTCGCAGTTTTCCTGTGGAATTTATTAACCAACCGCAGTGCTGTATAAAAATTGCGGTCAATCAATGACAAAGATTTAGCAAATTCATTTAACTATTTTTAACTGTGAATTAAATAAAAAAAATAGCGCCAGTCTGTGATAAGTCTGGCGCTATTTTGTGATTATAGAGGTTCTCAGTAGAGTCCAGTACAGACCTAACCCCAAGCTCCCTCCATTGTTAAGTGCATTACTACATTCCCTCTATCTTCTCTACACCGTCAGATTAGAGGGGAATTTCTGTATTAGGCTCGATTTTGGGAAAGATATTGGTAACAATTTTATAGGAAGATTAACGATCTCTAAGCGTACAATTTTCTTTATAGTATTAATTAGCTCTAAGAATTCCTATACCAGCTTCTCTTTCAATGTAATCTGCTAAGTTGATAAAATCTTCACGCGGGTAGCATCTTCCGCCAACTAGATCAAAAGCTAATCTACTGGCAGGATTTTCTGGATTTTCGAGTATATGTATACCCCAATAGTAAAGTAGGTCACTAGTCCGAATGCAAACTTCTTCTGGATCTATACAATGAAATTTTTTATCTATTTTACTAATTTCTTTATAAGCATTAGAATAGACTTCTTTTAAAAGCTTTAAGCGCTTAATACCAGGATCTTTAAAGTTGTTAACTAGTACAAATAAATGAGCTAAATTATTGATTTCGCGTATTTCTTTAACAGTATCTTGAATAACTTTTCCGTGCTTACTTATTCCCAGTGGATTGAAGGTTGTTGGGATAATACAATAATCTAATCGCTTAACTAGCTCTGGGGGATTACGCTCTAATGCTGGTGAGCAATCGCAAATTACTATTTGACAGTCACGGGCAGCATCTTCATGCCAATCATTTCCATCAAAAACTTGAATAGTTGTACCTACCCCTTTAGGATTGGGAACAAAAACCCCATCACCTACTAATTTTTGCAGATTTTGTTCTGGGTCTAAATCCACAAGTGCTACATTAAATCCTTGCAGGGCTAATGCTCCTGCTAAATGACCTGCTACAGTTGTTTTTCCTACTCCACCTTTACAGGTAAAAACTCCAAAATAAACTTTTTTTTGAGGTTCTCGCGGAGGGTCAGGATTAATTGGGTCATCAATTACAACCAGCTTATTTTCATGGGCAATCCCACAGCGAACTTTAGTATCTTTACCCCAGGTTCTCATTAATGCCAATGCTGGGCCGCCAAATCCTTTTGTAGTTATGAACCAACCAAAATTAAATTTTTTGCCTTCGTTAGAATCTAAAAAGTCAGCAAACTTTAAGAGCTGTGGCGCTGTTACGTTACTTTTTAGCCATTTAACCTGAACAACACCAACTAGATTTCCTTTTTTAACGACTAGATCGTAGCCAGGTTGATTGGTTTTTGCAGTTTCAACTGTCCAATCTGCTTTATGGATCAATTTTGCTACGTGCTGCTCAAAGTGGGTAAAATCCTGGATGAATTGTG
This sequence comes from Nostoc sp., assembly GCF_036917355.1. Taxonomy (GTDB): domain Bacteria; phylum Cyanobacteriota; class Cyanobacteriia; order Cyanobacteriales; family Nostocaceae; genus Nostoc. Next base: position 68,663 of record NZ_JBALDP010000102.1, read on the forward strand.
GCTCTAGTGATGACGACATAAACAGCCTTAAGTGTTTTGGCTCAAAGTGGTAGTGTATAATACAGTATACTCTACCGAAATAAACCCTGACCATATAGTTGATTTATGTACGTAACATGAATCGCGATGTTTCTGTCTTTCAGAGAAAAAACATACTCTGACATAAATTAACAGCAAATTTATATCTGATTTTAATAAGTATAAATACACTAAAATATACAGCTTTAATAAAATTTTCAATAACTTGCACTGGTCGCTGTACACGAATTGACAATGTTTCGTTAAGCTGTAAGCGCTATGATTGAAGTTTATTGAACGTCTTATGCATTGGTTGTTATCTGGGCCGTTGAGTACAGAAGCATTGACGGTTAACATTGCAGGGTTGCCTGCATCGTTACAAGGTAAAAAGCTGGTGCAGTTGTCAGATTTTCACTACGATGGTTTGCGGCTATCGGAAGAGATGTTAGAAAAAGCGATCGCAGTTACTAACGAAGCTAAACCAGATTTAATTTTATTAACTGGTGACTACGTAACTGACGATCCGTCGCCAATTCACCAACTGGTAATTCAACTCAAACATCTGCAAAGTCGCAGTGGTATCTATGCTATCCTTGGCAATCACGATATATATAAACACGCAAAAGCAGAAGTTACAGAAGCCCTTACTAGCATTGGAATTCACGTCCTTTGGAACGAAATTGCCTATCCACTAGGAAAAGAATTGCCACTCGTTGGACTGGCTGATTATTGGTCACGGGAATTCCACCCCGCAACAGTTATGAACCAGCTAAACCCTGACACACCATGCATTGTTTTATCCCACAACCCAGATACTGCGGAGATATTACAAACATGGCGAGTTGATTTACAATTATCTGGTCATACTCACGGTGGTCAAATCGTGATTCCCGGAATTGGCCCTGCGGCGTTGTTTTACGAAAAGCTTGTAAAAAAAATACCCAGAAAAGTGAGGCGTCGATTCCCATTTCTAGAAGTAAATGTTTCTGTAGTCAACCATTGGGAATGGGCGCAGGGTTTGCATAGGCTAGGTAAAAATCAGCTATATATCAATCGTGGTTTGGGAACTTACCTCCCAGGACGCTTATTTTGTCGCCCAGAAGTTACTATAATCACCCTACAAGGTGAGTAGGTAATTCCAAATTTAACAAAAAAGAACGCAATTTCAGCAGGTACTCTGGTTAATGAGTGCCTGCAAACTTAGGCATAACCTGCTACTTTCATCGCCAAAATTTAAATCAATGAATTAATTGTATCTGAATTAGATGACATAAATTATTGCATTTTATCAAGTTACATTTTTATTTTTGGTAAGCTGTAAGCGCTGGTATGAGGAGTATCGGTTAACTTATGCATTGGTTGTTTACGGGACATTTAAGAGTAGATAAAATAACGGTTAAGATTGCGGAACTTCCTGCATCTTTACAAGGTACAACGTTAGTACAATTGTCAGATTTTCACTACGATGGTTTGCGACTGTCGGAAGAGATGTTAGAAAAAGCGATCGCACTTACTAATGAAGCTGAACCAGATTTAATTCTATTAACTGGTGACTACGTAACTGACGATCCCACACCAATTCACCAATTGGTGCTTCGACTCAAGCATCTGCAAAGTCGCTGTGGTATCTACGCCGTCCTTGGGAACCACGATATCTATTACAGCCACTCCAAAGCAGAAGTTACACAAGCGTTAACCAGCATTGGAGTGCATGTGCTTTGGAATGAAATCGCCTATCCATTAGGAAAAGAATTACCATTGGTAGGACTAGCTGATTATTGGTCGCGGGAATTTTACCCCGCACCAGTGATGAATCAACTAGACTCGCTTACACCGCGCATCGTTTTATCTCATAACCCAGATACAGCCAAAATATTGCAACAATGGCGCGTAGATTTGCAACTATCTGGTCATACCCACGGTGGTCACATTGTCATTCCGGGCATTGGCCCTGTAGTACTTTATTACAAAAAGCTACTCAAACAAATTCCCAAAAAATTACGGCGTTGGGTAACATTTTTATTAGGAGACTGCTCGAAAGTAGTCCGATATTGGGAGTGGGCGCAAGGGTTTCACAAGGTAGAAGAAAATCAACTATATGTCAATCGTGGTTTAGGAACTTATAAACCAGGACGTTTATTTTGTCCGCCTGAAGTGACTGTAATTACTTTAATTGGTCATTAGTCATTGGTCATTGGTCATTGGTCTAAATAAATGACAAAGGACAAAGGACAAAGGACAAATGACAGCCCACAGGTCAGAGTGCAATTTAAATACATAAACTAAAAGCAGAAACCGCCTGAAGCTACGATGGATAAATCTCAATAGCTTGGGGCGGTTTCTTGAAGATTGGAGAATTCAGAAATGACTAACTCAAAATAAGGTGGACAGTATTCGCGATCGCTTTACTCAGAATTGCACATCCTTACATTCCAACTAGGCAGGCATTTTCTGGCTGTGCGTTCTAAAACCTCCAAAACAACTCATTGAACTTAAGGCAAAAACACATTCAACGGATGTCACAACCAATCATAGCGATCGCGAGAAGATTAGAGCAGGAGGCACAGGCTCTAACTTGAAAGTTTTTGTTTAACTTTTAACCTGTTTGTACCTTGGTCTTAATCTAGCATTGTGTTTGTTTAGCTACAAGACACCTTTACTAAACTTGAATACCATTAATTTATCGCAACAATTCAGAAATATTGCTTAAAATTTGTCCCACTTGGTAATATTGGCATTCACGCCAACATTACCAAGTGGGCTGAAAGTTCAGAAGCCTTTATTGACCAGAACCGCCTGCGGTAGAAGAACCGCTATTAGATGTACTGTTTGACTGGTCTACTCCTTGAGGTGTAGTGGTTTTAGAGGTGTCACTTTTCGTACTAGGAGCAACAGTATTGGTAGAACTATCGTTCTGCGAAGCCGGAGTATTAGTAGTTGGACTCGTCGCCGGACTTTGTGACGCTTTAGGAGCTGGCTGGGTTACAGAAGGTGCTTTTTCTGCCGCAGGCTGCTGCGGTGGAATAGTAATGTTAATATCCGGTTGGCGAGGTGCAGACGGAGGTGCAACCTGCTGTTGGGGAACAGGAACAGCAACAGGTACAGGTACTTCCCTAATGCTTTCTTTGATTATCGTTTGTGGTTGAGGAGATGCACTGGGAGTTGGATTACTCTTACTCGGAACAGGAACCACGACTGGTACAGCATTGTTAACTGCTGCGTTATTCTGCTGGTTGAAGTACCAAACCCCACCTATAACCAAACCAAGCAAGGAAGTAATGATAATACCTAACAGCAAACCACCACTAGCATTGTTTTCATCACGTTGGGCTAAATCTGCTTGCTGATAGTTACGCTCAACATTTCGACCTTGTACGTAACCATTGGTGTAAGAGTTGGGATTAGTTGTATTGTTCTTAACCGTTTCAGTGGTTCGCGTCAAGTCAGTGTGAGTATTACCATTAATATCAGTGTAAGATTCTTGCTTGACTTCACTGTTTTTGATTTCGCGTTCATTGGGAATAGACATAGCCGTTGATTTAACTCCTCAGATTAAAATATTGACGAACTAAAGCTTTGTGAGAACAAGAGGTTTTAATGAACTGAAAATATATGTTGCTGATAAATATTGAGTCTTATTTGCTACTCAACTGTTGGTGATCTCAGAATAACCCCTGCCCTCAAACAAGTGGCTCTATCTCCAGGGAGTTAATACTTAATCTTTAGAGAGTTAATACTTAATCAAGAGAAAGAGTATCCCAAAGATGGATGTTATCAAACTGTCAATTAATGCATCGATCGAAAAATCTAGCAATTTGCTTCAATTCTCTAAATTTTTAATTTGTTGTTAAATATCGCATCGCCAAAGCTTGATGGTCATATCTCGACTACCGCTAACCAAAGTTTTGCCATCAGGACTGAAAGCGACAGAGTTAACACAACAATATGACCATCGGTACTAAAAGCGATCGAACCAACATAGCTGCGATGTTCAGCAAGAGTAACTCCAGGTCTGGTGTCACCGTCTGAAGTGTCTTAAACTATATCCGCTGCTTATCTCCAACGCCGATTTAGCCGCAGTAAACTTTTTATTCTCTGACAAAATCTTTCTAACAGAGGTCTAGGTTTTGATACATATCTAGGCGATCGCGATCTACGCGTACTCCCCGGATTTCTTAACTCTTCTTCTATTTGTGCAGCTTTATTTAAATCTGAAGCGGCTCTATATTCGTATCCCAATTGTGAGCAAACTAGCCCACGATATTTATACGCGTCAATATAGTGAGGATTGAGACGAATTGCGTGGGTAAAATCTGCGAGCGCATCCTCATATCTTCCTTGAGTAGCATTTTCTACTCCTAAAGTGTAGAAAGTTTCTGCATCCCAACGATTGACAGATATTTTTGGGGGATTTTTAGGCGAAGATGGAGATGGATTTTCAGGAATAGGAGGCTCAGATGGAATTTCAGATTTGAGCCTGTTGTAAGCTGCGTTGATTGATTTTATTTTTTCCTCAGCTTCCTGTTTTTGCCTTTGATCGACAAAGCGATCGGGATGCCAAATTTTCACCAGTTTACGGTAAGTTCGCTTCACCTGTGCTTGAGACGCACCGGGTTTTAGCCCAAGAATTTCATAAGCATCATTGATATCAAAGACATCGCGCATACTGAAAAAATCGGCAACTATCTAAACCTATGTTAACTATTCCCAAAAATCCTCTCCAATCAACCCAAACGCCCCATTCTGGTTATCACTGGGATGGCAGTAGCCGTCGCTTCTTTGAAGGCTGGTATTACCGCGTCACGTTGCCGGAAATTGGGCAAACATTCGCCTTTATGTACTCTATTGAAGATCCCATCGGCGGTAAACCTCACAGTGGCGGTGCAGCCCAAATCCTCGGCCCGGATGATGAGTATCTCTGCCGTACTTTTCCTGATGTCAACAAATTTTGGGGTAGTCGGGATGTTTTGGGTTTAGGTCATTGGGGTAAAAATAATTTGCAAGTTTCTCCCCTATACCTCCTGCCAGCAGAGTTTGAGTATCACGTTCAAGAAGGATATCAAGCTACAGCCACCTTGAATCAGGGAATCATTCGCGATCGCGCCACCAATAATTATTGTCGTTGGCAGTATGAAATTCAACCAGTATACGGTTGGGGCAATCAAAATAGCATTCAGCAATCAACCGCAGGCTGGCTGTCATTCTTACAGATTTTTGAACCTGGGTGGCAAATTTTGATGGCTCACGGTTTAGCCAGTGGGAAGATTGACTGGAATGGCAAAATCTACGAATTCACTAACGCCCCAGCCTACGGTGAGAAAAATTGGGGTGGTGCTTTTCCTCAGAAATGGTTTTGGATAAACTGTAATTGCTTCGAGGGCGAACCCGACTTAGCATTAACTGCTGGCGGTGGACGGCGGGGTGTGCTGTGGTGGATGGAATCTGTAGCGATGATTGGACTGCACTATCAAGGCAAGTTTTATGAATTTGTTCCCTGGAATTCCCAAGTTGAGTGGGAAATTCAGCCTTGGGGTAGATGGCAAATGAAAGCTAGCAGCTCTAGTTATGAAATTGAATTAACAGGAACCACGGATTTACCTGGTACACCTCTACGTGCGCCGACAGCAGAAGGTTTAAGATACTGTTGCCGGGACACCATGCAAGGAAAACTAAATTTAGAGTTACGAGAACTAAATGGGAGAAAATCTAAAATAATTCTAAAAGCCGAAAGTTTTCTTTGTGGTTTAGAAGTAGGCGGCGGCTCTTGGGATAATTTTTGGCAGTCTCCCTAAAACTACTGCTATAATTATATATGCTTCGCAGTTGGGGTTGTAGCTCAGTTGGATAGAGCGGACGCCTCCTAAGCGTCAGGTCGTGCGTTCAAGTCGCACCAGTCCCGTTATATTGAGACAATTCATATATACAGCAATTAATATGGTAAAAGCATTGCTGTGCCCCTAACAGTGGTACACCTGTTCGCCCAAGTCGGGATATCCGTCCACGCGACTGGCTGCTGATTCTGTGCAATTGAGAACTACTATATAAAGTGGTTAGAACCCTTTGATGAATCGTCCGATATCGGTTAGGATAATCCATCAATTAGAGGAAAAACTCCAGGCACGTTTAATCGCGCTGCTACACGAAAACCAACCAAATTTATATTTGGGCAGAATTTGGGCAAATTCTTTGGAAGTTTGCTACTCTACTATCAATTGTTTTTTCTTATAGCCAGAGAAAATTGTGTACTAAGTAAATTAAGTTATTGAGCCTTGAATAAGCTACTCTTTACAAATAAATCTTTTCGTTTTATGGCTTTTGTCCTACCAATATTTATGTGGTGGGGATACAAAGAAGTACAAAACCAATTTGTGCAGCCGCAAGCAGTTGTAGTGTTAGGTGGTTCAACGAGACATTTAGAGCGAGAAAAATTTACAGCAAAATTCGTTCGGGAGCATCCAAATATACCCATTTGGATTACAGGTGGCAGTCCACGTACATTCACCCAAAGAGTGTTTACCAAAGCTGGTGTTGATCCTCAACGTTTACACTTGGATTATGAAGCAGTAGATACAGTTACTAATTTTACTACTTTGGTAGATGATTTGCAAGCTCGCGGCATTAAGAGCGTTTATTTGATTACTTCAGACTTCCACATGCGCCGGGCTTGTGTCATCGGCGAAATTATTTTAGGTAGTCGGGGTATTTATTTAAAACCAGTGCCAGTTCCTTCCGAAAAACCCCCTGAATCTATCGAAAAATCTGTTCGTGATGGAGCTAGAGCGATAATTTGGTTAGCAACTGGTTACACTGGTGTGGATGCCGCTAAAAATAAACGGTAAATCCAACTAATTTTGGATTTTTAATCGGTCAAAATCCAAAAGACTAATGACAACCGTCACTAGTCACTTATCTGGTTCGGGAAAAAAACACCCCAAATTTCCCCACAATTTGATACCCTAGCTTAAACAGATTTGAGTAAAGTTAAAGCGTGGAAATTCAACTTGGGCGGGGAAAAACAGCTCGCAGAGCTTACGGAATAGATGAAATTGCTCTAGCCCCTGGTAATAGAACACTAGACCCCAGTTTGGCAGATACTAAGTGGCGTATTGGCAATATTGAGCGAGAAATCCCGATAATTGCTAGTGCTATGGATGGCGTAGTAGATGTTCGTATGGCTGTACGTTTGTCACAGTTAGGAGCATTAGGTGTCCTCAATTTAGAGGGTATTCAAACTCGCTATGCCGACCCAGAGCCAATATTAGATCGGATTGCCTCTGTGGGGAAAGATGAATTTGTTGCCCTCATGCAAGAACTCTATGCCGAACCAATAAAACCGGAATTAATAGAACAACGTATTCAGGAAATTAAACAACAAGGTGGCATTGCAGCGGTGAGTGCGACTCCAGCCGGTGCAAGTAAATACGGTGAGGCAGTGGCAAAAGCTGGGGCAGATTTATTTTTTGTCCAAGCTACGGTAGTTTCTACTGCACATCTGTCACCAGAGTCTTTAGTACCACTCGATTTAGCAGAATTTTGTCGTTCCATGCCCATCCCTGTGGTGTTGGGGAATTGCGTGACTTACGAAGTCACGTTGAATTTGTTGAAAGCTGGGGCAGCTGGGGTACTGGTGGGAATTGGGCCTGGTGCGGCTTGTACTTCTCGTGGGGTATTGGGTGTGGGTGTGCCACAGGCAACTGCGATCGCAGATTGTGCCGCAGCACGAGATGATTACTATAACGAAACTGGCAACTATATCCCCATTATTGCTGATGGCGGTTTAATCACCGGTGGCGACATTTGCAAATGCATCGCCTGTGGTGCTGATGGTGTGATGATTGGCTCCCCCTTTGCTAGAGCCGCAGAAGCCCCTGGACGAGGTTATCATTGGGGTATGGCGACTCCTAGCCCAGTCTTACCCCGTGGCACTCGCATTCGCGTTGCCACCACTGGTAGCCTAGAGCAAATACTCATTGGCCCAGCAGGACTAGATGATGGCACTCACAATCTTTTAGGAGCCTTAAAGACCAGCATGGGTACTTTGGGAGTGAAAAATATTAAAGAAATGCAGCAGGTGGAAGTTGTGATTGCACCTTCTTTATTAACCGAAGGCAAAGTTTACCAAAAAGCTCAACAATTAGGTATGGGGAAATAGAATTTGCGACTGGGGACTGGGTACTGGGTACTGGAAAAGAGTTATTTTAATCCTAATTCCTAATCCCTAATCCTCAATAATCCTTCAATAAATTTTTCTGGCCCCTAAACAATTGCTGGAAAAATCCGATATGTCGCTTACAATAGAGATAGCGGAGACGCATGTTTCCGTTCACTCCTCACACCACACTCCGCCCGGACTACTGTTCGGGCGGTTCCTTATGTTTGTAAATAAATTCTAGAGCTTCTTTGCAAATGTACATCCTCGCACTCCCAAGCTGAGGTTTTTGCTATGGTAGAATTTTCACCAAGTTCAGATATTATTGGCGAAGGTTTTAGGCATGTCAACAGCCGCACAAGTTACCGATTCTAGTTTCAAGCAAGAAGTACTCGACAGCGATGTACCAGTTTTAGTTGACTTTTGGGCACCCTGGTGCGGACCATGCCGTATGGTAGCTCCTGTTGTCGATGAAATCTCCGAACAGTACAAAGGTCAAATAAAGGTCGTAAAAGTCAACACAGATGAAAATCCTAATGTTGCTAGTCAGTATGGCATCCGCAGCATTCCCACATTAATGATTTTTAAGGGTGGACAAAAAGTGGATATGGTGGTCGGCGCTGTGCCTAAAACTACATTAGCTTCCACTCTCGAAAAGCATCTTTGAAACTCAATCGGCAATCAAATCCTCTTGAGTTATCCATTTTGTTCTAACTTTAAGTTAATTTTCATAAACAAGTTTGAGAGGCACGAATTTCCTGTCTCTCAAGCTTGTTTACATTTGTATACAGTTCCAGAATATTTTTAGGAGTTTTCTACCTCAAAAACAACTGCCTAATTTCCGCACTAGCAATTTCTAGCGCTAACGCCCCTAACAAAAAGCCCAAAAGCTGAGTCACGTACATGGATTCTCTACCAGAGGCTGTGCATAGCTTGTTTAAGAGAAAGGGTATGCTCAGAATTCAAAATTAATATCAATTCTTTTTTTCAAATTGGTATAACTTGCTTCTCTGTAGGAGTATGTCTCTAGATGAATTATTCCTACGTGAATAAAGCTTAACCTCACATATAGGAATCTGATTTAATTCTTGAACTTACTTGCTTAGGAAAGTAAGAGAGAACAAAAAAGAAGTGAATATATTTGTACTGAAGTTTTTTCGCAAATCAAATAGGAGTCCTATAGAATTGGTATAACAATCTCATAAATAAATTTAGTTACTCTGTCATACGGAAATATTCATATCAGGCAGCTTTTATCAGGGTTTGATCGCAACTCATCGCAATATTATTCAGTTTGCTAGAACCCAGAGAAAGATTAAGAGCAGCAATAAAACAAGTCTGTTAAAGAAAAAGAACCCTAATGGATTTCTAATTAAGTTCCACAGATTTTGAAGTAGCGATATATTTTGATAATCTATCTTCCATAAATCAACTGTTCGTTGTTGAATCTATGAAGTCTTATTTAGCCGCCGCTATTCAATTGACCAGTGTGCCGGATTTACATAAAAATTTGGCACAGGCAGAAGAATTAATAGAGCTTGCCGTGCGTCAAGGTGCTGAATTGGTAGGTTTGCCAGAAAACTTTTCCTATATGGGAGAAGAAAAAGATAAACTCGCACAAGGTGATGCGATCGCTCTTGAAAGTGAAAAATTTCTCAAAAAAATGGCTCAACGCTTTCAAATTACCATCTTGGGCGGCAGCTTTCCAGTTCCAGTAGACAATACAGGCAAAGTTTATAACACCACTCTACTTATCGACCCAAGCGGTCAAGAACTTTCCCGCTACTACAAAGTACACTTATTTGATGTTGATGTCCCCGACGGCAACACCTACCGCGAATCCAGCACTGTTGTGGCTGGTACTGAACTACCCCCCGTGTATTTCTCAGAAAAGCTCGGTAATCTAGGGCTTTCTATTTGTTATGATGTCCGATTCCCAGAACTGTATCGTCATCTGGCAGAGAAGGGAGCCGATGTTATCTTTATTCCCGCCGCTTTTACCGCCTTTACAGGTAAAGACCACTGGCAAGTACTACTACAAGCCAGAGCCATCGAAAATACCGCCTACGTCATTGCTCCCGCTCAAACGGGGAACAACTACGCCCGTCGTTTAACACACGGTCACGCCGTCATTATCGACCCTTGGGGTGTGATTTTAGCCGATGCTGGAGAAAAACCGGGAATTGCGATCGCAGAAATCAAACCTACTAGGCTCGAACAAGTTCGCCGTCAAATGCCCTCTTTACAACATCGGGTGTTCTAGGGAGTAGAGAGCAAAGGAGGCAGGGGGAGCAGGGGAAGAAGAACTATTGATTATCGACCAATGCCCCATTCCTAGCCCTTATGAATACAACAAAAAACCGGGTGTTTACCCGGTTTCTGACAACATTCAAATCCTCAGTTTTTTAGGAGCATAGCAAGACTATGCCCCTATTTATTAGTTGGTTGTCAAAATTAAACTTTAGCAGCTGCCTTGGTAACAACGTTGAGTTCACCTTTAGCATACTTAGCAGCAAAATCTTCCAAAGAAATTTGCTTAATCTTGCTGGCGTTGCCAGCTGTACCAAATTGCTGATAGCGTTCAGCACAAACCTTCTGCATGTATGTAATAGAAGGCTTGAGGAAGTGACGGGGGTCAAACTCCTCTGGTTTTTTAGCCAAAGCTTCACGTACAGCAGCAGTGATAGCCAAACGGTTGTCGGTGTCAATGTTTACTTTACGTACACCACTCTTGATGCCTTTTTGGATTTCTTCTACAGGTACACCGTAGGTTTCAGGAATTGCACCACCATACTGGTTAATCAGTGCAAGCAAATCTTCAGGTACAGAAGAAGAACCGTGCATTACCAAGTGGGTGTTAGGCAGACGGCGGTGAATTTCTTCAATGCGGCTGATGGCCAAAATTTCACCAGTCGGCTTACGGGTAAACTTGTAAGCACCGTGGCTAGTACCAATGGCAACAGCCAAAGCATCTACTTGGGTTGCTTCTACGAAGTCAACAGCTTCATCGGGATCGGTTAGCAATTGGGAGTGGTCGAGTGTGCCTTCAAACCCGTGACCATCTTCAGCTTCGCCAGCACCAGTTTCTAGAGAACCCAAACAACCGAGTTCACCTTCAACGCTGACACCCAAAGCATGAGCTACGTTTACAACTTCGCGGGTAACGTTAACGTTGTACTCGAAGCTAGCGGGAGTTTTTGCATCAGCTTCTAAAGAACCATCCATCATCACGCTGGTGAAGTTGTTCTTAATTGCTGAGTAGCAAGTAGCAGGGGCATTACCATGATCTTGGTGCATGACAATGGGAATGTGAGGATAGGTTTCTACCGCTGCCAAAATCAGGTGGCGAAGGAAGTTTTCTCCTGCATAATTACGAGCGCCGCGTGAAGCTTGTAAAATTACGGGGCTATCTGTCTCGACAGCAGCTTTCAGGATTGCCTGAATCTGCTCCAAATTGTTAACGTTGAAAGCTGGGATGCCGTAACCGTTTTCAGCTGCGTGATCCAACAGCAGCCGCAGTGGTACAAGCGCCATAGATAGTCCTCCTAATGTGGTTGTCAGCTAGTCGGTCTGAGAGAAGCGTAATCATTACGCTAAATCTTAAGAGTTTTTTCAACTTACTTATAGGAAATTATAACTAGTGTGGTGTATATATGTTGAAAAACTTTACGCCATAGTTACTATAAAAAAGTCCTATACTCGCTCCCTACTGCTGTACTATGTCCTATACTTGCTCTCTACTGCTGTACATTTAGCTACCCTACAACTAGTAGCTTTGGTAGCCCAGTATTCAAAATGCTCTTTACTAAAATTACAAAGAAGAGCGATCGCCTCTTTACATTATTTAATAAACTTTTATATGGGTCGCCCGGGATTCGAACCCGGAACTAATCGGTTAAAAGCCGAGTACTCTACCGTTGAGTTAGCGACCCTTTCGCTGCATTTCGCAACTTTGCAATCATAGCATATACATCTGTAGATTTGTAAAGAGGTTTAGAAAAAATTAGCCGTCAACCTTACAGATGCTGTGTGGCTAGCTCCTGGTGCTAACACAGTCAGGTTATCGCCAGTATTGAGAGAGTTACGGGTCGCACTCCACGGTTCTAGACAGTAGAACTCTTTGCCTTTGACTGTCCAAAATACCAGGTAGGTAGAGAAATCATCATAATCCAAGGTGAGTTTTAACTTCCGGCTGCGGTCTATCGCAGTAGCCGATTTACTTGTTAGCTGTCCAAAGGCAAAATCAATTTCATCACGGCTAAAGTCAAAATTGCCGTCAAAAGAGTGAATTTCTTTAGTTTGATTGTCTTGATACTGCTTAGAAGGAATTTCCAGCTCTAACTGATTTTTATCACCACATAGAAAGTAGGGATGGAAACCAGCCGAAAAGGGCATTGGTGTGGATGATAAATTTTTATACTGTTGGCGGACTTCTAGGGTATTACCTTGTAGTTCGTAGGTGAAAGCCAGTTGAAAATCAAAAGGATAAACAGCTTTAGTTTGCTCGTTGCTATTCAGAACGACAGTGAGACTAGCTTTATCTCCAGTTTCTTGTTCTGTTACTTTCCACGGCAATTCACGGGCAAAACCATGTTGTTTGAGAGTATATTTTTGTCCGTTATGAGTGTAAGTATTATCTGGTAGATTGCCACAAATAGGAAACAAAATTGGATTTCCACCTCTGACGCTCAACTCAGAATGAGTAAAGCGTTCAGTATCCAGGTAGAAAATTTCTTGCCCTTGAATGCGCCAACGGGTGATGATACCGCCGCGTTCGGGTACGACTTCCAATTGAGAACCAACGGCTTCGTCAGAAAGAATATAGGTCTTGTATTGTTGCTGTTGAACTGCAATGCTAAACACAAATTTTAGTCCTGGGATTAGGGATAGTTATGAGTTAGGAGTTAAGAGTTAAAAATTCATAACTTCTAACTCCTAACTCCTAACTTTGTTACTCGTCTTCTGCAAACACGAAACGATATAACTCGCTGGGGTCGGGTTCTGGGCTGCTTTCGGCGAATTTAACGGCTTCGTCGATTACATCCTGAATTTTACGATCAATTGCTTTGATTTCTCCCTCATCCGCCAGGTTTTGCTCCAGCAAATAAGCTGCTAACTTCTTAATTGGGTCGCGGGCGAACCAAAATTCTTTCTCCGCTTTGCTTCGCATTTCATCTGGGTCTGCCAAGGAGTGACCCCGAAAGCGGTAGGTAAGCGCTTCAATTAATGTTGGGCCTTCACCTGCGCGGGCACGGGCTACAGCTTCTTGAGCCACGGCTCGAACTGCTAGTACATCCATGCCATCTACTTCCACGCCCACCATGTTAAAGACACTGGCTTTTTTATAAATCTCTGGCTGGGAAGTGGCTCGTTCGTGAGACATCCCAATAGCCCACTTATTATTTTCGACCACAAACAGAATTGGCAGTTTCCATAGGGCTGCCATATTTAGTGTCTCGAAAAACTGACCATTATTAGCTGCACCGTCACCAAAAAAGCAAGCTGTCACTTGGTCAGCATTTTTATCTCCCAGCACTTCGCGGCGGTATTTGCTTTGAAAAGCCGCTCCAGCTGCTACAGGAATTCCCTCAGCCACAAAAGCATAGCCACCCAGCAAGCGATGTTCGGCAGAAAACATGTGCATGGAACCACCGCGCCCTTTGCTGCAACCTGTGGCTTTGCCAAATAATTCTGCCATTACCTCTCTTGCTGGTACTCCCGCACTCAGAGCATGAACGTGGTCGCGGTAGGTACTACAAACGTAATCTTCACCCGGTCGCATCGACTGCACAACACCACTGCAAACGGCTTCTTGACCGTTGTACAAGTGGACAAAACCAAACATTTTGCCTCTGTAGTACATTTCAGCACACTTGTCTTCAAACAAGCGCCCTAATACCATATCCTCATACAACCGTAACCCTTCTTCCTTAGTAATTTGCGTAGTAGCAGGATTAAAAGTGGGTAAAGTACGCTCTTGAACCATTATTTTTGAGTATCCCTGTTGTACAACTTAAAGTTACGGTCTTAAATAAGTTGGTCTGATAACACCTCAGCTTTTAACAGGCTAGCGTTTGTAAGACCCAACAATCAAACTTTATTTATGCACCAAAAAAGGGTCTTAGGGAATAGCTGAATTTTTAATTTTTGATTTTTAACTTTTCAGCTCATGCCCCGTGAGGATTTGACTCTAAGGGCAATATCTAGCGCTTTCGGTTTTCTCCCTCACTATTCCCCTTCACAGACTAGCAATCAAGATAGACTGCTTTCTGCATATCCATTAACAATTTAAAAAAAAGGAGGCAAAAATCTATAATATCCAAATAGGTAATTGTAATTAAAGGTAAATTATGATATGATTTCGTTCTCCTGTTATCAGGGTAAATCCCCAATAGTGGTATTTTTGTTACCTATCTAGTGGGAAAGTACCAAAAAAATCAATCATCAATAGATTCTTCCAGCCACAACAATTATGCTGCGATCAAAAGCGGTAGTTGTGGTTTGTGGTATCGAAGGCTGATAATAGTTGTGTTAAACAAAAATACTAAGAATTAAAACAAACAATTGAGGCTTTCTAGGCGAAAGCAAAAAATTAGTACTAAAATGTGACTCAAAATTTCGGGAAGGTACAAAACAAGTTGTTGCAATATACACTTGTAGAGTAAATTCTATACGGCATTTTTATGGCACGGTTTTACGGCCTGGAACGCTCTAGGTAAATTATGTTGATCGCGGTGCAGGGGAAGTAGGCTGTGCGAATTCCGCTAGATTACTACCGAATTTTAGGACTACCGTTAGCGGCAAGTGATGAACAATTGCGACAGGCATACAGCGATCGCATTGTACAATTGCCACGACGTGAGTATTCTCAGGCAGCAATTTCTTCTCGTAAACAACTCATAGAAGAAGCTTACGTGGTTTTATCAGATCCAAAACAACGCAGTACCTACGATCAGCTTTATCTTGCTCACGCCTATGACCCTGATAACCTTGCTGCTGCCGCAGTAGCACTGGAAAATCGTCCAGAAGGCACCAAAAGGGGTAGTGATACCCAAAGCCTGGGCATCGAAATTAGCCAAGACGAATTAGTTGGCGCTTTATTAATTTTGCAAGAGTTGGGGGAATACGAACTTGTATTAAAACTAGGTCGTCCGTACCTGGTAAATAAAAATAGTGCTACAAGTGCAAGAAAGGGCAATAATTTAGCAGACGAAGAAATACACGAAAGTGCTGAACATCCTGATGTTGTCCTCACTGTCGCCCTTGCTTGTCTAGAATTAGGTCGCGAACAGTGGCAACAAGGTCACTATGAAAATGCCGCTATATCTCTAGAAACTGGTCAAGAACTGTTAGTACGCGAAGGGTTGTTCGCCAGTGTCCAGGCGGAAATTCAGGCGGATCTTTATAAATTGCGACCATATCGAATTTTGGAGTTGTTGGCACTACCTCAAGAAAAGACTGCCGAACGAAGCCAAGGTTTGGAATTATTACAAAATCTCTTAGAAGATCGTGGCGGGATTGATGGCACGAATAATGATGATTCTGGTTTAAACATAGATGACTTTCTGCGGTTTATTCAGCAGTTACGCAACCACTTAACAGTCGCCGAACAGCATAAGTTATTTGAAGCCCAAAGCAAACGTAATTCTGCTGTTGCCACTTACTTAGCTGTTTATGCCTTGATAGCGCGGGGATTTGCTCAACGGCAACCGGCTTTAATCCGTCAAGCAAGGCAAATGCTCATACGTCTGGGTAAGCGTCAAGATGTACATTTAGAACAGTCATTATGTGCTTTACTTTTGGGACAAACTGAAGAAGCAACTCGAGTTTTAGAACTTAGTCAGGAGTACGAAGCTTTAGCTTTTATTAGAGAAAAATCTCAAGACTCTCCTGATTTATTACCAGGGCTGTGTCTATATGCAGAACAGTGGTTGCAACACGAAGTATTTCCCCATTTTCGGGATTTAGCAAACCAGCAAGCTTTTTTAAAAGATTACTTTGCTAACCAACAGGTACAAGCTTATTTAGAAGCACTGCCAACGGATGCAGAAACAACAAATGAGTGGGCTGTAATTAACCCCCAAAATTTTCCCCAGCCGCAGATAAATAATTCGCCTTTCCCTAAAAATTCGACTAGGACTCCAAAGCAATTTAACCACAGCAGAACACCTGACCTAGATTTACCAGAAACACCAGAACATTTAAACTTCTCACCACCGATGTGGAATTCATCTGGAAGTGTAAAATCAGAGGTTCCTGCTGCTGAACGAACGAGCAGAGGCACTAATCAGAATTTGAACGGTTCAGCTAAAAGTGCTACACCTGCTCATAACCAAAAGCGTCGGCGGAGAAAACCTACTCCATCTAATATCCGGGAGCGTGTATCGGATAATCGTCCCCATTCTCGGCGTCCTCGGCGGCGGCGAACTTTTGCTAACACCATTGAAGGGAAAACACGGCTGGTATGGAGAGTGTTTATTTCTTTAGTGAGTATTTTAGTTTTCTGGGTGTTAGCCACAACAACTTTTGGATGGTTAAAAAATCTGTTTTTTCCAACAAGATCAGCACCTCCTTCACAGTTGTTTGTACAAATAAATCAACCACCAATATCTATTCCCCCTCCAAATAGTCCACCACAAGGACTAGATGGCTCTTTAACAGATGCAGCGGCAGAGCAAATCATTCGCACTTGGCTATCTACTAAAGCCGAAGCTTTAGGGCCGAATCATGAGATTAATAATTTAGAGCAGATTCTAACTGGTTCAGCTTTGTCTCAATGGCGGGCGATCGCTCAACAGGCTAGGTCTGACAACCGCTACCGCAAGTACGAGCATAGCGTAAAGGTAGAATCTGTAGAGAAAATTGATTTATTCGCAGATCGTGCCGCAGTGGTAGCTACGGTGAAAGAAGCGACGCAGTTATATGAAAATGGTCAGTTTAAAAACTCTTCTAATGACAATTTGCGAGTTCGGTATGATTTAATTCGACAACGAGGTAAATGGCGTATTCAGGATGCATCTGTTGTGAATCAGATAATTAGATAAGTTGTAATGTTTAGGTTTCCAATACTACTAACAAACTTTTCAACATCAAATAAGCAGAAGTCCCTCCTGGATCTGGATGTCCGATACTTCGTTCTCCCAGGTAGCTAGCCCGTCCCTTTTTCGCTTGCATTGGTATAGTTTCCTGCAACCCTTTTTGGGCTGCTGCTACAGCCTCTTGCATAGCTTCCAGCGTTCCTTTACTTTCTCCTACAGCTTGCCCAAAAGCGGCTACAGCCGGAGATAGCACATCCACCATCGTTTTGTCTCCTAGTTGCGCTTTGCCACGTTGCACCACGCCGTCTAAACCTGCTTGGAGTAGTCCTAAAACATCTTGTTCTGTTAATTCTTGCTTACCAACTACTGCTGTACTGGCTCGTAAAAACCAGGTGCCATAAAGAGGACCACTAGCACCGCCAATGGAAGAAATCAAGGTCATACTCACAGCTTTAAGAATGCTGCTGATGTCCTTGTCTGTAAGAGTTGGTAACTGAGCGCTTACCTTTTTGAAGCCGCGATCCATATTGATCCCGTGGTCAGCATCTCCGATCGCAGCATCTAATTCTGTCAAATAGGCTTTATTCTGTTCTATCTCGGTTGCATAAGCCTGCAACCACTGTAATATCTGCGACTGACTCAACATAATTCGTAATTCGTAATACTTCTCTACCAGAGGCTGCACTTCGACTACGCCCTTCGGCTACGCTCAGGACAAGCTCAGGACAAGCTCAGTAAAAGTTCGTAATTATGAAATTCCCCAGCGCCAACTTGGTGTTTTGACTGGTGCATCCCAAAGCCGGATCATCTCGTCATCTAATTTCAGCAGGGTAATGGAGCAACCTTGCATTTCTAGAGATGTGATGTAAGGCCCTATCAAGTTTCGCACAATTTGCAATCCTTGCTGCTCGCAGATTTGGGCGAGTTTACGGTAAACAATATACAGTTCGGAAATCGGAGTTCCACCCATACTATTGACGAAAGCTAATAAGCGATCGCCTTTGGCAAATGGGAGATTTGTTAGCTCTACATCTGCCCATTGTTCTTTATCTTCATCCCACTCGCGTAGCATGCGGCTGTATGCTGCATCTTCAAGGAGCGATCGCGTCAATATTTCGGTAATCTCATCTACTGATTTGAGGGCTGTACGTTCTGTTCCTGGCTCACCGTGTATACCGATGCCTAATTCAATTTCGCGATCGCTTAATTCAAATGTCGGTGTTCCATTAGCGGGAACTGTACAAGATGTTAGAGCAATTCCCATACTCCGCCCATTCAGATTTACCCGACGACATAAATTTGCTACTTGTGGCAAATCATACCCTGCCTCAGCCGCCGCACCACAAATTTTTTCCGCTAGTATTGTTGTTCCCACACCCCGCCGTCCTTGGGTATAGAGACTATCCTTAACTGCTACATCGTCATCAATCAAAATATTTAGCGATCGAATGCCCTCACTACGGGCTAACTCCGTTGCCATCTCAAAGTTCATGACATCGCCACTGTAATTTTTGACGATATAAAGGATACCTGAGCCTCCATCTACAAGCTTTGCTGCTTCTAGCATTTGGTCTGGAGTTGGTGAAGTGAAAACCTCACCAGGACAAGCGGCATCCAGCATTCCTTTGCCCACGAAGCCAGCGTGCATTGGTTCATGTCCACTGCCACCACCTGAAATAATTGCTACTTTACCCGGAATAGGTGCATTGGCTCGATAGACAAAAGTCGGATCGTAGTTCAGTTTAATTAAATCGGAATGAGCCGCCGCCATACCTTCTAGACTTTCGCGCACAAAGTCTTCTGGCTTGTTGATCAGCTTTTTCATAATCCGTGTTTGGTTAAAAGGGTGCTAAAACTCAGGTTATAGCGCTTCAGGTTTGTATGCAATATAGTCTGACCTCTCTCTAAATCTCTCTCCTAAAAGGAGAGAGACTTTGAAATTTCCCCTTTCTCGCGTCAGGAAGGGGGTTAAGGGCTTAGGTTTTTCCTGGGCTTTTCCATATAATGTGAAAAGTCAGTTATTTAATGTCAATTCAAAGATTCCATCAACTGAATACACTTGTGCATCTGCTGGCGCATGGTTTCCCGATCGGAATGAAACCTTCGTCCATGACCTGGTAGTACCCACTCAAAAGAGTAATTAGCCAAGTTACGCATTGATTTAGTCTGTTCTGACCAAGAATACCAGCAGGCACCGTGGAATGCAGTCAGTTGGTGCAAGCTTTCTGACCAAGCGAGATGATCGCCAGTGAATAGAAACTTATTTTTGTAGAGTAAAACAGTTTGTCCTTTAGTGTGACCGGGAACTGGGATAATTAAGAAATCTGGTGTCAAAGAAAATGGTTCAGAACCAGTTAGCTGTATTTCTACATTGCGAGTATCCGCAGTAATATCATCAGTGTGGAGGATGCGATCGCACTGAAAATGCTCGGCAAACTTTTGATGATCTGCCACATCATCCTTATGAGTTAGGTACATATAACGAATTGGCCCCATTTCTTCTAAACGCTTGACTAAAGGCGGCGTAAACCGGGGAGAATCCACCAAAATGTTACCTTCTGGAAGTTGAATTAAATAGCTAGCAGCACCGTAAGATTTTTCAGAATGATAGCCGCAGTGGTAAACATTTTCCGCTACTAATATTGGAAACTTTTCTTGAGCAACTTTGATATCTTTTGGTTTCTCAACTGTGCCAATAGAACTAGTAGGACATGCTAAAAGTGCTTCAAGCGCTGCTAATCTTTCCGCTTCATTCGATGGCTGATGATAAACAGCCGATTGGTCATCAACATCATAAAATACTTCAGGAGCCATCCAGCGACAGGTATCACAATCAATACAGGTACTATCTACATAAAAATCGCCGTTGACATTTTGGGGACGACGCTGATTTAAATGAGCCATATTAATCCTTTTGCTTCCAGGCGCTTGGGGAGCGATAAACCTTATATCACTACGCTAGCAAAAGTTGACTTAAACTGTAGACTCCTGAAGGTTAGATATCGGCTATCTTAAAAAAGACAGCCTATCTGGACTTAAAGTTAAAGATTGATCGCACCTCTAGCCAACGCCTGGGATAACATAGGCGCAATCGCTTTATTTCAGAAATAAATGAACTTCGTCTAGATTACTGACAAAATTCAATTTGGTTTACCATAAAAGGAAGTTCTTTGGTATCATCCACTGCCATTTTCCTCACCCAACTCTTAAGTTCAGGAATCCATTTAAAACCTGCCTTTTTTGCAAGTTCCCTATTGTCATAGGTTACAAGAGCTTTAAACCAAGCTTTGGGTCTTAACGCCATTTGAAACATGGCGCTAAGGTTCTCCATCCGATCAAAAAGATATGCAATTAATTGACAGTCTGTTAATGCCCTATGATTTCCAAAAATACCAACATCATGCGCTGCTGCTAATTCAATAAGAGATTGACCAGATCGGATTTGACGAGGCCATTCAAATTCAGTACAGGTACAAACCCAAGGAAGTGGTTCATTTTTAGAGTTCAACAAAACAGGTAGCAGACTCTTTCCATTATTTGAAGAACCAAACCACTTCTGATCAAACTCAGCATTGTGTGCCACAATAACTTGCGCCTTCTTTGCCATCTCAGTTATCATCAACACACTTTCAACCGCTTGTTCTTCTGTTATTTCCATTAACGGTGCTGGCTTAATCCGGTTTATATACTCTGCCGGATTACTCTGTGCTGGGAGAAGAGTTGAATATTGTTTAATAGTAGTTTGGTGCTTCACCGAATACAAAATAGCTCCTAACTCTATAACCTGCCCTGTCTTAACGTCTAAGTTTGTGGTTTCTGTATCAAGGATTAGAACCTGATCGGGTGTAGGAAACTGAGCATTGGATGAAACGAAAGAATTTTGGGTCATAATAGAAGTAGAAATAAATAATTGAAAACATGCCTACCAAGTTGAAAGCTTGAGGGCATTTTTTTTGGCAATTTTGTTGCCGAATATATACACGTTACTTTGTCCGTATTGCTTTGTCAACACTAGCGGGTATATTATTTTTATCGTAGTATACGATAGCGATAATAGTATTTACTAGTGTAAGCTAATGTATACCTCGTAATTAAGTCTTAAAG
Source organism: Nostoc sp. (assembly GCF_036917355.1). Taxonomy (GTDB): domain Bacteria; phylum Cyanobacteriota; class Cyanobacteriia; order Cyanobacteriales; family Nostocaceae; genus Nostoc. The sequence goes on from NZ_JBALDP010000102.1 coordinate 89,972, forward strand.
AGCATTTATGAGAAAGATTAGCTGTAAGTTAAAAGACTTTATGGAAAAACGGCATTTATCCCAGTACCAATTAGCTAAAAACACTGGTATTAGCGTCAATGCTATTGGCAGACTTTATAAAGAAGAGTTTGATCGAATTGACTGCAATACTGCTGAAGTTTTGTGTAACTACTTTGGCTGTGACTTGGGTGATTTGTTTGTTATGCAAGCTGAAGGAATGAAAGAGCATGACCTTATAAAGCAATATGATGCAGGAGAAAGGGATTTTTCTGGTGTAGATTTAGGCGGGGCTATTCTAAGTCACGTAAACTTGACAGGAGCAAATTTAACAGGAGCAAACCTGACAGGAGCATGCTTGTGTCAAGCAGATTTGAGCAAAACTAACCTAGATCAGACTGACCTGAGAAGAGCCGATCTTGAAGGGGTAAACTTAAAGAAAGCAACACTCAGAGAGGCAAAGCTCCTTTTTGCAAAACTAGTGTCTGCAAAGCTGTTTTGTACGGAACTGAGTGAAGCAGACCTCAGCCAAGCTTCTCTCCAAAATGCAGAGCTTGGGTGGGCAAACCTAAGTAGGACTGTTTTAAAAGAAGCAAATTTAGATAATGCAGAAATGGTTAGAGTCAACTTGAGAGGAGCAAACTTGACAAATGCCAAAGCCAGGAAAGCGAATCTCAAGTTTGCAGACCTGCGTGAGACAAAACTGATTGATACCGATATAGCTGATGCCAACTTAGAAGCAGCTTGTTTAGTTAGTGCTGATCTGAGTAATGCTAACTTCAGTAAAGCCAAACTAGGAAAAGCTGATCTAAGTACTAGCAATCTGAGATGTATCAACTTGACTGATGCTGACTTGACTGGTGCTGACTTGACTGATGCTAACTTGACTGATGCTGACTTGACTGATGCTGACTTGACTGGTGCTAACTTGACTGGTGCCAACTTGACTGGTGCTAACTTGACTGGTGTCAGTTTACGGAGCGCTGATCTAACCAATGCTAATTTGGACGGTGCTAGCTTGAAGGGAGCAATCATGCCTGATGGCAAATTGTATCAATCTTTGAGCAGCGAAGAAGACAGATTCCTTGAAAACTTTTAGCTTTTAAGCCTAAATTGGGTTGTACTGGGAGAACCAGCGCACTTCTTTTTGATAGACTTACAAAGATTAAGTAACTTAACTATCAAGTATCGGTAGAGTATGACCCAAACGCAATCCTAAAATAATCCATCCTTCAAGAGCATCTTGCAAATCTTCCCGGCAAGCTTCTAGTGTTGCAGCGTTTGCCCAAACTCCTGGACACTCTGGAATTTCGCTATAGAAAGTTCCATCCTCAAGCAACTCGTAGGTTGCTTTGTGCATTGCTGTACGAATGTAATTTGTCAACATTTATATTTTTTACAACTTCATTCAGCTTTTTGATCAATTTGGTTATAACTAAAATTTTATTTTTAATCGCAAATCCGCCAAACTCTAATTATTATGTATAATTTTTAATTTCCAAAAATGCGATCGCGCCACTTTACCAAACGCGATCGCTAAATTTTCCATCCCCTAAGCTATAAAATGCAACTGATCGATCGCTGCATTAATTAGATTATGGGTAACGGGAAGACTATCAACTACCATCCCCAGACACAACAGCATCATGTAGGAGATGGAATAGAGAAACAACTCTCTAGCGACAGTGCGATCCTCTGGATTTTGCAACAGCCGCCAAGATTTGTGGATAAATAATCCTCCCAGACTTAGGGCGATCGCAGCATAAAGAATTCCACTCGCGCCCAAGGGATAAACCAATAACACGGTTGCAAATACTGTCACCAGCGTGTAGTACCAAATCTGCTTCACGGTTGCCGTATCACCTTCAATCACAGGTAGCATTGGTATCCCTACCTTTGCGTAATCGTCCCGAATCATCAAAGCTAAAGCCCAGAAATGGGGTGGTGTCCACAAAAAGACGATGGCGAAAATTAACCATGCTGACCAGCTTAATGTGCCTGTGACAGCAGCCCAACCCACTAAAGCTGGAATTGCCCCAGCAGCTCCACCAACAACTATATTCTGGGTGGTGTGGCGTTTTAGCCAGTGGGTATAGACCAAAATATAAAAGACGATGCCAGAGAAAGCTAGCACTGCGGCTAACAAATTGGCAAATACTGCTAGGAGTGTGAAGGAAATCGTCGCCAGTGCGATCGCAAAAATTAGAGCATCGCGTGGCTGCACCTTACCCGAAGGTATCGGACGATGGCGCGTCCGCTCCATGTCATAATCAATATCCCGGTCATAGACACAGTTAATCGTCTGGGCGCTTGCAGCAGCCAAAGTGCCACCAGTCAGAGTTACTAGCAACAGCAATGGGTCTACTTCTCCCTTAGCAGCAATCCACATACTCCCAGCTGTGGTAATCAAAAGCAACGGAATAATCCGAGGCTTGGTTAGCTGGTAGTAACTTTGAATTACCTGTAAAAATGTTTCGTGGTGGCGAGAGACATTAGTCTCAATCATTTTGGCTCTGGTTCCTTATTTTTCAACAACTTATATGCAGCCCCCGCTCAAGCTGGCTCTTTTAGGCAAACGAAAACACAGATTTTCTGCACCTGCGTGGGTCGCAATACTCGCCGTTGCGGCTTTCGTCGTTTAGTGAAGAGTGGGGAGCAGGGGGAGATGAGGGAGCAGGGGGAGATGAAGGAGAAAAACCAATGCTCAATGACGGCAGTTGCTCCATTTGGGAAGACCCCAGACGCTCGCGGACTCGCTAACGCTGCGCTATCGCCCTTGGCGTCTCCCCTTGGGAGAAGACCGCACTGCCTCCCCAATGCCCCATTCCCTACTCAGCACTCAGCACCCGTGAATCAGCACTCACTGAGTCACGCAGTGCGAGAACTGTGAAAACCACCAAAGTACCCAGCAAAGTAGCTCCTATAGCTTGGTGAGAGACTGTGAGAGGCTCGACTTGGAGGTGTAATTTGAAAGTGGCGAATCCCAACAAGATTTGTAAGGTTAACAACCCACCAGCTATATTTGCCAGTCGCCGTAAGGCTGGATGTAGCGCTGGTGTCCGCCAACAGATAAATACCATTGCCAAGGTTGCCACTGTTGGCGGCACCAAACCAGCAATATGGCTGTACATTACCGTACAAAGTTGAGAACCGCCGAGGCATTGGTGTAGCGCCCAGCGAGAGCCTACCAAAGCACCCAGCAAACTTTGCAGGTAAACCAGAACAGCAGCAGTTAAACCGACCCAAGGCAACTTACCAACGGTTCCAGTTCCCTGATAGGGAGTGAGTGCCGTGCCGATAATCAGGAGGGTGCTAAAAAATAATAGCGCCGTTCCTAAATGAGCGGTAACGATATCAAACCGCAACAGTTCGGTAACGGTAAGTCCCCCCAAGATGCCTTGGAAGACAATTAAAAACAGGGCGAATGTTGATGCCCAAGGCAGCCATCTGGGTAAGAAACGACGATGCCACCAGGACAAACCGAAGAGTGCGATCGCGCTTACACCAATTAAAGCCGCATCCAATCTGTGAAACCACTCCAGGAACACCTGAAGATTCATTTGCTTGGCTGGCACCAGTTCGCCATAGCATAAGGGCCAGTCTGGGCAAGCAAGTCCAGCATTCATCACGCGGGTGGCACTGCCTATTGCCATCAAAATTAAGGTGGCTATGCATATTTTCCACACCAAGCGACGAATCATTTCCTTGGGCTTTTGCTGCTGAAGAGCCGCTTCATTTTGTTGTTGTAGGACAAATTCGCTCATTAACGATACCTTCTGCCCGCTCTTGGTGGATCTGTTAAAATTTTCAATTTTCTTTTAGCGTCCTATCTCCACCCTAGCGTATAGGCTAAGGGTTTATAGATTAGCACTCACTTATACTTTGAATCACTCCAGAAAGGTTTTACCTGAAGCTTTAGGTATTTTTCAAGATGTCAGAAAAGGATTAATCACAATTAATTTAAGCATTCTAAATTTTTCCTTAAACTTTTTCACTGATTTTCATCTATTTTTGGCGTTGTATGATAGTAAACTCATACTCAAAATTACTAAAATAGCCAAAGAAATTAATAAAAATTTCAGACCTTTGTCCCCTATGTCTGACAGCCTAGACTACCTTAGTAAGTGAGTAGCTTCGAGATAACATAGTAAATTCAATTAAGTAAGCCGTGAAGATTCCAACTTCCATCTGGACATTACTCATTGGCATCGTGCTAACGCTAGCCAGCTTTTGGTACGGTCAAAATCACGGTCTGTTGCCAGCAGCCGCCACTGATGAAGCCGTCTTGGTGGATGGTCTGTTCAACGCGATGATGATCGTTTCTACAGGGATATTTCTGCTCGTTGAAGGTATTTTAATTTACTCTGCATTTAGATATCGTCAGCGTGCAGGTGACAATAAAGACGGTCCACCAGTTGAAGGCAATATACCTCTAGAAATTCTCTGGACAGCGATCCCAGCAATTATCGTTATCGGTATTTCTGTTTACAGCTTTGATGTCTACAACGAAATCGGTGGCTTTGATCCCCATGCTATTCATGAAGCGCCGATGATGAATCAGGAGTCAATGGCAATGCCTGGAAGTGCGATGGCGGCAACTTTAAGCGATACTCCTCCCAGCACCGAACCCAACCTCAATCAAGAAAAATCTGATGAGGCAATGCAAGACCCAGCTACCGCAGCAGTTCGTAATGCTGACCAAATTCCGCAAAAGCGGAATGCCCCAGGTGTAGGTAGTGTTGCTCCGACAATTGGGGGAACTCCTGATAAAGCAGGTAAACCAGCAGAATTACAAGTCAACGTCACTGGTCTACAATATGCCTGGATTTTCACTTATCCTGAAACTGGTATAACTACAGGTGAAATGCACGTCCCCATCGGGCGAGAAGTGCAAATCAGTATGACCGCCAACGATGTCATTCATGCCTTCTGGGTGCCAGAGTTCCGCCTGAAACAAGATGCGATTCCTGGTAGGCAAAGCGAGATTCGCTTCACCCCCCAAAAAGCAGGAGATTATACCCTGATCTGTGCTGAACTTTGTGGCCCCTATCACGGTGCAATGAGAGCGCCAGTAGTTGTTGAGCCACAAGAAGCCTTTGACAAGTGGATGCAAGAACAGCTAGTTGCCAGCAAAGAAACGCTAAATCAAGCCATTGCTGTTAACCCTGCCGATCTATCCCCAAATGAATTTCTTGCTCCTTACACCAAGGATATGGGAATTAAACCAGAAATTCTGCATCAAGTTCACCATTAATCAATATGTTATTTAGTCAAAATCCAATGACTAATGACTAATGACTAATGACCAATGACTAATGACTATGACACAAGCTCAGTTGCAAGAAACTGCCAATATCCCCGCCCTTAGTGAAGAGACGGGGATCAGAAAATGGCAAGACTACTTTGGCTTCAACACCGACCATAAGGTGATTGGGATTCAATACCTAGTTACTACGTTCATTTTCTACTGCATTGGTGGGGTGATGGCTGACTTGGTTCGTACAGAACTGCGAACCCCAGAAGTCGATTTTGTCACCCCTGAAGTTTACAACAGCTTATTTACGCTGCACGCCACGATCATGATTTTCTTGTGGATCGTGCCAGCTGGTGCGGGTTTTGCTAACTTCCTCATTCCCTTGATGATTGGGGCAAAGGATATGGCATTTCCGCGCTTGAATGCTGTTGCCTTTTGGATGATTCCCCCTGCGGGTTTATTGTTGATCGCTAGTTTAGTGGTAGGCGATGCACCAGATGCGGGTTGGACTTCCTACCCTCCCCTGAGCTTGGTAACAGGTCAAGTCGGTGAGGGAATTTGGATTATGAGCGTCCTTTTACTAGGTACGTCATCGATTTTAGGGGCAATCAATTTCTTGGTGACATTGCTCAAGATGCGTATCCCTGGTATGGGGGTTCATCAAATGCCCTTGTTCTGCTGGGCGATGTTTGCTACCTCGGCACTGACTTTGGTATCTACACCAGTGCTAGCAGCAGGTTTGATTCTGCTTGCCTTTGACTTAATCGCCGGGACAACATTTTTTAATCCAACTGGCGGTGGCGACCCTGTAGTTTACCAGCACATGTTCTGGTTTTACTCCCACCCAGCGGTTTACATCATGATTTTGCCCTTTTTTGGCGCAATTTCAGAAATTATCCCCGTGCATTCCCGCAAGCCGATTTTTGGCTATAAAGCGATCGCTTATTCGTCTCTTGCTATTAGCTTTTTGGGGCTAATTGTTTGGGCGCACCACATGTTTACCAGCGGTATCCCCGGTTGGTTGCGGATGTTCTTTATGATCACCACGATGATCATTGCCGTACCCACAGGAATTAAAATTTTCAGCTGGTTAGCAACCATGTGGGGTGGAAAAATCCGGCTTAACAGTGCCATGCTGTTCGCTATTGGCTTTGTTGGCACCTTTGTAATTGGCGGGATCAGTGGCGTGATGTTGGCAGCAGTGCCCTTTGATATTCACGTTCACGACACCTATTTTGTGGTAGCACACTTGCACTACGTGCTATTTGGTGGTAGTGTTCTCGGCATTTATGCAGCGATTTACCACTGGTTCCCAAAAATGACGGGACGCATGGTGAACGAATTTTGGGGTAAGGTTCACTTTGCCTTAACAATAGTTGGTCTAAATATGACCTTCTTACCAATGCACAAGCTGGGATTAATGGGCATGAACCGCCGTATTGCCCAGTATGACCCCAAATTTACCTTTCTCAACGAAATCTGCACTTATGGCGCTTACATACTAGCAGTTTCGACATTCCCCTTCATCATCAATGCCATTTGGAGTTGGTTATACGGCGAGAAAGCTGGTAATAATCCCTGGAGGGCACTTACCTTAGAGTGGATGACAACTTCACCACCAGCGATCGAGAATTTCGATCGAACCCCAGTACTGGCTACAGGCCCCTACGACTACGGTTTGGAAAATGCTAATGAAGATGTACCTTTATCCGATCCCAATCCCGTCTTATCTGGTGGGCCAAACTCAGTATTAAGAGCAGAACCCGACCCAGCGGTTGCCGCCAATCCCGAAGACCGGAAATAGAGTTAGGAGTTATGAGTTATGAATGATGAGTTATGACTTTAATAAAGTTGTTAGTTCAAAATTTTTAACTCCTAACTTTTAACTCTTAACTTTTAACTCCCCATTCCCCACTTATCAAAATTCATGCAAAGTCAAACTATTGACCCAGCTAAAACGGAACTGAATCATCACCATGCAGCGGAAGCGTCCGTCGGTCATCATGAAGAACATCCAGACCATCGTCTGTTTGGGCTAATAGTCTTCCTGATTGCTGAAGGGATGATTTTTTTGGGACTGTTCGGAGCCTACTTGGCTTTCCGTGCTACCTTACCTGCATGGCCCCCAGCCGGTACCCCAGAATTAGAACTATTGCTACCTGGAGTTAACACCATCAATCTAATTTCTAGTAGTTTTGTCATGCACAATGCCGACACAGCTATTAAAAAGAACGATACACGGGGTGCGCAAATCTGGTTAGCAATTACTGCTGCAATGGGTGCTATTTTCTTGGTGGGTCAAGTATATGAATATACCCATTTAGAATTTGGTTTAACTACCAATTTATTTGCCAGTGCATTTTACGTTTTGACTGGTTTCCACGGATTGCACGTTACTCTCGGCGTTTTGGCAATTGTTGCTGTGTTGTGGCGATCGCGCCTTCCAGGTCACTATAGTAACGAAAAGCACTTTGGTATTGAAGCAGCCGAAATCTATTGGCACTTCGTTGACGTGATTTGGATTATTTTGTTCGGATTACTGTATCTACTGTGAGTATTAATTAACTAGTTGTTCAATCCACGCGGACAACTTAATAAGCCCCCACTAAGGGGCTTTTTTTATTAACAGAATAAAAATATCAGTGAAAAAGATTGTAGAGACGTAGCAGTACTATCCTTATACAATGGTTACAGATAATACATATTTATCGGTTTCCTAAAAAAGTTAAATAAAAAATATATAAAAACAAGCTAATAGGACTCGCCCTTTCAAGGTGGTGAAATTTGAAACAAAGATTGGTTATTTCAACTTTCAGAAAGCCCAAAATCTGAGCGGAGGATTCAAGATGGTAGCGCTGAAACAACGTATGTTCATTTGTCACCTTGAAAGGGCTAGTTTTAGCTAAGACTATTCCTACTATTATGCAATTGAGTTATTGGAAGCGATATAGATGCAAGTAAAGTAAAAGGTGGGAAAGGTCGGAAAAGTAGGATGTTTGGGAGAAAGTATTGAATAACCAGTTAATATACTGTAAATTGATATTCTAAGGACTGAGTAAACCAATAAACAAAGAAAGTTCGCAAATTTATGCGGATTTAATTTAAGGAAATGCCGTCCTAATATTTCTTATAGTCATAAAAGTAGAAACTTGAAGTTATTGGAAAGATTGCAAGTATTGTAATTCGCAATTTTGCTTTCTCATTTAAGTAGTTGATACCAATTCAAAAAATGTTTGCGACATATAACCCAACCAGCGCTGACGCGTACCCTTGTCTTGCTAAGGGTAGGTAGGGATGGATTATTTTTTAAGAATTGGTATCACACGTGTTAATTGTGGTATTTCGTTAAAGCGAATACACATTACAGGTTTGCCAGAATTATGAGTAGATCGAGATCGTAACATGTGTGAGTGATTAAAAAGTTACACCTAATTTACCTCAAAAACCATCACTCGATATTTAACTCAAAAACTTACCCGATATTTTTTAGTTTTTTCGTCAAACTCACATTGATCTGACAAAGCGATCGCAGTTAATAACGCCTAAAATCTGGTAACAAAACTGTGGCGAACACCGTAAAGGTATTTGTGCCTTTAAATTTCACTGTTCAAGGTTTTGTCAGTAATCAGACTTAACAGTTAAAAATAACCATCCTGACTGATAAATATTATTCTCTGCCCACAGTTTAAACCCTGTGGACTAGTGTTAAATTTACTTAAGTGATAATATTACAGAAGTATTTCATAAATTAATTTTGTATTAAGATACTTATAAGAGTATTAAACAAAGCAATCAAGCAACTAAGCAGCAAACGTATCCAAAGCATAGGTCGCGCGATGGCTAACTGCCGCAAATACCAGTAAATCTAGCAGCAAGCAGTTATTCATAACCTTACTCAAGCTCTGAATGGTCAGTAAATTAAGAAGTAGTATACGCCACATGAGCCACAACCCTTTAGTCAGAAAAACACTCCGGAGTCGCTTTGAGACTGTCAAAGTGATGGGAAGCGGAGAATCTGATAATACTTACCTATTAGGGGGTGCTATACGTAACAGACATCGATCGTCTTTCAACAGAAAAACACTTCGGAATCGCTTTGAGATTGTCAAACACTTAGGAAGTGGAGGTTCTGGTGATACCTACTTGGCCATTGACTTGGATTTACCAGGACAACCTCATTGTGTGGTCAAACATTTCCACCCGAAAGATTCCAACCCTGCTGTTCTACCCATCGCTAAAAAGCTATTCGATCGGGAAGCGGAAGTTTTATATCAGCTAGGCAACGACCACGATCAAATTCCGAGACTGTTTGCCCATTTTGATGAAGATGGAGATTTCTATTTAGTCCAGGAATTTATTGACGGTCATGCGTTGACTCAAGAAATTGTCCCAGGTCAGCGTCTGAACGAGAATACAGTCGTAAATTTATTAAAAGATATTCTAGAAGTACTGGCTTTCGTTCATCAGCACGATATTATTCATCGAGATATTAAGCCTCAAAACTTAATGCGGCGGTACTCCGATCAAAAGATTGTGCTAATTGATTTTGGGAGTATTAAGAAAATTGGTGCTTTGGGAGCAGGCTTAACAATTGCGGTTGGGACTCCTGGCTATATGCCAAGCGAACAGGCTAAGGGAAAGCCAAAACTTTGCAGCGATATTTATGCAGTCGGGATGATTGGCATTCAAGCTTTAACAGGTTTAATGCCTGAGCAATTACCAGAAGATCCCAGTACTGGAGAAGTTATCTGGCGCGATAAGGCAGAGGTAAGTGATGCTCTGGCAAATATTTTAGATACAATGGTTCGCGATCGCTACAACCAGCGTTATCAGTCTGCCACAGAAGCTTTACAAGCACTTAATTCTGACGTAGCCTTACCACAGTCTTCACAATCTCCTGACATCAACCCCAAGGCTGATGATACCTATTTGCTAACTTATAGAAACTTTATTTTGCTACTGGGTATTGGTCTTGGTGCAACTACGAGTTTGATAGTAATAGTTTTAATCTACACATTTATTAATACGGGGACATCGCTTCCAAATCAACCTACTCCACTCAAGAGTTTTCTAGAAAGATTTGTTGAGTTCCCGTTAACTAATACAAGTAATCTACTAGCTAAATCAGCACCTAACAGAAAAATCTGTCAAAGCAATTGCACCATTGCAAAAGCTACCAAAGAGCAAATTTAATTTCACTACATTAGAAAAGTTAATCATCTAGCAGCAATCATCAGACTGGCTATTAACTAGCTATTACAAATTTACTGTAAATTTAAATATTTCAAGATTACTGTAGGATAAATACTTAGATATTCCTGTAAGATAAATACAATGAAACAATATTTAAAAATATGGACAATACAAATCAAAGAAAAGCTTTAATTAACAGCGAAATCTCTCTCTTTCTCAGAGGTTTGATTATTGGTAAAGTTCTCACACTTATGGTTATTGGCGGATTACTTTGGTGGTTATTGAAGCCAAATGTATTCTCCCGCAACAGCGTTAACTCCTCTAATCAAAATTTCAATCGCATCTCTAATAATGCATCAAGTTTTCAGACAGTTGCTGATGTTCCCCCTGCCTCATTCAATTACGGAGGTAGTACGGCTTGGGCATCTATTCGGCAGTTGGTAGATTCTCAGATCCAGAGCGATCGCCCGGAACTACAATTACGTTATGTAAATCCTGTTAATGGTAGTCCTGGTTCTAGCTCCGGGATTCGGATGTTGCTTGATGGGAAACTAGACTTTGCTCAGTCTTCCCGTCCCCTCACAGATGAAGAACAAGCTATGGCAAAAGAGCGAGGCTTCACCCTTGAGCAACGTCAAGTGGGTATGGATGGGATAGCAGTGGTAGTCAACCCATCACTCAATGTGCCTGGTTTAACTGTTGAACAATTGCAGCAAATTTATTTAGGGAAAATTACTAACTGGAATCAAGTCGGCGGGCCAAATCTACCCATCACAGCTTTTTCTCAACGACCAGAGGACGCAGATATAGTAATATTTCGCGACTTAAAAGGGCAAGCATTTGGCTCTAATGTGCAGTATGTCTACTCTGCTACAGATGCAGTGCGCCAACTCAGTAAAACCCCTGGTGGTGTGTATTACGCTTCTGCCCGTTCAGTAGTCTTTCAATGTAGCGTCAAGGCTTTGCCATTGGGTCAGACTTCCGATCGGCTAATTACCCCCTATCAGCAGCCGATGGTTTCACCTGAACAATGTCCGCGTCAGCGCAACCAGCTAAATACTCAGGCGATCAAAAATGGCAGCTATCCGATGATTGCTAATTTGTTTGTGATTATTAAGCAGAATAAAGGTTCAGAACAGCAGATTGGAAATGCTTATGCCAATCTTTTATTAACTGACCAAGGGCAAAGAGCAATTGAACAAGCTGGTTTCGTTGGCGTTCGCTAGTACAGCGATCGCACTTTCCACTACAGATTATTCAGATCCCCGACTTCTTTAAGAAGTCGGGGATATTGGGGAAGCGATGCCTACGACGGTAAACTACGCAACATTTACTATTTATGTATTTATCATCTGAGTTGAAAATATTTACATTCACTCGACAGCATAAGAAGTAAACTGGCGCTTAAAAGCAGAATGGAACCCAATAACAATATCAGAAGGAGGTACACCTAACTCAACCAATCGTTCAGCAACAGACTCTTCTGTACCGTTATACTGAATCCATATTTTCCCATCTTGAATATCAAAATGCATGACCGGGCCAAACACCCGCTTATCTCCTTGCCAGCCAACGTAAGCTAGTTGATAATGGTTGTTTTCGTTGTCTAAAATTAATTGTGATTTGACAGTATCGTTATAAGACGTGATTTGTTGATGTTCGCTGAGAATTTGTTTGATAAATTGTCGATAGCGTTCTATTTTATCCATAGCCGAATTTCCTCACGTTTTGGGTCGTAAATTATCAACTTAACTTGGTAACGATGAAGGGTGCGTTGGACAAAAGAAAGTTGGAAAAAGTCTTCATATGTTTCGATAGGAACAGCTAAATAAAGCACTCTGTCTGCTTCTTTCTCTTCAATAGCTTGGCAGTAATTCAAATATTGTCCGAGTGCAGTATGAAATTCACTAATATCTGAATCTGCAATAAAACTCTTAATTTCAACAGCTATTTTCTCTGTATTCCGTTCTGCGGCAATGGCATTTTCAGCCGCTAAGTCTATTTGTAGTTTAATGGCTTCACTAACACGAATTGTAAAAGGGTCGTGAGTAATTATCCACCCATCTTTGATTAATGCTTTTTTTACCTGTTGATGGAAAACATCTTTAGCCATTTTGCTATCTCTAGATTAGAGTCTCAAAATGAAAATATTCTATTTTTATGATATTTTAGCGTTTAGCTGAACCCAAAATTAGATTTTTGCTCTATGCAGTGCGTTCCCCAAACGGGTTGTCGTTCGCGCAGCGTGTCGTAGACAAGACATCGCACTCTCCATTATTCTGCATTGCTGTGGAAAGTTTCTCTAAATTTTGACGAATAGTGACACTACGGTGATGATTTACACCCCAGACTCGTTCACAAATATCTAAAGCTTGCAAATACAGGGGTTCTGCTTCACCGTAACGTCCAGTTTCCCGATAAATCTCTGCCAGATTATTCAGACTTTCGGCAACATTGGGATGATTTTCTCCCAATAGGTGCTTATCAAGTTCTAAGGCTTTTATACATAAGGGTTCCGCTTCATTGTAACGTCCCTGTTCCCTGTACATATAACCAAGAGCGTAGATAGTATCTGCTAAAAGCGGATGCGCCTTTTGTAATACACGCTGCTTGAGTTCTAATGATTCCAAAAACAAAGATTCCGCTTCACTGTAGCGTCCTTGAGCGCGGTATATTAAACCTAAATTGTGCAAATCTGTGGCAACATCAGGATTTTCTTCTCCCAAAAATCGCTTATCTAATTCTATTGCTTGTTGCGATAAAGGTTCAGCTTCACTGTAACGTCCTTGATGATAATAAAGTAGCGCTAAATTATTTAGTATAAGAGCAAAAGAAAGATGATTTTCACCCAGCAGACGTTTTTCGAGTTCTAATGATTGCAAATACAGAGGTTCCGCTTCGTCATAACGTCCTTGTTCATCATATAGTAATGCCAAATTGTTCAGACTAGCGGCAACATCGGCATGGTGTTCTCCTAACAACCCTTTCCTCAGTTCTAAAGCTTGTTGATATAAAACTTCTGCTTTACTATATTGGCCAGTAGATTTGTAAAGTCCTGCCAAATTATTCAGGCTAGTAGCAAAAGCAGGATGATTTTCTCCTAACAGGCGTTTTCTCAGTTCTAAAGCTTGTTTATATAAGGGTTCGGCTTCGCTATAGTTTCCCGTTGCACGATATATTCCTGCTAAATTGTTGAGGCTATTAGCTAAGTCTATCTGCAAACCTAATTCATTTTGTAGCTCACTCGCCTGTCGCCAATATTTAATTGCTAATTCCTGTTCTTCTTGATAGTTTTGAGATTCACCACGATCTAATCTGCTGTGGTAAATATCGCCCAATCTTGAGTATAAAGTAGCCAAGGTAGGGTCTTTAGTTCCCCGTTCTTGTTCTACTTTCTCGATTAACCTTTGTAAATCTTGAATAGGTAAGAAAAAGCGATTAGTTTCATTAGTATCTGTGCTAGCTAATTCTGTATCTCGAAAAACAAAGCGGATATTTTCTAATTCTTTCCCAGGAATAGCATTTGTCTTTTGAGATTCAAACCGAAATACACCATTGCGCCAACTCCAAAAATCAGGAGCTTTTTTAATTAGGTTGACTAAAATTTGGTTAGTTACCCAAAGCACGATCGCAAATGGAAATTCGCGCAATCCTTCCCTAGTCCACTGTAAGTAACCAAAAAACTTTTCCTGTTCTGATTGCTCATTTCCCAACCTGAGAAAATACAATTGTTCAGCACCCGTCACAGTGATTACCGCCAGGTTCTGCTGACGGAGATATTCTTCTTGTTGTACCAATTGGTTAAGAGCAGCTTTGAGACTAGGTTCTTGACGTGCTAAAGTTACTCGATATGCACCGAAGGCGGGTTGTAGTTCAGCTTCATATTGAGCAATAATCTCATCGCGAAAGCTCGCATCATCGCAAACTGCAATCAGTAAATTTAATCCCCGCTTTTGAGCTTCAATAGAAACAATTAAATCATCATACGCATCTTGATTTTCTCCTTCATCATCTAATAATTCCTCATTTAACATTAATGGCTCCCTGTCTTCTCAAGCTTTCGATAATAATTGGATGAACATCATACCAAGTTTCATCAGTGCGATATTCTAGAACATACAGCCCATGTAACAAATCTAAAAACTCTGCTTGTTTGGGGTCGTTGGGCATAAATTGTTCATAAACGCTCTGCAAAATATCGATATCAGTTTTTCCTAAACGGATCGAAAAATCATTGCGAATTTTATTGATTGCTTGCAAAAGAATTTTATCATCAATAATAACTTGGGCTGAAGGATTTCGCCGGATCGTTCGCAAACATATACGACAACATTCCTTAGAAATCCGAATTAATTCTCGTAATACGCCACCACTGTAAATTACGATTTTTTCAGCCGTTTCTGCTGCGATTAATTCACTTGAAATCCGCTTTTGTAAAACCTCACCGAGAATCTTTGTTGCTTCTGGGCGAGGTTGGGCATTTGGGAAGCGGTTTTTACCTTTATCAAATATTTTTAAGACAGGCATTGCTACAACTTGGTCGTTGGTTTCAGTAGCAATTATTGTGCTAATAAATGTTTCTCGAAGAACTGCAATAGGGATAGTGTAAATAATTTGAAAGTTAGGTTGACAGAGAGCTTTAATGTTATCTCGATAAATTTCGTTAACTCTGCCTAAGTCCAGTTTATCTAAATCATCAATAATTACTAAAACGTTTTGTTTCGTTGCAGCTTGAATTAGAGCAGCAATTTCGTTAATTCTGGCAACTAAATCTGATAACTTGCGTTCAAACTCTTGCTTAATTTCATCCCGAACGCTTGCATCAGCTTTTAATTTAGAACTAATCAACTTTAAAAGGTCAAAACCTATACTAACTTCTGCTTGCAAATTGGATTCTTCAGTGCGAGTGCGGGTAGCGAACCACTTATAAAGAGCTTCTTTAGTAGATTGTGGAATATCAACTTTGCGTGCTTCTGCCTCTGTCATTAAATTAACTGCGATCGCAAACAGTATATTAATATGATTAACAGCCGACATTTCAATTTTGTCAGCAATAGAAAAGAGAACTACAAAATACTTATCTTGAATTTGTCGGCTAAATTCAGCTAACAAAGTAGACTTACCACATCCTCGATGTCCTGTAAAGACAATTTTGCCATCTCCATTCGGACTATCTTCGACTAATTGGTTCAGGTCTGCAATCAAATCATCACCATATTCGACTCGAAATCTTTCCATTTCGTTCCGTTCCATCAACGGAAACAGTTCGAGATTGCTGTATGCTTCTTGAAAGGAGTTTAATAAGTCTTGAGACATTGGATGGTGCTGTTAACGTGCTAACTATTCATATAATGGCTCATGATTTTTGAAGCACAAGTTTAGGTCATGTCTAGGATAGAGTACGCCTAGATAACTTCTTCGATTCCGTTAATAAATAACTACTAGGTGAGTGGTATGTTATGTGTTAAAAAGAGATGCCAGAATTACCAATTTTCAACCTATTAATGAGTAACAGAGGTCAATAATTAATCAGACTGAATGATAGATTATACATTCAATAATTTAAACTGAATGATAGATTATACAGATAACATCCTAAAAGCTACTTAACATATAAATAAAATAAAATTTTCAGTTATAAAAATAAATTTTTAGTGTGCTTCGTCTCATTTCCCTCTAGCCGATGCGATGGTAGCTGTTGTTACTATTAGTTAGTAGTCTGTCAAGGAATAATTAACGAGTACATTCTTTGTAGAGACGGCGATTTATCGCGTCTCTCTAACGCGTCAATTTTTTAGACGCGATAAATTGCGTCTCTACATGAGATAAAGCTCTGCGACATCAAAACCAGCTTTTGCGACATCAAAACCAGCTTTTGCGACATCAAAACCAGCTTTTGCGACATCAAAACCAGCTTTTGCGACATCAAAACCAGCTTTTGCGACATCAA
>NZ_JBALDP010000103.1:0-146516 GCF_036917355.1 Nostoc sp.
ATTAGTGCAATGAATCAATTTAAACCCTGTTATGCTTCTGGATAATTTCACTTAGTTACTACTTGCTCATCCCGGAGAGTGACAGAAGAGGGCTAAGTAAGTCGATTCAAATAAACATAACTATATTACAAAAAGCAAATACGTCTAAAGCCCTTACCAATGAACAATCAAAAAAAAATTACGCTTTTAGTAGTTAACTTTATTTATGCCCCATGCTCAATACAACTCTTGGAGAGGCTGCGCCAACGGCTCCGCGGTTCCTGAGCGTAGTCGAAGTACAAGTGCCCAATTCCTTACTCCTCACTGCCTATTTTATTTACAGCGGTTGACCAACTCAGGACAATCTCAGTCCCCTCTCCTAAATTGCTTGACAAATAGAAAATAGCGCCAATAGATTCAGCTCGTTCCTTCATAATTGCTATTCCCAAATGACCAGATGGTATTTTGTTGGAGTCAAAACCACAGCCATTATCACTAATATGCAAAACCATCTTTTGTGAATCGCTGCCGAGGCTGACTGATACAAGCGTTGCTTGGGCATATTTAATAATATTATTCAGTGCCTCTTGAGTAATCCGGTAGAAGACAAGCTTCACCTCATTAGACAGAGAGCGATCGCCTTCCACTGTTGTTATTACCTGTAAATTTGCCCGTCCTTGAATTCCTTTGGTTAACTGGTGTAGTAATTCACCTAAAGGTTTCTCTACCAAACCATTAGGACGCAACTCGACTAGTAAATTCCGCATTTCTGCTAACGCCCCTTGTGTCAATTGGGCGAGTTCTTCTAATCCCTGTTGGGCTGTTTCTGAGTTGCGTTTCCAGACTCTAGGCAAAGCTTCGGCAATTGTCGCCACAGTAAACAATGTCTGCGATACTGAATCGTGTAAGTCACGGGCGATGGCGACCTCGATGCTTTTGTAGGGAATTATGACGGCAATACGTTGTTCTACGAGAACCAGCCTGCCCCTGCTAATTTGCCTCCTGTAGCTGTTAACGATAGTGCTACCACTGCCAAAAATACTGCCGTCAGCATTCAAGTTAGTATCTTACTGGCAAATGATACCGATCCGGACAGCAACCCCCTCAGCATCACAGGTGTCAGTAATGCTACCAACGGTGCGGCAGTCCTGAATGACAACGGCACAGCCAGCAACACGGCAGATGACTTTATTGTTTTCACCCCAACTACTGGATTCAGTGGTAATGCCAGCTTTGATTACACCCTCAGCGATGGTAGCCTCACTGACACTGGTAATGTCACCGTTGCTGTGGGGACTGACCTTTCTGGTGGTAACGGCGACGACTTGCTCAACGGCACAGCAGGCAATGATAGCCTCTCTGGCGGCAACGGCGAAGACACCCTCAATGGCAGTGCCGGCAATGATACCCTCAATGGCGGTAACGGCGCAGATAAACTGACAGGCGGTACTGGTAACGACATCTTAACTGGTGGCAATGGTTCTGATACTTTCATCTTCGCCGCCCTAGACGGCACCGATACCATCACCGATTTTAGTCGAGCAGATGTAATTGGTTTGTCTGGCGGTCTTAGTTTCGGCGCTCTGTCTTTCTCTGGCAGCAACATCTTTATTACCAGCACCAATGAACTCCTGGCAACGCTGACGGGTATTAATACCACCACTCTCACATCTGCTGATTTCATCACAATTTAGGATTATAGCCTTTTTGGCTGATTGGTGATGCGATCGCATTTTCGCCCATAAAGCGTATTTAATCAAACGCGCCCAAAACAACAGGAATCACCCCATGCCTAGTTGCGATCGCGCCAAACGATGTTTAGTTTCATCTCTTTGGGGTAAGCAAATATTTGCTCACTCCAAAGAGATGAAACTCAGTTGCATAGCCCTGCAATTAAGTTTCATCGCCCTGCGATCGCGCTTCTTAAGTCTTTGCAGTCTTTAATTCCCAAACAAATCATTAGACCTCTTGCAAAAATATGTTTTTGCACTCTTAGGGAAAAGGGTAAAGGTTAAAGGGAAAGGATTTTGAGTTTCTTTACCCTTTCCCCCTTACCCTTTACCCCGACTTTTGCAAGAAGTCTATTTACTCATCAAAGGATAAAAACCATGTCTGACCCGAATTTTAAGGCCCCAATTACCAACCCCTTCGGACTGGCGAATGAGTTGGCGGGTGACCCCACCTTTGCCGATATCGATGGCGATGGGGACTTGGATGCTTTTGTGGGTAGTGCTTCCGGCAATACCACATTCTACCGCAATACTGGAACTACGGCTGCTCCCAGCTTCACCTTTGAAGCCACCAACCCCTTCGGACTGACGGATGTGGGTTTTGTTTCCTCGTCCAGCTTTGCCGATATCGATGGCGATGGCGACCTCGATGCTTTTGTGGGGAATTCTGACGGCAATACCCTGTTCTTCGAGAATAACAATGCGCCCACAGGTTCACCCACAGCCACTTTAAGCAACACCGCCGAAGATACAGCCATCACAATTACTGCGGCTAACTTGTTAGCAGGGTTCAGCGATCTGGATGGTGATACCCTTTCAGTTGCTAACTTAACTGCAAGTAACGGTGCATTGGTGAACAACTTGAATGGGACTTATACCTTCACCCCAACTGCCAACTTTAACGGCGCAGTTAATCTGACCTACGATGTCACTGATGGCACAGCAACCTTAACTGGACAAACTCAGACTTTCTCTGTAACCTCAGTTAACGATGCGCCAACTTTAGCAGATGCGATCGCAGACCAAACAACCCTAGAAGATGGTTTCTTCAGCTTTACTATTCCAGCCAATACCTTTGCTGATGTCGATGCTGGTGACAGTTTAACTTATACTGCCACTCTCGCTAACGGCAACTCCTTACCTACCTGGTTAAGCTTTGACTCCAATACCCGCACCTTTAGCGGCACCCCTGATGACCCAAATAACGGCACAATTAGCATTAAAGTTACCGCAACGGACACGGGTAATGCCAGTGTTAACGATACCTTTAACCTAACAGTAACTCCCGTCAACGACGCACCTGTAGCCGGTGATGACTCTGCTAGCGCCAATCAAAATACACCTTTGACCCTACTGGCTGCTGACCTGTTGGCTAACGATACAGATGTAGACAGTTTTACTTTGAGCATCACTGCTGTAAGTAACGCTGTTAATGGTACTGTCACCTTAAATGGCAGTGGCAACGTGGTCTTTACTCCTACCACAGGTTTCACTGGCGATGGCAGCTTTAACTATACCCTCAGCGATGGCAACGGTGGCACTGACTTGGGGATAGTAACGTTGGCAATCGGCAAAGACCGCGAAGGCACTAACCAAAACGATATTCTTGATGGCACATCCGGCAATGACATCATTAACGGACTTAACGGTAACGATATCATATCGGGAAATGCTGGTAACGATAAGCTTGTGGGTGAAAATGGTGAAGACACGCTCAATGGCGGTACTGGCAACGACACGCTTTTAGGCGGTAACGGTGAAGACACACTCTATGGTGAGGCTGGTAATGACCATCTCGAAGGTGATAACGGTGAAGACGCACTTTATGGTGGTGACGGTAACGACAGTCTTTTAGGAGGTAATGGTCAAGATTTACTTGTTGGTGGTGCGGGTAACGATTTCCTCAACGGTGGCAAGGCAGATGATAACCTGACTGGCGGTACTGGTAGCGATATCTTTGTTTTGGAGAAAGCCGCAGGTCGGGATACAATCACTGACTTTAGTTTAGGTCAGAGCGATAAAATCGGCTTGGCTGGTTTGAGCTATAGTCAGTTGTCTTTCTCTGGTAATGAGATTCGTTTAGGCAATCAAACTTTAGCGGTGCTGACTGGGTTTAATACCATGACGCTGGCACAGAGCAATTTTACCTCTGTTTAACTGTATTGGGTGGGCAAATATTTGCTCACCCTACAAATTGGTTAAACGCATCGACCTGCAACTTAGATGCATCGACCTGCAACTTAGATGCAGCGACCTGCAACTTAGATGCATCGACCTGCAACTTAGATGCAGCGACCTGCAACTTAGATGCATCGACCTGCAACTTAGATACATCGACCTGCAACTTAGGTGCATCGACCTGCAAAAATGAGCTTACCCTTTCTTTAACCTTGTTTTATCTAAAAACTTCACCTTACTAATAGCTTTAGAGTTGCAATGGGTACATTAAATATGTACCTTACAACAGTATGCTGATATGCCAACCCAAGATACAACACGCCGTTTGCGCCCTCAATTAATTAGTGAAGATATTAATTCATGGCACGGCTTGCAAACGATCGCCACTTATGAAACAACCCGTGCTGATGCCTCTGCTACAAACTTACAGCAAGCTTATCAAGCTATGTTAGCCCAGCAACAAGCCGAAACTGAGAAACTAACTTTATACCGTGCGGCTGCTGATGCTGCGCGATTAGCAGAATGGGAATTTCACAATGCGGTATTAGCGATGAAAGAAGTTGTGCGCGGACAATATGGATTAGATAGCGATCAAGCTCAAGCGGTAGGATTGAAGAAAAAATCAGAGTACAAGCGTCCCAGCCGCAAAAAATTAGTCGCATCATGAACTAGGAAAAATTAAGACATTTTACATGTGCGATCGCTCTACACAACAGATAAGAAAAACAAAGTTGGGCAAATAGTTGCTCAACCTTGTTTTTCTTATAAGTTCAAGCAAGAGCAAGAGACGCGATAAATCGCCGTCTGTACAATTAGTCCTTTGTGGAGACGGCGATTTATCGCGTCTTTGTCATGATTTATCGTGTCTTTGTCATATAGTCATATTCGCCTCCACGCTCAAGCGCACGTTTGTAAGCAGGTCGCGCATGAATGCGATCGACAAATTCTTTGATCTTTGGCCAGTTCTTTGCCTCTTCTTTTTGCATAGCCACTACTTCGAGAGGAAAGCTCATTTGGATATCGGCGGCGGTGAATTCCTCCCCTACAAACCACGTACTTTTACGAAGTTCACCTTCTATGTAGTCAAAATGAAGTTTGATTTGAGGCGCGACGAATCCATTAACAACGCTGCTGTCTCCTTCCCCGAAATTATTCAAGACCAATCGCATCACCAGAGGTGGCATTGCAGAGCCTTCGGCGTAATGCAGCCAATATGTATAGCGTAGATGCTCTGGTGTATCGGATGCCGGAACTAAGCGACCATTGCCATAGCGATTAACGAGGTATTCGATGATAGCGCCCGACTCAGCGATCGCCAAATCTCCATCTGTGATTACTGGTGACTTGCCCAGGGGATGAACTTGGCGCAGTGACTCCGGTGCCATCATCGTTTTTGCATCGCGTTCATAGAACTCGATCTCGTATTCGATCCCTAATTCTTCAAGCAGCCACAGCACCCGCTGCGATCGCGAGTTGTTAAGATGATGCACAACTATCATAAAACGTTCCTTTTTTGGTAGCTTATTGCTATCTGACTCTGGGCTAATTTTTAACTATACTATTAGACTTTTTCAGCCCAACTCCCCTAATTGGCTGGTTTTCTTGTTTCTAATTGGTATAAGTTTGAGTTAGTCGGTTGGAGAAACTGGTGCATCTGCTTTTGCAAAAAGTGACGATAGACACACAGCCAATAATCGAAATAGTTGCTGCATAAAAACCTAATTTGTTTCATTTATGGCTTTAGTCATTGCCGGGGAACGTAGTGGGGTGGGTAAGACAACAGTCACGCTCACCCTTTTAGCATCTTTACACCGTCGCGATCGCTTGGTGCAATCTTTTAAGGTGGGGCCAGACTACATCGATCCGATGTTTCATCAACACGTAACTGGTCGTGCTTGTCGCAATTTAGACCCCGTGCTGACTTCTGAAGCTTACGTTCAGCAATGTTTTGCCCATCATAGCCAACTGAGTGAATATGCCCTAGTGGAAGGGGTGATGGGATTGTTTGATGGTGTTTCGTCATTGGTCATTAGTCCTTTGTCATTTGCAAGTGATCAAGGACTAATGACTAATGACAAAGGACAAATTACTGACTTTGCTAGTACTGCACACATTGCGCGGCTGTTAGATTTACCTGTGGTGTTGGTGATTGATTGCAGTCGTTTATCTGGTTCTGTAGCTGCGATCGCGCACGGCTATCGATCTTTTGATCCCCGAATTAAAATAGCTGGAGTAGTATTAAATCGCGTCGGGAGCGATCGCCATCTCTCTTTGCTCAAAGATTCCCTAAAACCCTTACATTTACCTATTCTCGGCGTAATGCGCCGTCAAGATAATATCACAATTCCCGATCGCCACTTGGGTTTAGTACCCACAGCCGAACTTCCCGAACTCAATGCTTTAATCGATCGCCTCGCCGATTTAGGAGATACTTGCTTCGACTGGCAACGCCTATTACCTTTGTTAAAATCAGAAAGCTTTTCTTTCTCTGCTTCATCTTCCTTATCTGCCTCATTTCCAGTTAGGATTGCAGTAGCCCGCGATCGCGCGTTTAATTTTTACTACCAAGATAATCTCGATTTGCTGCAACAACTTGGTGCAGAATTGGTTTTCTGGAGTCCCTTAGAAGATGCTGACATACCAAAAGATATCCAGGGAATGTATTTTGGCGGTGGTTTCCCGGAAGTTTTTGCCCAGCAACTCGCAGAAAATACCAGCGTTCGTGATGCAGTAAAAAAGGCAATACTTAAAGGAATACCTACGGTTGCCGAATGCGGCGGATTAATGTATTTGTGCGAGCAAATTATCGATTTTGAGGGTAAATCTTGGTCAATGGCGGGAGTGCTACCAACATCTGCTGTGATGGGTGGACGTTTAACTTTGGGCTATCGCCGTGCAGTCGCTTTGCAAGATAATTTGTTAGTTAAGGCAAATACAACTGTTTACGGACATGAGTTTCATCGTTCCCATTTAACCTTAACTCCGACTCAACCCCTATTTGAAACTTCTCGCTATGATTGTGACGAAAATATGGGATGTGAAGGATGGGGTTTACCTGCAAATATTCATGCTTCTTATGTTCATCAGCATTGGGGAGAAAGTAGAGAAATTCCCCAGCAGTTTCTTAAAGAATGTCTAAAAGTAGCATCTTCAACAACGTGGATTTAAAGCCAATACAGTTCAGATAACCCCAAAACCCTCATGTAGAGACGCGATTTATCGCGGAGTACGGAGTATGGGGACGAAGAGACATAAAAAGGCAGTGAGATAATTCACCGCCTCCTCTTGGATCAACTTATAACTCGATGTTAGTTTTGGACTTCAACCCAACGGCGGTAAAGCTTTTGAATTTGTTTGAGAAGCGTAGTGTGAGCTGGTTGAGTTGAATCATTCGGCTTCACTATATCCTGCAATTCTGTCAGGAGCCTGGCTTCTTCTACGGCAACTTCACCATCGCTATAAATTAAGCCACTGATGGCTTCAATCAGATTTTCGCAATCTTCAAGACTGGGGCGATCGCCTAGATACTCCCGCACCCAGTCGTAGCATTCTTTTGGCTGCACAGGAACTAATTCGTACAGCCAAGGCTTAATTTCTGGGTCGTTAGCTAAACCTTTTGCTTGAGCTATTTCGCGGAGATATTGCCGTTCTTCTGGCTGGATTCTGCCATCGATCCAGGCTGCTCCAATCAGGATTTTAACTAAGTTTTTTACATTGGAAGGGGAAACCATTGCTGCCTCCTCTGGTAGATTCAGGCCTCCACCAAATCGTACAATCCTAAACAGTATTCATTCGGAATTATTGGTTTTTCTTAAGCGCACCATAAAAAAACCATCCATATCCTGTCGATGGGGCCAAAGTTTAAACCAACCTTGAGGTGTCCTCTCGGTAGAATCAGGTAACTCCACGCCACTAGGAGACTCAATTTGCCACTGAGGTGACTCAGCTAAAAACGCCGAAATTACTTCTTCATTTTCCGCTGGATGCAATGTACACGTAGCATAAACTAGTACACCACCAGGTTTGACAAAAGTTGATGTATGTCTTAGTAGTTCTCGTTGCAGATCCGAAAGTTCTCGGACAGATTCTGGTGTCTGTCGCCAACGCGCATCAGCATGACGGTGCATAGTTCCCAAACCAGAACATGGAGCATCGAGTAATACGCGGTCTGCGGTGTTTTGAAATTGCCTGAAGTGGCGACTGTCGCCAGTGTAAATTTGAATAGATTGTAAATTTAGCCGTTGAGAATTTTCTTGGAGTTTGCGAAGGCGAGAAGGAGTGCGATCGCAAGCCCAAATTTTACCCTCATCTGTCATTAATTCAGCGATGTGGGTTGTTTTCCCCCCTGGTGCAGCGCAGGCATCAATTACTACTTCACCTGGTTGAGGGTCGAGCAAATGACCTACCAATTGAGCGCTAGCATCTTGTACAGTCCACCAACCTTCTTTGAAACCCGGTAGTTTTTGAATTGACCCAGTATTACCAATAAATCGTAAAGCTTGGGGTAAATGAGGAATGCGTCTTACCAAAACACCAGCAGATTGCAAAGCCGCTTCAACTTCCTCAATGGTAGTGCGAAGTGGGTTGATGCGTAAGTCAATTGTTGGTGATTGGTTCATCCATTCACATAGTTGTTCTGTATCAGTTAAACCCAGTTGTTCTAACCAAACTTGAATAATCCAGTCAGGAAAACTATGTAAAATGCCCAAGCGTTCCACAGGGTTTTCTGGAAGTTCTAACGGATCAAAATGGGCAATTGGGAACTGGGGAAGTAACAAAGAATCTTTCTCCTCTGCCCCTCGGTAACAGAGCGTAGCCGTATCCCTCCGGGGAAGCAAGCTACGCGCAGCGTCTCGTAGAGAAGTGCTGCTCCCCTGCTCCCCTGCTCCCCTGCCCCTCTGCCCCCCTGCGTTTCTGAGATACTGGCGTAATAGACCGTTCACAAAACCCGTGAGTCCAGAAAAACCGTTTTCTTTAGCTAGTTGGACTGTGGTATTAACAGCAGCCGAGGCGGGAATACGCTCTTGATAACGCAGCTGGTAAAAGCCCAGATGTAAGATGGTACGGAGATCTTGTGGTTGTTGATGAGATTTCTTTTTAGCGAGTTGATCTATGAGAGTATCAAGAGTGCGTTGCCTTCTGACGCTCCCATAAACCAATTCTGTCACTAAGCGGCGATCGCAATCAGGCAAATTAAATTTTTGCAGTACTCTATCTAGGGCAACATCAGCATAAGCCCCCTTACGAACATCTCGTAGGGCGATAAAAGCTAATTGACGGGGGTTTGTCATGAAAACACGATTCAGGAGTCAGGAGGCTTTTGTATTCTAACTCCCAACTCCCAACTCCCAACTCCTAACTTCCCTATCAAGTCATATACGGGTCTACACTAGCGATTTCAAACTCACACGCTCTAGAAACCTGTTCTGCTGGTAATTTTCCAAAGCTGATTAATGGTAAAGAACTGGGATCTGCCATCAGTTCTTTTGCTAATAAGAACCCAGTAATTGTCCAAGTTTGATATTTCCTAGCTTGTTTCCCAATCAGTCGCCCTTTTTTCCCATCGTAATACTCTGGCCATTCATCTGTACTAAGGCGCCCTTGGGCAACTTCAATCGCCTTTTGTGCGAGATTTGTTCTATTACTTTTTACAGCCGCCGCCGCCAACATCCACATTAAAACAGGCCAACTACCAGCATTATGATACGACCAAGGTATATTTTTGGGGTCGCATCCAGTCACAATTCTGTATTCTTCATGTTCCAAAGCTGGGAAACAAATTTTCATTGGCATATCTCCCACCAAATCATCCCATCGATCCTCAATGAGAGTCATAATCGCTTGTGACTGTTCTTCTGTGGCTAAATCTGAAATGATTGCCATTAAGTTTCCGAGTGAAAAGAAGCGAGTATCTAGCTGCGACGGGCCAACATTACCTGCTAGATAACCACCTTTTTTTGGCAACCACTTATCTAATTCATAATAAGGAACGGAATCTACATATATATTGAACAGATTAACAGCACCCTTACCATATTCTTCACTTTTGAAGCGATAAATTGCATTCAGACGATTAATATCTATCCAATAATGCTGGCGAATATGAGCGCATAAAAGAGGCAAGCGGTTATCAATGGCTTCAACAATATCAGAATTACCTTTACAAATTAGCAGTTCACGAGATGCACGCAATGCCGTGTAAAAGAGGACTTGCAATTCTAGAGGATGCCCATAAATGCCCATACGACGGTCAATCATACAAGCGCCATCTGGAACCAACAGCGTTGGGTACATATCAAAACGATTCGCCAAACAGATTTCCATAATTAACCTGATTCCATTTTGGAATTCAGGTTGATAGGCGAGAGAAAAATCTTTTGTGGCGACTATATAAGCGCGCAACAAAATAATCCACCACAAGCAAGAATCTACAGGTGTAACTCTAGCGATCGCATGTTCGCCAAAGTCAGCTTCTAAATATTCTTGTCCATTATCTGATACCACTTTAAAGCTAGCTGGTATTAATCCTCGTCCTGGCTTATAGGCATCTAATGCCTTTTCTTTAGGCTGTAACTTTAAGGTTTCTTCTAAGAAATTACGAACAATATCAGTTCTACCTTTAATCAGAAAAATTAGAGCTGAAGAAACAAAATCTCGGACAAAGCACTGATCGTAATTGAGCGCTTCTACAGAAGCATCATAAGCGGCTACTGTCCCAACAGGGCGACCTTGATAATAGAGAATTGATTTTTCTAGTGCTAGCCATGCTTCTTCGACTTCTTTTAAATTCTCAGTAGTTTCCAATTCGTTTAGGTGCATTACCAGAATAACTCCATAAGGATTGTGAATTTGTGGTAGATGGTCTTCATTTATTACTTTTGCTATTCTCAGCATAACAAAAACGATTCTTTGAATAGCAAAGATAATTGGGCAAAATAATAATCAACTAACAAGGAATAATTTTGCTGATATTTATGCAATTTTATTGTTAGTTAATTGCTTGTAATCTATTACTATTTTGGTGAATTATACTTGTTGCTTTCCACCGCAAGTAGTAACATTTTCCCTAAAAACAGTCACATAAGATATATTTTTAGATTATTTATGGTTCCGTTGTCTGTCCAGAATCTTTGCTTTACCAAACAAAAACATATCTTCAGTGCTGTTTAGGAATTGTGTGAAGTTAAAACTGGTTGCAGTATATTTACTTGAGCAGGATTAGTTTTTGACACTAATAAGTCATATTTTCCCCTATTATCTAATAATTTATAACGTTTTTTCTTAAGATGCAAGATGAGGGCTAAAAAATTTTAATATGTCAATACTTCTCAAGGGTTAAATATATTACCCTGCTGACAGATGATATGGAATGTTTATCGGAGTGCGTCAAAAATAATCAAGAGTGCTAAGTCAAAATACTGCCCATAAGGTACAAAGAATATACCAAGTATATAAATACTGAGTATTAGCATGATGTTCATTACTGTTCTCCCGAAGCAGCCTTAAACACTTGTTCAGCAGTTAGATTTAGCTCTATTAAAGTTGGTGATTGAATGCGATCGTTACCACAAAACTGAGTTACTTGGTACTCGCCTTCCACTAATCTGTAAACTGATATTGTCGGTTGCTTGGGATTGCCAATAAACCGTTTTCCACCAAGAGCAGCATAGTCAACAATCCAATATTCTGGAATCCCAATTTCTTCATATTCACCGAATTTGAGAAAGTAATCATCTCGCCAATTTGTACTCACAACTTCTACTACTAATGGAATTGATGCAGCTTGAGTAACTGTTGATGATTTTTTCCAAAGTGGTTCATTAATTAAGTTAGGGATATTCAATACCAGCACATCTGGAATATAACTAGATTTTTTATCAACAGATTTGATTAATGCTTGAGCAGGAATCGAATAAGCTAGGTTAAACCTCCGAATCTCAAAATTGAGTTCTCTAATCAGAAATGCTCTGACTAACTCATGTTCCCCTGTCGGCTGCATTTCAACTATTACTCCTTTATGTAATTCATATCTGCCGTTCTCCGGTTTCAGTTCGACGAATTCTTCAAAATTTATCGCTTCTACTAAATGTTGAAACATAACACTATTTCCTCAAATATTATTCATATTTTGACTAGCATCGATAAACTACTAACTTCATGTTACCTGCTGCTGGAATTCTTTATAAGCTTGATTAATTGCTTGCATTGAGGCTTTTGCGATCGCAGAACTATTAACATCAGGATGATACAATCTTGCTAATCGACGGTAGGCAATTTTAACAACATTGGGGCGATCGCTTTGATTTACACCCAAGACTTCCCACCATTCTCCCGATAATCCAGAGTCGAGAGTAAATTGACTCCAAATCTTGATGCTTCCACCATTAGTACCACTTACCAGCGTTTTACCATCAGGGCTAAAAGCAACGGGATTACACCCAGAAAGATTTTGTAGTAATTCGCCGGTGCGGAGGTTCCAAAGTTTGATTGTACCGTCTCGGCTGGCACTGGCGAGGATTTTACCATCAGGGCTAATGGCAACAGACAAAACCGCCGTTGAGTGTCCAGTTAAAGTAGAAAGTAATTCTCCAGTTGGGAGATTCCACAGTTTAATTGTGGTGTCTGTGCTACCACTAATAAGAGTTTGACTGTTATTAGTGATAGCAACTGTATTCACTGCACCCAAATGTTCAGTGAGAATATAGCGTTGTTCCCAAGTTTTGGTATCCCAAAGCCTAATAGTTTTATCGGCACTACCACTTGCAAGGATTTTACCATCAGGACTGATAGTGACAGACAAAACTGCATCTGAGTGTCCATTCAATGTGCGTTTTACTGTTCCCGTGTAGCGTCCCCAAATTCTAATTGTCTTATCAGCAGCACCACTAGCAAGAATTGCTCCATCAGGACTGTAGGCTACTGAGTTAATAAAACCATTATGACTATAAGCAGAGTTTAAATAAAAGAATGTGTGGATAAATTTTTTTGTGTCCATCTGCC
Source organism: Nostoc sp. (assembly GCF_036917355.1). Classification (GTDB taxonomy): domain Bacteria; phylum Cyanobacteriota; class Cyanobacteriia; order Cyanobacteriales; family Nostocaceae; genus Nostoc. The sequence continues at coordinate 12,888 of NZ_JBALDP010000103.1, forward strand.
AACTGCTGATTTTGCGATCTACACTACCACTTACAATCTGCTGTCCATCAGGGCTGATAGCAACAGATAAAACTGCTTCTGCTTGTCCTGAGAATGTGTAAAGCCATTTTCCGGTTTTCAAATTCCACAAATTAACTTGTCTGTCATCACTGCCACTAATTAAGGTAGTACCATCAGGACTGATTGCGATCGCATTAACTGCCGCTAAGTGTCCCTTAAGTGTGCGTACACATCTCCAGGTTTCAGGTAGCTGGGTTGTCGGAGATATTTTTTCTGGTTCAATATTGGGAGTAGAAGCTTTAGGCGTAACAAATTCTGATTTTTTCTTGAATTCAGCTTTAAGTGCTTGTAACTCATCTTCGACTTTCAAACCAGCAAATTTTTGGTTGAGATCGTCACCAGATAAAAATGCTTCTAATTCCATCACTGCTTCGGAATAGTAGCTCATCTGCAAAACTTTCTCTTCCATTCGCTCAAAAAGCTGTGCTGGAGTTTCGCTAATTTCCGATTCGTCTAACAGTTTGGCAATACCATAGGCGGCGAGTCCCACTACTGCACCAATTCCTGCCATCGGTACTGCACCAATCCCAAATGCTAGCCCTACTTTAGGTGCGACTAAACCCATACCACCGACGACGCTATAAACACCAGCACCACCGACTGCACCAATTCCCATTGTAGCGAAGGCAGCTGCATCTTTTTCTGCTATGGCTTTAAAAGCACCATAAGCAGCCGCACCAGCCACAGCGCCAGCACCGACTACAGGAGTTGCACCAATACCAACTGCACCAAATCCGCCTGCTAGTCCCATCCCGCCAACTGTTGCGGAAACACCAACACCTGCTAGGGTTCCGCCTGCAATAAATGCTACGCCTGTTTTAGAGTTTTGTGTCACTGGTTTTTATTTTTGAAGAGAAACAAACTAGAAGAAAGAAGGCAAAGTACGATCGGGTTTTTATCCTTTCTGAGTTGAGATAAAGTCTTTTTAGAATAGCAAATACCCTCCAGTAAATTCACTGAAGGGCTATCTATAATCTTTGACAGAAATTTATATCCTTTATATTCCGCTACTTGCACCTTTGCCACGATTGCACTCGAAGCACAGCGTTTGCAAGTTACTAATGTCGTTAGTGCCTCCTTTAGAAAATGGCTCTTTATGATCAACTTCTAGCGTGACTTCTGGTGGACTTTTTCCACAAGAAACACATTTATGACCATCTCTTCGCAGAACTGTAAAACGAACTGATAGGGGAATATGACGCGATCGTTTTTTTGCTTCCTGCTTGGGTTGAGATTGGGATTTGGTAAAAGCTGTTTTTTTAATCTCTGTCTTCTTGGCTTTCGCAGGCTTTGGCTCATTCACTAGAACGGCAAAATTCCGAATCATCCCTCGTACCAGTTTTTGGAATTCATTAGGAGCCTTTTTTGCCATTGTTAAACCCACCCATAGCTTGAGCTTGCTTCTGTTTTAATTTGGGCAGTTGTTCTTTCTATAAACCTTAAATCACTTTTGAGATTATCTATTATTGTTATTAGCTGATTAAGCTGATTTTCAAGGGTATCAGCAGTTTGCTGGTGAGTATACTTACGAGTCAAGGCTTCACGAGCCAAATCCTCACGTTCTTTTTTCATAGCTAATACAGCTATTCGATACCAGGTTTGGACTTCCTTTTGAGCTTGCTTGTAATTTATTTGCACCCTTTCTTTGCTAGCTTTAACATAATGAATATTGTGCACTATGCTTAGTCGTGTTTGGTTGAGGGATTCAATAACTTTCTTTGGGTCATTAGTATCTTGACCTCCATCAAGGAGCCTCAATAAACCATAAGCACCAAGTCCAACTACTGCACCAGCCGCAGCAACAGGAACCATACCAATGCTAAAGCCGCTTCCGGCTGCAAGTAACCCCATATTTCCAACAGTGGCAGAAACTCCAGCACCACCAACCGCTCCTAGTCCTGCGGCACCCAAAACCAAGGGATCTCGGTTTTCTATTCCCTTCTTAGTCCCATAAGCAGCCATACCAGCAACTGCTCCTGTAGCCATCAAGTGAGGCGCACCAATACCAATAGCTGTTCCTGCGGCTGCTAATCCCATGCCACCAACGGTTTGAGAAACAACAGCACCAGCCGCTGTTCCTCCAGCAATAAACACTGCGCCTTCTCCGTAATTGAAATTACCTGCCATATCGTTTAGGTTTGCCCTGATTATGCGGCTGATGCGATCGCCTAGTCCCATAATGTTTTTCTCTTCTATATACTACTTAGATTAAAATAGTAAATTATACTACATTCAAGCTTAAACAAAGTACGCTTTTACTGCCTCGTAATAATCAATGAAATCTTACTTTCTATTCTTAAATTTTGTGTAAAGTGCAGCCTTCTGCTATCTTAAGTTTTGAGATAACATCGGTATCTCCATGAAATTCAGTAACTTGAAAATCGTTTTCTGTTGATTGTTTATTCCCAGAAAATATACCAAACTGCATTATCTGCTTGTGAATTTTAGATTTTACTGGTTCTAAAAAAGTTACAATAACACGGCTTTCTGATACATCAGATGGTAATTCTAAAAGTTGTATTTTACCGTTCTTGTACACTCCTACAATCGATTGCAACATTAGTATTTACCAAATTTGTACTCATAGAAATTATAAAGTTAATCCTAAAAATACGCTTATTTGCTTAAAAACATCCAATTTTTGGGCTGCATTGACGTTAGCTGCTATGCGTTACTTCTCCATGTTCGAGCTTATTTGCCAAAACATGCAAAGCTATCAAACCAACCAGCAGTAGTCCTGCTAAGGAACTCTGTAGCGATCGCCAACTTCCACATACATACTATACCCATTATGTCAAGTAAGCCTGCGCTTTTATTAATCAGCAAATAGACGAACTTGAACCAAAACCCATACGCAATCAGGGAATTATCAACAACCCTGATGAAATCTACCGAAAAGATGGAATAACATTTGTGTGTGCTTCAGCAAATTGTGTATAAGAGTTGAAAATGACGATATGGCAACATCTAATATCCTCAAAGAACCACAGCTTTTGCGGCTGGGTAGCTTGTTTGGTGGACTGCGTGGCGATTTGACGGGAGGGTTAACAGCAGCAGTGGTGGCATTGCCTTTGGCTTTAGCCTTTGCGGTAGCCAGTGGTGTGGAACCAAAGGCGGGACTTTACACCGCGATTGTGGCGGGAATTGTCGCCGCAATTTTTGGTGGTTCCTCAGTACAGATTACAGGGCCAACAGGTGCAATGGCTGTGGTTTTGGTGGGAATTGTCGCCAAGTACGGCCTTGAAAAAGTTTGGATTGCTGGGGTGATGGCTGGGATTATCCAGATTGCCTTGGGGGTTGCCAAACTTGGACAGTTAGTAAAGTTTATTCCCTATCCGGTGACGGCAGGTTTTACTAATGGTATTGCCGTGATTATTTTTTGTGGTCAGTTAAATAATTTCTTTGGTTTAAAATTACCGCGTAGCGAACATTTTTTACCCGGACTTTGGCAAAGTCTAACTCATGTAGAAGCTCTTAATTGGGCAGCAGTTGCCTTGGCAGTTGTGGTGATTGCCACCAATCTTTTGTGGCCGAGGATCAATACAACAATACCAGGTTCTTTAGTGGGACTGGTGTTAGCTACTGCGATCGCTTCTGCTTTCCATCTGAATGTACCAACAATTGGCACGATTCCCCAATCTTTACCGATGCCTCAAGGTATTCCCCACTGGAATGATTTTAGTGTGATTCGGGAACTAATTAACCCAGCTTTGGCTTTAGCTGCACTGGGAAGTATTGAATCTTTGCTATCCGCGGTAGTGGCTGATGGCATGACTGTCAGCGAGAAACATAATAGCGATCGCGAATTAATTGGTCAAGGTTTGGCTAATATGATTGTGCCATTTTTTGGTGGTATCCCCGCCACAGGTGCGATCGCTCGAACTGCTGTAAATGTCCGTTCTGGCGGCAAAACCCGGCTATCTGGGGTAATTCACGGTGTTGCCTTAGCGATTATCGTTTTAACTTTAGCACCCCTAGCAGCGCAGATTCCTTTAGCAGCACTTGCTGGGATTTTGATGGTGGTTAGTCTGCGGATGATTGAGTGGGAAGCCATTGGTTTATTGATGCGTGCTACCTACTCCGACTTTGCGGTGATGATTCTCACCTGGCTAGTGACAATCTTGTTTGACTTAGTTCTCGCTGTCGAAGTGGGATTGATTGCAGCCGGAGCTTTGTTCATTAAACGGATGAGCGATTTAAGCCTAGTTAAAATACCTGAAACCGAAGTTTTTCCCCCTGGTACTCCTTTAGAATTAGGTAAAGAAATTGCCGTTTATCGGGTAGATGGCCCTGTATTTTTTGGTGCTGCTGAACGATTTGCTACCTTCCTCCGGGATGAACCGGAAGTGAAATATTTAATTTTGCGGTTGCGGTTTGTGCCAAATATGGACACAACTGGGTTAGTAGCTTTAGAGGATATTTATCACGACTTGGAACGGCACAATTGCAGATTAATTCTCACAGGTTTACAACCCGAAGTCCAACAACTATTAGAACGTACAGGATTGTTAAAAACAATTGGGTTATCAAATTGTTTTGAAACAACCACAGAGGCGATTTGCTCGATCTCTCCTCAGATTGCATGTTCTCAACCTGTAGCAGCCGATTTGAAAACAAAAGAATTGCTGGAATTAATTGACTAATATCAAGTTCGGGTAATTACTTATAATAAAATCTATCTATGTAGGTTGAGTTGAACCACAGTGAAACCCAACATGAACATGGAGCAAATGTTGGGTTTCGTTCCTCAACCCAACCTACAGATATTATTAGTGTTAAACCGAACCTGATATAACAATATTTTGCCATTAAGAGAATGTTTGAAAAGTCGCAAATTATTTTAGTACTGCAAGGCACAAGTGAAAAGTCAAAAGAATTGTATTCTAAGCTCTTGCGCCATTGGAAATGGTATGTTTATTTACGCGGTACTGTACTAGTACAATGTCTAAGCTAGTAATGAAAAGTTTGTAGTAAGGACTAAAGTCCTTACTACGAACTTGCCTACCCATCATGTTACCAAAAAAACTTTTTAAACATCCTCTCTATTTCTCCTCTGTCTGCGTTCTCTGCGTCTCTGTACTAATCGGCGGCAAGCCCCTTTGCATCTACGTTTATTACGAATTACGAATTAGTGAAAGCCTGTATTCATTGCTGAATCAGGCTTTTGATATTTTTTATTCAACTCGCACGTAGAACTTCAGTTTAATTACTGAATAGCGAATCCTTCCGGTCTGATTGCATCGTCCAAATCAACGCCCATCAGGTTAGCTCCCTGGATGTTTGCATTTGTCAGATTTGTATTTTCCAAGTCTGCGTTTTGTAGGTTAGCGGTTTGCAGATTTGCTCCCAAGAGGTTGGCTTTTTCTAGGTCTGCATCAAAAAGGTTTGCTCCTACAAGGTTTGCTCCCCAAAGGTTTACCTTGCCTAAATCTGCTCCTTGAAAGTTAACTCCTTGTAAGTTTGTTTGCTGCAAGTTAGCCCTTTCTAAGTCTGCATTTTGTAAGTTAGCACCCTCCAAGTTTGCTGCTTGCAGGTTTGCGTCCTTTAACATTGCCCCAGCGAGGTTACAGCCGACACATTCATTGGTTTGTAATAAATGTCTAACGTTTTCTGCTACAGACACTATTGGCGATACAACCGGTGATATGACTGGCGCTGTCACAGGCTCCATTGGCGATACAACTGGAGATATTGCTGGTGCGGTTACAGGCTCCATTGGTGATTCAACTGGAGCTAGTTCAGATTCCGTAGGTATGGATGGTGTTAGTGTTTGCGCTCTAGCGCTGGGCTGGATAAGCAGAGTAAATCCCGCTACAACTACCAGAAACACTGTTTTTACGAGCCACTGAGTTAATTTTTTAGAGTTTGATTGATTCATTAGTTCCTTCATAATCTGATTCCTATTGGTGGACTTGCTTTTATTAAGAGCCATCGATAATGTGCTTTATTCTCACTTTAGATAACTTGATTGATAAGAGCAAATATTATTGTTATTCATATTGATAAATTCAAGTGATTAATAAATCTTTTTGGATGGGAAACGATCGCTGATTTTTTTGCCTACATCAGGAATTGCGATCGCGTGGAGCATCCACTGGAGGGGGGCGATCGCCTCATACTTAGTTCCCAAGCATTGCCAGACTAGGTAAAAGTCGATATGTTTCACTTTTAATTAAGATAGAGAGTCCCAAGTAAATTAAGACAAAGGGGAAGATTTTTCGACCGTAGCGAGTTAAAACGGGAGTCATCAGAGGATTACGAGTCAAGTTGTAAGAGAGTAAACACCACATCCCAATACTGCAATAGCAAACACAGACAATTACGCCCAAACTTGGAAGATTACTACTAGCAAACAACGGTACATAAATTCCAATGTTGTTTCCTCCATTGGCAATGGTGACAGCAGAAACACGGTAAGTTTGAGGATCGCGGATGGTTGCGAATATTGATTTCTTCTGGCGTCCAGATTTTACCGGAGAGTTGAAGTCAACTGACACTGCTTGTACTGTCTCTTCTTCCTCTTCTCGACTGATGAGATTACTGATACCAATGGTGATGGGAAGTAAACCTAGTAAACCAATCCAACTGCTGGGAATGAGCAGACCACCGAAGAAGCCAGGGAGACTAGCACATACTAAGGTAGTAAATCCCAGAAATTCACCGATAACAATATGCTTAGGACGAAAGTTACGATTGACTTTCCCGAAGAAAGCCGTCAAATATAAGTTGTCGTCAAAGGTGGTTGCAAAAGCGACAGAGATTCCAATCAATAATGTACTAATTAGCCAAGCCATAGTTGTTGCTCACAGTAATTTAATGCTGTTTGTCTTAATCCTCTCTGCTTCTCGATGTGAGGGCAGGTTAAGAGATTTTGTGACTGTTTTTCTAACGACAACCGAGCGATATTCGTTATTTATCAGCCAATTACCCAATTTTTAGAGGCATCGCCTCCAATCAAATTGGTGATTTTTTTCTCAGCAAGGTACCTTGGGAGCTCATGAAGTTAATATTATGGCTTTCAGCCAAATAAGAGCAAATACTCTTGTTTTTTAAAATGATAAATAAAAGTGATTGACAATTTTACTAGATGTTTTGGGCTTTGTATTCATTGACACTCATCAGGAAAAATGGAAAGAAAAAACCTTTAACCTTTTCCCTAAACTAAATTCTGAGTTCAAAATGCACAAAACGAGTAGTATTGAATACTAAGCTATTGTTTGAGAAACTTTTATGCGTAGTTTACCGCCGTAGGCATCGCTCTTATTGAAGAGAACCCTTGTCAGATAGTAAAGGCTCGAATATCCTTGACGGCCAGCATTCAACATCGGTAATATGACTAATCGCCCTCTGACTTCAGTTTTGAGCTGTTCAGTAATGTTGAATTTTTAACTTGTAATTATGCTAACCAGTGTTGACCGTTTATTATTTGTCCGGCGAGTCCCGATTTTTAAGGAATTGCGGGATGATTTTATTGTGCGGCTCACTTCAGTGATGAACGAATTGTCATTCCCAGCTAATTACACCATCTTTCGACAGGGAGAAGAAGGGCGATCGCTCTATATTGTCGTCTCCGGTCGAGTTAAAGTTCACATTGGGAATAAACAGTTGGCAGAGGTGGAACAGGGAAAATATTTTGGTGAGATGGCAGTATTCGATACTCAACCTCGATCTGCCACTGCCACGACTCTAGAACCTTGTGAATTTTTAGAACTGACGCAAGAGCAACTATATGATGCGATCGAAGAAACTCCCGAAATTGCGGTGAATATCATTCGTGAGTTATCCCGTCTGATTCGCAGATTGAACGACGATATGAATGTAACTTCTTTGCGGAGTTAATAGACAATTGTAGAGACATAGCAGTGCTACGTCTCTACAAGGGTTTTGGATAATGTAAAATTTGGTTCAAAATAAATGAAAACTGCTGTAAGTTTGATTATTAAACTCAGCACTCATCACTGCTTATTACTTAGGTTCACCCAAACCTGGAGTTTCTTCTTTATCAACTTTAGGCACAAAATCAGGACGTTCTTTGCTTTCCCAACCTGCGGGGCGTTTCGAGTTGTACCAAGCTATTGAGCCAATGGTGACAGCGGCAATAAAACCAACGACATACACCAAGGTAAAAGCAACAGGAAAATGAGGGCCAGCATCTATAGCTGGTGCTGCTGTTTGCATAAATAATAAATTCATGAGTATATTCTCCACAGTTAGGTAACAGTATTTAACACACTATAAGATGAGCGTATCACCTAACATCCCTCTGTAGTTTAGTTTGAGCAACTTCATATTGCATAAAAAATGCCAGAGGGGAGGGGGAAGTAACTGACAGGTGTAGGTTTGTTTGTTGCACCTAGTGGTCTGCCAACCCAAAAATGCGCTTGTGAGGACTGGGGAAAGGCGAAAGGGAAAAGGGTAAGGGATTTAAAACCTTTCCCCGTTCCCCCCGCCCGTTATCCCCTCCAAGTTACCTTAGCGAACTACTAGTTGTACCTGTCCCCCTGCCTTTTATTCAGTATTTATATCTTTGCCATGCAGACTCGACTATTTGAGCAATGATTTCTGTGTATGTCACACCACCCAAACGTCCCATAATTGGCAAGTCTGAGCGGATATGATGTAGCCCTGGCAATGGGTTAAGCTCCATAAACTGCAATACACCGCTAGCATCGCAGCGCAGATCCACGCGGGCAGCATCACGGCAACCAAGAGTATGGTAAGCATCCAGCGCTAGTTGCCTTGCCTGTGCTGCCAGTGGTTCGGGATCTATGAGTAAACGATAAGATACCCGTTCTAGATACTCATCTTTATTGAGGGTAGTATAAGCGAAGGCTTCTGCTTGTCCTGTAAAAATTACTTCCATCACACCTACTACCCGTGAGTTGCTACCGTTGCCAACAATGCCTACTGTTACTTCTCTACCAGGAAGAAAGGTTTCCACGAGTATTGGTTGCTGAAAAAGTTCGTGTAACGCTTGATAAGCATTTACTACTTCCTCGCGTTCTTTGACAAGAGAACGACCAGTTACCCCTTTAGAACTGCCTTCCGCCATAGGCTTAAGGAAAAGTGGCATTGGTAGCGATACAACCGCTGCTTCTGCGGTAGTATTCACGACCTCAAAGGGGGCTGTCGGCAAACCGCGATCGCGCACTACTCTTTTAGCAAGCGCCTTGTCTAACGTCAGGGCGCAGGTAAGCGGATCGGAAAAGGTGTAAGGTTGAGCGAATAATTCACAGATTGCCGGAACTTGAGCTTCACGAGAGCGACCCTTTAAACCCTCAGCAATATTGAAAATCAAATCCCAGCGATCGCCTTTTGCCAAACGCAGAGCAAGTTCCCTACCATTACCGACACGTTCAACCTGATGACCTAACTGCAATAGTGCAGTTTCTAGCCCGATGATGGTTTCTTCATCGTCGAACTCCATCACCTCAGAGGCACTGAAACCAGCCTGAAGATAGTCCGCCTTCAGGTCATAACACAGACCAATGAATAACCCCATAGTTTACTCCACTGGATCTGTATAGGTGTACGTTTTACCTGCCCAATTTTGCACTGTAGCTGTACCATTCTCATAAGCAACTAGAGTCTCAGCTTGAATTGGGACTTTGCCACCACCACCAGGGGCATCAATTACATAGGTTGGTACGGCGTAGCCAGTAGTATGACCGCGTAATTTAGAAATTAAATCAAGCCCAGTTTGCACGCTCGTTCGCAGATGTGCAGTCCCAACAACAGGGTCGCATTGATAAAGATAATAAGGTCGTACACGCAGCTTAAGAAGACCGTGAAACAGATTCTTCAGGGCTTTTTCAGAATCATTCACACCTTTTAACAGCACAGTTTGGCTGCCTAGAGGAATCCCGCCATCAGCGAGGCGATCGCAAGCTTGTGCGACTTCTGGGGTAAGTTCCTGCACATGACAAAAGTGCAAAGATAGCCACACACGATGTTTACGAAGTAAGGCAACCAGTTCTGGTGTAATTCGCTGCGGTAAAAAACTCGGCACACGAGAACCAATGCGGATAAATTCAATATGTTTAATGGCACGCAGCCGCCTAAGCAAATTGTCTAAAGGTTCATCAGCCATCAATAGAGGATCGCCACCGGAAATTAGCACGTCACGGATCTCAGTATGTTCCTCCAGATAAGCAGCGATCGCATCCAACCGTCGCGTTACTGGGTACATCTCACCTTGGCTCACCAAACGAGAGCGGGTGCAGTAACGACAATAAGCGGCACAACTATCTAGGGCAAGTAGCAACACTCGGTCAGGGTAGCGGTGTACAAGTCCTGGTACTGGAGTGTCGCCATCCTCACCACATGGATCTACCATGTCTGCTGGACTAACTATTAGTTCTTCTTGCCGTGGTATCACCTGTAACCGTAGTGGGCAAAGGGGATCTTCTGGATCGAGTAGTGATGCAAAATATGGAGTTACGGCTACAGCAAACTTTTCTGGTGCAATTAAAAGTCCCTGTTCTTCGGTAGTACTAAGCCTTAATAACTTCTGAAAGTGTTCCAGCTTAGTTAACCGATGCCGCATTTGCCAGCGCCAATCGTTCCAACGTTCTTGATTGTAAGTCTCTCCCAAAATCTGACAAATTTCTTCACACCGAATATCAGTTACTAGAGGATTTAGAATAGTGTTTTTGATCATGATTAGACAGAAATTAAGCTGAGAATAATAAACAAATCACAGCCTAATAGAGTGCGGCGCAAATCCAGCTACGATCTCAATTAAGCAAGCAGACAAGTAGGGACAATTCATGAATTTCCCTACTCAAACCCCTTGTTAAAGGTAAGCAAATTTCCGTCACAGTGTATTAGTATGTTTACCTAGATTTTTAGGTAAAATAAAAAAATCTATTTCAAGATTTACGACAAGTATCTTCCTATACAGGAAATACTTATGCTGTAATAATAGCGATCGCTTTTACAGTGTCTTTGTTACCTTGAGGCAATCGGCTTTACGTGTTGTTGTGTCGTATTAATACATAGAGCGATGTCGCATATTTAATTATGTAAGGATTTTTCGTGGTGCGATCGCACTCAGAGCCTGCACCAAAGCGATCATTAGTCCTGAGTTGGCAACAGCTTTTAGGTACCGAGATTGATGAAATACCATTAACTAGACCATCTGCTCAAAGTATTGTGTGAATTTGAGTGATGTCAGAAAATCCTCCAGAAATTCCAATAATAGAAAATGTGGAGCCGCCAGAAGTTCAACTGACGACTCCGACATTAGCTGAGACAGAAAGCACTTGGTTAGTAGTAGCTATAAATCGTCGGGTTAATCAGTGACTCATTGCAAAAATCTGTTCAGCCGTTAAGGAAATGTTCGGAAACAATCTAGAATCAATTCGATCCTCCCCTCGAAACACCTTTGGGGGTAAATACTCTGCACCTTCAAGTTGGTAGATTGTAATGGTTGGCTGCTTGGGAGAACCAATGAACCGAATGCCACCAAAAGCAGCATAGTCTACAATGGTGTACTCGAAAACGCCTAAGTCTTCATATTCAGCAAGTTTTGTCAGATAGTCGTCCTTCCAATTGTTGCTAACAACCTCAATGATTCCGGGTGGTGGAATATATGCAGCAGCAGAACTAGAGATAGTTTTCATCCTCTGCCATTCAACTCTTGCAAATATGACAATATCTGCTTTCCGGCTTTTTTCCTTTTCTCCTGGTGCTGTTTTGAGCCTAACCTGCTTGGACTGGCGCGACACGTAAGGCAGGTCATTCTCTTGGCAGTGATTTTCTAAGTAGGCACACAGTCGCTGGATCAAATCCTCATGATTTGCATTTGGTTCTGATAATGGCACGGGAATCCCATCCAATAGCTCAAACTCTCTGCCTGAACCATCATCCCAGGCAAGAAACTCTTCAAAAGTCAGTGGTTGTGTGACGGTTGCGTACATCGCCCTCGCTCCCTTGCTGACGGGTACTTCACTCAATGCTACCAAGATGTACAGCTTTGTCTATGAGTCCTGGCTAATTTTTCTGCCGTAGTTCTGAAATAACAGCTTGAGGTTTCGTCATGCAGAGGCGCACAGAAATTTGGTAAGTGCGTAGGCGTAGCAAGCCGTAGACATCGCTCTTAACCAAAAATAACCCCTCAATCAACAGCGATTGGAAAGCGAATTGTATATTTGCCAAGGTGCTGGAGATACAAAAGGATGAAAAAGAGCGATCGCTCCATATACAACCTGTGTAAATCATGCAGCTAGTACACTACATTATTAGAATTATTTGGATAGATGATTAATTTAATATATAACTCCTTTCAACATTCTTCTTCATCACCTACCAGAACACAAGGCGCGATCGATCGCCCTTGGGATTTATCTAAAAGCCTTTAACAGATCGCACTGTTTATTCCATCTCCAATCGCATCTAAAATTCACGTTATTTTACGAATACGAATACTTTTAGATGAAATAACAGTAAAAGTTCCTAATAATTCATCTGTGTGTTCATTAATGGCATTGGCAATAATTTCTGCTTTATCATTTGAAGATAAACCGAATAACCGAATTAACACCACACCTGCCGCAATTCGACGCAAACGGAAAACTAACTCACCAAAATCTTTATCTGATGTCAACAAAATTGCACTTTCATTATTAGCCAAGTTCAAAACTTCATCGTCAGGACTTCCTGGTTGCATTTCCACAACATACAAAACTTCGTGACCATCTAGCCGTAGACGTTCAACGATTTGCCAATCTAAATTTTCGTCTCCTAAAAACTTCAAGAAGCTTTATCAATTGTTGGATAAACCACATCATACCTTAAAGCTTGAGCCGCAAATGCCAAAGCTGCTTTAATTCCTTCATCGGTAAGTCGTGGATGCGCTTCGAGTATTTGTTCAGGTGTTTCACCCGCAGCAAGCTTTTCAAGAATTAACTCAACTGTAATACGAGTTCCTGAAATGACAGGTTTGCCCATCATTATTTTTGGATCGGATACGATTTTTTGCATGAATTAAAATTATTTAGATAGATGATTAACGGGATTTAAACATTTTTGAGGGAGAAACAAGCTTCAAACCCGTGCAGGGCAAGGGAAATACATCATTATCTCAGAAATGGCTCAAACCTAGATATATCAATAAACCAAGCAAAACGATGTCAAAATCTCTCTGTATATAGATTTGAGACTTTTTTCTAGATGTTTTTTGTCTAAGTCCCATTAATATATATAACGCGATACGCCGTTCGCACGCGGGACATTTCATGTGTCTGACTTATTTTATAGCGGGACTTAAACATTTTTGAGGGAGAAACAAGCCTCAAACCCGTGCAGGGCAAGGGAGATACACCATTATCTCAGAAATGGCTCAAACCTAGATATATCAATAAACCAGGCAAAACGATGTCAAAATCTCTCTGTATATAGATTTGAGACTTTTTTCTAGATGTTTTTTGTCTAGGCAAAAATAAAAAGTAAATTTGATAATCAAATAGGCTATCACCTACTAGAACACAAGGCGCGATCGCTCTTAATTACTTTCTGGTTAGTCTGCAAATAATCATGTAGCAAATCGCAACCCCGCGCCAGCAATTTATCCAGTTGGATATCTGCTAAATCTCGGAAAATTACTGTGCTATTACCACTACCCGCAGCCAGAGTCTTGCCGTCATGGCTGAAACTGACGCTGGTTAACTCATCTTTATCGCCTTTCAAAGCAATCAGCAACGTTCCTTCTCGGTTCCAAATCCTCACTTTGTCATCACTGCTAGCTGCCAGAGTCTTGCCATCGGGGCTAAAACTGACGCTGATAAAACTATCGCCATCGCCCGTAAGATTATCTAGCAACTGACCGTCTCGATTCCAAATCTTCACTGTGCTATCAATACTCACTGAGGCAATGCTTTGACCATCAGGCGACCAAGCAACCCCATTTACCCGGCGGCTATGACCAGTTAATGTGTATAGCAATTTACCCTGTAAACTCCAGATGTTCGCGGTTTTATCATCGCTGGCTGAGGCTAGCAACTTGCCATCTGGGCTAAAGCTTACCCAATTCACCGCTTCTTGATGTCCCTGCAAGGTGTTAAGCAGTTTACCGTTCCTACTCCAAAGTTTTACTGTTTTATCTTTACTAGCGGAGGCAATTACTTGACTGTCAGGCGACCAAGCTACACTCAAAATGGCATCATTATGACCCTGTAAGGTGTTAAGCAATTGACCGTCACCATTCCAAAGCTTCACTGTTTTATCTTTACTAGCCGAGGCAATTACTTGACCATCGGGCGACCAAGCTACACCCCAAACTTGACCCTGATGCCCCGTTAATATACGCAGTAGTTTACCGTCTCGATTGAAAAGTTTTACAGTTTTGTCTCGGCTTGCTGCTGCCAAGGTGCGATCGTCTGGGCTAAAACTGATGCTAGTTACCCAGTCATCATTATCGGCTTTCGGCTTTCGCAGTAACACATCATCCCAATGCCAAAGTTTAATAGTTTTGTCCCGACTGGCGGAAGCAAGGGTGCGACCGTCTGGGCTGAAGCTGACACTGTTAACCCAATTGTTATGTCCTTTCAGGGTTCCTAGCAGCACACCTTCAGAACTCCAGAGTTTGATTGTTTCATCAGTACTTGCAGAAGCGATCGTGTTACCATCGCGGCTAAAACTGACGCTGGTAACTCCAGCACTATGTCCCGATAAGGTTCGCAAGAGTTTCCCCTCAACATTCCACAGTTTGATTGTCTGGTCTAAACTAGCAGAGGCGATCGCTTTCCCATCCGGCGACCAAGCTACACTTTTGACTGCATCCTCATGTCCCTGCAAGGTTTTGAGCAGTTTACCATCCCGACTCCACAGTTTCGCCGTTTTATCAGCACTCCCAGAAGCTAAGGTTTGACCATCATTTGACCAAGCGACACTTAAGACTGCACCATCATGTCCTTGCAAGGTTTTGAGCAGTTTACCATCGCGACTCCACAGTTTCACTGTTTTGTCTGTACTCGCTGAAGCAATAATCTGGCCATCTGGGCTGAAACTAACACTATTCACCACACCCTGATGCCCTAAGAAGGTAGCAAGCAGTTCACCTTCTCGACTCCAAAGTTTTATCGTCTTGTCTTGACTGGCGGAAGCAATGATTTGACTATCTGGGCTGAAACTAACGCTATTAACTACATCCTCATGTCCCGACAAGGTTTTGACTAAGCTACCATCGGGAAGCCAAAGTTTTATTGTAGTATCCGCACTGGCTGAGGCAATTAAAGAGCGATCGCTGCTGAATGTAGCACTATTTACCCCAGATATATGCCCATCCAAGCGGTTATATTCTCTGACCCCTGAAACTGCTTGATAGAGCGCCGTCTGTACTTGCTCTCTTGTATAGGAATCTACCCAGACTGTTTGTTGTAATTTTCTCCCTGCTTTTAAAGCTTCTTTTAAAGCATCAATACCTTTTTGCGAGGCAAAGAGGGCTTCACTAGATGCACTGAGAGTTTTAATTTCGCTATCTACCGCTGTCACTATGGAAACACTTAATCCTAAGATGGCGAGAACGGAAGCGGTTAGAGCAATTTTCAGCGAACGATTTAATTGAGCTTCACTAAGCCTTTGTTTCTTTTGACTTTCGGCAAGTTTAGCTGTTAACTCTTTTTCTTTAAGTTCAGCTCGTAATTGCTCAATTTCTAACTGACTTAATTCTTCCCGTTTGTGTAATTCTCGCAATTCTGTTAATAAGTCTACTCCCTGTTGGGGATGAGGAGTTACCAATTTAGAACGCTGCTTATTTTGACTAAGTTCGCTCTTAAGTCGCTCAATCTCAGCTTTACTTTGTTCTACTTTGTAGCGCAACTGATTTAGTTGTACCTGTAAGCTCGATTCTTGTTGTTGCAGATAGCGAATCAAGTCTACTAAATAATCGTGAATCAGTTGATAGCGTTCTGGGACATCAGGAAAAAGAACCACTAAACCGGAGCGCACTAAAATTTCTAAGACTAACTCTAATTTGTCAGCATCTTCTAATTCTGCTAGCTGCGCCGCTAACTCAGCACGAGTTTTAAAAGGCCGATTGTTGCTTTCATCTGTTAATAAATATAAGACAAGTAACGCGGCTCGTTCATTTTCTGGGCCGCAGTCTTTAATCAGTTCCTTGATATATCGCTCGATGAGTTTGTTCGGTCTATATGGTTGATATTCTTCTAGGGTAGTAATGCGCTCATCTTGAATTTGCGCTCCCACAACTTGTAATTCAATGGGGCGGACTTCTCCAAATTCTGTGGATAAATCTTCGATTAAAGCATCAATTAAAGCGGGTTCTAAATTAAACTGCGATCGCTCGGTCAATTTTTGGATAATTGCTTTCGCATATTCTGGCGAAAAATTATTTAACTGGTAGCGAATATGCTTGTCGAGAATATTATTGTTAATCGCTTCCAGTGCCGAGAGATGTTTGAAATCTAATAACCGATGTAAATAATCTTCTCGTAAGGAAAGGATGACTTTAACAAAGGGTATATTGAGGCAGTCGCTAATAAATTTATCAAACTCTTGCTTTTGATTGCGATCGCTATAACCAAAGAAAAATTCTTCAAACTGGTCAAAAATTAAAACTGTAATCAAATGGCGATCGGCATTCTCTTGGAGTTGTTGTAAAATGCTAGCAATGGTGAACGGTGTGTCAGAGTAAGGTAAAGCCTCCGCTTCAATGGCTGCTTCTGGATTAATATCAGCGTAAATCGCTAGGGATGCGTCACTAAACATCGCCTCACTTAAAGACTTCCCTAATTCCCGTGCCCAATCGGTATAAACTTGCAGTACCACAGGCACGGCTATTTGATCGCCAATGGCTCGATTTTGCAGCGCTGGAACTAAGCCCGCCGTGACAGTGGAACTCTTACCCACCCCCGATTGACCGTGAATCACGGTCAACTTTTGATCGGCGCGGCTAATTCTGCCAATTAAGTTATTAATATCACGCTCTCGACCAGAAGCAGCAATTTCTAAAGCAATGCTACTACTTCCAGAAGGTGACATTAATGCTGGGTTTGTTGCCTGTCTTTGGGGTTGCAAGCGCCCTGCACCAATAAAAGCCCGAAAACCGTACTGTTGCTCAACAGAACGGCGTTTCTGTCGAATGTAATAGGCTTCTAAATATCGCCCTTCTTCAAAGTAGAGCGATCGCAGTCTCCGCAATAAGCGAATATAACGATGGGCATCGTATTGATGGGCACTGCTTTCTAAGGCTGCCGGCAGTTCTTTTGTCGCCTTGTCGAGATATTCACGAGCAACTTCTAGCTCGCCGACATTTCGCTGTGCTTTTGCCAATACTAAATAGTAAATCTGCGCCAATAATAATGGAAATAAGCAGTTATAAGGGTCGTTCTGCTTTTGCGCCTCACCTAATTTCAGCAGCGATACGTGTGCTAAGATACTCGCCTGTACCCACCGCGACTGCTCCACAGCTACTTGCGCCAGAAAACCGTAGTCACAAGCTAATTGGATTTGACTACCATAGGTTTGATGTAACTCCAAAGACTTTTGAGCAACAGTCTGCAATTCTTCCCACTCTTGCAGATATTGCAAAACCTCAGCGAGTTGATTAATAAATCCAGCAACTATATCCAAACGCCCAGCTATCTGCAAAATATTCAAGCACTGCTGAAAATAAGATTTAGCAGTGTACCAATGGCGGCGGTTTTCTATTTGATTTTGCTCTGCAAAACGGCAATAACACAACCCAATATAAAACAGTAAGATTCCCTGTCGCAGCAGTAAAGGAGATGGGGGAGATGGAGGAGATGAAGAAGAAAATACTTCTTTATCCCCCTGATTTCCCTCTGCTCCCCTGCTCCCCTGCTCCCCTGCCCCTCTGCCCCTCTGCTCCCCTACTCCCCCTTTCTCTGCCAACTTCTGCCAAACTTGCAAGCTTTGCTGAAAATGGCTTAAACCTGTATTGATGCGATCGCTAATATAATTATCTAGACCAAAAACAAATTCTAAACTGGCGTGTAGTTCTGGCTCTAAGGTAATACCACGATTGTGCAACTCTCTAATGGCAAAGTGGAGTTCATAACTATGTTCCCAGACTTGCTCGACAGTAGAATAATGCTTTGCAAGTTGAGGAGGTTGGTGTTGTGCAGCATCGTTTGCTAACACCGTAGCAAATAAAGAGTCAGTTTCCTGTTGCAGAAATTGCAGCAGTGATTGAGTTGTCATTTCAAACCGAATCGGTGTCGCCGCCCAACTAGCAAAATCTGGTGCTAAACGGACTACCTTTTGCAACACTTCCTCATTCATCCAGACAATCATTGGAAATGGGTGGCGTTTGCGAAATTCATCCCGAATATGATTAATAGACCTCAGAAAATCGTCGAGTCCATCTACTGACTCTAAACCCAAAATCATCAACGCCGATGGCGGATTAGCTTCGGTTAGCAGTTGTAAATGAATACTTGTGTAAAGACTTCTGGCATTATGCGGCAGAACTACCTTTTGAATGTGGTGTACTCCTGAAGAGAGTTCTTCGAGTCGTTGCAGCATAAGCTCTTGCAAAACTCGATAATTGCAGCACACCAAAACCAGGGAAAATTGACCGCTAGAAAGGGTAATTGCTCTCCCCAAACTTCGTAAAGCCCGCTCATTAGCTGCTGTTATATCTACTTGTGCGTGTCGTTCAACCATGATTTAAATTTTTCCGTCTCTGCTAAAACTGGGTTGACGGCAAACCAAGCTCCCTGATGATCGCGATATTCAAATACAAATAGACTTCGCAAGAGGGTGTGGTATTCTATATCACCTCTAACTCGTTGCTGTTGCACCACCTGAAAGATTAATTCCCATTCATGGGGGTCGATAGCGTTGGCTCGGTAATCCCGCTGTCTTTGAATTACCAGTTCGACACATTCCCGCTCAAAGGGTGGATCTTGTTCTCGCAGACAGTCAAACAGTAAACCTAATAAGTCGCGTACATGACCCCCACTCATTAGGCACAATCGGTCTAAGGTTTCTAAACTATCAAACACCTCTGTAATTAAGCCTAACCGATCGCTAGGTAAAATGTCTGGAAAAGCTCTAGCTAGCACCATTTGTCGCATCATTGCTAGCCCTTGGGGAAAAATCTCGCCAGAGCGCAAACGCACAGGTATCATCGGTAACATTTTTGGGGCAACTCCACCGCCCAAACGATGCTGAAGTTCGGCGCTATCGTTGGAGAAAGTCAAGGCTAAAGGAATAGTATAGACTACATGACAATTCAGTTTGCGTAACTGTTCGCCACGCTGAATAAATAAATATTCTGGCAGCGATCGCCCCGATGGTAAAGGTCGAATTGCGACTCGATCCAAGTTATCAACAATTACCACCAATCCTTTTTTACCCCTGGTTTTGAGTTCTTTGTTGGCAGGTTCTAATAATTCTTGATTAATTGACTGTAAAATATTTGCGGTTCGCGGTTCTAAATAATCTCTTAACCGCCGCCGCAATTGGGGACTTTCTTTTGTTTTAGCTGTAATTTTGGCAATCCCTACAGACAACTCTGCTTCTACCCCAACGTCAATTGGTGTCTGCAAGAAATCCACAACTTCACCAAACAACTTACTAAAGTAACGAGGCTTGAGCCTAATTTTCATCGCTTCTAGGCTTTCACTCACCTGGCCTGCAATCGCTAACAAAATATCAGTCACATCCACATCAGCCATTTCTAAGACATGGGTAGACTCAAAGTAAACTACCTGAAATTGCTGCACTTCTAATTCAGCTTTCAGGCGCAACAACTCTGTTGATTTCCCACAGCCGAGATGTCCGGTAAATAGTTGACAGGTTGGGATATCTGGCGATATTCTAGCGATTGTCCGCTGCAAAGCTTCGATAATTTTGCCACCCCGCACCGCAGCAAAATCGATATAGTACCTGCGATCGCTAGGGTTTCCTATAATTAGAGGTCTGCTCGGATTGCAAGCTTGATAAAATCTTTCTAAATCTAGGAGCATAACTAATCAAGTTCACTCAGGAATGGGGATACAAAAATTTACTAGTAGATAAATATATTGATTTTAGGTAATTTATGCCTTATTCTAATCAAACTATTAACTAAACTAGCAGCATTCAGGATAATTGATTATATCTATGTTCGATCTAGCACATCTCGATCGGGATGTCTTAGTTAAAGTAAGCAAAAATACTACTATAAGTACAAATAGCAAAAATATCTAAGATTAAATAAGGTACTCTTATGAATATTAAAAATATCCAACACAAAAAAAGGTACTGTTAAGTACAGTTTTGTCGCTCTCTTGAACCGATCGTCAGCTTGATTTATTAACAAGCTTTCGTTAATTTTACAAAAAAATAATCTACAATCCTTATAACATAAGGCTTTTAGCAAAAACGTTGATTAAGTCAAATTGAGTTCAAAGTCACTTTTTGACTAGATTTTGCTTCTCGTTCTGAAATCAGCACGATTTTATTGATGAAAATCATGATTTTGTTAATGAAAATATGATTTTTTTGATGAAAACCATAATTTTGTTGATAAAAATATGATTTTTTTGATGAAAACCATAACTTTGTGAATGAAAATCATGATTTTCATAATAAAACCATGATTTTGTTAATGACAGCCTTTGCATTCAGAGTGATGACATCTGAAGTATTGACAATCAGGAATCTACAGCCCCATTGAGTATAAAATTATCCTGTCATGTAGCCGATCGGGCAAAATATGCTTGATCAGCGCTCCAATTTTGGCATCCTGTCCAACAAGATAGCGCGTCTTGGGTTTTTTTGCAGTCAGCGCATGGACAACAACTTGAGCCACAATATCCGCAGAAATTCCCTTAGATGCGAGAATCTGCATTTTCTTGCGGACAATATTCATTGCTTGACCGTAGAGATTTTGTGCCGATTGTGGTAAATCGTATTGTGCTATTTCAGATTGACTAAGAGACTTTTCCCAGATTGGGGTAGCAATAGAACCAGGTTCAATAATTGAAACCGAGATTCCCCAAGGTCGTAACTCCATCCGCATCACATCAGTGAGTGCTTCCAAGGCAAATTTAGAAGCATTATAAGCGCCCAAAAACGGCGTTGGACTTCTACCAGAAATGGAACCCATATTGATAATTCGGCCCCGACTTTGGCGTAAAAGACCCAGAAATGCTTGTGTCACAGCTAATTGTCCAGTGACATTAACCTGCATCTGGTGTTGAAATTCAGCGATCGCTAATAATTCTAACGGCCCAGGAACAGCAATTCCGGCATTATTCACTAAACCTAAAATTCCCACACCACCAACTGCATTTGTTACCGTATCAACCGCAGCTGCGATCGATTCAGCATCAGTAACATCTAAAAAAATCGGAATCAGCCTTGGCGATCCTTTCTGTTTAAGTGTTTGAGCATCAACATCTTGACGCACTCCAGCAAAAACCGAGAAGCCCAATTGGTCTAAAAGCAAAGCAGTAGCCTGACCAATTCCTGTTGAGGCTCCTGTAACCACTACTGTACGTTGATTTTCTACAACCATTAATTTTCTTTGATGATGGGGCTGCCGTAATTACGAATTACGAATTAGTATCAATAGACCTCTTGCAAAAGTGACTTTTGCTTTCCGGTTGGGGAAAGGGTAAAGGTTAAAGGGTAAGAGGAAATTCCATCTCTTTCCCCTTTACCCCTTACCCTTTCCCCTATTTCTGCAAGAAGTCTAATCTTTGCAAGTACCAAACCGAAGGCAATCTTCGGTTTGGTCATCTCTAGCCGATATTTGCCACGGCAAAATGCGTAATTGAGCATTTGTACTGCGAGCAATTAGAGCAGGTATTGTGGGATACTGGTTTTTAACAGTTGCCACGTCACTACTAGAAGTATTGCCTAGCCCAACATTGTAAAAATGAACAGGCAATGCCATGAGGGCAATGCAAATTATCCGCTTCATACCCAACCTCAGTTAACAATTTCCGATTACCATCTGTATAGATGTCACCTAGATAAACCGGATTTTTCAAACTGAGTATTAAATGTTGATATTGTGCTAATTTACTCAGCGCAGTAGTCTGTCAAGTTTAAATTGATGGGTAAGCCAGCTCGTAGTAAGGATTTTAGTTCTTAATTCTCTAAACACTGAAGTGCTTACTTACAAACTCATCAGAATTAATCGGACAGACTACTAGCCGCAGAGACATGATTTATAATTTATCGGTTCCACCCTTTCTATTTTAGGTTAGGCATTGCCTACAAGATGTCTTCCTACTAACTTATGCAGATGCAAACCCAAAAAACAGGACAAAAAACCCACAGCACCCAAAAACATATCTTAGTAGCTGCATTCCCCAGATAAAATAATGAAGAGTGCTGAGTCAGCAAAATGGTCGATGACCGAAAAAAAGATACAATCCCCTAAATTTATTTATGGCATTGTTAATTTTGAATTTTGAATTTTCAATTCGGAGCGAAGCGAAGTGACGCCTTCACAAGACGTAGATACTGTAAACGTTCCTAACCTCGACCCAGAAGGATATGGCAACTCAGACACCAATCCTCTTGATGAGTTGCCTGGTGAAGTCGAAATGTCCCTTTTCGACCATCTAGAAGAATTGCGACAACGGATTTTCTATTCGTTGATTGCCGTAGCAGTGGGCATTATTGGCTGTTTCTTTGCCGTTAAGCCGATTGTCCAGTTACTTGAGGTTCCAGCACAAGGAGTAAAATTTCTCCAACTCGCACCTGGAGAATATTTCTTTGTCTCCCTGAAAGTTGCAGCTTACACTGGCATCGTACTTGCTAGTCCTTTCATTCTTTACCAGATTATCCAGTTTGTGCTTCCAGGACTGACTCGCCGCGAACGCCGTTTACTGGGGCCTGTGGTTTTGGGTTCGAGTGTACTGTTTGGAGCAGGTTTAGTATTTGCCTATTTACTCCTTATCCCCGCAGCCTTGAAATTTTTCATTAGCTACGGAGCAGATGTAGTCGAACAACTTTGGTCAATTGATAAATATTTTGAATTTGTGCTGCTACTGTTATTCAGCACAGGTTTAGCATTTCAAATTCCCATTATTCAACTGTTGCTTGGTAATTTGAACATTGTCTCGTCAGAACGAATGGTTTCTGGTTGGCGTTACGTGATTATGGGAGCAGTGGTTTTAGGAGCTGTTCTGACGCCTTCTACTGACCCCTTGACTCAAAGTCTCTTAGCGGGAGCAGTTTTAGCGCTTTATTTCGGCGGTGTTGGACTGGTGAAGCTTACAGGTAAATAAAATTTGGAACAGGTTATAGGTGACAGTGAATAAGGTGATTTCTCATAAAAAAATACCTCTGTTGACGAGTTTCGACTTCTCTGCAAGACGCTACGCGTTAGCGGAGCTTTCGCTTTAGCGATACGCTCAACTCTCGACTGCTCAGTTGGTTGAGCGGAGTCGAAACCAACGGCTATGGTAAATTTTTACTAGAATTCAGCTAAGTTCTAAGGAGGGCTACGAAGACAGACATCTGATGAAAAGGATATTTATAGGTTATTTATTAGCGTTGACATTATTAACCGCTTGTAGCAAAGCAGCCACAGATAGGCTTACACAAGAACTACAAACTGTAAAATCATGGACAGCTACAAGCAAAATGGTTGCTGATGCTTGGGTACGAGGTGCTGTGCCAAAGGTCTATGCGAAACAAACACTGAAGAAAGCACAGCAAGAGTTCCAAACAGAAACCGACAACATAGCCCAAATAGAATCATCTACAGCTATTCCCCAGCCTTACAAGTTAGCGCTTTTGGGTCATATCAAACGGTTAGCAAAAATCACAGAGCAAATATCAACCGCAATTGAACAAGAAAATTATTCTGTAGTGGTACAAAGAATTGGGGACTTATCGCTAGAAGGACGAACACTAGACTCGCAACTACCACAGCAGAATAAACCATGAAGAAAGTTTTTGAAATCGCGCTGGGCATTGTGACTAGTATAGGTGGCTTCTTAGATGTGGGTGCGATCGCTACAGCAGCAGAGGCTGGATCTATTTTCGGCTTTCAACTAATCTGGGCGATTATTCTGGGTACAATTTGTGTGATTTTTTTGGTAGAAATGTCTGGGCGGTTAGCAGCAGTTAGCAAGCATACATTAGCTGCTGCGGTGCGCGAACGTTTTGGGTTTAATTTTTATATTATTCCACTGATTGCAGAAATCGCAGTTGATTTTCTAGTTTTAGCAGCTGAAATCGGTGGTGTTTGTATTGCCTTACAACTGCTAACGGGTATTAGCTTTCAGTGGTATGCTTTACCCGTTGCCTTTGCAATTTGGTTGCTAATTTGGTACGGCAACTTTGGCATTATTGAAAATGGTATTTCCGTATTAGGGTTGGTGACACTAGTTTTTGTTGTCGCTACTTTTAAGTTGCATCCATCTCTAACACAACTTGGCAGTGGTTTGCTGCCAACTCTGCCACAACAAGATATTGCTCATTATTTATATCTTGGAGTTGGGATTTTGGGGGCTTTGATTAGCCCCTATTTATTTTACTTTTACTCATCTGGGGCAGTAGAAGATAAATGGGATGAAGGGTATATCGGTGTAAATCGCGCCGTTGCCGGTTTAGGAATGAGCTTTGGTAGCGTCGTATCGCTAGGGGTGCTGATTGTGTCAGCACTAGTACTCAAACCCAAAGGCGTTGAGGTAGATAGCTACGAACAAGCGGCGTTGATGTTGACAGAAACTTTTGGTTACTGGGGCTTTGTCCTATTTGCAGCATCCTTGGGCATTGCTTGTTTTGGTGCAGCACTGGAGGTGACTCTCGACACAGCTTATATTGTTGCTCAATCCTTTGGTTGGAATTGGGGCGAAAATCTGAAACCAAAAGATGCCGCACGTTTTAGTTTGGTCTACACTGTGTTTGTCTTTCTCGCTTCTTTATTAATGGTATTTGGAATCGACCCATTACAATTGACTTTGTTTTCAATGGCGATTACAGCAGTGATTTTGCCGCCTGTGATTGTGCCATTTTTGGTATTGATGAACGATGAATTATATGTCGGCAAGTATCGCAACGGTTGGATAAGTAATAGTGTTGTGATCTTTACAATTGTGCTGACATTCGTGTTAGCGATCGTTGCTATTCCACTAGAAATTCTTGGAGGGTGATCGCTGGTATGTGACCGTTAATAATCAACTGGAAGTGATAGAAAATGAACATTATTAGAGATGTACTTGATAACCAATTAGTTGACAGCGATCGCCGCCATCTGGGCAAAGTCGATGGCATTGTCATAGAATTACGCGATGGAGAACCGCCACGACTCCTTTATATCGAAACTGGTATGACAACTCTTGCACGACGCATTCATCCGCGTTTAGGAAGGTGGGTAGCAGCAATTGAAAGTAGCTGGGGTGCTAAACAAAGTGAACCCTTTAGAATTCCGTGGTCAAAAGTGCGAGATGTTGGTATTGATGTCGAAGTCGAGATTGAAGCTGACAAAACTCCGGCATTAGCTTATGAAAAATGGCTTCGGGAACACATTATTGGCCGAATTCCAGGGGCAGAACATGGCAACTCGTGAAATTCATCTGGAACTGCTACTGGGTAAACAAGTATTGGATTCAACTGGTAAACCCGCCGGACGCATTGAGGAAGTACATGCCGAACAACAGGGTGAAGAATGGGTTATTCAGGAATATCTGATTGGAACCACTGCTGTGTTAGAAAGACTATCGGCTTGGGCAATTGGGTTGAGGATCTTACATTTCCTTGGGGCGCACAAGATCCACAGTGGCTACACAATATCTTGGGAGCAGTTAGATTTGACTGACCCTGAAAAGCCTCGTTTGCTCTGTACCTTGGATGATTTAAAAGCATTAGAGACTTCCAAAAAATAAAAAACCAACGTCTTGACTACTCTGGCTATCGAGGAGTTGAACGAGATAATGAGGGCTATGGGACTTGCGATCGCTTCTCTGAGTTGCATTTAAGGCTCGAACTGACCCTTTTCAAACAACCTCTAAACTAGTTTCTATTAAATAGAGTTAACTATCTTTACTTAACTCAAATAGACTTTTTCCATTAGCAAGAGGCAAGGCATAAGCAATCTCACCTAGCTCGGCTTTCTCTGTGCCAAAAAATGTACCTCGATGCTCAGGAGTGATTAGCAACTGAGCTGTTTTAGGAGTTGATACTAAACTAATGGATATCTCGACATAACCCCGCAACTCAAAATTAGCCTCTTTTACAAGTTCCTTATTAGTAGCATCCGGTTGCAGAATAAATAAGCCTGTATCATTAGCATTGAGGGGAAATGTAAAGCGTGACTTTTTTATCTCTCCTTTAGGGTCAATAGAGTCAAAATCACTGCTTACAGGGCCATTTATACCAGTGGTATCTAGACGAGTGAGAATTTTGTCAGGCTCTAGTCCGGGCGTTCTGGTTGTAACTACAAGGGCCAGAGATACGAGTTCATTAGTGACATTAGAAATCGTCAGGAAATAGCCCTGGAGAACTGTTCTCGCTAGCGGGCTAAGTTCAGGTCTTGTACTTGTAATGCTCTTTGGAAGTTGAGGCTTAAGAAGAATTTCAAATGTTGAGATAAAAGCCATTTGTTTTTTCCTTGAAAACGTGTATTTTTTCTTACCTTACCAATAAGTAAAAGGATTATACAGGACGATATGGTATTTTTGAATAAAAAATACTAGAAAATACTTAGAAATTTATTAACGTTAATGCAATAATCGGTCACAATATCCATTCCGAAGAACGTTCGCCCAAATCTAGAGGGATGCTAACAGCTTTGCCGAGCCGGGGGCGATCGCGGGTTTGGGCAATAAAAGTTTCTACCTGTGTTGAACCACCCAAGGCATGAAGATAATTGGCAATGGTATCGAGATGTTCTTGGTACTCCGTCTCACTCAAGGGAAAAGAAGCTTGCTCTAGATATTTCCACATTACTTGCAAAAATATCTTTCCCTGTGCCCGTCGGAACTGGACATCGTAAGAATATCCCCACTTATCAAGCAACATCTGGCGTAATTCCTGTCCTGTCATAGCTTTTCTCAATCAGATTTTACATTTAGTTATGATGTTAAGTTCCGTGACTCCAGTATGATAAGGATATAAAGAAATGTAATGCTAACAGAAAAGATGCTTTTTATATCTTGGAACAAAGAATTATGGCATCGTTGTGAGCGCTAGCATTTCGACTTAGACAAGAGTTGCTCAAGTATTAGTACTTTTGTCAAAATGCTTAACAAAATACACAAAGAGCGCGTAGATTATGGCTCAATTTTCTGAATCAGCAGACGTGCCCGATATGGGGCGTCGTCAGTTCATGAATCTGCTCACTTTTGGGACTGTCACTGGAGTAGCTCTGGGTGCATTGTATCCCGTTGTCAAGTACTTTATTCCACCAGCAGCAGGTGGTGCCGGTGGCGGTGTAACGGCAAAAGACGAGCTAGGTAACGATGTTAGCGTCACTAAATTTCTCGAAAACCGGAATGCAGGCGATCGCAACCTAGTCCAAGGACTAAAGGGAGATCCTACCTATATTGTGGTAGACAGCAAAGAGGCGATCAAAGATTATGGCATTAACGCCATCTGCACCCACTTAGGTTGTGTAGTTCCCTGGAACGTTGCTGAGAACAAATTCAAGTGTCCTTGTCATGGTTCCCAGTATGACGAAACTGGTAAAGTTGTTCGGGGGCCAGCACCTCTGTCTCTGGCTTTAGCCCATACCAGCGTCAACGACGACAAAATCGTTTTAACCCCTTGGACTGAAACCGACTTCCGCACAGGTGATGCACCTTGGTGGGGTTAATAATTTTGTCCTTAGTCATTTGTCCTTTGTTCAGGGCTTAATGACTAATGACTAATGACCAATGACTAATGACTAATTCAATTGTCGCCCTTATAGAGATGAGAAATGTTTTCCTAACAGCGAGATTAACTCGCAGTGCTAGAGCGATTGTAAAAACATTGCTCATAGCGATCGCTACTGTGACATTTTACTTCACCAGCGATCTAGCCCTTCCCCAATCAGCTGCCGCCTATCCCTTTTGGGCACAGCAAACCTATCCCGAAACCCCCCGCGAACCAACAGGGCGAATTGTTTGTGCCAACTGTCACCTAGCCGCCAAGGTTACAGAAGTGGAAGTTCCCCAATCGGTGCTACCTGACACTGTATTCAAAGCTGTGGTGAAAATCCCCTACGATCTAAGCGCCCAGCAAGTTGGTGCTGATGGTTCTAAGGTTGGCTTGAACGTCGGTGCTGTACTGATGCTACCCGAAGGCTTTAAGATTGCTCCTGAAGACCGTCTTTCCGAAGAACTTAAAGAAGAAGTTGGCGACACTTTCTACCAACCCTACAGCGAAGACAAAGATAACGTCGTCATCGTCGGCCCTTTACCTGGCGAACAGTATCAGGAAATCGTCTTTCCAGTTCTTTCTCCCAACCCCGCAACCGACAAAAACATCCACTTCGGTAAATATTCAGTTCACGTAGGTGGTAATCGGGGACGCGGACAAGTTTATCCCACAGGCGAAAAGAGCAATAACGCTGTTTACAACGCTTCCGCTACTGGCACAATTACCAAGATTGCCAAAGAGGAAGATGGTGATGGTAACGTCAAATATCTAGTAAACATCCAACCTGAATCGGGTGATGTTGTCGTTGATACGATTCCTTTAGGGCCAGACCTACTTGTTTCCGAAGGGCAAGCAGTTAAGACTGGTGATGCTTTGACCAGCAACCCGAACGTCGGTGGATTCGGTCAAATAGATGCAGAAATCGTATTGCAAGACGCATCTAGAGTCAAATGGATGATTGCGTTCATCGCTCTTGTAATGTTGGCTCAAGTTATGCTTGTGCTGAAGAAGAAGCAGGTTGAAAAAGTCCAAGCTGCTGAGATGAATTTCTAAATTCTCTGCTAAATCATTACTTACGAGACAGGCTTGTTGCCTGTCTTTTTTAATGTTAGTTACATAAAGTCTGGAAATTTGGCACTTATACCAATTGCTGTACCTCTACCAACGTATTTGTATCATTATTAAAATGAAACAGTATTAACTGCTGGTAAACTTTATGAACTCAATTATGGTTATTCACCCCTATAAGTTCGGCGAGATGTGGGTGTTTGACGATGACAATGTAAGTCTAGTTCGAGAGCCTTTCGTAGCAGGGGCGGATGAAATTATTGAAAAAATGGTGGCACAGATTCCAGATGCAGAGTCAGGGTTCAGTTTAGTATTTTCTGCATCTCCCTTTCCTGGCTATCAACTCAAGTTTGACTGGCGGCGTGAAGAATACGGAGGTAACTGGTATTACAGTGCAGATTTAGATCGGGAAGGATGGCTTTGCCCTGCTCTATTTAAGTATTTCGATGAGGCTCCCAAAGAGTTTTACGCTCAGTTCAAAGCAAGAATAAACCAATAATGTTGATGAAGCTGATGAAGATGAGGGCACTAATTATGATCGGCCTCTTCCTTAACTTTTTGATGAAAGATGCTATGCAGAAGCCTTCTAGACTTGTTCCTTATACCCAAGAAATGAGCGATGAAATGGATGATTTACTAACTGATGTAGTTATCGATTAATGATTGCATTTACTTGTAATGGATGGCAGACTTTTTTATACCCAAGACTTGAAGCCCACAGCACATGATTAACATGGCAACAGGATTTTGAGCGATATTATTGAATCTAGCCCTAGTTGAGTTGAGGGATTTGCCGATGACAGTCTCAATAGAGTATATCCCCGTTACCCCAATTGAGTACCCAGATGAGGACGGGAAGCCAATGGCTGAAGGTGATTTACAGCGCAAGTGTCTCGTATACGCTACCACTGTGCTGGAAATTTATTTTCAAAATCATCCAGATGTATACGTCGCTGGTAATCTATTTATTTACTACGAAAAAGGTTATCCAGAATCAGTCGTAGCCCCAGATGTATTTGTAGTCTTTGGAGTAGAAAACCGTGACAGACGCTCTTACAAAACCTGGGAAGAAAATAATCAAACCCCAGATTTTGTTCTAGAGATTACCTCAAAAGCCACCCGCAGCAAAGACCAAGGTGCAAAGAAAGGAATTTATGCCTTTCTAGGAGTGTGTGAATATTTCCAATATGACCCCACAGGCGATTATCTCAATCCACAACTCCAGGGTTTACACTTGGTCGATGGAAATTATTTCCCAGTGGCAACCAATACCCTGTCAGATGGTACGGTATCTCTACCTAGTGAAGTTTTGGGGCTAGAGTTACGTCTGGAAGCCGGAAAACTGCGTTTTTACAATCCAGCTACGAGTCAAATACTCTTAACCCATGAAGAGGAAGCAACTGCACGACAAGCCGTAGAAGAGAAAGCGCAAAGATTAGCTGCTAAACTTCGAGAATTAAATATCGATCCAGATAGCCTTTAGCTAAATCCGGCAGTGTTAATAAAATAATAGGGTGAGTATGATTTACCCACCCTAATTATGCTTACTGCATTAGACAATAATCTCAAAGTTCTCCATTAATCTTACGCCTGATGATTTCCATCTGGGCTTGCATATCAGCTTCTGTCACAGGCATAGGATAGCCTTTAGAATTAGGGTCACGTTTGCTCATTAAAAAACGTAGAGCTTCAATGTCTTCGCGGTTTTCCACTACGTAAGCTCTCAACTCTGTAAAACTCATTTGCTCATAATTCTGGTTCATTGACAAAATCCCAGATTCCATTACTTAGTACAATGACTTGGAGTTCATCTCCAGCCAGGATGTAAACTTGCCCGGTTGTGTCGTCAAATCGAAATAAACGGATGTCTTTATAAAGATTTGACAGCATTTGACAAACCCGTACACAAGCAAAGGCTTGCTCTGTTGTTGGTAAAATAAACGCTCCTCCTACTAATATAGGGTGAGCAATGCCCACCCTACTGCTGTTAATTATTTTTTGTGAGACTATAGCGGACGATAGACGCGATAGTTAATTTCGGGGAAGATATTATCCATTAACTCGACTTTTTCCAACCAACCACTGTCAACTTTGCCGATTTTCACATCTTCATAGAGCTTATTGAAGCGCATCAGGTGCGATCGCGTCCGTCTAACTGCATAGGGTACCATCGTTCCCGTCCGCATAATAAATGCCCAGTCGGAAGATTGTGCTAATAACAATTCCCGCGCTGCTTGGTTCAATGCTTTTTCCCCCAACTCATCCTCTGGTTCTAGGTGCGAAATTTCAATCATCCGTTCAGCAGCTTTATGCAAATGTGGATAAACCCACGCATTTGTTTCATTCAACCAATACTCGTGGAAACCCTTGAAACCCCAACTCGACTGCGAAGGACGACACACTTGCTGAGTTGGCTGATCTCGCAAATAGTCTGCTAAATGGGTCATTTGATATGTTTTTTGGTCATACCACGATTTGCGGAATAGGTAATCGATGAACCAAGGACCTTCATACCACCAATGTCCAAATAACTCTGCGTCATAAGGCGAAACGATTACTGGCGGTCGCTGCATTATGCCATAGAGATGCTCAGATTGCCGCTCTCGATTATACATAAAGTTAGCAGCGTGTTCTGCTGCCTTTTCCCTAGCCCAATAAGGGTCGTAGAGCGCCTTATCTGATAGACCTAAGCCACGTCCCGTAATTTTGTGATACTTAATGCCCGTATTTTTCCGCTGACCATTGGGCATAATATAGGGCTTGATGTACTCATATTCTGCTTCCCAGCCCAAATCTTTGTAAAATTCTCGATATTCCGCCGCCCCAGGATAGCCCACCTCAGAAGACCATACCTGTTGCGAAGATTCATGATCTCGACCAAAGACAGCAACACCAGTTTCTGTATAAATTGGCGCATAAGTGCCAAAGCGCGGCCGGGGACGGGCGTAAAGGATGCCATGCCCATCAGTGAGGAAATAGCGTAACCCAGCATCAGCTAACATCCGCTCTAAACCTTCATAGTAGGCACATTCCGGCAACCAAATGCCTCTGGGTGCTTTTCCAAAGGTTTGTTCGTAATGTTCGCAGGCTACCTGAATTTGCGCCCACACTGCTTGTGGATACATTTTCATCAACGGTAAATAGCCGTGAGTAGCGCCGCAAGTAATGATTTCCAGGTTGTTACTGTCTTGGAACTTCTTAAAAGCTGTCACCAAGTCCCCGCCGTACCGTTCCCATAGCTGACGCGCTTCGCTAAACTCAGTCGCGTAATGTTCGGCTAAATAACGAAGATGCCCGTTGTTGACATTATGTTCTGCTTCTAGTGCTATGAGTTCTTCTAGTTGAGCTAAGTGTGCTTCGTAGCGTTCTTGAAGCAAAGGATCGCGAAGCATCGACACTAAAGGGGGTGTCATACTCATCGTGATTTTAAAGTCGATACCGTCTCGCTTTAAGCCTTCAAATACTTTCAATAAGGGGATGTAGGTTTCTGTGATGGCTTCATAGAGCCATTCTTCCTCCAGCACGTAGTCACTTTCCGGGTGACGAACGAAGGGTAGATGTGCGTGGAGTACGAGCGCGACGTAGCCGATAGCCATAGTGATTTTGGGGTGATACTTGTAAGTTGAAGGTCGAGAGGTTTGCCTGAAATTAACAATATTTTAAGACTTTATGGGGATCGTAAGAATAGTTTTCAATTTAGTTAATTACAGTGCTTGTGAGGGTACAACAATTGTTGTACCTCCATCGCCTTTTGTTGTTAACTAGTTGTAAAATTTGCCTATTTGTTTATTGTATAATCCAACACTGAAAATATTTACTCCGGTTCAAGACCTTTAGCTGGTAAGTGTTCTGCCAATTTTTCACCTAACTAACCTCAACAATTCAAGGTGCGTTAGCCTACGGCATAACACACCTTACTTCAAATTTATATTTCTTCATATACATTGAATTTTGATCGCCGACTTACTCAATTACGGGTTTGCTTCTTCTCCCGGCAATATTCTGGGTTAACGTGCGTTTCTGTGGGAGACTTACTTAGGTTTAAAAAAACGTCATTTATAACTGAGTCTTCCGAGAAATCTGGCAGTATTTTTTACTTTCTAACTTGGGTTCGTACTGGCTCTGCCCTTTGCCTAGCTTGTTGGTGCAGCTGAGTTTGATGAGCGATGCCTACCGTGGGATGGTCACTGAGCCAAGTCCTACCTCTCCGGTGAAGCAAGCAAGCTACGCGCAGCGTCTCGTAGAGAAGTGCGGGCTGCGTCTACGCCAGAATTATATAAAAAAACGCTGAACTCGAACGCCGAAACCTGGTAAAAGTGGTGATGTGATTTCGTCATCAGCCAACAAGGTTGCGATCAGTTTTAATTGGGCAGCTTCTCTGCGATAAAGTTCTAGCTGCTGTAATTGCCAATTTGCAATCCAATATTCTTGGACTCGCACTCCTTATTCCTCATCCCGATATAACTCTTGCAAGTCTTGTAACTGAGTCTTTCGGGAAATCCGGCGATATTTTTTACTTTCTAACTTGGGTTCGTATTGACTCTGCCCTTTGCCTTTGCTTTTACTTTTTAACTTCATGGTGGATTCTGGATCGGCTTGTTGGTGTAGGTGTGTTTGATGAGCGATCGCCGCGTCCAAAAATTCTAAATAATGTTCGTATCGTTCCCAGTCTCCCCGCACCACACACTCAGGCTCGTCTCGGTGCAGACAATCACTAAACCGACAGCTAGCAACTGCTAACCGCTTTCTGGCTTCTGGGAAATAGTGGATTAATTCTTCTGGGACACAATCCATATCCGGCTGATTAAAACCGGGAGTGTCTGCCAGTAAACCACCACTAGGCAACTCAAATAATTCTATATGGCGAGTGGTATGACGACCACGAGCCAGTTTACCAGAAACTTCTCCGACTCGCAGTTTGGCAGAGTCAATTAGCGTATTAATCAGACTGGATTTACCAACCCCGGAAGGCCCAGCAATGACGGTAATTTTATTGCTCAAATATTTGGCTGCTTGCTCAGTATTAATACCATCTTTAACGCTGATAAATATTGGTTCATAGCCCCAACCAAGTAGGCGATCGCTAACTTTTTGCTGTTCTTGCGATGAAATTAAATCACTTTTATTCAAGCATAAAAGCACATCCAAGCCAGTAGACTCAGCCTTAATGAGAAACCGACTCAGCTGATAAGGTTCCAAAGGTGGATCGGCAACGGCAAATACCAAGAGGATTTGGTTGACATTGGCGATCGCCGGACGATCTAACTCACTTTGACGGGGTAAAACATCAGCGATCGCACCCCGTCCTCCAGCCCAATCTGGCTCTTCTACGACAACGCGATCGCCTACCATCACCTGTTGTCCAATTTTTTTCAGGCGTGTTCTTCGGGTACAAAGCAAAAGAGGAGGCGAGGGCAAAGAGGCATTTAAATCCAGTTTCTCCTCTGCTCCCCTGCTCCTCTGCTCCCCTGCCTCTTTATCCATCTGTACTCGGTAAAAATTAGCCTGTACAGCCACCACCGTACCCAATAACTGTCCAGTTGCGGCAAAATTTTCCCCTGTCATTGGCTAGCAACTGGACGGCGCACTAACAGAGAAAAATAACTAGTGCAGT
Source organism: Nostoc sp. (assembly GCF_036917355.1). Classification (GTDB taxonomy): domain Bacteria; phylum Cyanobacteriota; class Cyanobacteriia; order Cyanobacteriales; family Nostocaceae; genus Nostoc. The sequence goes on from NZ_JBALDP010000103.1 coordinate 47,428, forward strand.
CTGTAATTTGTTCCACCTGATAACCTGCCATTGTCAAACTATCAGGAACTTGCTCAATGGGCTCACCAGGGTCTAACCAGACTTCTAGCAAACCTCCCAATGGCATTTTCTCCAAACGTAGTTTTGTTCGCACGAAATTAATCGGGCAAGGGGTGCCGCGTAAATCAAGTTGAGCATCGGGAGTTAAAACAGAAGAGGGCATCATCACTTAAATAAATTTCCCAAGAATCCTTCTAGACCGCCTTTACCAGTCCGATCGCCCTTAATTTTAGCTAGCTTCTCCAGCAGTTCCCTCTCCTCTGGGGTGATTTTATTGGGAATATCAATTAATACGTTCAGCATGTGATCCCCACGACTTACGGGATTACCCAAGCGGGGTACGCCGCGATTTTCCAACTTCATCACTGTATTCGGCTGAGTTCCAGCTGGAATGATTAGTTCTACTGGTCCATCTACTGTATCTACCTCTAACCGACAACCTAAAATCGCTTGCAGGTAGCTAATTTTGATTTCCGAGAGAATATTAATCCCATCTCGTTGAAACTCCTCGTCCTCATTTACGAACAAGTAAACGTATAAATCCCCAGGAGGACCACTACGTTGACCAGCATCTCCTTCACTAGAAATCCGCAAACGTGTGCCATTATCCACCCCTGCTGGAATGGTAATTTTGAGTTTCTTTGTGACTTGATTTGCGCCCTTACCATCACACGCGTCACACTTATCTTCAATTACCATCCCTGTTCCATTACAGGTGGGACAAGTCGAGACCTGGGTGAAACTGCCAAAGGGTGTTCTAGTCACACGCCGTACTTGAGCCGAACCGCCACAAGTCGAACAAGTCCGAGGCCGGGTTCCAGGTTTAGCACCAGAACCGCTACAAACTTCACAATTTTCTAGATGGGAAATGCGAATTTCTTTTTCGCCGCCAAATATCGCTTCCCGAAAGTCTAACTTCAGGTCTAGCCGCAGGTCATCACCCCTCGCAGGCCCACTGCGGCGTCTTTGTTGGGTGGGATTACCCATACCGCCAGCAAAGCCACTAAAAATGCTTTCAAAGATATCGGCAAAACCACCCATATCGCCGACATCTTGAAAGCCCGCGCCAGCAGCACCCGATACACCCTCTGGGCCAAAGCGATCGTAACGAGCGCGCGTTTCGGGTTCTGAGAGTACCTCATAAGCGCGGTTAATTTCTTTAAAGCGATCCTCCGCCCCCGGTTCTTTGTTCACATCTGGGTGATACTTCCGGGCTAGACGGCGATAGGCTTGTTTGATTTCTTCTTTGTCAGTGTCACGAGAGACACCCAGGATTTCATAATAGTCGCGGGCCATATAGCAAAGGTAAAAGTTAGAAGGAAGAAAGCAGAAGTCAGTAGAACGTCATTCACGGTCACTTGCTACCCTATGGATAAGTGTTTTGCCTACAGATATGCAAGAGCAACACATTGTCCTTTAGAGGGCGGCTTGCCGGAAGGCAGGCAGAAGATAAAATTAATTTTTGTTAATAACTGATTTTACCCTTTACCTTTTACAAAAATCACCGACAAATCTTGAGCAACAGATGCTTTCCTCGTGGGAGACGACAAAAGCTATAGAAGTTAAGAACAGGGGAAGCCTCTGCTCAGACTTCTCACTGCCGAGTCGGCTGTCTCTTTTACAATTGTGCTACGTAGGAGAGGAAAACCTCGCCCATCAACCAGAGGGGCTAGCCGCACCATTAGGTGTGGAAAACCACCCTTATGCAATGGAAGTGGCTCTGAAGTTGCACATTGCCTAGCCCAAAGTAATTTGCTTCTACAATCTAGCAAACCGCTGGGGTCTTGTGAAACTTCGCTAAATATTTAGATATATTAAAATGTCTTAATAAAAATTTGCAAATTGGAGAGTGGGGGAGCAGGGGAGCAGGGGAGCAGAGGAAGCAACAAGAGAGGGGAAAAGGTTAAAGGGTAAAGGATGAAGAAATAAACCCTTTCCCCCTTACCCATTCCCCTTTACCCTTCTTACCCATGCCCAATGCCCAAACCCTAATCTATCGCCTCATAATCAGCCTGAGCTGTACTTTCTTCGTCAAAATCAAAGTTGAATTGTGGTATCAGCGTGCCATTCATTGGTGAGTCTACTTCTGGGGTAAAGTGACCAGATGAACCCCCCTCAATCTCATCAGTTTGGCTGTTAGCTCGATTGTAAACATCAGCACCAATTGCAAACAAGGTTTGTTGGAAGTCGTCTAAGCGCTGCTTAAATTCCACTGTGGAAATGCTGGAGTCAATCATTGCCGCTTGGAGTTGTGCAACTTTTTCACTGGCCAAGGTTTTCATCTGGTCGCCGATAAAGTTGCTATTATCCTTGATCGTAGATTCATAACTGAACAACAAATTATCTGCTTGGTTTTTGAGTTCAACCAGTTCTTTACGTCTTTTATCTTCTTCGGAAAACAGTTCGGCCTCTTGGCGCATCCGTTCGACTTCGTTGCTACTCAAACCACCTGTATTGGTAATCCTGATACTCTGTTCTCTACCTGTACCTTTATCTTGGGCAGAAACCTTCAGGATGCCGTTGACATCGATTTCAAAGGATACTTCAATTTGCGGTACACCACGGGGAGATGGGGGAATTCCTGCGAGCAGAAACTTGCCGAGACTCTTGTTATCTCGTGACATCGCCCGTTCACCTTGGAGGATGTGAATTTCCACTGAGGTTTGTCCATCAACTGCGGTGGAAAAAACTTGTGACCGACTCGTAGGAATCGTGGTGTTGCGTTCAATGATTTTGGTAAACACTTCACCCAAGGTTTCAATTCCCAAGGACAAAGGGGTGACATCCAGTAGTAAGAGATTATCGACTTCGCCACCTAACACACCTGCTTGAATAGCTGCTCCCAATGCTACAGCTTCGTCAGGGTTGATGGAGCGATCGGGAGCTTTGCCGTTGAAAAACTTAATTAGCGCGTTTTGGACTGCCGGAATACGGGTAGAACCACCTACCAAAATAATCCGATCTATGGCTTCTGGTTTGAGATCCGCATCTTTAAGCGATTGGATCAGTGGTTCGATGGTTGCTTCAATTAATTTCGCGGCGAGTTCTTCAAATTTGGAGCGACTGAGTTCCATCTCCAGATGCTTTGGTCCGGTGTCATCCGCTGTGATAAATGGCAAGTTGATGGAGGTATTCACCATATTGGAGAGTTCAATTTTTGCCTTTTCCGCAGCTTCCCGCAGGCGTTGCAGCGCCATTTTGTCTTTGGAAAGGTCGATTTTCTCTTGTTCTTGGAAACGTTCCATCATCCAAAGGACGATCGCATTATCAAAGTCGTCTCCACCCAAGTGGTTGTTACCACAAGTCGCCTTCACTTCAAAAACGCCATCCCCAAGTTGCAGGATCGATACGTCAAACGTACCGCCTCCCAAGTCAAATACTAAAATTAGCTGCTCTTGGTCTTGCTTTTCTAATCCGAAAGCTAAAGCCGCAGCTGTTGGTTCATTAATGATTCGTAGGACTTCTAAACCTGCAATTGTGCCAGCATCTTTAGTTGCTTGTCTTTGGGCATCTGTGAAATATGCTGGTACGGTGATCACTGCTTGAGTAACCTCCTCACCCAAAAAGTTTTCCGCATCCTGCTTCAGCTTTTGCAGGATCATGGCGGATAATTCTTGTGGCGTGTAGTTTTTTGAGCGAATTTGGACATCAACAGTCTCGTCTCGACCTTTGACACAGTTGTAGGGGACGCGATCGCGTTCTATTTCAGTATCTTCCCAACGCCGCCCGATAAATCGTTTAATACTGTAAATCGTGTTTTCAGCATTGGTTACGGCTTGGCGTTTTGCCAATTGACCAACCAAGCGATCGCCACTCTTCCCAAATCCCACAATACTTGGAGTAGTTCGTCCACCTTCAGAGTTGGAGATCACAAGTGGTTGACCAGCCTCCAAAACTGCGACGCAACTGTTAGTAGTGCCTAAGTCGATCCCAATAACTTTTCCCATATTTGCCAGTATTTTTACTTAAATTTCTGCTGTAATATGTCGCGGACTAACTTTTCTGCTAAGAACAAAGGCTAGCGGATAACGTCTGTGCAACCCCTGTTGCTGATAGCAAGATAGAAGTTGAAACACAGAGAGTTATCCAAAGCCTTGTCCAAGTTTTAGGTACGCGATGCTCGTCTTTGCTATAACCCAGGCACTTGAGGTCAGCGAGGCGAGCGACTACAGCTTAACTGCTGGCTGAACTCGACTGATCTTCTGGTGCAAAAGGTGTATCTTCCTTGGGAGCAGCTACTTTGACCATTGCATGGCGTAGCACGCGATCGCCCAAGTAATATCCGCGCACTAACTCTTCTAACACTGTTCCTTCAGGATGTTCATCCGTAGGTTCCCGCATTACTGCTTCGTGCAGGTTAGGATCGAATTCTTGACCTTCGGGACGCATTGGCGATACACCCAAGCGTTTCAAGCTATCTACTAATTGTTTGTAAACGCCTTGGTAACTTTTGTGCATGGTCATTTCGCCATCAGATTGCGGTTTGAGGTGCGATCGCGCCCGCTCAAAATTATCGACTACTGGTAGCAATTCCAAAATCGTATTCCGCTTCACCTGCAACTCTAGGTCTTCTTTTTCTTTGCTAGTGCGTTTCCGGTAATTCTCAAAATCAGCGGCAATCCGCATATATTGAGTACTACGCTCTTCTAGTTGCGTTTTGACGGACTCGATTTGTTGAGTCAGTTCTGCCAAAGCTGCCCTTTCTACTTCAGTTTTTTCAGTTGCAGCGACGCTATTTTCTGAATTGACCGCAGTATCGCCTGATATATTTGTTTGGGCTGCCACTTGCTCTGTCACCTCGCTGCCAGATTCATTGAAATTAGTTTGGGCTGGGAAGTCACTCTTCATTGCTTGCTTTACCTCTGTTGGTTCACCCAATTGCTGGCTTGTATTGTTTATCTGTTTATTTTCATCGATCATTGTCTATTCATTCCAGATCCTATTTATGGCAGTGTATCTCCACAGCTTGCAACCGTCGTCATCCACGACGTGCCACTGGGGCTGATTTTATTGCCAACAAGTTCCTGGAAGTGATATAACCGTCCTCTTATTGTGACAAATGGTGAACACGTTAGCCCAGACACCACTAAGGCGGGAACCCGAACGAGTAATTGGCAATAGTAGCGCCAAATGTGACTCGCCCCTCATCTTATTTGAAAATATTTTTAATTTTGAATTTTTAATTTTGAATTCAAAGCAAAGCGACGTGACTCAGGACTTTTTTGGTAAATGAGAATTCTGTCTCACAGCCTGGGAATACTTTAAGCAGAGGTTCCCCCTACTCATTCGCTCATTTATGACTTACTCGTCACCACAACGGCGCAGTACCGCTCTAACTACCAGAACAGAGTTTTCGCCCTTCGGCAACAAGCTAGTGCAATCTGGCTATGTCAATACCGAACAGATGAGGCAGGCATTAATTGAAAGCCGCAAATCTGGCAGACCCTTAACAGAAGTATTAGAGTCAATCACTGGGCAACAACTATCGCCTGAGTTGCTCAGGCAATACAAAAAACAGCAGCTATTTGAACTGAAAATATTATACGGAGTTGAATTCCTCGATCCAGAAGTCAATTCCGTTGGCAACACGATGATGGGGAACCTGATTGAAACCCTCATCCCAGTCGATATCTGCCGTCGCCATCGCTTAGTACCACTATCAAAACACGAAGACCAAACCCCGCCCTCAGTTTTAGTGGCGATGGTCGCTCCAGATAATCTAGAGGCTTCTGATGACCTGAACCGCATCTTGCGCCCCCAAGGCTTGGCCTTACAGCGTATGGTGATTACCCAGGAAGATTACCAACAGCTAATCAACCAATATCTGGATGAAATGGCTGTTAAGCAGAAGCATCTGGAACAAGAAAAGTTTACAGATATTAATCAGGATTTAGAAAACCTCGGAAATCTCGATCTTTCGGATGCTCCTGAAGAAATGGAGGCCGATCTAGGGGCAGCGATGAAGGGCGCGGAGGATGCCCCAGTCATCAACCTAGTCAACAGAATCCTGGCTAAAGCCTTGCATGAGGGCGTTTCTGACATTCATATCGAACCGCAAGAAGAAAACTTACGCATCCGCTTTCGGAAGGATGGCGTACTGCGCGAAGCTTTCGATCCCCTACCGAAAAAAATCATCCCAGCGGTGACAGCCCGATTTAAAATTATCTCCAATCTAGACATTGCTGAACGCCGTCTACCCCAAGATGGACGTATCCGCCGGATGTTTGAGGGACGCAAGGTGGACTTCCGGGTGAATACCTTACCCAGTCGCTACGGGGAAAAGGTGGTACTGCGGATTTTGGATAACTCTTCCACCCAACTGGGATTAGATAAGTTAATTACCGATCCAGAGACTTTACATATTGTCCAGGATATGGTCAGCCGTCCTTTTGGGCTAATTTTGGTAACTGGGCCAACTGGTTCCGGGAAAACAACCTCGTTGTATTCTGCACTATCAGAAAAGAACGATCCCGGAATTAATATCAGTACTGTAGAAGACCCAATTGAGTACAGTCTTCCAGGGATTACTCAAGTACAGGTGATTCGGGAAAAAGGGCTAGATTTTGCTACTGCTCTGCGGGCTTTCTTGCGGCAAGATCCAGACGTGCTACTGGTGGGTGAAACGCGGGATAAGGAAACGGCAAAAACAGCGATTGAAGCTGCCTTGACTGGTCACTTAGTATTAACTACCTTACATACCAATGATGCCCCAGGAGCGATCGCTCGTTTGGGAGAAATGGGGATTGAGCCTTTCATGGTTTCTAGTTCCCTAATTGGCGTTTTAGCTCAACGTCTGGTGCGGCGTGTATGTTCTGAATGTCGTGTTCCCTACACTCCCACAACTGAGGAATTAGCTCGTTATGGTCTATCAGCTTCCTCTGATGTGGGAGTCACCTTCTATAAAGCTAACACTTTGACATTAGAAGCGATCGCAGATGCCAAAGCCAAAAATCACCTTTGCCCAAAATGTAATGGTGTCGGCTACAAAGGGCGTTGTGGTGTTTATGAAGTTATGCGAGTCACCGAAAACCTGCAAACTCTGATCAACGAAGATGCACCCACCGAACGCATCAAGGAAGTGGCAATAGAAGAGGGTATGAAAACCTTGCTGGCTTATAGTTTGGACTTAGTGCGTGAAGGTTCCACCACTCTAGAAGAAGTAGAACGAGTGACGTTTACTGATACTGGCTTGGAAGCAGAGTTAAAAGCCAAACGTAAGACTGGTCTTACCTGTCGGAGTTGCGATGCCACATTGAAACAAGAATGGCTGGATTGTCCTTACTGTATGACAGCTCGGTTTTAAGACTAGTCATTGGTCATTGGTCACTAGTTGATGCTTAGTAACTTAAACAAATGACAAATGACAAATAAAAAACATTAAAAGGAAGCAAAACTATGGAAATGATGATTGAAGACTTGATGGAGCAGTTGATTGAGATGGGTGGCTCGGATATGCACTTATCCGCAGGTTTGCCTCCCTACTTCCGTATCAGTGGCAAACTTACTCCTATAGGTGAGCATGTATTGACAGCCGATCAATGTCAAAGGCTGATTTTTAGTATGCTCAACAATACCCAGCGTAAAACCCTAGAGCAGACCTGGGAGTTAGATTGTTCTTATGGTGTCAAAGGTTTGGCTCGTTTCCGGGTCAATGTCTATAAAGAGCGTGGTGCTTATGCTGCTTGCTTACGAGCATTAAGTTCTAAGATTCCTAACTTTGAAAAATTAGGTCTGCCAGATATCGTGCGGGAAATGTGCGATAAACCCAGAGGACTTATTCTGGTGACAGGCCCTACAGGTTCCGGCAAGACAACTACCCTAGCGGCAATGATTGACTTGATTAACCGCACCAAAGCAGAACATATTTTAACGGTGGAAGACCCAATTGAATTTGTCTATGAACCAATTAAAAGCTTGGTTCACCAGCGGCAACTAGGAGAAGATACTAAGAGCTTTGCTAATGCTTTGAAAGCAGCACTGCGGGAAGATCCAGATATTATTCTGGTAGGGGAAATGCGCGATTTGGAAACGATTTCTTTGGCGATTTCCGCGGCAGAAACAGGACACTTAGTATTTGGTACCCTACACACGAGTTCCGCCGCCCAAACAGTTGACCGGATTATCGACGTTTTCCCCCATGAAAGACAAACCCAAGTGCGGGTGCAGTTGTCTAACTCATTGGTGGGGGTATTTAGCCAAACCTTGGTGTCCAAGAAAAACCCTAAACCCGGTGAATATGGTCGGGTGATGGCTCAAGAAATTCTGATTGTCACTCCTGCTATTTCCAACCTGATTCGAGAAGGTAAAACATCTCAAATTTACTCAGCGATTCAAACTGGCGGCAAATTGGGAATGCAAACTCTGGAGAAGGTTTTAGCTGATTTTTACAAAGCAGGAACGATTTCTTTTGAAGCGGCGATGTCTAAGACTTCTAAGCCTGATGAAATTCAACGTCTCATCGGTACTTCTGTACCACCGCAGGCAGCAGGTGCGAAACCTGGTGCGGCTGCCAAAGCACATTAAAGAAACTGGGGATAGAGGAGATGAAGCATATTTCATCTCCTTGACTATTTTGAATTTTGAAATTTGAATTTGAATTTATTTATGCCAAACTTCGTTGCCCGTGTTCGGGATTCGCAAGGAAAATCTCGAACAGAAAAAATTGTTGCTGAATCCTTGGTGCAAGCTCGTACTAATCTCAGAGATCAAGGTTTTGTAATCCAAGAACTCAAGCAATCTCAGGGATTTCAGCCAGATGTTGCCTTCAAAAATTTCCAGAATTCCTTGGTTAAGGTTTCTGTGAAAGACAAAGCCGTTTTTTCGCGTCAATTTGCCGTTTTGATGAATGCGGGAGTTGCGATCGTTAGAAGTCTGGGGGTGCTTTCCGAACAGTGTAGTAATACTAAATTGAAACAAGCCCTTGTAGACATTAGCACCGATGTTCAAAGCGGAATGAATCTTTCAGAGGCAATGCGGAAGCATCCTGACTGTTTTGATGGATTATACGTGAGTATGATTCAAGCTGGCGAAGTTGGTGGTGTTCTAGACGAAGTATTGAATCGTTTAGCCAAGTTGTTAGAAGATGTTGCCCGATTACAAAACCAAATTAAATCAGCAATGTCTTATCCAACTGTTGTGGGTTTTATCGCAGTTGCTATCTTTCTTGGTATGACTATTTTTCTGATTCCAATTTTCGCCACAATTTTTGTACAACTTGGAATCACATTACCACCTTTAACGCAATTCTTGATGGATGCTAGTAAATTTCTGAGAAGTCCGGGTGCTTTCGTCCTTCTTGGCGCTCTTATCGGACTGAAAATTGCCTTTACACAATACGGTAAAACTCCTGTTGGTCGCATCACAATCGATCGTTTTTCCCTCAAATTGCCATTGTTTGGTGACTTAATTCAAAAATCTTCAGTTGCGCGCTTTAGCCGGACTTTTGGTTCTTTAACTCGTTCAGGTGTACCAATTTTAACTTGCTTAGAAATTGTCCGAGATACATCAGGAAACCAAGTGATTGCCAATGCCATAGACGCAGCCCGTATGGAGATTCAACAAGGAGGCATGATTAGCATTGCTTTACAAAAAGATGCCGTTTTTCCGGCTATGGCAATTCAGATGATTAGTATCGGAGAAGAAACTGGAGAATTAGATGCAATGTTGATGAAAGTTGCCGATTTCTATGAAGATGAAGTCGAGCAAGCAGTAAAAGCAATGACCAGTATTTTAGAACCGGTGATGATTGTAGTACTAGGAGGAATGGTGGGAACCATTTTGCTAGCGATGTATCTGCCTATGTTTGCGGTATTTGAAAAGCTGGGATAAAAGATTAATAGTTAAGAGTTATAAGTTATGAGTTAGTAATTAAAATTTTTTATTCCTAACTTTTAGCTTTTAACTGATTAATTTTATTCTTAACTCCTAACTCCTCACTATTTAATAAACTATGACTGTGCAAAAATCTCAGTACGAAGCGAGTTTGGCTGAGTACAGCAATCATCTAGCTGCGATCGCCTTACTAAAGCAATATCGGCCATACTTGGAGATGATTCCCAGTCTGCGCCGTCCAGATGAAAGTGTTATCACTATACCCTTGCCAATTGTTCGGCTTCGCAATCCTGCTACAACAGCCCTACAAACGATTTGCTTACCCTGTGATGTGGCAATTTTGATGTGCGATCCAGAGTGGAAAATCAAAACTGGTGCAGAAATTTTAGTCTTTATTCATCGCGCTGACGAAGACTTTTCTGATTTGTTAGGACGTTGGCGACAAACCCAAGTTTATCTAGACAATGATTATGAGTGGTTGATGCCTCTTCGTCACAGTCATATTTTGAGTGAGGGAGCTAATACTGTATATCCTCTGTTTATCGTTTTTAGTGAGACTTTAGAACGCATCCAAAGAGGTCTTATGGGAGCCGAACTCCCATTTATTATACAAACACCAGATTTGCTGGTTGAGGAGAATCTCACAGATATTTTCTCTTCACAAACTCCACCAGCTTAGGTACTTACAGGAATGGCACTAAGAAAAGGGAAAATCGTTGAGGCAGCAGGGGTGCAGAGGAGCGGAGGAGCAGAGGAGAAAGAAGAAGGAAGAAGCATACGGACAGAAACAAGAGGCATACGGAAAGAAGCAAGAGAAATTCTCCTCTGCCCCTCTGCACCCCTGCTCCTCTGCAATCCTTACGCCGCCTACCTTTCAGCTTAACTTAGTGCCATTCGGTACTTACAGCAGAATTCAAAAGTAAAATACGCTTTATACCTGGGTAACAGACGAATCGTTGTGTACCTAACTAGTTTGAAATCTGCTGTATAGTCAAAAAAACATCCCATCCCTGCGGGAAGCTCCGCGAACGTAAAGATGTAAGTCCTTGCATCTATAAATGTACTCAGCGTGAAACTGCATATTTTTACCCCGGCTACGCCGTCCCCCTTTTGCTAAACTAGAGGGGTTTTATTATGTGTATCTTCATACAAAATTTTTATAAATACCCACGCAACAGACTTTCACCTTTACAAAACTACAAATTAGCTCGTCACACATCCGTGAAAGGACTAGTTCTACAAAAATTTATTTTTACTTTTTGAAGAGTAATGAGGATTTGGCAAAGATTCAGTAATCTTACTGTTGCCAATACAGAATTGTCATAGAATTAGAGACATTTAAAAGCAGATACTTTATACTAATGAATCGTTTTCCTCAAAAAACAACGAAATATCAAGAGAGCATTTCACAACAAACTCAGTTGAGTCAGATGTGTGGTTCCAAACGGCTATTTCGCGATCGCTATGAAATACTGCAAATTTTAGGTAGAGGTGGTTTTGGTGTGACCTTTTTAGCCAAAAATGCCGTATTACCTGGGAATCCACTGTGTGTTATTAAACAGCTTTGTCCAAAAGTGACTAGTCCCCAAAGTTGGCAAAGGGCATGTATGCGCTTTGAAAAAGAAGCAAGAACTTTGGGCCAACTCGGTAGTCATTCGCAAATTCCTATGTTATTAGACTACTTTCAGGCGAATGGGGAGTTCTTTTTAATTCAAGAATATGTGCCGGGTTTGACTTTGGCGCGAGAAGTGCGGCAAACTGGGCCCAAAAGTGAATCCTCAGTTAAGCAGTTCTTACAGGAATTATTACCTGTATTACAGTATCTTCATAAACATCATGTGATTCATCGGGATATTAAGCCTCAAAATTTATTGCGGTGTGAATATGATGGGCGGATAGTGCTGATTGATTTTGGTGCGGTGAAAGAGAAATTAGTTGATGTTTGTGAAAACTCAATCAATCAAGCTGTCAATACCAACTTTATCGGTACTAGGGGATTTGCACCACCAGAACAGTTTTCTTTACGTCCAGTTTATGCCAGTGATATTTATGCACTGGGTGTAACTTGTATTTTTATGTTGACTGCTAAAAGTCCTTTAGAATTGGACTACGACCCAAAAACTGGTGAAATATCTTGGCAAAAACAAGTAAATATCAGCAACAGTTTCGCCCAGATTTTAGGAAAAATGGTGAAAATTACTTTAGAGGAGCGGTTTAAGACTGCCGATGAAGTGATGAAAGCTTTAAGTAATGAAAGTTATTTGCCGACTTTGGCTAACTGTTTAACTACCCAAAAATTAAATAATAAAAGTATTACACAACACGAAATTACACAAAACAAAATTACACAGCATGAAATTATACAACACGAAAATTATGATGTATACATGCCACCTGTAGCTAGAACTGCTAATGCCATTCGGAAATGGAGAGCAAGATTCAAGGAAACAAGATAACATACAGCAGAATTCAGAATTCAGGAGTAAAACATGCTTTATACCTGGGTAACAGACTTAGCTTGTGTATCGCATCGACTTGAAATTTGCTGTATAGCCGTAGTCACATAAGTTAGGACATTTGGAAAGGGTGAATGCTAGAGCTAGCAATAGTTTTACCTCCAGCAAGAACTGCCCTGTGCCTCCTGCCTCCTGCTGTAAGTTGCAGCCTTTTTACCTGAAGTATCAAATGAATAATTAATTATGGGCAATTTAAAATAGCTAAAACAAATTTAGTAAGCATTTTAACTATATTTGATAGTCAGTAATGATTCATTAATCGGGGTTTATCTTCAATACTTAGTCAGTTGTCGCTTGCCAAGATACAAGCAAAATTACTAGGTTTAAAAGTTCCAAAAAATATTTTTATTCAGATTATTATATAATCGATAGAATAATTAATCTTATGGCTCTCGTAGTTTTCCACACATGAGGAAGACTGACTACTATTTACAAAAGCTAACTATATAAGTAATTCCCCAATCCCCAGAACAGGGTTTATCTACCACAAGTAAGCGAGAGTCAATTATCTTAAGGGAAAGTTCGGGACAAACTTAGCCTAAGTTGTCATGCAGTCGCGCCTGTCAGATCATGATCTGCTGCTTAAATCCCGATTGCTCAAATCCCCTGAATCCCAATGGAAAGAAGTTTTGCCAAAGTTGTAGCACCCCGCTGGTGTCACTTTTAAGAAATCGCTTTCGTGTGATCCGAGTCCTTTCAGATGAGGGGGGATTTGGCAGAACCTATCTATCAGAAGACGTAGATAAACTCAATGAACGCTGTGTTATCAAGCAATTAGCTCCAAAATTCCAAGGAACTTGGTCGCAAAAAAAGGCGATGGAGTTGTTCGCCGAAGAAGCGCAGCGACTACAAGACCTTGGGGAACATCCTCAAATTCCGACTTTGATAGCTTATTTTGAGCAAGACGGCTGCCTATATTTGGTGCAGCAGTTTATTAATGGAGATAATTTGTTAAAGGAGTTGCAACAGCGCAAGGCTTATAACGCTAGAGACATTCAATCTATTTTGCTAGATTTACTACCCATCCTAAAATTTATCCACGATCGCAAAGTTATTCACCGAGACATCAAGCCAGAAAATATTATCCGCAATAAACATGATGGGCGATTAAGCTTAATTGATTTTGGCTCCTCAAAGCAATTTACCGCCAAAGTTCAGCAGAAATCTGGCACATCCATTGGTTCACATGGTTATTCTCCCCTAGAACAAATTAGAGATGGGAAAGCTTTCCCCGCCAGCGACTTGTTCGGTGTGGGGGCTACCTGCTTTCATCTACTAACGGGAAATTCGCCGTTTCAGTTGTGGATGGAATCTGGATACGCCTGGGTAAGTAATTGGCGAGAATATTTGCGGAGTCCGATAAATCCTGAGTTGGATTTTGTCATCGACAAGCTTTTAAAAAAAGATATCCAGGAACGTTACCAGTCAGCCGAAGAAGTCCTGAGAGACTTGACTCCCAAACAACTCCTCGCACTGCCCCCAGCGGGTAAGTCATCTGGTAAATTACCACCAACTAAAGCACCAGTTTTACCAAAAAGTTATCCCTTACTGAGAATTTTAATCTTGGTAAGTGCTTTCATTCTGTTATTTGGATTCAGCGAATCTTGGTATAAAAATTTTCGCCGGATTCAAACCAGTTTGGTCTCTAGGTTGATTCAACAAAATAGTCCTGGTAAAAATGACGCGATTTTGAGTCAGATTAGCTTGGGTAAGGTTTCCTTGGATAACACCCTCAAAGGACACGAAAACTCAGTTTTATCTGTCGCCATCAGCCCTGATGGTAAAACCATAGCCAGCAGTGGCGACGATCGCACAATCAAACTTTGGAATCTCGCAACCGGAAAACTAATCTCTTCACTCAACGGGCATTTTCAGCAGGTGAATGTCGTAGTAATTAGTCCAGATGGCAAACTTCTAGTTAGTGCTAGTGATGACAACACCATTAAAATCTGGAATTTGGCAACGCGTAAACAAATTCGCACTCTTATAGGGCATTCTGACTCAGTTCATGCCCTAGCCATCAGTGCTGATAGCGAGACTTTAGTTACTGGCAGTGATGACAACACGATAAAAATCTGGGATTTGGCAACGGGAGAGCAAATTCGGACACTAGCAGGGCATACATTCTGGGTGCGGTCAGTGGCTATTAGTCCTAACGGTGTGATTCTGGCCAGTGGCAGTTTTGACAAAACGATCAAAATCTGGAATCTAGCAAAAGGATACCCAATCCGCACACTAGAAGGAAATTTTCAAACGGTGACAACTGTGGCTATTAGCCCAAATGGTAAAACTTTAGCCAGTGCTAGCCGCGATCGCACCATCAAACTTTGGAATTTAGCTACGGGAAGAGAACTTCGCACTCTAGCGGGACATGGCAATACTGTCACATCCGTAGCCTTCAGTGCCGATGGTAAAATTGTTGCTAGTGGTAGCCGCGATCGCACTATTAAACTGTGGAATACAGCTACAGGAGAAGAAATTCTCACATTGGCGGGGCACACCAACACCGTCACATCTGTTATTTTCACTCCCGATGGCAAAACCCTTGTTAGCGGTAGTGAAGATAACACTATTAAGATTTGGCGGTTGTCTCAGTAAGTGGGGATTAGGGATTGGGGATTGGGGATGAAGGAGAGTTAGAATCTCGTTCATCCACTTTTGAACTGGATGAATCCACCTCAGAACTCCGTTCATCCACCTTTGAACTGGATGAATCCACCTCAGAACTCCGTTCATCCACCTTTGAACTGGATGAATCCACCTCAGAACTCCGTCCATCCACCTTTGAACTGGATGAATCCACCTCAGAACTCCGTTCATCTACCTTTGAATCTCAAACCATTCCCTAGTCTCCAGCCCACGATCCCCAATTGCGATAAACTGTCTCAAATTGGGAGGGGTAAAAATGAGCAGCATCACCAACCATCGCCGCGATCGCAGGTTTAGGATTAAAATAACGAAGCTGTTTTCAGGTTAGCAGTAAGTATTTGAAAGGCACGCACCCGGATGAGTGCTTATGCCCCAATACGGTTTGGTTAAAGGCGAAAGGGGAAAAGGAAAAGGTTTTAAATATATCCTTTACCCCTTAACTCTTAACCTTTTCCCAGAATACAAGGAAAGTAAAGAGTGGTTATCCAAACCATATTGATTTATAAATAACCTCTAAAACTAACGAGGCTATCAGGAACTGCTAACCAAACTATACTGTTTAGTTGATTTCTGCAACGACTTAGCTCTGATTGCGCGGAACATTCCGAATCGGCACAGACCAGCACTGAATGCTAGCCGCATCAGTAAGAGGGTAGGTACTTCTCGCAGAGATTTAATGAAACCAGATAGACCAAAACGCACCAATCCCTCTGGTCGGGTCACTCCTTGCCAGATGGAATCTAGCCAAGAGGGAAGTGTTTGTTCCGTCCAGTCTGTCGTTATCACTTCCCCCTCGACTAATCCCGTTGCTGCCAAAAGCTCGGAAAAGCCTTCAATACTCGAAAAAGCCGGATGCGACCACTGATCTAATAGTTGCCGCATTACCCGTTTCTCCCAAAAATTGAGCGGTTTTTGGCGATCGTCTCTTTGATTCCAATCGGCTAAAACCATCACTCCACCGGGTTTTAGCACCCGTATCAACTCTCTGGCAAAAATGGCTTTATCTGGCATGTGTGGCCCAGCTTCAATCGACCAAACTACATCAAAACTAGCATCTGGGAAAGAAAGTGCCATTGCATCATCGACAAGAAACTGCACATCAAGTTCCTCTTGGGTTAACTGCTGGGCGCGTTGGACTTGTTGGGGACTAATGGTAATACCTGTGACTGCAAAACCGTAATCTCGTGCCAAGATGCGACTGCTACCTCCAATTCCACAGCCAACATCTAAGACAGTGGTGCCAGGGGGTAATTTATCTAAACCACCCCAACGTACCATTTCATGCACAAAGTCAGATTTAGCAGTGAGAAAATCCTTTCGTTGTGGTGGCGAACCATAATGACCTAAGTGGATATGTTCACCCCAGTAAAATTCCAAAATACCGTCTTCAGTCCATTCGTCATAGGAATTGGCTACAGAGTTAGATGATTGATAAGGCCTCGCAGTGATTAGATACAACGCTAGCAAAATCGTCATTAGTGCCAAGAAAACTCCCAGCGTCGAAAAAAACCAACTCATGGAAATAAAACCTTAATCTTTTCTAACAAGTTTATCCAATTGTTAGACTGCAAGCTGTCCAATTTTCTCATCGAAGCAGTGTTGAGTTAGCGATGTTAAACCATTCATACAAATGGAGGGTTTTGAAACCTAAACTTTCAGTTACCCTGAAGTTAGTTGCCTAATTAATATTGATTGTTCCATAACATAGAATAGATGACTGAACAAACTTCTAGAATTTGTATCCTTGGTGGAGGCTTTGGTGGTCTCTACACAGCCCTGCGGTTAAGCCAATTACCTTGGGAATCTACGCAAAAACCCGAAATTGTTCTAGTAGATCAAAGCGATCGCTTCCTATTCTCTCCTTTACTTTACGAATTACTCACTGGCGAACTGCAAACCTGGGAAATTGCCCCACCCTTTGAAGAAATTTTACAAGGCACAGGGGTGCGTTTTTATCAAGGTGTTGTGTCTGGAATTGACATCGATCGGCAACGGGTAAATATCCAAGAAGGCCCGGAAATTCCTTACGACCGATTAGTGCTGGCGCTAGGAGGTGAGACACCACTAGATTTAGTCCCTGGTGCGGCAGCCTACGCCTACACATTCCGCACCATCTCTGATGCTTATCGTTTAGAAGAACGCCTGCGATTTTTAGAAGAATCGGATGCTGATAAAATTCGGGTAGCGATCGTTGGGGCTGGCTACAGTGGTGTAGAATTAGCTTGTAAGTTAGCCGACAGACTAGGCGAAAGAGGACGCTTTCGGATAATTGAAATCGCCGACCAAATTTTGCGAACTTCCCCAGAGTTTAATCGGGAAGCAGCAAAGAAAGCCTTAGATGCCCGTGGTGTATTTCTTGACTTAGAAACCAAAGTCGAATCAATCGAGCAAAATAGCATTTCCCTAGAGTACAAAAACCAACTAGATACGATTCCCGTGGATTTGGTAATTTGGACTGTAGGAACTAAGGTTGCGCCCGTAGTGAAATCTCTTTCTCTCAAGCAAAATCAGCGCGGTCAAATCACCACTACATCCAATCTGCAAGTCCTCGACCATCCAGAAATCTTTGCCTTGGGAGATTTAGCAGACTGTCATGATGCTGAAGGACAGCAAGTCCCCGCTACGGCACAAGCGGCTTTTCAACAAGCTGATTATACTGCTTGGAATATCTGGGCAACTTTGACTAATCGCCCCCTCCTTCCCTTCCACTACCAACAGTTAGGAGAAATGATGGCACTAGGAATAGACAACGCCACTCTCACTGGTTTGGGAATTAAACTAGATGGCCCCTTGGCATACGTCGCTCGTCGTGCTGCTTATTTATATAGATTGCCAACTTTAGACCATCAGCTGAAAGTTGGTTTTAATTGGCTATTCCGTCCGATTATAGAAACACTTTCTCGATAACTTTCAATGCTGGAAATTGCAAATTGGGCATTGGTAAAAAAACCAATACATTTACGATGATTTGTTTAATTTCCGCCAATCTACTTAGCAGATGCTAGACTCTACCCACAGAAGCTCTTAACAAGCCAAAATCTAAAATTCAACATTCAAAATTTTCAAACTTTAATGGAACAACCGAAAGTTATTTTTTTAGATGCTGTGGGTACACTCTTCGATGTCAAAGGTAGTGTGGGCAAAGTTTATAGTCAGATAGCCCAGGAATTTGACGTTACAGTTTCAGCCGAAACATTGAATACAGCTTTCATCCAAAGCTTTAAAACAGCGCCGCCGCCAATATTTCCAGATGCAGAACTGCAAGATATTCCCCAGCGTGAGTTTGATTGGTGGCGGATAATTGCCTTGAACACTTTTGAAAAGGCAGGTGTTCTCAAGGAATTTTCTGACTTTTCGGCTTTTTTTAGCGAACTTTACATTCACTTTGGTACTGGCGAACCGTGGTTTGTCTATCCCGATGTTTTACCAGCTTTAATCAACTGGCGGCGGTTGGGAGTTAGCCTGGGGGTGCTGTCCAATTTTGATTCTCGGATTTACTCAGTATTGCAAAGTTTGGGATTAAGAGAATTTTTTACCTCCGTCACCATTTCTACGCAGGTACGTGCAGCTAAACCCGACCCACAAATTTTTGCCATTGCCTTAGACAAACATAAATGTTCCCCAGAGGCGGCATGGCATATTGGCGATAGTATTGTAGAAGACTATCATGCAGCTAAAGCAGCTGGACTCAGAGGCGTTTGGATTAACCGTGGTAAATGAGGGGATACATTAGCGATCGCTATTTTTGATCGCCCTCAAATGGAAACGATGCCTGCGGTTTTTACTAGCCTATGCCATTCTTCTAAAATTTAAACATCTGATAAAACTAACGATTCAGTGTTTTTGGCTGATTACATAATCTTCCTGCGACAAATCCAATTTGTCGGTGTTAGTTTTGTTTGCGATTTCATCCGCCCCTCTGCCTCTTTTCAATGTCCAATGCGCCCTAACACTCGTATGATCGAGATATCAGGAAAACATAACAGCCAGATTTTTACCGCAAAACATGGGCAGTATTTGGGAAATCGATTTTTACTCTCGTCCGATTTTGGACGATAATCAAAAAAAAGTTTGGGAAGTCTTAGTCTGCGAAAGCCCCTTGGATATCGGCGCAAAAGTAGACTCTTTGTTTCGCTATGCTCAATATTGTCCCAGTACCCAGGTAAATTCGGGCTGGTTGCGGACAGCATTGCAGGAGGCTATTGACCAAGCTGGAAAAGCACCAATTAAAATCCGCTTTTTCCGCCGCCAAATGAACAATATGATTACTAAAGCCTGCCAAGATATAGGCATTCCCGCCCAGCCTAGCCGCCGTACTTTGGTTCTCAATCAATGGTTAGAACAGCGGATGAAAGAAGTGTATCCTCAAGAGGCAGGGTATCAAGGGGGAACTAATCCCTCAGTCCGCTTGGAGAAACCTTTGCCGCAACGTTTACCAGATGCTTTGGAAGGACAGCAGTGGGTATTTGTTACTTTAGATGCTGCGGATTTTGCTGATATGCCAGAGTGGGAAATTGGTTTTGGTGAAGCTTTCCCTTTAGAGTTGGCGAAAGTTTCACCTGAAGCTCGTATTCCTGGTATTTTGATTTTCTCATCGAGAGCGTTGCCCTTGGCTGGGTGGATGTCTGGTTTGGAGTTAGCTTTTTTAAGATTTGACACCAGCGAGGAGGCGAGATTGCTTTTAGAAACTGGTGTAACTGAAAGTTGGATTGTGGCAAATATCAAAAAACCTCAAATCTTAGCAGAAGCCAAAGGTTTTGAAGCAGCCAAGCAAAAAGCTAATGGAGTACATTTTATCGGTGTACAGTCCGATCCCAAAGCAGAATCTTTTGCTGGTTTTTGGCTGTTGCAAGAGGTTAATCTGTGAAAATAGGCAGGGGAGCAGCACTTCTCTACGAGACGCTGCGCGAACGGCTACGCTCAGTGACCGAGGAGAGTTTTTCCCCTCTGCCCCTCCGCCTCTTGTGCCCAATGACAAATGACAAATGACAAATGACAAATGACTAGATCCGTTGAGACATGACAATGATTTGGGATAATTAACTGCGTCCATCAGTGTCGATCTGCGGTTTCAAATCGTAACTGTAAAGAAACACTGATGATTTTTGGATAGTTATCTGCGTTCATCACCGGAAAGTGCGTAGGCGTAGCCCGTCGTAGACATCGCACTTCTGTTGAGACAGCGTTGATATGCGGTTCAAAATCCACAATTCACTAAGGGTCATGGGTTCTGAAAATTTGTCACAAGATACACTAGCCGAACAGTTGCTGGAACTAGCTATAAAATCTGGAGCAGAAGCTGCTGAAGTGTATCAGTCGCGATCGCTTTCTCGCCCAGTGTTTTTTGAGGCAAACCGACTCAAACAGCTAGAAACTAACCAATCTGAAGGCACAGCACTACGGCTTTGGCGAAACGGGCGTCCGGGACTGACGGTGGCTTACGGTTCTGTCTTAGCCGAAGTAATGGTGGAAAAAGCTCTGGCTCTGAGTCAACTAAATCAACCGGAAACTGTAGAATTAGGCTCTAACTCTCAGCCCTCCTACCCCGATTTAGGAGAAAGTTTCCCGATAGAGGTTTTGGTGGACTGGGGCAAAGAAGCGATCGCACTCATCCGTGATGCCTATCCCGATGTTGTATGCAATGGTGACTGGGAATGTGATATTGAAACCACTAGACTGGTCAACACCAAAGGTTTAGATTGTCACTATACAGACACTACCCTCAGCTGCTACATATCAGCAGAATGGGTGCGTGGTGATGATTTTTTAAGTGTTGCTGATGGTCAAACCAAGCGGGGGGAACTCGATCCAGAGAGATTAGCTAATCAAATTTTACAACGGTTAATTTGGTCGAGTGAAAATATCTCACCTCCTACTGGTCGTGTCCCGATTTTGTTCACTTCTAAAGCCGCCGATATGCTTTGGGGTACTGTACAAGCCGCTTTGAATGGCAAGCGAGTTTTAGAAGCAGCTTCACCTTGGGCAGAACGTTTGGGTAAGGAAGTAATTGCACCCAGTCTCACTCTCTATCAAGATCCAGAAGCTGGCCCTTACAGTTGCCCTTTTGATGACGAAGGCACTCCGACTCAATCTTTGGTATTTATCCAAAATGGAACTTTACAGCATTTCTATGGCGATCGCACCACCGGCTCCCAACTGGGTACTAACACCACTGGAAATGGTTTTCGCCCTGGTTTAGGTAGCTATCCTACCCCTGGTTTATTTAATTTTCTCATCCAGCCAGGTTCGGCATCGCTACCAGATTTGATTCAACAACTAGATGATGGCTTGATTGTCGATCAAATGTTGGGTGGTGGCGGCAGTATTTCGGGAGATTTTTCGATCAACGTCGATTTAGGCTACCGCGTCCAAAATGGTCAAGTAATTGGGCGTGTTAAGGATACGATGGTTGCAGGTAATGTTTACACAGCCCTGAAGCAATTGGTTACACTAGGCAACGATGTTGATTGGAATGGTTCTTGTTATACTCCGTCTCTGATAGTAGAAGGGCTATCTACCACGGGAAGAAACAATTAAGTAATTCGTAATACTTCGGCTACGTTCAGTACAAGTTTGTAATTCGTAATTGGGGAGAGTGCTTTTGTATAGCGATCCTAAATTATTTGTGAATAACAATATCCCCGACTTTTTTAAGAAGTCGGGGATATGAGCCTTAATATAGACTTTTAAACCATCCTCTAAGATTCCACAAAACAGCTTTTTAGGAAAGATTTGTAATCCAAAATTTAAAATCCAAAACTGGTATGAATCAGCGTTTTCGCACCTGGTGGCAGCCTAGAAGAGGTTTAGCGATCGCCGAAGCCTGTATTATCGGTCTGGTTGCTGCCCTCTCTGCGGTATTCCTAAAAGTCGGATCGGGATGGTTGGGGACATGGCGAGTGCATACTACCCACCTTTTGCCGGCATGGCTGGTACTACCTGCAATTGGTCTTGTCCTGGGATTTCTGGCTGGATGGTTGGTGGATAGATTAGCACCAGAGGCTGCTGGTAGCGGTATTCCGCAAGTCAAAGCTTCTCTGGCCAACGTGTCTGTGAATCTATCTTGGCGGGTAGCAGGTGTGAAGTTACTCAGTGCCATCATCGCCATTGGTTCTGGCATGACGCTGGGACGGCAAGGCCCTACTGTCCAAGTGGGGGCTGGTTTGGCAGCAGGAATGAGTCGTTGGGTTCCCACTTCTCCAGATCATCGACGGCAGATGATTGCAGCTGGTGCGGGTGCGGGTTTGGCTGCTGCTTTCAATGCCCCGATCGCAGGTGTCTTGTTTATCGTTGAAGAATTACTCCAAGATTTATCAGGATTAACTCTCGGAACTGCCATTATCGCCTCTTTTATTGGTGGGGTGATATCTCGACTTTTGGGTGGTGGCTCTCTTGACCTTAACTTGCAATTAGTAAAATCTTCCAGCCAATTCTCCATCCCAGAAATTCCCTTTTTCATCCTGTTAGGTATTTTGGCAGGCTTGTTTGGTGCATTGTTTAATCGCGGTATTATATTTAGTATTAAATTTTATCGAAGATTACACATCAGCTTACCCTTGCGGGTGGCTTTAGCTGGATTTATCTCTGGTGTTGTCGTCGCTATGCTGCCCCCATCCTTCCGTGATAATACGGGATTGCGGGAGTCATTAATTACTGGAGGTTCCCATCCTAGCGTCGCAGCGATCGCCTTTGCCGCCCAGTTCATCCTCACACTGATTGCATTTGGTTCGGGAGCGCCGGGGGGATTATTCGCTCCCAGTCTGATTTTGGGTTCTTGCTTAGGACACATCATCGGTGTATCTGAGTTATATCTCACCGGAGTTGGTTCTCCTACGACTTACGCCCTAGCGGGTATGGGTGGATTTTTTAGCGCCGTTTCCAAAGTGCCAATCACAGCAATTGTGATTGTTTTTGAGATGACTACAGATTTCAACCTAGTGCTACCTTTGATGATTGTTTCTGTCGCCGCTTACCTGGTTGCGGATAAAGTAGTACCTGGTTCGCTTTATGAAAAACTTTTGGAGTTAAAAGGTATTACTCTCACCAAAGAAGTTGCGATGGAAGGAGCATTAACCAAGTTAACTGCAAAAGATGTCATGCAAGAACGGGTAGAAACTCTAGATGCAGAGATGAGCTTGGAAGAAGCAATGCAAGCTTTTGCTCGTTCCCATCATCGCGGTTTCCCTGTAGTAGAAGATAGCAAGTTAGTGGGGATTGTAACGCAATCAGATTTGTTAAAAATCCGCGAGAGTACAAACCATACACTGCGCGATCGCAATCTAGCCGATATTTTATTAAAAGAAATTATGACATCTGTCCCGATGACAGTATCACCAATTCACACCCTCAGTAATGTACTATATTTACTCGATCGCTATCAAATTAGTCGCTTACCGGTGGTAGATAGACGAAAACTGATTGGGATTATTACCCGTGCAGATATTATTCGGGCGGAAGCAGATCATCTCAATGGTGAGAATGCGACACCAAAACTGCGACCAGAACCTTCATACATAGTTTACCAGACGCGATCGCCCAGCACTGGTAGAGGTAGATTATTAGTACCCGTAGCTAATCCCGAAACAGCAGGTGTTTTATTACAAATGGCAGCAGCTATTGCCCGCGATCGCCATTATGAAATAGATTGCGTGCAAGTGATGCTGATACCCCGCCACAGTTCCCCATCAGAAACACAGGTAAGAACGGCAAAAAGTCGCCGCTTGCTACGACAGGCAGAAGTCTTAGCAAAAAAGTGGAAAATTCCCTTGCACACGCAGATTCGAGTTACCCACGATGTGGCGCAGGCAATTTTGGAGACAATCAACGAACAACACATCGACCTAATTTTAATGGGATGGAAAGGTAACACATCTACCCCTGGTCGGATTTTTGGCAACGTTGTTGACACCATAATTCGCCAAGCCACCTGCGAAGTTGTATTAGTCAAGCTGGGCAAAATTCCCCATTACCCCTTATCCCCAGAGGGGGCCCCACCTTCCCCACTCCGCACTCAGAACGGACTGAACTCCCCGCTACCGCTAACAGTACTCCCCACTCAGCACTCATTTAACCGTTGGCTAGTTCCAGTGGCTGGTGGCCCCAATTCCCCACTGGCAATAAAATTGCTACCGGCTTTAATTACATTGGGAAACGATCCAAAAATTCGCCTGACACAGGTGTTTAAGCCATCTGAACTCAAGCCAGATATGTCAATTTCAGAACAAGCCATCCGCCATTTGATGCGTCGTCGCAAATTGTCGAGTACTGTAGTTGCTCTCCCCGTGCAAGCTAATTCAGTCGCCGAAGGTGTGATTAACCTAGTGCAAACCGAAGGTTACGACGTTGTAGTTTTGGGAGCTTCCCGCGAGGGATTGTTACAGCAAGCGATTCAAGGTAATATTCCCGAAGCGATCGCTTCTGGTGTCGAAAGTACAGTGATTTTGGTTAGGGGTGCGATGCAAAAGTAAAAAACATAGATTTTAGTGATTTTTTTAATGATACAATACACCAATAATTAGAGTAAAAATTATTGGTATTAAGATTGGAATAGCAACTATAAGTCCCCACTTACCAAACTTAATTTCCTCACCCTCAGATTTTAGAAACGCAATCCAACCGACAACTCCCATCAAAACCCAAATAAATCCAAAGGCAAGAAATATAACAAATACTGAATCGTCCATTTTTTTACCAAATTTTATTAAATTGTAACTAATTACTACTAACTAACTTTGCTAAACTTGCACAAAACTGGCTAAAATCAAAAGCTTCAATAGTTTTTTGTTGTAAGTGTTCTGGTTGGTAAATTACTGGATTAGAGCAATCACCTTGCAGGATTTGAATCAGATTATCGGCAATTTCTTCAACATTATCAGGATCGACCAAACATCCCAACTTCCCGTCAGCTAAGGGATCTATAGAACCATCTTGATTACCCGCCAATACAGGTTTACCACAAGCTAAAGCTTCTAGAAAAACAATTCCAAATCCTTCTCCTTTACTAGGCAGAGCAAAAACATCGCAGAGATTGTAATGATCGCACAATTCTTTATCTGAAACAAATCCGGCAATTGTCACACAATCTTGTAGATTTAAGTTAGTAACTAAAGCTTTAATTCGAGGTATATCATCTCCTTTACCTGCAAGAATGAAGTGAACATTAGGGAGATACAACCGCACTTTCACTAAAGCATGAAGGATTTGGTCATAACCCTTGTATTTTGCAGTGCTTCCTAGCCGCGTTACTGTTAAAATTACAGGCTGTTCATCTGTTAAATTATATCGATTGAGTAAGTAAGTAGGTTTAGAATTTATTGTAAACTTACTAGCATCAAATGTATTAGGTAAAATAACTATTGTTTCTGAATCAATATTTGAATCTTGAAGCAAGCGCTGGCGAGTGTAATTACTAACACTAATGATTTTATCTGCTTTTTCTAAAGCAAATTTTGTTGCTTTATTTTCGATATCCCAAACTTCTAAGCCATGAGCAACTACCCAGTAAGGAGTTCCAGTGAAAAATTTGAGAATATAACAAACAATCGCATAGTTAACATGAGTGGAAATGACTATAACGGGATGTTGAAGAATAGCTAAAATAATTATTTTCGTGGCAAATAAAATTGGTTGCAATAATTTTGGTAAATCTCCAAAATAATGAAATCTTGTTGAACTTAAAAACTGCAATTTTTCTGGCTGCTTTAAACTATATTTATCATATTTTAGAAACACATCATAATCAGCTTCAGGATATATATCTTGTAAAGCTTTCAGCAAAAATTTTGAGTAAACTTGAATACCTCCCTTGAAATCAAATATATTCGGAAATATTAAGTAAAGATGAGGTTTAGCAATCATAAGTTTTTTGGCATTTTAAATAATTTCAGGTTTTAATTGCATGACAATATCTTTTCGATAATTGATAGCTGCTGCTATAAAATAAAACTCAATAGTTGTAAAAGTATAGTCTTCAGCAAAAAAATCTAGAATTTGAGACACTAAAAATAGAATAATTGGAACAGTAATTAAAGGATTAGCATATTTAACTTTAAATGCTATTTTCGCTAAAAAATTAGTAAATAGTAATAATCCAGGAATTCCTTGTTCTGCTGACACATTTAAAAATATATTGTGTGCATGATAACCTTTTTTTCCCCAAACTTTCACTCCTATCTGGTCTGGAAAAACCCCTATACCTATACCAGTAAATGGTCTTTTAATAGTTTCATTAATAGCTGCCTGCCACATTTGAAACCTTGAAAAACCTGTTACTACAAGAGTATGAGGCTTTTTTTCGTTTGGATTTGCTAAATTTGAATTTTCTAAAAATACATTAATTAATGGGAATATTTTACTATCTGCCAAACCAAGTCTCCATGTAGAAACTGGTACAGTTACAATGCATAAAAACAACAAGCTTATTAGATAAATCATTTTTCTAAAACTAATAATTTTATATATCAGCAAAAGAAACATCCCAATTATAAAAATTACCCAACCATTTCCGCTAGCAGACAAAGCTAAGGAAATTGGAAAAATTAATTCACTTATATTTAATTCAATTTTAGAAATTTTATTCTGTTTTTCTAAAATCAGACTTAAACATAATCCAATGGCGACTATGACCCCAAACTGATTAGGGTTTTGCATAATTGAACCAATCTCAGGATAAAAGCTGGGGAACTTTAATGATTTAAAAATCCAGTTGCTGGGAAGTAAAACCTCTAAAAAACCTAAACCTGCAATTATCTGTAGTAAGTATAATATGCAACGATAATAAAATGTCAAAGATGGCGTTGTTGTATTCTTAAAAGTTAATATTAAAAAAGCGAAAAATAATATGTAATAAGTTGAGTATTTTAGACTATAAGTAATAGCAATATTTGGAAACTCGCTCATTAATGAGGACAGCCACATCCACAAATACATGAGACTTATAGATATCAAAATTATTTTATGTTTCTTAACAACTTCTGGTATAGATTTTAACGATAAACTAATGATTCCAAAACTAAATACCGGAAGTAATAAATAATGAATACCAATATTTATTCCTGGAAATTTAATTCGACCTAAAAGCGAAGAAAATAGTATGAGTAGAAAAAATATATTAATCATAAACTTTTATTTAAAGATATTTTTTTGACAGCATAAAACCTATATAAACCCACTTTTGCAGGTTTAGGGATAGATTTTGATATTTTTTTCAAGCTATAATTCTGAACACGTAGAGAATATTACCATAATACAGTCTTCGCCAATATCATCTTTTGAAGCTATGATTAATTTGATATTTTTGCACAGCTAAATATTCTTTCTGGGATAGAACCCAAAAAAGTCGCAATCTATTGCGAATGTACACTATCAGATATTTTTAATTAATCATCTGCCAAATTTTGAGAATGTTCTCACCACTTCCACCACCGGCAATGGTTTGTCCATCTGGGCTAATAGCAACGGCATAAATATATCCAGAACCTGTCTCCAAAGTGCGGATTTCCTTTCCTGTGACTGGGTTCCAAAGTTTGATTGTCTTGTCACTACTGCCACTTACAAGGGTGATACCATTTGAACCTACGCTTGGCAAAAAGGCGACAGAATTAACCTTATCATTATGTCCTTTTAAGGTGTGGATTAACTTTCCTGTTTTCAGATTCCACAATTTAATTGTCTTGTCTTTACTACCACTGGCAAGGATGACACCATCGGGAGCAAAAGCAACTGAAAGAATCGACTCTGCATTTCCCTCTAAGGTGCGGATTAACTTTCCTGTCCCCAGATTCCACAATTTAATTGTTTTATCCCAGCTACCGCTGGCAAGGGTTTTACCATCAGGACTGAAAACTACAGATGCAACACCACTGGTATGTCCCTCTAAGGTGCGGATTAACTTTCCTGTTTCCAGATTCCATAGTTTGATTTTCATATCCTTACTAGCATTGCCACTCGCAAGAGTTTTGCCATCAGGGCTGAAAGCTACAGAAGTAACTCCATCGCTATTTCCCTGCAAGCTGCGGATTAACTTTCCTGTCTCCAGATTCCACAGTTTGATTGTCTTGTCCGCACTACCACTAGCGAGGATTTTACTATCAGGACTGAAAGCTATAGTCCAAATCCAATTGGAATGTCCTTCTAAAGTGCGGATTTCCTGTCCACCCGTCAGATTCCATAGCTTGATTGTCTTATCATCACTGGCACTGCCAAGGGTTGTACCATCAGGACTGAAAGCTACGGAATTCACGTCACTAGAATGCCCATTGAAGGGTTTGGGTGAATAAGAATTTTCTGAGACGTTTTTTTGGGGCTGAATAGGCTGAGAAATAGGCTGAGAAATAGGTTGAGGAGCCTCGCTGACTGTCTGGGGACGAGACTGAAAATACCAAACTCCCCCTAATCCCAACACTAAAATGCTAGAACCTAACAGCAGTTGACTTTTTAGATTGTTATTTGATTTTGGTGAAACTGGCACCTTGTTTGCTGGGGAAGCTGCAAATGTTGGTGTCAGTATAGTTGGGGGCACTGATGACAATGGTGATATTTGAGGTGTCAAGTCATTGATGACTTCATCAGCCGATTGATAACGCTTTTGGATGTCTAGTTGCAACAGCTTATCCAAAACTTCACCCAACTCTACAGATATAGAAATCCCGTCTCTACCTGAACTGGTTAAATGTTGCCGCCAAGATGCAACCCAACCATAACCCTGATGTATCCACAGTTGAGATGGGCGAACCCCAGTCAGTAGATGAAAACAAGTAGCCCCCAAACTGAATAAATCACTGGCTGGGTAAGCTTTTCCATCTTGCATCTGTTCAAGTGCAGTGTAACCATGTGAACCAATAACAGTGCCCATTTTAGTCTGCACTGTTGCTGTCAGCAGCTTGGAAGCTCCAAAATCAATGAGGATTAATCGCCCATCACTTTGACGGCGAATAATATTCTGTGGCTTGATATCTCGGTGAATCACTCCCCGCAAATGGATAAACTTCAGTACTGGCAGTAAATCTAGCAAAAGTTGGCGAATCTCTGTTTCGTTATAGTTTGACCGCGTTTCCGATTCTTTAAGCAAGTTTTGCCCATCGATAAACTGCTGCACCAAAAAAAGATAGCTATTTTGCTCAAAATAAGCTAATAAAGTTGGAATTTGCGGATGTTCTGCTAGTTCTTGCAGTCGGCTCGCTTCTTGTTTAAATAGTTCAACGGCCTTGGTTAACGGACCAGTTCCCTGAAGTTTTGGCGCGAATTGCTTAACAACACAGCATTCATTCAGTTTGTGTACATCTTTGGCTAGATAGGTTCTACCAAATCCGCCTTCGTCTGATAAAACCTGAGTGGGACGATAGCGACCTCCTAGCAGGGGTATCAATTCCGCTCTACAACTGTGGCAATAGTTGTTTTTATCAGGATTTAAGGGTTTTTGGCAATCGGGATTCACACAACAGAGCATACTGGGAATCCATTTCAGTTGGGGTATATATTCATCTTAAGTCATGCAGTATAATCTCTCTTGTTAGTAAATATCACTGAGACACCATACAAATCCCCAATTTCCTTACCTCATCAGGTATTGAACAATTTAGATAAATTGCAAAAAATTGTGTTTGAGCGATGCCTTTTGACGAATTAATGGGCGTTATACCAATTCACAATTCTCAATTCGCAATTAAAAAACTTAGATGCAGCAAAGCTTTCAGGAGTTACATCTGTATCAGATTTTTCGTGAAATGGTATTAGGCCTGCTTGTGTATTACATCTGTGTGAGCCATTTAGTCACGTTTACAAAAATATCTGGACAAAATTCCGAAAAGCAGCAATTTAAGTTTGTAGCTCAGTATATACCTATGAAATTGAGATTTCCTTTAGTAGTCTAAATTGAAAATATAATTTTTCCGATTTGATTGTGGTAAATATTTGGGTATGAAAGATATACGAATTGATTTTATTACAGGCGATGCCTTTTGCAAGCCGCTAAGGTATATATGCTAAATTCCCCTTTCAATTTAAATAACTGCTGTGGTTAAAACAGCAACTAGTATTAATTTTGTCTTTCAGGAAGAGACAAAACGATCGGCAAAATTAGGAGCGTAATTATGCTATTAGACAACAAAAACTATCGTCGCAAATTAAGTCATGTTTTAATTGGTTGCGTGAGTAGTAGTTTGTTAATCACAAGTAATGTACTGCCTATAAGTGCTTTGGTGAAATCTCACAGTTCTCAAGACTTCATAATTGCTAAATCACCAGATGAGAGACAACCAGAAGCAGTAAAAAAAGGAATTGAGCAAATTCCTGCTTCTCAGGCATCAGTATCTCCAAGACGGAAGATATCTATTGAGTCACCAGTACAGCAGACTCCTCGTGTATCGTCTAATACAGAAAATTCTCAGCGACGAACTTCCAGCGTTTCAGATAATAGCTCTACTCCTAGATCGTCTAGACGTAGGACTTATAACTCAAATTCTAATCGTTCCAATGGTGGTGGTGCATCTAGATCCTCTGGAACTAGAACTGCAAATTCAAACGCCAATCGTTATAATGGTGGCTCCAGAAGAGTTCGCAAGCCAAGTTCTAATGTAGCTACAAATGGGAACCAAAATTTCGATAATTCAGGGATTTCTTCACCTGCAATACCAACTTACAAAGAGATTAACTTTGTAGATGTTGCATTAGGTATTTTAAGTAAAAGTGACTTTCAATCTGAAGGTAGATATTTTCATTTCTATGAGTTTGAGGGTAGAGAAAATCAATTAGTGCAAATTAGACTAATTGGCAGTAATGATACACGTAGATCCAATAACTTGAGTTTAAAACCCTTGTTGTTTCTGCACGATCCTGATAACAATATCATCGTTAAAAAAGGCGCTTTGGATAAAAGCAGTGGTGGCGATGATGCATTCATTTTTGCGCGACTGCCTAAGAATGGCATTTACAAGATTGCTGTTACTAGTCAAGATCCTGGAGATACAGGTCGCTATAGTTTGGCTCTGAGGAATGATAGAGCTAGCTATACTTTAGATGAATCAGACCAACTAACTGCCAAAAGCTCAACCCTAAAACAAAATGGAGGTGCTTACAATGTTTCTAATTTTCAAGGTAAAAAAAATCAGCTGATAAGTATTCGGGTAGATAGTGTTGATGAAGAGTTTTCTCCTTATGTAGCTTTGCTAAATTCTAAAGGACAGACGATCGCGATCGATAAAGACAAAGACAAAAGTGGTGTCTACAGTGCTTTAATTGACCGAGCCAAGTTGCCTGAAGATGATACATACTATATAGTTATTACTTCCAAAAATCCACAGGAACGCGGTAAATATAGATTGACTATTTTCTGAAGTAATTACCAATTCTGGTATCGAGACTATTGCTATGAGTAGGATATAGCCCGGAATGTTTTTTATTTACCGTAATAGTCTCGATGCCATTGTACAAAGTTCATTTAAGGGTTATTGGTGTAGATAATTGGTCTTTAAAGACGCGATAAATCGCGTCTCTACATGAGGACTCTCATGGGAATTTCCCGCAGATTTCCAGGTATACATTGCGCTGTAATGTCCACCTAAGGGCAGTAATTCTTGATGCGTACCTTGCTCTAAAATCTGTCCGTCTTCGATGTAGAGAATTAAATCGGCTTGTTTAACGGCTCTAAGATTATGAGAAACTATAAAGGTTGTGCATTTCTGAGTTAAGCGATCGAGTGCTTCATTGACGGCGTGTTCGTTTTCGTTATCTAAGCCAGTGGTTGGCTCATCTAAAATTGCGTAGGCAAAGCCCATCGTAGACCAGGGTTAGCGCGTCTCAAAACCTATTGACAAGAGGACTCGCCCAATCAGCAATCTTTGTTGGAAACAAAGTGACACCATCCGAGGTAGGGTAAGATTTTATTCATCTCACTGCCAGATCAAAGTAATGTCAACAGGATTTGAGAACAAGAAAAGCAAAACCAAAGCATCTTTTGCACCCAGCGTAGACAGTTTTGACATTACCAGTAAGGTTCAAGAATACTTCACACAAGTAAAAGACCCAAGAACAGAAAGGACGAGATGGCATTTACTTACTGATATCATTACCATTTCCATTTTGGCAGTAATCGCCGGCGCTCAAGGTTGGGAAGATATTGAGGAGTATGGGCTCAATAAAAAAGAATGGTTGCAAACATTTTTAGAACTACCATTTGGAATCCCCAGCCCTGATACTTTTAGAAGGGTGTTTGAGAGAATTAACCCCTGCATAATTTGAGCAATGTTTTCGGCAGTGGGTTCAATCATTGGTTGAGAAATTGAGAGTAGAAGTAGTAGCCATCGATGGCAAAACTCATAGAGGCTCTTATGACCGAGAATCAAAACTAAAAGCCTTGCACACAGTTAGTGCCTGGTCAAGTGAACATCGTTTAGTTTTGGGACAAATAAAGGTCAGTTCTAAATCAAATGAAATCACTGTAATTCCAGCACTATTGGACATATTAGACATCTCTGGCTGCATCATTACCATTGATGCGATGGGTATCGATTTAAGCAGGGTAATTTAATATAATCTAGTCTTTTCGGAAGACAAAAGGTGTGCAGCATCGGCGAACCAGAAACAACTAAAATAGAAAGTTTTGGAATCGAATCAAGTAAATGCAGATTGCCAGCATTCTGCGAATATTACTGAAACCGAAGCCATCGTGGGAATATACCATCAGTCTCATGGTTAAATGTCCCTAAGTTATTCAGTGAATGGATGCCATATTAACTTAAGTAGCTTCCCAAAGTTACATGAGTCTTTTATGAAACTTTGATGAGAAAATTTTCATTATTATATTTGTAGCAATTGTGTAATAGATTTGACAAAAATCCGACAAGATTCAGTCTAGTAAGTGAAAGCGGACTTTTCCAAAGCGCTAAAAGTTTTTGAGAGATTGGTTATCGAAGAAAGGCAGAGGACAGGAGGCAGAAAGCAGCAGGGAATTCTGACTCCTGACCAGTTTTAATTAAAAATTAAAGATTAAAAATTGAAAGAAATAATAATTTTTAATTAATTCTGGGTTCAATCTTTCATTCTTGGCTGTGAAACTTGTTTCATCGGTACTGCCTCCTGCCTTCTTCAACAATTAAATCCCTAGTTATATAACTATTGTCACGATTATATAAGTGGAGATTCGCTATATTTAATAGTTAATGGCTAAAAGGAGTTAAAGAGATGGAAATTAAGCCAACTGACCCATCGCTAGCACTCATGGAAATTCCCCCAGGCTATCTCAATATTATGGGTTACGTCGATCAGTCAGAAGTGAATGGCCCTGGTTGTCGTGCAGTCGTCTGGGTACAAGGTTGTTTGCGTGAGTGTCCTGGCTGCTTTAATACTAACTCCTGGTCTTTTCAACCTAACCAATTGATTGCTGTTGATGCCCTTGCCGAAAATATTCTCAGCAATCCCCGCAACACAGGTGTAACATTCTCTGGGGGAGAACCCTTTTGGCAAGCAACGGCACTAGCATCTTTAGCCCGGAAGATAAAAGCTGCTGGTTTAAATGTAATGTCTTTTTCTGGGTTTACTCTTAAGCAGCTACAGTCCCAATCTGCACCGCCAGGTTCCCAAGCATTGTTAGAACAACTCGATATCCTGATTGACGGGCCTTTTGTACAATCTCTGGCAATTAATTCTCCCAATTCTCCAGTCTCCTCTAGCAATCAACGGGTTCGTGTTTTAAACCCGGACTTCCAAGACCAGATTACTTGGGCTAGCGACCAGATCGAAATCCACATCCTCAAGAATGGTGGACGCATTGTCACTGGCTATCAAGGTGGACTAGAACTAACGTAGGGGCACGGAAGCAGGGGAGCAGGGGAGCAGAGGAGCAGGGGAAGAAGAGGGAGTTAAAACTTAAAAATTGAGCTTTTGAAGGTCAACGTTCACCTTCTGAAGGTCAACTTTCATCTTCTGAGGGTCAACATTGAGCTTCTGAGGGTCAACATTGAGCTTCTGAGGGTCAACATTGAGCTTCTGAGGGTCAACATTGAGCTTCTGAAGGTCAACTTTCATCTTCTGAGGGTCAACTTTCACCTTCTGAAGGTCAACTTCCACCTTCTGAGGGTCAACATTGAGCTTCTGAAGGTCAACTTTCACCTTCTGAGGGTCAAATTTTTAGATTTCTCCTCCCTCATCGAGAAGCTATCTTTAAATGCAGCTTTGTTTGGGACAGATTATATTTAAAAAAAATACATATCATAAATTTGACTAGACCATTTCAGAAAATTTTTACTGAACACCGCGTATTTTGGGCTGTTTTACTTTTTGGTACAGCACTGGTGGTAACGCTAGCGCTGTCGCTTTCTCAAGGAGCAGTACCTTTAAGTATGTCGGAATTTTGGCAAGCCATACTCCACAAAGGCGATCCGGTTAAACAGACAATTCTCTGGGATTTACGTCTCCCACGCATTACGGCTGCGATTATTGTCGGCGCAGCTTTGGGAATGTCAGGAGCGTTGCTGCAAGGAATGTTACGTAATAGTCTCGCCGATCCATTTATTTTGGGAATTTCAGCGGGTGCGGGACTACTTGTAATTCTGATGATTGTGTGCCACATATTCCCGATCGCAATTCCTTTAGCAGCATGGATAGGAGCAATTTTAACTGCCACGATTGTTATTTTACTCGGTCGTTCAGGTTCGGGAATTTCTGTTGAGCGGTTGATTTTAGGCGGAGTGGCGGTGAGTTCTTTATTTGGTGCTGTACAAAGTACATTGCTGCTTTTAGCTGAAGATGGGCAAATTCAAATTGCGCTCAGTTTTCTGGTTGGTAGTCTGAATGGACGGGGTTGGCAAGAAATTGCTACAACTGGCCCTTATATCATCGTTGCATTAATCGGGGGATGCTTGCTGGCGCGATCGCTAAACATCCTGGCTTTGGGAGATGATTTGGCTGTAAGTTTAGGGCTTTCGTTGACGCGATCGCGCCTGTTAATTGGTGGTGTCGCCACTCTATTAGCCGCAGGTGCAGTCAGCATCAGTGGCTTGGTTGGATTTGTCGGTCTTGTTGTCCCTCACGGTGTCCGCCTGATTGTTGGTACAGATCATCGCTTTGTTTTACCACTTTCCGCCCTTGCAGGTGCATGGTTACTCACTTTTGCAGATTTACTCTCTAGACTAGGAGCAGTAGAACTACCAGTAGGTTCCGTCACTGCCTTGCTGGGTTCACCCGTGTTTATCTGGTTACTTTATCGTCGTTCTGCTGGTTTTAATAAATCTTGAGCGATCGGGCCGCCATCCATCCCCACCGTATATACAGATCGGGTTTTTTGCGCATTCTGATAAACTAAGACTAAAGCCTTCTTCAACTATTTAAGCCAAAATTCTCCATAGGGAAACACACCTGTATAACCCTACATTTGAAAAAAAAATGCGACAGATAATACTCCCAAACCTATGTTATGTCTGGCTTTCTTAGTTTTGAATTTTGAATACTTCGACAAGCTCAGTACAAGTTTTGAATTTTGAATTGGTATTATCCCCCCTGCCCCCTCAAGGAGGTTAATCAATGTTATGTGTTGAGGAATTAATCAACTTAGACCCATTTCAACAGCTACCCAAAGAGCGATTGCAGTGGGTTTGCGATCGCGCTCAAACAGTTGAACTTTCTGCTGGAGAAGTGTTGTCCTATGAGGGAGACCCTGTATGTCGCTTATTTATCTTAGTCAAAGGTAAAATCAACATCACCCGCCGCAGTGAAGGAGTGGAAATTCCCATTGGGCAGCACGAAGCCCCATCCTATTTTGGTGAAATTCCAGTACTCACAGATGAACCTGCACCTGTGACAATGCGGGCATTCACGAATTGCCACATCTATGAAATGAAAGGAGAAGATTTCCGTAAACTGCTGCATGAATGTCGTGATTTTGAGCGGATGGTCTTCCGAATTATGCAACGTCGTGTCCGGGGGCTAGAGTCTTTCATTCGTGGGCGGGAAAAGATGGCAGCTTTAGGGACACTTGCCGCCGGTTTAGCTCATGAACTCAACAACCCAGCCGCAGCCTTGGTTCGGACTTTAAAAGAAATGCCAGCCGCGATCCTAGAGTTGCAACGAATGAACTTAGTTTATGGGCAACGCAATGTTGAGGAAGCCCATACTCAACACTGGTTGAGAGTACGCGATCTTGGCTATGATGCGATTTTGAATAATCGCCTAGATCCGGTGACACTAAGCGATCGCGAAGACATATTGCTGGAATGGTTAGAAGACTATGGTGTAAACCAAGCATGGAAATTAGCAGAGCCTTTAGCGGAAGGTGGTGTTGAGGTTGAAACCCTAAAGCAACTCATGGAACGTTGGCGCAACGACGACACGGAATTGCGAGAAATGGGATTGCACTGGCTAGCGCTTTCCTTTGAAGTCATGTCAATGATTAAACATGGTTTGCGAGGATCTGAGAGGATTTCCGAACTTGTGCAAGCGATGAAGTCTTATTCTTACCTCGATCGAGGCATTCAGCAAGAAGTAGATATACATCAAGGCTTGGAAGATACCTTGCGATTGTTTGCTCATAAACTCAAGTGCGGTGTCCAAGTGCAACGCAATTACGATCGAAGTCTTCCAAAAATTCTTGCCTATGGCAGCGAACTAAATCAGGTGTGGACGAACTTAATTGACAACGCCATTGATGCAATGGATGGTAAAGGACTGCTAGAAATTACAACACATCATTGCGATCGCTATGCCCATATTGACATCATTGATTCTGGTAGTGGAATTCCACCTGAAATTAAAACCCGTATTTTTGAACCTTTTTTCACCACCAAATCAGTGGGGCATGGTTCAGGACTTGGTTTAGAAACCGTTCGCCGGATTGTAGAAAATCGCCATCACGGTACGCTTTCATTTGAGTCGCAGTCAGGCAGAACTTGTTTCACTATTTGCTTGCCCTTATTAAATCAATGAATCAATAAGCAATGGAATTAAAAATGAAATGGGAACCAATGGTTCCCAAAATATAGCAGCAAATGAATATTTTCGTCAGACTTCTAGTTTCTTATTGGCTTCTACACTAGAATTCGTTTTGTAGTTATAAAGAAAATATTGGGGTAGAAGAGGTTTTTGGAGGTAAGGGTTGGGGATTAAGTGCTACCCAATCAAAAGAAAATAACAAAAATCTACCATTACTAGGTGGTGGCAGTGGTAAAGTCGGTGAACCACCATTAATAGATTGAGCTTCAGTCTCTGTCAGTTCGATCTCTTGAAGATAGATATCTTCAATGACTATTTTTTTTGAAGTTTGTATCATAAGTTTAAGCTAAAATTTATATTCAGCTATCAAATAAATTGAGAGAGGTTGCCTTGAGTTATTTCATGACAACCTCCTAATTTCCTCGCAAAAATTACTGCATGGATTAAGTAGGAATTACTCCTGGTCAATTAATATCTGATAATTTTGGTGTTTTGGGTTGTTGTTCGGAGTTAATAAATTCAGTCTTAGGTGGTTTTCCTATTGTATTAGGAGGTTGTTTTTTTGTTTTGGGTTGTGGGTTATTATTCTCACTCATCTTAATTTATCTCCTTAATAGCTTTAATTATTTGGCTGTTTTAAGATTTCTTGCTTGGAGTTAGTCAAGCAAAAAATTCAGTGAACGCAATCAGTTTGTGTTCTGATGATTATGACTTCAAGCGATGTCATCTCAATTCCGTAATCCTGTTGAAAATTTTGCTCCCTTCTAGGTTGAATACTATTGTCAAAGAGGTAGATAGTGGAGAAACTCCTTACTATCTACCTCTTTAACCTTAGTTTTCTATTCAAACTATTTTTGCAGCCAGACCGATATTGAACCACCTGGACATGGGAAATTTCCCCATCCGTCGTTATTGGTGTGAATGATATTGTTTATATGTCCCGTGGCATCGTAAAATTCCTGATTGGGTCGGAACACGTTCATCCACTTGTTCCCTGGTGAACTATTAGTCAGCACTACAGCCATTGCACCCGGGTGTTGCTTAGTACCCAAGCGCGTCCAACCAATAGTATTGGGATGGTCAAAGTAATCATGCTGGTCGCCAAAACCGTATTCTCTACGCGCTTTCAAGAACTTGTCAATCAAGAAACGGTGAGAGTAAAGGGTATTATCACGTCCTTTATCTTGATATTTTGCCCCATAATAATCTGCATAGAAAACGCAAGGATAGCCTTCCCGACGCAGTAAGATTAGTGCATAGGCTAAGGGCTTAAACCAAGGTTCAACAGGCGACTCTAGGGATTGACAAGGTTGGGTATCATGGTTCTCGACAAAGGTAACAGCTAGGGCAGGTTGTTCTTTAACTAAGGTTCTATCAAAAATCGATCGCAGATCGAAACTACTACCCTGGCGACTAGCTTGGTGAAATTTGAAATGTAGAGGCACATCAAATAACGACAAACGCCCATCACTAGAGGCAATATAACCGTGTAAGGCATTGATATCTTGAGACCAGTACTCGCCAACGCTAAACAGTTCCCGCCCACCAAAATGCACTCGCAGGTGATTTAACCAATCACGGAAAAAAGTAGAGCGGATATGTTTAACAGCGTCAATGCGAAAGCCATCTACATCTGTGGTGTCAACAAACCAACGCCCCCAATACATCAACTCACCGCGCACGAAGCCATTACCTGTATCCAGGTCATTGGCCATTAAATAATCGTAGTTGCCGTGTTCGTAGCTAACTTCCGTCTCAAAATGTTTATCTTTAAGGCGGTAGAGCTTGTCTGCCCTTTTGGTATCTGCGTTGTATGATAATGAATCAAAGCACCACCAATACCATTTCATACTGGAGTATTTATCTCCACGACCAGAAAAATTGAACTTTGTATAAGCTGCAATTTCGTACCAATCGCTGACTGGACGGTTGCGGTCATTCCAATCCATTTCTTGGGCCGAGATGCGTTCTATTTCATCCCCACCATCTTTGTGGTTGAAAACCACATCGGCATATATTTGGATACCTGCATCCTGTGCCGTTTTAATAGCTTTCAAGTATTGTTCGCGTGTTCCATATTTTGTTCGAACAGTATTTTTCTGATTGAACTCACCCAAATCAAACAAATCGTAAACTGCGTATCCAACATCCGATGCTCCACCACTACCCTTATAAGCTGGCGGCAGCCATAAGGCAGTGAAGCCTGCATCAGCTAGCTCATTGGCTGCTTTATTCAGCTTGTCCCATAACGTACCATCATCGGAGATGTACCAATGGTAATACTGCATTATTACGCCATTAGTCATGCGATCGCCTTTGTAGAATCTTTGATTTTACAGATTTCTGTCAGAAATCTCTGATGCTAGGATATGTTACTTTTGTCACACATCCTAACTTCATCCGAATTTATTTAGGTTTCAATGATGACTTCACAAAGAGCAATTACGAATTACTGGGACGGGATAATTGCTGATTTGCCTTGACAAGGTTAGTGAACTCCTGCAAAGTTTGACGATACTTTTCTTCAGCTATCGAGAATAAATCGTTATGATTTGCCTCTTCAACCCACAAAGAAAGTTTTGGGGATCTTGCAGCATTAAACAACTTTTCTCCATGAGCAAAAGGAACTATGTTATCTGCTTTTCCATGAATCACTAATATCGGAGATTTTACTTTTTTGATTTTGTCCAGATTAGGAAATTTATCAAAAGGTAAAATCCGAAAAGGCACTATTACTTGAAAAGCGGAAATAAACGAGCTTTCAATAATTAAACCAGCGACTGGTTTCTGCATTGCTAAATTGACCGCAGAACCACCACCAACCGAACGCCCCAAAACTATAATTTTTTCAGGTGGAATTTTTAAATTTTGGGTCAAATAATTGTAAGCGCTATTGATATCTTCGTATGCATGACTTTCTGTCGGCTTTCCTTGACTCGTACCATAACCGCGATAATCAAAAGCAAAGACACTAAAACCCCACGCGTGTAATTTTTCTAAAATCTGCTTGATATCTCCTAAATCTTCAGAATTACCATGAGAATAAAGAATAGTATATTTAGCTTGAGTATTCAATAAGTATGTAGCTGAGATATTCGTATCTTTTCCACTCCTTAACTTCAGAATTGTTGGGTCATCTTGATAGCTAGAAGGTTGAGATAGAAAAATCATGCTATCTGCCCGAAAATAAATAAATGCGGCAAAAAATAGATAGATAAAGATTAAAGATTTAACTAGCCGTTGCCAAGTCAAATCACCAATTAGCAGTTTTATAATTTGCTGTTTATCCATTAGCTTTTATTTATCAGGTAAAACTTTATTTCCAGGTTTCCCGATTTTTGATGTTTCCTAACTCTAATACAACTTCATCAAACTTCACGCCAACTTTGTCACAAATGAGTAATTTACTTAACCCAGATTACTGAGCCGATACCAACAAATACTGTGATATTCCCTAATACTAGATGGGAATGCTTAGTGTTGTATGAGTTACAGTTACCAAAACTGAAACGGTTATCAAATCCCAAGCTGCTCAGGACTATTCTAGGTAAATAGTCAAATGTGACAGAAAAAATTTAGTGTGAGGATTTAGCCATGTCTTACCCGATTCCGTCGAAAATGTGGCAGCGAGTCAGTATTGTAATATTGTTTTTATTGATACCGTCAGTCGGAATTGCGATTTTACGCCAGTCTGCTACGGTTGCAGTTCCAGCCAATCAGACTCCTGCCAGTTCTACCCCAAAAACTTCCATTCTACCCAATCACCCTGACTACCAAGCACTCCAGGCATTGGTAAAACAGTATAGTTGTGTTGTTCCCGTCCAAAATTTTGGCACTCTTCCTGTAACCCGGACTGAGTTTGCTACAGTCTTGAATGCCTGTGTGAATCGCAGCAATGAACTGATAGCGACTGACCCCAAGATAGTCGCCCCAGCAGATATGAAAATTCTGCAACGCTTGCAGGCAGAATTTGCACCGGAGTTAGCAACCCTAAAAAGTCCGATAGAGGAATTGGAAGCTCGTAGTCCTATCACTCCGAATCAGCCTACCAGAGAACGTATTCAAACTGAGTCTACCCGAAAGACTCAACCTTTACCCACAGCCCTACCCCTTAGTATTCCGTCTGGCTCATCTGTGCAGGATCAAGTTGCTAACCGTGCTAATATGCCTAAACTCCAAAGTGGCAGTATTGGAAGGGTTGCCCCGGAACCTCAAACAGGTAGCGGATTCAATACAGAAAACTATAACCGGATTGAAGATAATCCCTTTCATCGCGTCGGTAACGATCCCCTTTCCACCTTTTCCATTGATGTAGATACAGCATCTTATAGCAACGTGCGACGATTTATTACTCAAGGAGAATTACCACCCAAGGATGCAGTGCGAATTGAGGAATTAATCAATTATTTTACCTACAGTTATCCCCAACCAAAAGGCGAACGACCTTTTTCCGTCACCACTGAAGTTGCTGCTGCTCCCTGGAATCCTCAACACAAGCTGGTACAGGTAGGTTTGCAAGGTAAACGCCTAGAAAGCAAAACCTTACCACCGAGTAACTTAGTATTTCTGATTGATGTCTCCGGTTCTATGGATGACCCGAATAAATTACCCTTGGTGCAACAGTCGCTCAAATTGTTGGTGAATCAACTGCGTCCTGAAGACCGGGTAAGTTTGGTAGTTTATGCGGGGAATGCTGGATTGGTGTTACCAGCTACTCCTGGTAGTCAAAAATCAACAATTCTGGCGGCGATTGACCGCTTAAAGGCTGGAGGCTCGACTGCTGGCGGTCAGGGCATTGAACTAGCTTACAAGATAGCCAAAGAAAGCTTCCTCAAGTCTGGTAATAACAGAGTCATTTTAGCTACCGATGGAGATTTTAACGTCGGGGTTTCCAGTGATGGCGACCTGACGCGATTAATTGAACAAAAGCGAGAGCAGGGAATTTTCCTGACGGTGTTGGG
The DNA here is from genome assembly GCF_036917355.1 of Nostoc sp. Classification (GTDB taxonomy): domain Bacteria; phylum Cyanobacteriota; class Cyanobacteriia; order Cyanobacteriales; family Nostocaceae; genus Nostoc. The sequence continues at coordinate 89,342 of NZ_JBALDP010000103.1, forward strand.
ATTTGGCACAGGCAATTATAAGGATGGAAAAATGGAACAACTGGCTGATAAGGGTAACGGCAACTACGCTTACATCGATACCCTATTGGAAGCCAAAAAGGTTTTAGTTAACGATCTCAGGGGAACTCTGTTTACTATTGCTAAGGATGTGAAAATTCAGGTGGAGTTTAATCCGGCGAAAGTTCAGGCATATCGCTTAATTGGTTACGAAAACCGCCTGCTGCAAAACCAGGATTTCAATGATGACAAGAAAGATGCAGGTGATATTGGGGCTGGTCATTCTGTGACAGCGCTTTATGAAATAATTCCCACTGGTACAAAAAGCGATGTGAAACTCCCAGAGATAGACCCTTTGCGGTATCAGCGTTCTGGTGAAACTGCCTCGGATACTGCTGGTAATGAGTTGATGCAGGTGAAACTGCGCTATAAGTTGCCCCAAGACAGCACCAGTCAATTAATTACCCAAACCATCCAAGATGATGATTTGAGAACCGACCAGATACCCTCCACAAACCTGAGATTTGCTGCTGCGGTAGCGACCTTTGGGATGGTGTTGCGTGACTCTGAGTATAAGGGAGATGCTAGTTATGATTTGGTGATGAAATTGGCAACTCAAGGGAAGGGGGAAGACCAGGAGGGCTATCGGGGTGAGTTTATTCGCCTAGTGGAGCAATCTAGAGGGTTGATTACAAGAAAATGATTTTAGACCACAACTGAGACGGGGAGTAGGGAGTGTTGTAGTTCAATTACTTGAAAACCGCTGTAATATCTTGGAGAGATTCACAATCTACAAAAGAGCGATCGCTCTCTACTGTATTAGATATCTGCAATAAATACAGCAATTTAATTTCAGAAGAGAGCATTGCATATCTGCGAGATGTTTTGCGATCGCTGCTAGTCAGAAAACTGATTCCCTACTCTGCAAGATAAGAAAGAAGAAATGCTTAACTGAACTGTATTCTGCTGTGTAAGGTTTTGATTTGCTTCTATTTTCTCCCCTTTCTTCCCACTGGTATACACATCGGTGTACCAGAAACCGGGTCTGGGATCACCCGACATTCTAATCCAAACACCTCCCTTACCATCTTTTCAGTGATCGTCAAATCAGGTTCGCCAACTGCAAAAATTTGACCTTCTTTCACGGCTACCAAATAATCAGCATAACGACAGGCATGATTCAAATCATGTAACACCATGACAATCGTTCGTTGCTGGTTTTGGTTCAAATCATACAATAAATCTAAAACTTCTATTTGGTGTGCCAAATCTAAAAAAGTAGTTGGTTCATCTAACAATAAAATATCCGTATCTTGAGCTAATGCCATTGCAATCCAAGCACGTTGTCGTTGTCCACCAGAAAGAGTATTTAACTCCCGTTCTGCCAAATATTTAATTCCAGTAATTTCTAACGCTAGTTCTACTAATTTTTCATCTTCTTTTGTCCACTGCTGCAACCAATTTTGATAAGGAAACCTTCCACAAGCTACCAAATCTCGAACGGTTAATCCTTCTGGTGCAACGGGGCCTTGGGTAAGAATTCCTAATTTTTTAGCAACATCTTTTGTTGATAGCTTAAATACATCTGTTTTATCTAAATAGACTGTACCGCAACGAGGTTTTAATAATCTGGCTAAACCCCGTAGTAAAGTGGATTTTCCACAGCCATTTGCACCAACTAAAGCAGTTATTTTTCCTGTTGGTATGTTTAAATCTAAATGCTTAATAATAGTTGCATTGTCATAACCCAAAGTCAAATTGTTAGCTGACATTTGATAATGTAAATTATCGCTCAATAATGACATTGACATAATTAAACTTAAGAGAATCTTCGATAATTTTGTAAGTATGTAATATCATATCCGCTTGATTACTTATAAAACCCAAAGAACCCCACCCCACTAAATCAGCGCTTTGTTTCCCCTCCCCGCAGGTAGATAGGGGATTAAGGGGAGCCAGCGCGGTCATGGCATGAGCAACTGGCGCGTAGGGTGCAATGACTATGGGAATCATAACTAATTACCTGGACATGAAATATCACACTATTCGCTTTTATTAATGCTACACCTAAAAAAGAATTTTTCTCTACTTATGTTAATTACCATCGCTGCTAAGGTGATAATTATCAAGATAAATAAAGTGCTGGGAACTTGGTTTTGAATCCGAAAGGAAAATCCTAGTTTTGTATAACGAAAAATCAGTAAGTTTCTCTTCATTTTTTTACTTGATATTTGGCTAAGTAAACGAAGAATGGCGCACCAACTAAAGCTGTCATAATTCCCACGGGTATTTCTTGTGGTCGAATTAATAATTGCGCCAATATATCGAATCTTATGAACCAAAAGGATGTTCTGAAGATATTAAGCGTGAATGCCTAGAAATGTACGTTAATAGTTCTGGTTCTCGCGCAATTGAAAGGGTAAAAAAAGTACAGACGCTCGCGGACTCGCTAACGCTTCGCTATCATACTACGGTTATAAATTGGGTGAAAGAGGTAGCTAACATCCTACCAGAACAACCGAAAATAGAAGAGATACCAGAAGTAAGAGAAATAGATGAACTCGAAACTTCTGTGGGATCGAAAAAAACAAAGTTTGGTTGTGGACAGTCGTCAATCACAGTGTTCCAGGAGTTATAGCTTGGGTATTAGGAGACAGAAGTTCAGAAACATTTTAACTTTTGTGGCAGAGAATCAAGTGTTGGGAGTCTTATTTTTACGTCACAGATGGTTATAAAGTTTATCCATGTTTTGTTGATTCAGGCGATCGCCTTGTTAGTAAAATATATATGACACGGGTAGAAGGAGAAAACAGTCGTTTTCGACATTATCTTGCTAGGCTACATTGGAAAACATTTTGTTATTCTAAAACCGTAGAAATGCTGAAACTATCAATTAGATTAGTAATATATTATCTCAAGAATGGTTCTGTGTCGGTGCGGGTGCATAGCGCCCGCAACCTTGAGGCGATCGCATGATTCATATTTTGATTCAGCAACGCCTAAAATTCAGACAATCTAACTAAGCTGCTAGCTAAAGCCGGACTTACTAAGCAGCAAGACTACTTACAATATTTTATCAATAGCTACAGCGATCGCACCAAAACATTAAAGCAAATGTGTCAAAATTCTCCTAAATTTTTATCTGATGATAAAAATTTAGGAGAATTTAATCTACTCTTGAAAGAAATGTATTATCCCATTGTTGCTAATCGCTCTTTGGGTTCCAAAATATGGGATGTAGATGGTAACGAATATAATGATGGGATTGGGAATTAATCTTTTTGGTCATAACCCATCTTTTATTAAAGAGGCTTTAATTACCCAAATGGATAAAGGAATTCAAATTGGCCCCCAATCAGAACTTGTTGGTAAAGTGGCTGAAGAAAAAGAGGGCTATTCTTCCTAGCTAATTGCCTTCTTTTTCTTCAGCCATATTCCCAACAATCCAACAGTAACTGCTATTCCTCCAATAGTTGATGGCTCAGGTACAGGTTTTACACTCACATTATCCAAGTATAAGAATCCATATTTATCCCAATCCCCAAACTTTAACTCTGTGGATGATGCATCTGCTGTGAAATTGAACTTATATTGCGTGTATGGTTGAAAAGAAATGTCTTTTTGATCAAAAAGCTTATTTCCACCTACAAATGTCTGAAATTGATTATCAAGGTCAGGGGCCTCATCTATAGATGCTAAATAGTAACTAAGTTCGTATTTCTGACCAGGTTGTGTAGAAAGTGTCTGTGATATGTAGCTGAGGTCTATAAATCCACTAAGTGATAAGCCCTGATTACCACTATCATGCTGAGGAAAATTGCTTATTCTTATCCCTGATACATCCATCGGATCGCCAGACTTAGTCCAGTCTGTAATATTCGGATTTGTAGCATTGGGATTGTTAGGATCTACGAGAGGATCGAGTTCAAAGCTTCCGTTTTTAACAAGTTCTGCCGCTTGTGCTGCTGCATTATAAATATTAGTAATCACAGCAGTGCTAATTAAAATAGTAGTAAAACTAAAAACAATAATTGAGAGTTTTTTAGTTAAATTCATGAAATTTGACTCCAAATAATTCTAAATTTTGACAATGAAAACAAGTTGATAGTTACATTCATGCTAGCTGGCTTTCAATAGTGTCAATAGAAATAAACACTTTCTTCTCGTTTATAAGAGTTAGCTATAGATGTGGATAATGATTCATACATCCAAGGCAAATTTTCTCAATAAACCAATCAGATGAATTTTAGTGGCATTCTTGACACTATTGAGCCAGACATTGCTTAGGCTTTCACCTATGGTTTATTCATCCCCATAGTTTTTCCCTTGATGTTTAGGTGTAGCTTTGACACTCACATCATCCAAATATAAAAACGCATACTTGGCTTGGGAGCCAAACTTTATTTCAGTGGATTTTCCTTCTGCTTTAAAATTTAATGTGTATTGTGTGTAGGATTGGTAAGGAGTATTTTTTTGAACATAAACCTTTTTTCCACCTATAAAAACCTTAAATTTGTTATTCAGATCGGGTGCCTCTTCTGTCGATGCAAGATAGTAAATAAGTTTATAGCGTTGACCAGGAAATGTAGGTATAGTCTGTGATATGTAGCTAATGGCTGAAAATCCACCAAGCGATAATCCCTGCTTACCAGTATTAGGAAAATTGTCAATTTTAGTACCTGATATATCTATCGGATTACCAGATTTAACCCATCCTGTAACATTAGGATTTGTAGTTTCGGGATTAGTTGGATCTATAAGAGAGTCGTATTCAAATCCCCCGTTGATAATCAGTTCTTGTCTTTCAGCTTGTGCTGCTGACTTATAAGTATTAGTAATCACAGCAGTATGAAGGAAAGCAGTAGTCAAACTACAAACAATAATTGAGAGTTTTTTAGTGAACTTCACAAGACATGACTCCAAATAGTTCAAAATTCACGACAACGAGTACAAGATTGATTTACTTTCTGGTGATTAAGGCAGGATAAACCCGTAAGTATTTTTGAAGATATTCTGAGCAGTACTACCACTTAAGTAGTTAGAAAAACTCTGTGCCGTCGTTAAAACTTTAGTTCTAGTGAGTATACCCAGTGGATAAACAATCGCATCGCTCTCTGTTGTGAGGGCAGTTTGTACGACTCTTACCTTGTTAGAAATGGCCGCATCAGTTTTGTAAACAGCACCCGCACTGATAGTTTTAGTTACACCTCCAACTACAAGAGTTTTATTTTCAACAGCAGTTAAGACGGCACGCACATTGGCAGCACGGTATAATTTAGGACTGAGAGTAGTAAAAATACCTCGGCTAGTGAGAACTTGTTTGGCATAATTTCCTGCTGGCACAACTGGAGGAGTACCTGTGTAGTCACCTATGGCAATACCAGTAATGTTGGCATTGGTCAAACCATTGAAGCTAGTGAGGGCAGTACTACCAGCACTAACGGGAAATGTCGTAGGCGCAATCAAAACTAGACGGTTTTTGACAACGTTTTTACGGCTACCTGCAACCAATTTACTTGGGGTTGAATTCTGCAATACATCTATTTGGCTGTTAGCAGCAGAAATGAAAATATCTGCTGGCGCTCCTGCTTGTATTTGACTCAGTAAAGTACCAGAAGCACCAAACGTATAAACAACATTGACGCCTGGGTTAGCATTTTGGTACTGAGTCTTAATGGTATTCAGCGCGTTTGTTAAGCTGACAGCCGCATATACGTTAAGTGTCGTTACAGAGCTTGCTGGTGATAAATTAACGAACTGCAAGCCTATTACCAGCATCATGCTGCTCACTGCTGTAGCAATCCAAGCAATAAGTCTTCTTCTGTTCATGAAAGTTATAGTTTGGGGAAAATATTACCTAAAAGTCTCATTGTTGACATACCTGACTTATGCACAGGCAATAGAAATACCAACTACACAGAAGGTAGAGGATATAGATAAATGGGAGTTAGAGAAATTTTTGGCGTAAATCTTACGCATCATAAATTCTGGAAATAAACGGCCAATCACAATTGCTAAAAGCATTGGTGTAATGGGCCGTTTGTTATTTCCAAGTGGAATTACACAAACAGCGAGTGAAATGTATTTAGTGATGAAATAATATCAGTTAAATACGCTTATTACCAACTTTTTTGGTCAGCGAACCATGACAAAAAGCTAATGCAAGTATATTTAAATTCTCTAAAAACCTTGCATAGTCTATATAGTAGGATTTTGCTATAAAACTTTCAGAGAGATCCTAAACATCTAAAGCTTTATTTATACCAACTAAATGCTTTTGTTCGTCAGTCTAACTAACTTTGTTGGTATCGTGAGTGCTGCTCTAACAATCTTTGGATGCGATCGCTTCATCGCCTCTACCAGTATGTAAAAAAGAGTGAGCGCATCCAGCATTGCCCATAACTCATCCACCTGAGGGATGTACATATAATTCTTTATTTGTATAAAAATGTATACAAACTCTTATGGTATCAATAAAAAAAATGATTTAACATACACCTAATGATAGATAGATTTTATTAAACTAATAGTTTAGATTTGTAACAAGTTACACAGAACTAGGTAAAACACATGGCCAACATAATTGACACTGCTACCAACAATGGTTCTTTCAAGACACTAGTTGCAGCAATCCAAGCGGCTGGTCTGGTAGATACACTTAAAGGTGCAGGTCCATTCACCGTCTTCGCACCCACTGACGAAGCGTTTAATAAGCTTCCAGCTGGTACTGTAGATGCATTATTGAAAGATCCTGCAAAGCTCAAGAAAATCTTGACCTATCATGTTGTTTCAGGCAAGGTACTTGCTGCTGATGTAGTTAAGCTGAAGACAGCTAAAACAGTTGAAGGTTCAGATGTAAAAATTGACGCTTCTAATGGCGTTAAGATCAATGATGCAACTGTTGCAACAGCAGATGTTGCTGCTGATAACGGTGTCATCCACGTCATTGACACAGTTTTGATTCCTGCATAACAAAACGTCAGAATAGCGATCGCTATTTCTGGGGTGGCGACTACCTATAGTCGTTTCTTCATTAGAGTCTGGTTGAATGTTTTTTAGTAAACATCAACTACCAATAAATCCATCTAGACAGGATCTAGATGGATTTATTGTTTTATGCATGTAGAAACGTTGCAATTGCTAGTCTCTGTTAATTAGCTGTAATCAAATTTTTAGTTTTGCCAAACCTAAATAACGGATACCTTCGGGGGAAATTTCAAAACGGCAAGGTAAGACTTCTAAACCGAGAGCGATCGCATCCCGCAATAATTTACCATATATAGGATCTGTGCGATCGCCAGGGGAAAACTCGATACAATCACCGCGATTGATAAAGTAAAGCATCACCGCACGAGTGAAAGGTAACAACGCCATCAGTTCTCGCAAGTGTTTTTGTCCTCTTGTAGTCTCCGTGTCAGGAAATAGGGCTAATCTCCCTTCAGACAAAGTTGTATTTTTCACTTCTAAATAAATCGGGCGTTCCTGATCACTGCCTGTTAAGAAAAAATCCACTCGACTTTTTTTATCTAGTCCATAAACTACCTCACCCTTGATTTGGCTGTAGTTGCCCAATTCCGGGAAAAGATGTTTCGCCAAAGCTAGCTTTACCACCCGATTGGGCAAAAAAGTATTTATGCCTACCCAAGTCGGCTCATTGTCATGTACCTGAATTAGTTCTAAAGTGTAAGCCAATTTGCGGTTAAGATTATCGCTTTTGGAAAGCTGTACGGCACTTAGAGGTGTCGATACTCCAGTCATTGGCCCTGTATTGGGACAGTGTGCTGTCACTATTTCGCCAGAAGTCAGTTGAACGTCAGCAAAAAACCGCTTGTAACGCTTGAGTAAAATACCAGGATATAAAGCCGGGTAACGGTAAAGCCAATCTATCATTATGGAACCTTGTTGCTGTTTGTAAATATACGTCGATTTTTTGCCCACCGAACCCATATCTGCAAATCTTTTCAGCAGCTACTCTGCCCTGCGACAGAAGTTGAGTAACTTCATATATCATGGATTGTCAATTTTTGTAGTTAAATTGACAACATAGTAATAAAAAGTAGCATATACTAAGTATTACAAGCCTCCCATAACAATCTGGGAAAATTTCAACGTGCAAGGAGGTAAATCCTATGCAAAAAGTGTGGACAGCAACAGAATTAGAATATGCTTTTCTGTTTACTCTAAGAAAGGTAAATTCTATCAATCCAGAAGGTTTTAAGTCCTTTTTTAGTAATATGCCTATTGACCCTTATATCAAAGGCACTTATCGTTCCAGAAGATTATCTCGGTTCACGGTTTCTGGAAATCAATTAATCAAATTACCTCATGGCTACCTCTTTCAAAGTAAAGAGTATAATCCATTAGTGGGTGACATAAAAAGAGAGTTTGCAGAATTAGAAGATGCACTTATAGAACTTGATATTTTTAAGAATCTTGTCTTAGCATTTAGTGATTCTTGTAAACTTCATCCTGAAGCTGAAATCGGAGTTCATCAAATTCGAACTATTTGTTCGGCGGATAATTTGGGTAATCCAGCACCTGAAGGTATCCATCAAGATGGTACTGATTTTATTGGTATATTTTCAGTAGATAGAGATAATATCCAAGGTGGAGAAACACATCTATATACTGACAAAAAACAAAAGCCTGTGTTTAGCAAAGTTCTAAATCCGGGAGAACTCTTATTAGTCAACGATCATGAGTTTTTCCACTTTACCACTCCTATCAAACCACAGATTGATGCTCAAGGAAGTAGAGATGTTTTTGTGCTAACTTCTCCCAGCTTGCTTTCAGAATAATTTTAGTCAACCGTAAATATTTTACAATCTACGAGATATGGGGAATTGAATGTAGTCATTTCCCCAGCTTTTTTATTTGGAATTGGAAATAATCTTGCTGATAGTGGTTTATCTAATTTGATAGCTAAAGTTGCCATATCAATTAATAAAGCTGTAATTTTTTCTATTGTGATATCACCTGGAATCGGAACTGTATCCAGTCCACAGCCACAAACTGCTGAATATAATAATAAATTTGTAATATTATATGTTTGCTCATTAGCTCTGGTAGCTAGTCCAACATCTTCACAAACTGGAAGCATTAGTCCAGAATAACCACAGATTTTTACTGATACATTTTTCAATACGCGAGTCAGCATCCCAGAAATTGCGAGAGTTCCTGAATGCCCAAACTTGCCATTAATCAATTTTTCATAAGCAAAAGCAATACTATTTTCTTTATCTAAAGATGGAGCTAGAGATGTATCAATTCCTCTATATATAACGGCAAATTTATCGGAGATTTTTTCAGCAATAACTGCGATTTTATTTAATTCTAATTCTAAAATTAATTGCAGGTGTTGCTCTGCTGTAAGAATATTCTTTGCTTGTGAAAATGCTTGCATTACTAAATCACCTAACTCTAAACCTATAGCAAAAGATGTATTGCCTATATGGTATGCCGTAGGAAAAAATGGGATATCTGGCTGGCAGTTTGCCCATGCACAAAAACGAAAGTTACCATAGCCATTTTCACTTTCTTGGGAAATACGTTTAATAGCTTTGGCAGATTCTTTAGCATTCTCAAAATTTATACCGTTTTCTCTGTCCCCAATTTTGCTAGAGCAATAAATAGTTGATGTATTTTTATTGATATCTGGAATTATATCTATAGTTTCAGATTTGCTGGCATAACCAATATTGAAAAAGCTGATATTTAAATTTTGACAAAGTTGTTCGAGAGCTTGAATTTCATTAATAATTTCGATTTTTGATAAGCCTTGCAGATATTCTTCCCAGCTATTAGTAGCAATTCTAGTTGTTTGGACTTCATATCCTTGTTTTTCAAACAAAATCTGCACCTGCTGATTAAACTCAGCAGCTTGCTTAATTTTTTCCTGATATTGGAGAGATTGAATTGATATACCTGTTGTAATAGTTCTAATTTTCATTAGTATAAATAATTAGTGATATTTGAATGAAACTTAACTCTAGAATTTGTAATTGTACAATATTCTATTGGATAAATTCCATTTATAACAACTTAGGGTAGTGTGTTGTTTTTATTTCACAAAAAATATGAAATATACTTAAAATATGAAGGCGAGTGCATAGGTTAGGCTACAAACAAGCCTGCTGGAATTCAATTAACTGAATCAACCAAACAAATGCCATGAATGACGAATTTTACAATAGGGGATTGGAAAAGGCTAGGCGAAAAGATTACGCGGGAGCAATTGAGGAATTTAACCATGCTTTACAAGTGACACCTTACTTTAGCGAAGCTTATTTACAACGGGGTTTAGCACATTATGACTCAGGAGCAATTCTGAAAGCTGTTTCAGATTATACCGAAGCCCTAAAGCTGAATCCTGAGAGTGTAGAGGCATATTATTGTCGGGGATTGGCTAGGGTAGCGCTGAAAAATTTATCGGGAGCGCTAGATGATGTTGAACGTGCGATTCGTCTCAATCTCAATTATGCTGCTGCTTATAATCTGCGGGGAATGGTGCGGCGCAAACAGGGTTATATTCAAGATGCGATCGCTAACTTTAAAAAAGCTGCTGGGTTATATCTAGAGCAAATGGACAAAGAGAATTGTCGTCTTTGTCTAGAACGAATTAAACAGCTACAACCTAAAGAATTACCTGCCCTTCAGGAATCGCCTTCCAGCAATGCGCCAATTTTATCCACCAATGATTATTTCACGCAATTATTAGAAAAAGCTGAAAAGGGAGATACTCAAGAAGCACTCGCCGATTTAAACTGGGTATTAAAAGCCGATCCGCAAGATGCCCAAGCTTACTGCTGTCGTGGGGTTGTGCGTTATAAAATGGGGAATTATCGAGAAGCGATCGCAGATTTTAATCAAGCATTACGACTAAATTTTCAAGATGCCATTGTCTATCGCAACCGAGGTAAAGCCCGTTCTGTCTTGGGAGATCATCAAGGTGCGATCGCGGATCTCAACCAAGCAGTTCAGATGCAACCCGAAGATGGCTTAGTTTATATTGCCAGAGGTAATGTCTATCGGGCAACGGGCAATTATCTCGGTGCAATTCAAGATTACACCCAAGCGTTGCAAATCAATTCTGATGATGCTCAAGCTTATTACAATCGCGGCATTGCTTATACTTGCTTAGAAGAAATACAAAACGCCGTAGAAGATTATCAACGGGCAGGGAGTATTTTTTGCGAACAAGAAGACTGGGAAAATTATCAACAAGTCTTAAATAGCCTAGAAAAAATCCAGAAATTTAGTCCAGAGTCAAAAAAGCAAAAATATCACCTGCTACGTCAGCGACTTTTACGAATGGTTGGGGGATACTGGGAAATTGCCGAACGATTGATTCAGCAAAACAAAGATTATCATCCTGGGATGTCAGACGAGTGGTATTTGCAAAAAGTCATTGATGATTTAGAACGCGATCGCAATAGATAAAATATAAATACCACTACAAACGTAAAATCACCCGTACATTATTTATACGGGTGAAAATGCGAACGATCGCCTGTTATTTTCCAATGGAACTAAATGCACCTTATATTAAGCACCGTCTCAAAGTTTAGTTAGAAGTGCGACTTTGACGGCGGCGGCGCAATCCAAACATACCAACTGCTCCCACCGCAAACATTGATATAGTAACAGATGGTTCAGGAACAGTAGCACCAATTAACGCTTTAACATTTGCCTCACCGATATCAAGAACGACGACAACATCATTAAAGTCGCGATCGGAACTTTCATTCCACTTACCAGTTGCAGAATCTATCCCTGAAGCGTATAAACCTCCGTATAAATCCTCGAATGCCAGGAGGATGTAGTTGTTGTAAGCATAAGCAACTGCGTGCTGTAGTCCGTCAGCATTAGAGGCAGTTTTAGTACCAAATATATTGGCAGAGTTGCCACGGTTCAAACCATCGGCTCTCAACCATAAATCAAGTTGAGTACCTGCGGTAACATTACCAACTTTGACCCCATCACCTAGTTTTAGTGCGTTACCGCCCCAGCCGCCAACACATCCAGTCCCTTCACAAGAAATATCATTAAAAAGCAGCCCAGACTTGTTAGTAGTTCCTGTAGCTTCAAAGGCTAACTGGTTTCTATAACCTGCGCCCTCATTAATAAAGTAAACAGAAACATCGTGGTCGTATTTTAGATTTAATTTACTGGGGTCTAATTGAAATTGTCCGCTGTTTGGAAGGGCAGCACTTTCTGCTTGGACAAATTGTTGAAAAGGAGCGTCGTTAAAACCAGTTTGAGACTTATTATATACAGTTGGTTGAGTCCATGAACTATTCCAATTAAAATCAGCAGCAGATGCAGTTTCTACTTTGGAAACTAATCCGGTTAATGTAGCTGTAGCGGCAATCAAGGCAGTGAATAAATTAGGTTTCATATTATGAGCCATTAAGTAGGAAAGACAATTTAGATAATGCTTTTATGAGCAGCTATCTCTCTTCAGTTGTCTCTTACTTCTAACAGCTAGACTTCTGCAACGTCAATCTGTCTATTTACTTTTGCTAGTATATTTAAATAGCCCTTTATCTAAAGTATTTTTACTGAAAAAAGAGACTTTTTATCTAGTATTAGACTGTTATCAACACTTAGTAGTTAAACTTATGCATGATTAAAACTTCATGAATAATATATACTTTTTATGAAAATCAGATGTGCAATTTCTATAGTGAAAAGCTAAAAGCTTAATCTATAAGAATTTTCATTGAAATGAGGTAGATAACTAATGGTGTGCCGTCATCCGTATCAACAAAGCCAAGGCTTAGTTAATACGCTGCTATACAAATAGAGAAGATCTCCGTACTTACGTTGGGAAACGTAGTAATCTATCAAATCAATGAAACCTGGGTAAATAAGTTTAGTCTTTGTTTTAAGCGCTAAAGTGTTTACTACGTACTACGCTTTAGTTGGCTTGATTAACTAGTAGTCTGTCAAAATCGACTTCGGTATCGTCAGAATCTAGAAGTTATGCCAAGGATGGGAGACAATTTCAGGGGGTTATACCTTAAATTGACAGTCTTTGCTTAGACTTGATGAATATCTTTTAAGGTTAAAATAATCAAGCTTTTCCAGAGCTACATTCCCCCTTTCACAGATAAAATCTATATATGAACGCTACACAAGAAAAACTAAAAGCTCAGGTAGAGCAGGCTTTAATCGCGGCTTTTGGCGCTGAATTGGCTGGAGTAGATCCAATTTTGGTTCCTGCTAGCAATCCTAAATTTGGCGATTATCAGGCGAATGTGGCTTTATCCCTGAGTAAAAAGTTAGGAAAGCAACCAAGAGCGATCGCAGGTGCGATCGTTGAGAAACTAGATGTATCCGAAATCTGCGAACCGCCAGAAATCGCTGGGCCAGGATTTATCAATCTCAAGCTGAAAACAGCATATTTAGAAGCACAACTAAACGCGATTCAAGCCGATCCCAGGCTGGGAGTTCCAGCCGCGCAAACGCCAAAGCGGGAAATTGTTGATTTTTCCAGTCCCAATATTGCCAAAGAAATGCACGTCGGACACTTGCGTTCGACAATTATTGGTGATTCCATCGCCCGAATTTTAGAATTTCAAGGACATGATGTACTGCGGTTAAATCATGTCGGTGATTGGGGTACGCAGTTTGGAATGTTAATTGCCTATCTGCGGGAAGTTTACCCAGATGCGCTTACCACCGCTAATGCCTTAGATATTGGTGATTTAGTCTCTTTTTATCGCAAAGCCAAACTGCGGTTTGATGCTGATGAAGCTTTTCAAGAGACAGCACGCCAAGAAGTCGTCAGATTACAAGCAGGTGCAGAAGATACACTCCATGCTTGGAAACTGTTGTGCGAACAGTCGCGGCGGGAGTTTCAAATAATTTATGAGTTGCTAGATATCAAGTTAACTGAACGCGGAGAATCTTTCTATAACCCTTTACTATCTGGGGTTGTAGAAGATTTAGATAAATCTGGATTACTGGTAGAAAATCAAGGGGCAAAATGTGTTTTCTTGGAAGGGTTTACAAATAGAGAAGGTGAACCTTTGCCCTTAATTGTGCAGAAATCAGATGGCGGCTATAACTACGCAACAACAGACTTAGCATCTCTCCGCTACCGGATTCAGCAGGATGAAGCAAAGCGGATAATTTATGTTACAGACGCTGGACAAGGAAACCACTTTGCCCAATTTTTCCAAGTGGCACGCAAAGCCGGATGGATTCCTGATGATGTGGAATTAGTCCATGTTCCCTTCGGGTTGGTGTTAGGAGAAGATGGTAAAAAATTCAAAACCCGTTCTGGTGATACTGTGCGGTTGCGGGATTTATTAGATGAAGCTGTTTCTCGTGCCCATGCTGACTTAAAAACTAGATTACAAGAAGAAGAACGCCAAGAAAGTGAAGAATTCATTAATGAAGTTGCTAGAGTAGTTGGAATCAGCGCAGTTAAGTATGCAGACTTAAGCCAAAATCGCACCAGTAACTACATCTTCAGCTACGACAAAATGCTGGATTTTAAAGGTAATACTGCGCCCTATATGCTGTACGCTTATGCGCGGATTCAGGGGATTAGCCGCAAGGGTGATATTAACTTTAAAGAGTTGGAAAATAATGCTGTTTTGTTGGAACATGAAACAGAATTAGCGCTGGCAAAATATTTACTTCAACTGGATGAAATTATTAGTAGTGTAGAGCAAGACTTGCTGCCTAATCGTTTATGTGAGTATTTGTACGAACTGAGTAAAAAGTTTAATCAGTTTTACGATCGCAATCAGGGAGTTCAGGTGTTAGAGGCACAGGAACCGCAGCGCACATCCCGTTTAGTTTTATGTGATTTGACTGCTAGAACTCTGAAACTGGGATTATCTCTGTTGGGAATTCAGGTATTGGAGAGGATGTAATATTTTTTTAAAGCAAAGGTACGCTAAGGTACGCAGAGTAAGAGTTAAGCTGATTTTTTCTTTGTGTACTTTGCGGTTTTTTAATTAGAATTGCTGGACTGGAGGCGATCGGTTATGGTACGGACACCATCTAAAAACATAACTTTGGCAGAGTTTCTAATTTTACCAGAAACGAAACCCGCTAGTGAATACATCGATGGTCAAATTATTCAAAAACCTATGCCACAGGGAAAGCACAGTATAATTCAAGGTGAAATGGTTAGCACTGTCAACTTAATAGTCAAGCCCCAGCGAATTGCTCGTGCTTTTCCAGAACTGCGGTGTACTTTTGGTGGAAGGTCAATAGTTCCAGATATTTCTGTGTTTACTTGGCAAAGAATTCCTCGCGATGAAAATGGTGAAGTTGCCAATGTATTCCAAGTAGCTCCCGATTGGACTATTGAGATTCTATCGCCTGACCAAAGACAAACGAAAGTTACAAAAAATATTTTACATTGCCTGAATTATGAAACACAAATGGGTTGGCTGATCGATCCAGAAGAACAAACGGTATTTGTCTACATCCGCAACCAACAGCCAGTCATGTTGGATGAATCAGAAGCTTTACTCCCTGTGCCAGATTTTGCAAGTGAGTTGAGGCTGACTGTAGGAGATTTATTTGGTTGGCTGTTGGAGTAAACCAAACCCTGACGAATTGAGTAAGGAAATACACCAAGTGCAACAGGTTTTATGGGTAGGAATCGGTTGTAAACGGGGAACATCATGGGAGTTGATCGATCTGGCAATTGAGCAAGTATTTCGAGAAAATCAACTTTTTCCAAGTGCGATCGCAGGTATTGCTACCATTGATACTAAAGCCTCGGAAGTTGGCTTAATCAAACTTTGTCGCCTCCGCAATTTGCCTCTAAAAACCTTTCCTGCGGAAATACTTCGCTCTGTCTGTGTCCCCAACCCTGCCACAATTACCGACGATAAAGTAGGTACACCTAGCGTAGCAGAGGCAGCTGCTATTCTTGCAGCTTCTCAACTCACATCTTTGACTGTTTTCCCCTTTACAAACATAGAAGAATTGCGAGTGAAGTTTTTAGTTCCTAAACAAATTTTCCAAATACAAGGGCAACCAGGAGCGGTAACTCTTGCTATTGCCCAAGCTTTAAATATTATTAGTATTACAAAAGTTTCTTAATTTTCTAGTCAACAACTCTCAAAAAATAGTTAATTATGCTAGAAACAATTGCTAGTACAATTGAACCTAACAAAGCAGGTAAAAAACCCTGAATTTCAAAACCAGAACCAGGAGTTAGGACACTTGCCAGCCAAAGGGCTAAGGCGTTAATCACCAATGTAAATAAACCAAAGGTGAGCAAGGTAATCGGAAACGCCAAAATCTGCAAAATTGGTCTAATAAATGCATTAACCAAACCAATTACAAAGGCAGCGATTAAGGCAGTCACGAAATTCTTGATAAAGAATCCCGGAACGATATTAGCTGTAATGAATAACGCCACCGCAGTACCGAGCCAAGTTAATAAAAAGTGTTGCATAAGTTTTTTTAGAGGAATTAGCAGTAAGTTTAATTAATTTCACTATTGCCAGTTGTGATTTGTAACACTGTCGAGTGTTGTTGTGCTTGACTCCTAAAGTTGCCACCATCTTTTATCAGCCTAAAATCAATGTAATTTTTCAGTACTGGCAAGAGAGATACTTCTAATCGGTATATCTTTATCGTATTGCAGGATGTACCGCAGTGAACTACCCACACTAACCTGAGTACAGTTTAAGTGGGGAACTTACGGTGATTTAGTTAAATTCATCAAAAATGCTTTGAAGCGCAAAACCCCTACAGAGGTTTATTGAAGTTGAAAAACCTCTGTAACTTGGGGATTTCCAAAAAAGAAATAAGTTATCAGAACTTCGGAGCATTTTGTCAACGTTTTTGCTTACACGCAAAGGAGACGCTGGCTATGCTCATACTATGCCTAACGCCGCAAAAGAACCTCCCAGGTAGAGCCACCAACTACGCCGTCAGGTTCTAAACCATAGCGTTTTTGTGCAGTTTTCACCGCTGCTTCGGTTGTCTCGCCAAAGTCTCCATCGGCATCACCTTTTAAGAAACCCAGCTTTTTCAGTTGTTGTTGCAACTTAACAACTTCAGAACCACGTAATCCTATACGCAAAATTGGCAATCCTTCTGAGGTGTATTGAATACCAGGAGTTCGTTTTGTAGTTGTGTTTGACTGAGTTCTAGTAGTTGATGTAGTACGCTTCGGCGGTTTCTTTGTGCTAGAAGTTGTAGTTTTTCTGGGAGTAGCAGGTCTTGGTTCAGGATTGGTCGTAACTTGGGTTACAGCTTTTTTTGGGGTAGTAGGTTTTGGTTCTGGTCTAGTCGGAACTTGTGTTACAGCTTGTCTGGGAGGGTTGGGGTTGGGATTTCCAACGTTGGTAAGGTTACTAGCCTGGGTTGGAACAGGAAAATTTGTAGCTGAGTTAAATCTTGGCTGGGATGAAGGGGCAGTTGATGCTGCTACTGGTTGATTAGGAAAAAGTCGTTGCCAAGTGCTGGCATCAACAACGCCATCTGGATTCAAGCCAGCTGCTTGTTTAAATCGGGAAACAGCAGTAGCTGTATTTTCATTATAAATACCATCTACTGCACCAGAATAAAAACCCAAAAGTTTCAGAGCTGCCTGAAGTTCAGCTACACGTTCGCCTTGGCTACCAACTTTGAGGCTAGGGCGGTTGATACTATTTCCAGGATTTACTTGGACAATTTTTTGTGGTGCTGCTATTGATACTAGAGTCGTTGAGGTAATAAGTAGAGGCGTAGCGGAGAACAAGAGTATTTTAATGGCTGATAAAGATTTAGACCTCTTTGGCCACCAATCCTTTTGCCGTTTTTCCATTCTACAGCGATTTACAGTTGGGTCTAGTAATTTTAAGTAACTCAAAATACTTGCTGTCAGGCTGCTTTGCATGGAATTCACTCCCAGAATATTCTCATGCTAATGGTACAGCCGCTTGGTCTAAAAAACAGCTGCTGTATTTTACAATATCTCTGATGGGCGTGGCTGCGGCACATTTTCAGTTCGCGATCGCTCGATTAATTGCTTCTTCTTGACCAACTAAAGACAAGTAAGGTTCTTTTAAATACTTACAAGCTGAAGCGATCGCATCCTTGGCACTCACTGCTGCAATCAATTCTTGGAACTTGGTGTCAAAATCAATTCCTAAGCCCAAAATTTCATACCAACCGTATATCTGAGCAATTTGCCCGTTGGTTTGTTTACCCAAGGCGTATTGCCCCAGGATCTTGTTTTTAGCAGCTTGGAGCGCGCTTTCGGATACTTCAGTGGTACACAACAAATCTACTTCTGTACGCAGTCCTTCTAGAGCAATGCTGGTATTTTCTGGTGCTGTACCCATGTAAACTACAAAGGAGGCTGGAAATAGCCTTGTGGAGTAAAAGGCGGATACTTCGTAAGCTAAACCACGTTTTTCCCGCAATTCGACAAACAAGCGACTAGAAAGCCCATTTCCTAAGTAGGTACATAGCAACTTCAGGGCGGCGTAGTCAACAGAACTCACCGATGTTCCCAAATACCCAAGCATCACGATTGATTGTTGTGTCTGTATTGGCTTAACCCTTACCTGCGGTTCCACCTTAATCTCAGGTAGATTTAGTATTGGTAGTGCCTGAGATGGGGATTCCCAATCAGCAAAAACTTCTTCCACTAACGCTGCTGCATCTGTGGGTGTGACTCTACCAGCAATACTAATTACTACATTATCTGGACGGAAATAAGTCTGGTGATACTCCACTAAATCTGCACGAGTTAAGCAACTCATGGTAGTTTCATCTCCCAGCACTGACATGGAGTAGGGATGATTTTGGTACATTACCTGCCGCATTTGTTCAAAGGCGACATTGAACGGTTGCTCTTTTTGAGAACGAATATCCTGGAGTGCTAAACGCCGTTCTAGTTCCACTTGAGTTTCGGGAAAAGTCGGCGATCGCAAAATCCGCCCTGCCAATGTTAAAATTTCCCCAAAATCGGATGTTACGGTTTTGAAAGATAGCAAAAAATAATCAGTGCCAGCATCCGCACTCAAACTCGCCCCTACAGACTCAACTTTTTCGGCAATTTCCAAGCTAGAAAGTCCATCACATCCTTTTGTCATCACTGCTGAGAGCAAATGCGCCAACCCTGCTTGCTTCCGGTTTTCATTACAACTACCGGCACGCACAAAGATTCGCGCCGCAATAATGTCCGCAGCCGGATTTTCTGCCACCAGCACGACAAGGCCATTGTTCAATACAGTGCGATGGATGGGCGATTTTTGCAGCAAGGTTGTCATTTCTAGTTTGTCCTTTGTCATTTGTCATTTGTCATTTGTTCTTCGTCATTCGTCTTTTGCTAATTACTAATGACTAATAACTAATGACTAACACGGTTTAAGTATAGTAATCGCATAATTCTCCAGCGATAGATACTGTTTAGCTAATTTTTGCAGTTCTTTGGCATCAAAAGACTGAATTTGCTGGGGATATGTCACAGCTAATTCAGCTTGGGCAATGGTATTGTAATACCCATAAAGCCCTGTCAGTTGATTTGGCGTTTCGGTAGAAAAGGCATACTCGTTACATAGAAGTCTGCGTGTGCGGGCAAGTTCTTGTTCGCTAATTCCTTTAGTCTGCAAATCATCCAAATGAGCGCAAATTAAGGACTCAACTTCCTCTAGATTTTCTGGTTCTAACCAGGCAGTAATTGTAAATAAACTCGATTCCCGTTGTAGAGAAAAACTACTGCAAATTCCCTGTACCAATTGCAAATCTTCGCGCAAATCACGCACTAAACGCGAAGTCCGCCCTTCTGCCAACAATACCGACAACAAATCTAAACCATAGCCAGTACGTATATCTTCTACTCCGGGTACCAGCCACGCCATTAACAATCGCGCTTGCTCTATGCGTGGTAAACACAGTTCTTGACGGTGAATTCCTGCTATGACTGGCTTTGCTACTTTCTCAAATTGCGGACAATTCGAGCGTTCAGCAAAATCAGCAAATGAATGATTTACCATTTCCCAAGCTGGTTGCTGGGCTATACCCCCTGCAATTACCACCGTCATGTTTTCCGGTTGATAGTGGGCGTGGTGAAAACAGCGCATTGCTTCTGGCGATTGCTGCATCAGTTCTTGCTCAGTACCCAAAACCGAACGTCCGTAAGGGTGATGCGGATAGATGCTTTGAATTAGAGCTTGAAATCCTATCCAATCAGAATCGTCCTGACAAGAGCGAATTTCCTCTAGGACTACATCCCGTTCCCGGCTAAATTCATCTTCTGGAATTGCCGCATTGAGCAGAAGTTCTCCCAAGTAGGGAAGAGTATCTTTTAAATAAGGGGCAGCTGTGGTGAGTGAATAATGAGCATAATCATAGCTTGTCGCCGCATTGCTCACACCACCCCGGTTTTCCACTTTGGAATCGAACATTCCAGGGGGTAGCGTCGCCGTACCTTTAAAAATCATGTGTTCTAAAAAGTGCGCCATACCAAACCACGGTTTTGGCTCTAGGCTGGCTCCAGCACGCACCCAAACATCCGCCACAACTACGGGAGTGGTGGGAATTTCTTGATGAATAAAAGTTAAACCACTCTCTAGTCGGAAGACTGAGGCTGGAAATACGGTATAAGTTAGTTGTTTTAACAATTTTTGTAGCTTTAACCACAATTTGACGCAATTGTGTCATCTTAACTCTGAACGATACCTAATTTAGAATCAAATTATACAGATTTGAAGAATTATGCTATTGCTGTTTTCCACATTACCGAAAAATTAGACGCGTTATGCATTGAGAGGAAAATCACAAATTAGTTAAAACACTGGAATCTCAATGACAAATTCTGTTCCTTCACCAAGCACAGAATTGCAACTCAACCGCCCATCATGGGTTTCCTCAACAATTTGACGAGCGATCGCGAGTCCTAATCCCGTTCCTTTCCCAACCTCTTTGGTTGTAAATAGGCGATCGAAGATCCTTGCTCTAATCTCCTCTGGCATCCCCTGACCGTTATCTTTGATGCGAATTGCCACCATGTTTTGCTCGCTGGATACTTCGGTGTGAATCAGTATTTGGTGATGATTGTCTTGTGCTTGAGCAAAAGAAAGCCCCTCGCAGGATGTATCTAAGGCATCAATGGCGTTAGCAAGGATGTTCATAAATACTTGATTTAGCTGTCCTAAAAAGCACTTAACTGGTGGTAATTTTCCATATTCAGTGATGACTTCAATTGCTGGACGTTTTTCGTTAGCTTTGAGGCGATACTTCAAAATCAACAGCGTACTCTCAATCCCTTCATGGAGGTTACAAGCAACTTTTTCGGCTGTATCGGCTCTGGAAAAAGTGCGGAGACTGATGCTAATATCTTTAATCCTTTCTGAAGCCACCTTCATTGAGTCTACTAGCTTTGGTAAGTCTTCAGTCAGGAATTCTAGGTCAATTTCTTCGCCATGCTCAATGACTGCGATCGCCGGATTGGGATGATGTTGTTGGTAGCATTGGATATGGGCGAGTAAGTCTTGAATATAGTCTTCGGCATTGTTAAGGCTGCCTTTGAGAAATCCAATCGGATTATTAATTTCATGTGCCACCCCAGCAACTAAATTACCCAAGGTTGCCATTTTTTCATTTTGCACCATTTGTAATTGGGTATGCTCAAGTTCTTGTAGCGATCGCTCTAACTCTTGGGCATAATTTTGAGATTCTTGATAAAGACGGGCATTTTCTAGAGAGATGGCAGCTTGAGCGCATAGCAGTTGGATAACTTCGGTGCGATCGCTTGTAAATGCCCCAATTGTCAGCGGATTTTCTAGATATAGCAGCCCAATGAGTTTACCTTGATTTAACATCGGCGTACACAACACACTCTTAGGTTGTTGCTGCATGAAATATGAGTCGGCAATAAAATAAGTTTGTGCTGTCGCATCATCCAGCACAACAGTTTTCAAGCTGCGTTTGACATAGTTCACCAGTGTGACGGGAATGCCTTCGCTGGTTGACAATGGTGCAGATACCAGACTGACTCCTTCATTGATAGTAGCTACAGCTTCAACCACTAAGTCGCCCTGTTGAAGTACAAGTAATGCAGCTTTTTGTGCCCCAGCATTTTCCATTACTACTTGCAAAAGAGTAGTGAGTAATTGCTCTAATTGAATTTCACTGGAAAGAACTTGTGCGGCTTTAAAGATGGTGGCAAAATCGAGTGCTTCTGAAATACTGCTGCTAGAAAGATTTGTGTGGATAGTTTGATGAGGAAATGATGATGCATCAACAGTTGAATTCAGTTGAAAGCGATGATGCTGCCCTTGTAAGATGGGAGCCAGAAGTTGAGGATAGCGTTTTTCTAAATCCTCAGTTTTAGCTTTAGCACCCCAACGGGCATAGCAGTAATAAGCTTCTTGCATATAAACTTGGGCGATTTTTTCTTTGCCCCAGTCGAGGTAGAACTTGGCAGCTAACTCATTGCTCAAGGCTTCTTCTTGGATATATTCGTTTGCTTTCGCTAGAGTTATGGCGCGATCGTATAATTCTATTGCTGCTATTTTTTCGCCCAAAACCCGATGCCGTTCTGCTTCCACCAAATCAAATTTGTGCTGGAAATTCATTGGTGCGAAGTTGGCTTTAAACTGCAATTTTTCTTGATTTTCGCCAACCTTTAAGAGTAATTGTTCTTGTTGAGATGGTTCAGCCGTTGGATAGACAGCCAGACGAGATAAAGAATCGTAATAGTAGAAAACAGGCACAGATAGCATTCCTGCGCCACCGTTGAGGTATTGCTCTCCCTGATTTCCATTTTCAACTGCCGCCGGAAAATTCTCAAACAAATAACTGAGTGTTAATTTACTTAGGAAAAATACATGGAGTGTTAATTCGTCATTCTCTTCGAGCAGCACAGATAATAGTTGTTCATCTCGATCGTCTTCACCAATGAAGCGCTCTGTACGATCGCTATATTTGGTTAAATTGTTAATGCTTTGACAGATTATATTCGACCAATTTAATAAGCGCTGATTTTGGGCAAAATTAGACTCGTAGGCTTTGATATCTGCTAAGAGAATTTCCAAAACTTCTGTGCCACTTAAATAGACATAGAATAACTTGAAAATCATCGATGCCAGCACATGAAAAAAATCGCCTGTCTCTAACCCAAGACTATGGGATTCCTGTAATAAACTAATTGAGGTGCGAACATGTTGTTTATTAAATTGATTTAATGCACCCACCTTAAATAGAGTCATACTTTGAACAGATTTTGCTTTAAATCTATCCACAAGCATTAAAGCTAGCTGTCCAAATTCGTAGCCTGACTGGAGTTGGTTACAAATATTAAGTACAATTCCAAAATCTGCATATCCTGGTGCAGAAAGTGGTGCATTGCCATATTTAAGAGATAAATTCACCTCTTCACAGGCAATAATTGGGAACAGATAAGGGGCAGTTTGGTGGATGGCGGGAGCAATGCTAGCCATAATCCGCAAAGCAACCAAAGCTTTGGTATCGTCCATCAATGGCAAATCAACTAAGCCCTCAATACTTCTGGCTGCCAAAGTCGAGAGGGTGTTGACCACATATTGCTGAATGTCTGGAGGTGTTACTGATTCAGGTAATATTACCCCAAGTTGAGCCAGAAGTTCGCGTCCAGTTGCGATCGCTTTGAATGATTGATTCCGCACCTGATAAGCTTGGAGTTGAACTTCATAAACTTTCACTCTATCTAGTAAGGTGGTTGTTTGTTCGATGACAACCTGAATCAGAGATTCCATCTGCTCAAATCCATTGTTGAGAAAGGCAGCTTCGGCAGCTTCTTCGTATAAACTTCTAGTTAATTCGTAGGCGATTTCCCAACTATTAATCGGTAGCAACTGCATTCCAGAATAGAAGTAATGAATTGCTGCACCATAAGCAGTAGATTCTTTCGCTTTTCGACCAGCATTCAGATTTAACTGAGCTAATTGTTGACGTTCAGCCGGTTGGGTAATTAACAATATTCCTTGATTCAACTGACTGACAATCTCAAAAATTCGCTCTTCTTGCTGTGATTCAGAGGTATTTTGTAAGAGTAATTGACCAATTTTAAGATGGGTAAATTGTTTCTCTTCATCTGGAATTAGAGAGTAAGCCGCTTGCTGCACCCGGTCATGTAAAAATTTATAGATAGGGATTTGGACATTAGAATTGAAGGGGTTTGAGTCAGAATTATGCTCATTATCTTGAAAAAATTTATAAACTTCACTAGTAGGTAAAACTAACCCTTCTTGCAAAGCTTTCCATAAAGATGCTGCCGTTTCGGTTTCCAATTTTTCAGAAACAATTGCTAAGGTTAGCAAATCAAACTGGTTGCCAATACATGCAGCTAATTTCAACATATCTTGCGTTGCATCGGGCAACTTCTGCAACTGTAGCGCTACGAATTCTACAACATCATCCGTAAGGGCCAGTGCTTTCACAGCAACAATATCACATTGCCAGTAACCTTGAGCAAAATTAAAAGTAATCAGTCCATCTTCATATAATACTTTGAGAAATTGCGTTGCAAAAAATGGGTTTCCTTGAGTTTTTTGATAGACGAGTTGCGTTAGTGGTTGGGCAGTTTTACTCGAACAACTTAAGGTATCAACCACCAATTGATTTAAACTAGCTTTACTTAACGGAGCTAAAGTAATGTTGTTAATTGTACCATTGGCTTTGCGAATCTCCGCTAAAGTCAACATCAATTGATGCGCGGTAGATACTTCATTGTCTCGATAAGCCCCAATTAAAAGTAAAGCTCCACTTCCTAACTCGCTCATCAACAACTGCATCAATTTGAGCGATGCAGAATCAGCCCACTGCAAATCATCAAGAAAAATTACTAATGGATGTTCTTTTGTAGTGAATACCTGAATGAACTTTTGAAAGAGTAAATTAAAGCGATTCTGGGCTGCACTTTGTGAAAGTTCAGTTGCAGGTGGTTGTTGACCAATAATTTGTTCTAGTTCAGGAATTACCTCAAGAATGACTTGCCCTTGATTGCCCAGCACTTGTAAAATTTTATTTTTCCAAGTTGACAATTGGACATCACTTTCACTCAGTAATTGTCCCATTAAGTCTCGAAATGCCTGCACAAAAGCGGAGAAAGGAATATTCCGATTAAATTGGTCAAATTTACCTTTGATGAAGTAGCCCCGTTGCCGGACAATAGGTTTGTGAACCTCGTTAACTAAAGCTGTTTTACCAATACCAGAAAAACCAGCCACCAGCATTAATTCTGTTTGGTTGTTGCTAACGCGTTCAAATGCTTTGAGCAGAGTTTCAACTTCATGCTCGCGCCCATAGAGTTTTTCTGGGATAATAAAGCGATCGCACACATCCCGTTGAGCAATTGGGAAACTTACAATTTTCCCCGTCTCTTTGAGTTGAGCCAAACAATTTTCTAAATCATATTTTAGCCCAAATGCACTCTGATAGCGGTCTTCGGCATTTTTCGCCATCAATTTGCTGACAATAGATGAGAGTACAGGTGTAATTTGTGGATTAATCTCATGTACTAAAGGCGGAAGTTTGGCAATATGACAATGTACCAATTCCATCGGTTCGTGCGATTGAAATGGTAATTGTCCTGTTAGTAATTCGTAAAAAGTTACACCCAGAGAATAAAAATCAGTACGGTAATCAATCCCCCGATTCATCCTTCCAGTTTGCTCTGGAGACAAATAGCCAAGTGTCCCTTCTAATACACTAGGACTCATAAGGCTTTGAGTTTCTCGTGGTAATAAAGATGCAATACTAAAGTCAATTAACTTAACTTCTTTAGTTTCTGGATTAATTAAAATATTGGCGGGTTTAATATCTTTGTGAATGACACGATGACGAATTAGAATATCTAATGTATTGCACAGTGCGATCGCTACTTGTAAAAAATCAATCAGAGCTTGTGGTGTTTCCTCTATTTTTCTATTCTCTACTCTGTCTTGCCACTGCTTTAGAGAAATTCCCCCAAAGTCTTCCATCACTAACACATAGCCATTCTGATAGGTTTCTAGACTATGGGTTTGGATGATTCCAGGTAGATTCAAATTTTTGGCAACGGTGAACTGGTTGCGAAACTGTACCAATTCGCTAAAGCTGGGATAAGCAGTTTTCATCAGCTTAATCACCACAGATTTTTGGTCAGTTTCTCGATTAGCGCGATAAACCAAGGTTCGAGAACCGTTGTAGAGTTCTTTGCTAACGTGATATCCGGGAATGCTGACCATACGGCTTAATTCTTGAGACCTCAATATCTAGGTTTCCCAAAAATATGGCAATCTTTGCTGTCAATTCGCTTATTTTAAATTGATTGAAATAATTAAAGCTCCCAAATTCTAACTGACTTTGGGAGCTAATAATTTTAAGTTCACCGCGACGCCGTTTTACCTAAGTTTATGACCTGGGTTTATCCAGGTGGGAACCTAAATTCCTCGTTTAAAGTTTCCGGGTACATGCCCGGTATACTGCCACGAGAACAGTTGACTCCCTTGTCATTAAAGGCATAGATCAAAAAACTTGATGGCAGTCACCAACGTCGTAGTGCAACTCACTCATTATAGCTTTTCAAAAGATGTTGTGTGTTCAATATCGAAACTTTCCGATCTATTTACCTGGGATACCAGATAGATTCTATGCTGTGAGCGATGTTGTTGGCGTATGCACCTGCCAATTCTGTATCGTGATTATCCAGTAAAACAGTAACATGCCCTAACTTCCGCCCAGGACGTGATTCTGTCTTCCCATACCAGTGAACGTGCGCCTGGGGAATTTCTGCTATTTGTTGACGCTGGCTTTGGTAGTCGCTGTGAGAATTTTCATACCCCAGTAGGTTAACCATTACAGCACCTGCGCACTGCAAAGCTGGATTTCCTAAAGGGAAACCACAAACTGCTCTCAGGTGCTGCTCAAACTGCGAAGTTTCACAAGCGTCAAGAGAAAAATGCCCAGAATTGTGGGTACGGGGTGCAATTTCATTTACCAAAACTTTGCCATCAGCCCTGAGAAATAGCTCAATTCCAAAAATGCCCACTACTTCTAAGCTATTTAATAGAGTATGTGCGATCGCTTGGATTTCTGCTACTTGATTAGGCGTAATCTCGGCTGGTGCAATCACCCGCCGACACACTTGTTGTTCTTGTTGGGTTTCCACTACTGGGTAAGTGACAATTTCTCCCTCCACAGAACGAGCTGCAATTATTGCTAGTTCTCTTTCAAAGGGGACAAATTCTTCTAACAAGAAAAGTGATTGATTTAAAGTCTTTGTTGTGCTTTCATGACTTAGCTTTTGCTCTAAAGTAGCAAAATCCTGAATTATGAAAGTACCTTGACCATCATAACCATGACGGCGAGATTTCAAAACTACTGGAAAACCTAGATATTCTATTTTTGATTTGAGATTTTCCACCTCGTCAAGGGCGAAAAATTGAGGAACTGGTAATCCCAAGTCGCGTAAATAGCAACGTTGATGATATTTATCTAAAAGAGGAGCTAAAGCTTCTAATTTTGGGCGAAAACAAACACCTTGCTGTGCTAAACCAGATAAAGCATTCAGGTTAACAAATTCGTTTTCAAAGGTGATAACATCGCATTTTTGAGCTAATATTTCCGTAGCACTTGCATCATCAACTGGCGCGAAAATAGTTTCCTGAGCTATTGACACAGCCGGGTCGTGAACGCTTGGAGTTTGTACTATTAATTCTACTCCTAGCTTCTGTGCTGCATCCGCCATCATCCAGGCTAGTTGTCCGCCACCAATTACACCAACACGCTTCATTGACATCCTAAAGAATCACGAGTTTGCACGCCTGTTTTGGAATTCACACCACTGGCTTTTTCGCACAGTTCTTTGATTTGCGCTCTATCCAAAATTGCATCTGTAAAATCTGCACCGTCTATATTTACATCATTAAATATGGCGCGGAGCAAAAGAGCTTCTTTGAAAACTGCATCGCTCAAATCTGCCTTAGTCAAGTTTACCTGATCGACCATTGCATTCGTTAAATCTGCTCCGTGGAGATTTGCTTTTGTCATCACCGAAGCGCTCATGACTGCTCCCCGTAAGTCAGCGTTTGTAAAGTTAGCCAATTCCATATTGGCGTTAGAAAACTCCGCAGCTTGCAAACTCTGTCCAGAAAAATCACGTCTTGATAGCTCTGCATTGCTAAATGACAGTGGATGAGTCCAGTCTACTGCCACTGCTGGATCGGCCACACACCAGATAATAATTCCGAGAAGGAATGCTAGTGTTTGCCGCCAAAAGATATTGAGAGCCAATTTAGTGTATAATTCCCGCATTTTATTACCGCATTTGAATATTAGCAAGACTGGATCGTACTAATTGAGACTCCGAGCCTTGCTACTGGACTTGGAAAACGTGTATTTCCGTTGCTTAATATTTTGTAACGCAAAAAGAGCATAAACTTCTTACTTTAGCAAAATTCTCCTTGCTACTTGAGGTAGAGAGGGGCAATCTGCAGATCGCACTAAAATTAGATATCAAAACAATAATTACTAAATAGCGATCGCAATGACTAAGTATAAATTGTTTCTCACATCAAGCAAGCTTTAGCAAAATAGAGACGGGCAGCATAAGCTGTCGCTCTTGATGAAAATAAAACTTGAAATTCCTAACTCTTAAGGAATAATTTAGCTGAATAAAGCAATGTCTACTATGACCTATGCTTGTTGACTTAATTTACAATTCTTCATCTGTGGATTTAAATTTTCAACAGATAAAAACTTTTTTAAGCAGTAATACTCACGGAGTTATTTACAATTCTTGACTTTCTATTTTGCAAGTAAAGTTTGTTGTCTTTTAAATTCAACAGCCCCTATGAACTGTTAGTCTTTTAATTAATGAAAGCAAGGTTTGAGTCGTAATTAGATGCGTCTCAATTGCTTAACAAAGCTTAAAGCTCGATAATTAGCGTTAATTTTATAGCGATTAGTTAGTTCTTCAGGAATCTCCCAGAGTTTACATTCACCAAGCACACAACTTTCACAAACCGAACTCCGAAACCCGATGATGAATCATTACTCACTTCAATGGATTGAAGCATGGTGCCAAGAAAATGGCTGGACAGATTTATTTGTTGAGCGACGTAACAACTTCTGGGCTTTCCCTCCGGGTGGGGTAATGCCAGAGCCAATTCCAGTTCATGTTCTCAGATTGATTAAAGCCGAAAAAGGACTGACCTTGGAAGAACGATTGTGGTCAATGTCCGCAGTAGTTGGCACAATCCTAGCTGTTCTTTTTACCTTTTGGTTTCAGTCGCCAATGCCATTAGTTTTAGCTTTCGCTTTTAATGCTGTTACGGTGGCTCAATTTGAACTTGAAGATGCCTAAATTTTTATGTTGGGCTTTGCTATTAAAAACTGCTCTTGTCTACTTTCAGCAAGAGCAGTTTTTAATTTTTAAGAAGAAAGAATTCAGGAGTCAAAAGCCAGAATTCTCCAATTGAATTCTGTGCGACTCGTTACCCCTGCAAAGAAAAAAACTATGCGCAGCGTCTCATAGAGCGTCTTGATTCTGACGCCAAGCCGTAGAGCTTTTTTTGCTTTGCTCCTGAATTCTGAATTCTTCTTCAATGATTTGTATAGCAGCCTTCTAGTCTATTAGGACATAACAATTAGAAATAACTAACATCCATTTAAGAGCAGCTAGCAGGTAAAGCTACCTTCGCGTGTTTGTGAACGTAGTCCACAAATAATTGCTTCAATCGGGGACTAACGCCAGCGTGTTCAAAGAATCCAAAGCCGAGATTTCTTGCTTTTGCTAAAGTTTCCTCTGGCGTTAATCCTTCTTGGATAGCGATACTCAACAGCGCAATTCCAGTCGATCGCATCCCGGCGGCACAATGCACAACTGCTGGTTTCGGGATTTGTTCGAGTGTGGTGAGGATTTTGGTAATCACCTCTTCATTCAAATTTTTGAGATCCACCTTAAGTGGAACATTTTGATAATACAGCCCCAATGCTTCCGCTACTTTTTGCTCATCCTTAGAAAATCCTAGTTCATCAGGCGATCGCAGATTCAGAACAGACTTAAAACCCTCTTGAATAGCTTGCTCAAGCTGTTTCGGTATGACTTGTCCTGTTGTTGTCAAGTTTTCGTTAATTTGTATGGCGTTGATCACATTCACTCCTTCTAACTTTCTAATGTCTTCCAGCTTGCTAAATACTCTAAAAGAAAAAGCTTTGAGAAGATATTCAAAATAAACACAACAAAATTAGCCAAATATCACAAGATATTGCTTGATTACTTCAAAATTTGTCTTTTGAAGTTGGTTATTTTATTGCTTTATCCATAATATACGGTTTATCGATAGTATTAGTGGTGATTAAAGCTTATTATACTTTGTGCCGATAAAATTACCGTAGATTATATTTCAAGAGTTATACTATTGGGCAAGTTGGGAGAGCAATTGGATTGAGATTTTCGCGAACAAGGGTATAAATAGAACAATTCTTCTTTTTCAACTGGGTAAATGACCCAGAACTAAAGTTTTCATTCATACTGCTTTCCTCGTGCCCCCTGCCTGGTTGTTGAGCGTAGTCGAAACACTGCCCCTTGCCCCCTGCCTACTCTTGTAATCTGAATGCCAGCCCTGAACCTATGAGCGCTAACGAAATATCTCTTCGACCTGCCCAAGAAACAGATGCGTGGGTGCTGAGTGCAATTCATATTGCTGCTATCAAAGCTCTACCTGCAACTTTCTACACCCAAAAAGAACTTTTAGCTTGGCGCAATTCCCGCGATAAACCTGATGGTTCAAATATCTTGAAGAGTATGAAAACCGAATCTTTCTGGGTTGCGATCGAGGGAGATGTTGTTATCGGTTTTGCTAGTTTCATTGTTGATGAACTCATCGGGCTGTATGTCCATCCTAAATATCAAGGTAAAGGGGTTGGCCGTGCTTTAGTTCAACATTTTTGCGATGAAGCAACTGAGCAAGGCATAGATAAGGTAACTACAACTGCTAGCCTTTATGCTGAAGGGTTTTATTTACGACTGGGATTTACGGCCATCCAAAAAGCACCTCATTATTTAAGAAGTGGGATATTTGTTCCAGTTACTAAAATGAGTAAAACATTAGCTATTATTGCATCGAAATCAATTTGAAAAGGTAAATATTTTCAATAATTTTAAAAATGTTGGCATCAATACTATTTTCCCTAAATTACGACCACTTTTTCTACATAATCTATGATGAAAGTAAGTACTTGCCAGCATAAATGCATAAAACTATCCGTTCATCAACTCTCACCCGTACACGTTTGATAGAAGCCGCCTTGCAGGTATTTGCTAATTTAGGTGTTCAAGGAGCAACTACCCGTGAAATAGCTCGTGTTGCTGGTGTGAATGAGGTGACTTTATTTCGCCACTTTGCTAGCAAAGAACAACTTCTGGGAGAAGTAATGAAAAATGCCTTGGCACTCCAGACAGAAGCCCTTGCACACCCCGAAGCGTGGACACAGGATCTCAAAATTGATTTAAAACAGTATGCCCATCTTTACAATACTATGCTAGAGACACAGGAGGACTTAATTCGTACCTTCATTGGAGAAGCCAAACGTCATCCAGAGGCAGCTAAACAAGTTATTCAAGAAGCTGCCAAGCCCTTAGGGGAAAAACTGGTAGCTTACCTGCAATCGAGTCAGAAACGAGGCACTGTCAGAGCAGACCTCGATCCATTTCCGGCTGTCGATATGTTTACAGGAATGCTATTGGCTGGAATGCTATGCCGCAGTGCAAAATTCAATTCCAGCAACTATAGCTGTGAGGACTATATCGAAACCTGTGTAGATATTTTTGTGCGCGGTATCAGTACCACTCCGCTTTAAGGTTGATACAAATAAGCAACAAGGGAGCAGGCTTGCCGTGACTTGTACTGAGCGTAGTCGAAGTAGCGTAGCCGAACGGGAGAAAGGGGAAAGAATTGGAGACAAATTATTGTTTCTGAATTTTGAATTATTCTTTAAGTTCAACCGATATAAATACTAGCTTATTTATATACATAAAGATATATGAGAATCTTAAAAGGTAAGGTTGTCAGTGGTTTAGGAAACTTTTCTTATTGGATTGAGAAACTCCAAGAATATTACTTGACAAAAACCGGAATGAAATTCTTCCCTGGAACTTTAAATATTCAGTTAGATCGACCTTACCATCTCCCGAAAAATATTATGCGTCTGGAAAAGGAAGAATATGGAGGGACTGTTTCTGTGAGCATTGTTCCCTGTAAGATATTTGGCAGAGATGCTTTTATCTTAAGAACAGACAAAAATAATACCGAAAGTGGAGATCATCCAAAAACAATTATTGAGATAGCTTGCGATGTGAAACTTCGGGAGCTATATAACCTTAAAGATAATGATTTGATTGAAGTTGAGATTCACGATGTCAGATTTATCTGAATTAAACAATCTACTTGGAGATGAAGCGTTAATCCATTACGCGAGTGGTCGGGAGCAAGACCGGTTATCAAAAGGTGCAGGTTTGCTGGAATTAGCCCGAAGCCAAGAACTTATTAGCCGCTACCTACCGCCTCCTCCCGCAGTGATTTTCGATGTTGGCGGTGGCGCTGGCGTTTATTCTTTTTGGCTTGCTCAACAAGGCTATGAAGTCCACCTCATTGATGCGGTTCCTTTGCACATAGAGCAAGCCCGACATTTGTCTCAAGCTCAACCGGAATATCCTTTAGCTAGTTTGGCAGTTGGAGATGCTCGGCAACTCAATCGGGCGGATAATAGCGTTGATGCTGTTCTGTTACTTGGGCCTTTGTATCATCTGACTGAGCGCACAGATCGGATTATTGCTTTGCGTGAAGCTCATCGGATCTTAAAAACTGGAGGTTTTGTTTTCGCTGCGGGAGTTTCTCGTTTTGCTTCAACCTTAGATGGATTATTTGGCGGACATTTAGACGATCCAGAGTTTGTAGAGATTGTTAAACAGGATTTGATTGATGGTCAACACCGCAACCCAAACAACCATCCTCGTTACTTTACAAAAACCTTCTTTCATCATCCAGAAGAACTCAGAGCAGAGGTTGAAGAAGCGGGTTTACATTCTGACAAGATTTTAGCGATTGAAGGGCCAGGCTGGTTATTACAAAACTTTCAGGAACACTGGAATGATGTAGGTCGCCGCGATCGCCTTTTAGAAGCAATTCGTTGGTTAGAAACCGAACCTTCTATACTGGGGACGAGCGCTCACATCATGGCTGTTGCCCGGAAATAGGCGGTAAAGTAGAGCGATCGCCACTAACTAAAAGCGCTTGTTGTTTTGCCAACACTTGTTTATGTAATAAAAGTAATTGTCTATCTTTAATGCCTTCTGCCATCAATCCCTCCACTGTTTTCATCAGATAATCAGCGCAGGAACCCAATTTTCCCGATGCGGTGGCAATGCTATTAACAGTAGTTGTTAATGGTATTTGATGAGCGTACCTGGGATGTTGGCGATTAGCAACAAAAGCGATCGCTGGGAATTCCTGCGTACCGTCAAATACCTTCACCCAACGAGCAATATAGACACCACCCAACATCTCCCGTCGCCAAATCAGCAGTAATTCAGATGGGACATCAGCAGCCGCAATGCGATAAATAACCCCACGACAGCTACCACCCCGATCGAGTCCTAAGAGTAATCCAGGATTATTTGGAGTACCACGACCGAGGATCATCCATGTGCAGAAGCGCCGATGCCAACCATAAACGATCCCAGCACGGCGCTCGACGTATGCGATCAGGGGATTCCAAATCAGCGAACCGTAGGCAAATATCCAGATATCAGAATTTGGTGGCTGCTGTTGTAGTGTTGTATCAAGCGATCGCTGTAACTCATCTTCGCTGAGGGTAGTTAGCTTGATTCCAGAGTGTGATGCTTCTAATAGTCTCGTCTGTATGTTTCCGGCTTCGAGGTCGCTACGACTGAGTGACATAATGTAGATTATTTTTTCTGTAAATCTTCAGTAATTCAGGGTAACTGAATTCTCAACGAACAGCTTTCAATGTATCGTAAAGTAGCTTGTAGCGGTTAAATCCTGCTTTATACAAAGGATTTGGCTGCGGTTGTACTACATTAGTATCCTGCGATAAAATCTTGAGTGCAGCTTCTAAATTCGCGTAAACACCAATCCCCACCATTGCCAAAATAGCTGCTCCATAAGCAGCTCCTTCTTCAGCTTTGGGAGCAATGAGTTTGGTTTGCAAAACATCTGCCAAAATTTGTAACCAGATGTGAGAACGTGCGCCTCCACCTGTTGCTAAGAGTTGATCGAGGGGAGCGATCGCACTAATTACCTCCAATGCTGACCGCAAGCTAAATGCAACCCCTTCCAGGACAGCGCGAGTTATATCTGCTTGTGTATGAGCTAATGACAAATTCACGAAAGCACCACGAGTATCTGGATCGAGGTGGGGACTGCGTTCTCCTGAAAGGTGGGGTAGAAATAGAACACCACGTGCCCCAGGCTGCGATCGCTCTGCCATATCCATCAAATCGGTGTAGGATATCTGCGGGGCAAATGTATCTCGATACCAACGCAAAGAACCACCTGCTGCTAACGTCACTCCTAGCAGATGATAGCCACCATCCACATGACAGAATAAATGTACCCGACCTTCGGGATCGGGAATTGGGCGATCGCACGGTGCAAATATCACTCCCGATGTGCCAATGCTCAAACTACCCCGGCTCAGGTTGCTTGATGAGATGCCTAAACCGATAGCTGCTGCGGCATTATCACCTCCACCTGCGACCACAGGTAATCCTACAGGTAATCCTACGCGGGCGGCTATTTCTGATTTTAACCGTCCAGCGATCGCAGTAGATTCGATTACCGGAGGGAATAACGCGGGGCTGATATCGAGAGTATGGAGAATATCTGTATCCCATTGCCGATTCGCCAGATTCAGACAGCCGACACCAGAGGCATCAGATGGTTCCGTTACTGCTTCGCCCGTTAGCACATATCCCAGATAATCTTTTGGTAAAAGAATCTGCCATAACCGAGTGTATGCTTGTGGTTCTTCAGTCCGCAACCATAGAAGCTTCGGCAGTTGAAAGCCTGTAATTGCCGGATTTCCAGTGCGCTGGATCAACTCCTGACGAGGAATAGCGGCTTCAATCTCAACAACAGCTTTACTTGTGCGCTGATCGTTCCATAAAATTGCCGGTCTAATCGCTTTGCCATCCGCGTCGAGAGGAACCATACCATGCATTTGTCCAGATAAACCGAGGGCAATTGGTCGATGTCCGTTTAGCTGTTGAGTAACATCGAAGAGAGCATCAAAACTTGCTTCCACCCAATCTGATGAGTTCTGTTCCGTCCAACCGGGTTGTGGAGTTAACAGGGGATAGCTTCTGGTTGACTGAGCGATAATTTGCCCTTGCAGATTAACTGCGATCGCTCTTACTCCTCCTGTACCCAAGTCTAAGCCAACTACGATGTCGCTCAATTGCCCCTCCAAATCCTTTATCGTGAACTAGTAGTCTGCCAAACCAAAATTGTTAGGTGAGGGCTGGGAAAAGGGTAAAGGTTAAAGGGTAAAGGAATAACACTTTTTCCCTTTTCCCTTGCCCCTTTACCCCGCCAAGGAAACTTGGCGAAATACTAGCCCAACTTCTTAAAGTACCTGGCGACTGGGAACAGCCTAAAACCTAGCTTTTCATAGGTACAACGTGCCGGTGCATGACCTGGATCGCCTCCGGTTTCAACCATAGCAACGGACATCCCAGCAACTTGCATCCAATCAAGAGCGAATTCCATCAAAGCGGTGCCAATACCTTGACGTTGATAGTCTGGATCGACGGCAACCATATAGATTTCTCCCATGCTGCTCTCGGAGTGGAGTTTCACGGCTACAAAGCCCAGGATTGAACCGGAGTCGATGGCAACCC
This sequence comes from Nostoc sp., assembly GCF_036917355.1. GTDB lineage: Bacteria > Cyanobacteriota > Cyanobacteriia > Cyanobacteriales > Nostocaceae > Nostoc. Next base: position 125,199 of record NZ_JBALDP010000103.1, read on the forward strand.
ACACCTTTGTGTCCGCAGCAGTACAGACTCCTTCGACAGCATGAATTTGGCTTACACGCCAATCGGGATAGAATGAACGGTACACGTCAAGATCCATCACTTTCTCAAGCGAATCAAAAACCGGAGTCCATGCCCGAATTGAAAGGCTCTTGATGGCATCAAGGTGACTATCTTCGTATGGTTCAATTCGCATTTCGGTATGGACTCCACTTATAATCCAATACGGTTCAGTTAAGAAATTTATCCGTTGAGGCAGGGGGAGCAGGAGATGCTGGCGTTGCAGGGGAGGAGAAAAAAGCTTATCCCAAGCGTATAGACTTATAATCGAAAATCGGTTTTTTCTTAAAATCGGGCTAGTGTTTCTTTAGCTCCAAACTCATACAATCGGTGTAAATGGTTCGTAACTGCATCAACAAAAAGCGGTGACTGGGACAAATCGCCAAAAATCTCAGTTAAATTAAGCAATGGTTTGGCATCGCTGCCACTGGAATGAGCTAGTTGAGTCAGAGTACCTGCTATTGGGTCATCAATGGGAATGGTGTTACCTTGGTCATCGTTTCCATTGAGGTAACGGAACCAAGCAGCAACCGTTAGGCTCATGTAATCAATCGCCCCTCCTTGATGCAGCGCGTCACGGACTGAGCCTAAAACAAATTTTGGCATTTTGGCGGAGCTATTCAAGCAAAGACGCGGGAGTTGATCTCGAATCTTGGGATTGGCAAAGCGTTCAATTAATGTCTTTTTGTAATTATCTAAATCAATCCCCGGTACAGGTTGGAGTGTGGGTGTAACTTCTGCCATCAAATTATCAACAGCTTGGCGAATTAATGGATCTGCCATGACTTCATGAACGTATGTATAACCTGCCAAGGAGCCAAGATAGCCAATCAACAAGTGACTGGCGTTGAGCAACCGGATTTTCATCATCTCGTAGGGATGAACATCGCTAGTCATCTGAACGCCAACGGATTCCCAATCCGGTCTACCTGCGCTGAAATTGTCTTCGACTACCCACTGAAGAAACGGTTCGGCAACAACTGGAAAGGCATCATCAATGTTAAACTGTCCCGCCACCATTTTGATATCTGCTGGGGTTGTGGCGGGGGTAATGCGATCGACCATGCAGTTAGGAAAAGCTACCTGTTCGGCAACCCAATGTCCCAATTCTGGGTTCTGCATTTGGGCAAATGCGGTTAACATTTTGCGGGCAATGTTACCGTTGCCTTGCAGATTGTCGCATGATAACACGGTGAACGGTGCTATTCCTTGTTGACGGCGGCGATTAAGGGCTGCTGTCAAAAAGCCATATACTCCAATTGGCTCGTCGGGATGCTGCAAATCGTACTGGATTGTCGGGTGATTGGTATCGAATTCACCGCTACCTTCAATATAGTAGTAGCCACCTTCGGTAATAGTGAGGGTGACGATGCGGCATTTGGGATCTGCTAAGGTGTCAATCACAGCTTGGCGGTTATCTGGGGCAAACAGATATTCTGTAATTGCACCAATTACACGAGCGCGATCGCCTGCTGGGGATCTTTCAACTAAAGTATATAAACAATCTTGATACTTCAGTGCATCCCGCATTCGTTTATCAAATTCTAGTAGCCCAACCCCGCAAATTCCCCATTCACTACCGGGATTTTGATGAAAGTAATTATCCAGGTATAAAGCCTGATGTGCGCGATGGAACCCACCCACACTGATATGGACAATACCGTTAGTAATTTGATGGCGATCGTAATTGGGTACGCGAACGTTATTTCCTAAATGAGACAGAGAAGCTTCATTCAGCTTGATTGCTGAGTCTGTGCTGATATTGCTGTTCATGGGATTCATTCTGGGTTAGGTGGTGACGATGAACTTTAGGGATGGCTTCACCGTCGCGATCGAACAAATGGCAAAGCTCACCATTAATGTAAATCGGAACATAATCGTGCATGTTGGCTGGATTATCTCCGTCTGTTTGCACAACTATGGTTTCGCCACCCGCAATTTTGATGTAGAGAAAGGTTTCTCCGCCTAATCGTTCTACGACTAATACTTCACCATTCACGCTTGTGTTGTTTTGATCGAGCCGCAGATGTTCGGGACGAATCCCTAATGTTGCTCTATCCCCAACTGAGAGGGTTTTGGGTTTCACCGGAATCGTTACGGTTGCGTCGCCAGGGAGTCTGACTGTTGCCCCAGAGTCATTGACGGCTGAAACTGTCACCGAAATAAAGTTCATTTTCGGTGAACCAATAAATCCGGCAACGAATAGATTGCGGGGATGATGGTACAGTTCCAGGGGAGAACCCATTTGTTCGATGATGCCGCCCTGCAACACCACAATCTTGTCGGCAAGGGTCATTGCCTCAACTTGATCGTGGGTAACATAAATCATCGTGGCTTGTAAGCTATCGTGTAAACTGGCAAGCTCAATCCGCATCTGCACCCGCAAAGAAGCATCCAGGTTGGACAGTGGCTCATCAAACAAAAATACTTTGGGATTACGCACCAAAGCACGACCGATCGCCACGCGTTGCCGTTGTCCTCCCGATAGTTCTTTGGGCTTCCGGTTCAAGAGTGGCTCCAGTTGCAGGATACGAGCTACTTCACGCGCCCTTTCATAACGCTGGGCTTTCTGCATACCCGCAAGTCGGAGGCTAAAGGCCATATTTTCTGCCACTGTCATGTGGGGATATAAGGCATAAGTTTGAAACACCATTGCTAAACCACGTTTATCGGGTGGCACATCATTGACTTTTTGTCCATCAATGAGTAAATCGCCGGAGGAAATTTCTTCTAGTCCAGCAATCATGCGGAGTAAGGTTGATTTTCCACAGCCGGAGGGGCCGACGAAGACAACAAATTCGCGATCGCCCACGTCGAGATCGATACCTTTGATGATCTCTGTGTCGGCGTAGGTTTTATGGATATTTCTTAAAGCAACTGTTGACATAAAATGTTTCCATTAACGGGTTTAAGTTTTTCTCACGCACAGACGTAGAGGTGCAACGAGGAACACAAGAGTTTGTTTTAATACCTCCTGCCTCCTGCCTCCTACTTCACCGCACCAAAAGTCAGACCTCGGACTAATTGCCGTTGACTCAGCCAACCGAAGATGAGGATGGGTGCGATCGCTAGTGTTGATGCTGCCGAAAGTTTTGCCCAGAATAATCCTTGAGGGCTGGAAAAAGAAGCAATAAAGGCTGTAAGTGGGGCGGCATCTGCCGTTGTCAAGTTCAAGCTCCAAAATGCTTCGTTCCATGACAAAATAATCGAAAGCAAGGCAGTGGATGCAATTCCGGGTACTGCCAATGGCAACAACACATGCACAAGTTCTTGCTGTGTGGTTGCTCCATCCATGCGATCGGCTTCGAGAATTTCTTTGGGAACTTCTTTGAAGAAGCTGTAAATCATCCAGACGACGATTGGCAAATTAATCAGAGTATAAATAATAATCAAACCGATGTGAGTATCCAGCAATCCGGCGTTGCGACACAAAATGTAGATTGGCACTAGCACACCAACGGGTGGCAGCATTTTGGTGGACAGCATCCAGAGTAAAGTGCCCTTGGTGCGTTTGGTTGGGAAAAATGCCATTGCGTAGGCGGCAGGTACGGCAAGCAGCAGCGCAACTATAGTCGATCCAAGGGAAATCGCTACGCTATTAAACGCATAATTGAAATAATTTGCCCGGTCTTGGATGGCAATATAATTCTCCAATGTCGGGCGGAAAAACAACTGCGGAGGAGTAGATACTGCTGCTACTTCAGTTTTGAAACTGGTGAGAAACATCCAGAAAATTGGAAAAAACAATATGCAGGCAGCAAGCCAGCCGAGCAATGTCCATAGCCAAATCTTCGAGGTTTTACGTGCCATGTTAAGTATCCAAATTACGAGCAACACTACGCATCAAAAAGATTGCCACGATGTTGGCAAGGATTACGGCAATTAATCCACCGGCTGAAGCACCGCCGACATCGAATTCCAGCAAGGCTTTTAAGAAGATGTAATAAGCTAGATTAGTGGTTGCAAGTCCCGGCCCGCCGCCTGTGGTAACAAAGATTTCGGCAAAGATGGTCAGGAAGAAAATTGTCTCAATCATGGCAACCACAGAAATGGCGCGGCTTAAATGCGGTAGCATGACGAAACGAAATAGAGCGATCGCATTTGCGCCATCCATCCGCGCAGCTTCTAACTGGTCGCGATCGAGTGACTGAATAGCTGTCAACAAAATCAACAAAGCAAAAGGCAGCCATTCCCAGGAAACAATAATAATGATGGCAAGCAAGGGAACGCTAGCAAACCAATCGATCGCCCTTAAACCCAAACCTCTAGTAATTTGAGCAAACAGTCCATTCACTGGATGCATCAGCATATTTTTCCAGATCAGGGCGCTAACTGTGGGCATAACAAAAAATGGGGAGATTGCTAGTACCCGCGCCACTCCACGACCATAAAAGTCTTGGTCAAAGAGAATTGCTAGGAGTGTCCCTAGACCAATTGTGATTACTAAAACGGAAACAACTAAAACTATTGTGATAGCGATCGATGTCCATAAAGCTGAATCACTGAGGATGAAAGTGAAATTTTCAATCCCAATGAATTTGCGTGCATCTGGATTCAGCAAGTTATAACGCTGAAAGGAAAACCATATAGTCATCACCAGAGGCACAATCATCCACAGCAGTAGGACAACGACCGAAGGCGCAACCAGAGGTAAGGTTGACACTTGCCGCGTAGTCCGTTGCTTGGTGGGTGGTGGCGTTTCGTGTTGAGGTTTTACCGCTAATGAAGAAGACATAATCTAATAGAATTTTAGATTTTGGATTTTGGATTTTAGATTGTGAAAGTTTTGTGGGTGAGATTGGCTCCGAATTTATCTTGACTCTGTGTTCTCTGCGCCTCTGCGGTTAAATTAATTATTTTTTCACCACAGAGACACAGAGAGAAAAGTACAGATTTTATCGCTAACCCCTCTTTTCATTCGATATAACCCGTGTGTTTCATGAAACGTTCAGTCGATTTCTGCGATCGCTGCAACGCTTGATCTACTGAAGTCCGATTGGTCAACGCCGCTGCCAAGGTTTGCCCAACTGAAGAACCAATCGCCTGAAATTCTGGAATATCCACATATTGAACTCCCTTATAAGGAGTTGGTTGTGCAGATGGACGGGTAACATCGGCAGATTGGATTGCTGCCAGCACTATTTCTGCAAAGGGTGCAGCTTTTTGATAGTTGGGATTTTCATAAGTAGAAGTCCGAGTTCCTGGTGGTACAGCAACCCAGCCATTTTCCTTAGCAACCAGTTGAATGTATTCCTTTGATGTTGCCCAAGCAACGAATTTTTGCGCGGCTTCGGGTGATTTTGAGGTTTTTGGCACCGCTAACGCCCAAGCCCAAAGCCAGTTTGAACCGTTGGGATATTTTTCAATTGGCGCACGAGCGAAGCCAACTTTGTTATAAACTTGGGATTCTTTGGGATTGGATAACAATCCTGCGGCAACGGTTGCATCTACCCACATACCGCATTTACCCGTTGAGAATAACGCCAGATTCTCATTAAATCCATTAGAACTGGCTCCTGGCGGCCCATATTTGTTAAGCAGATCGACATAAAAGGCGATCGCCTCTTTCCAAGCTAGAGTATTGATCGTTGGTTGCCACTTCATATCAAACCACTGTCCACCATAGGTATTAACCAATGTGGAAACAAATGCGACGTTTTCACCCCAACCGGGTTTTCCGCGCAGACAAACTCCATAAACCCCATGCGCTGGATCGTGGATTTTGCTTGCCCATTCTCTCATTTGGGGATAAGTTGGCTGTTGAGGAACCGCAATCCCGGCTTTTTCAAACAAATCTTTGCGGTAGTACAGCATGGAACTTTCCCCATAGAATGGCACGGCATAGAGTTTGCCGTTATTGGAAAGTCCTTCTCGTATGGGTTTGAGCAGGTCATTTACGTCATAGTTTGCGCCTAAATCCAAGGGTCTTAACCAATCCCGTCTAGCCCAGATTGGTGTTTCATAGGAACCAATGGTCATGACATCAAACTGCCCACCTTGGCTTGCAACATCTGTAGTTGTGCGTTGGCGTAACACATTTTCTTCCAGCACAACCCACCGGAGTTGAATATCAGGATTAGCTTCTTCAAATTTGCGAGAAAGCCCTTGCATCACCACCATGTCGCCATTATTAACAGTGGCGATCGTTAGTTTAGTTTTCTCTGCGGCTTGGGAGCGTGGTGAGCAAGCATATACTAATTGCGCCAGCATCACTCCAGCGAGAAATGCAGCTAGTACTTTAGCGAAGCGGCGAATACGCATCGCATAACTCCTTTAAATTAAAAAACCGAACGAAATAAATTTTTGATTTTATGCTCTAATTTTGGGCAAAAGCTCAATAATAGAAATCATACCAATCTGATTTCCATCACGGTCATTTGCAACAATTCTTCAATAAGAGGTTGAATCTATGACGGCAAAAGCAACTTATCAGTTTGCAGGTAAGACGATCCTAATTACGGGTGGTGCAGGAGATATTGGCAAGGCAACTGCACACCGTTTTGCTGCCAATGGTGCAGGAATAGCCCTGCTAGATTTGAATGAACCGAAGATGGCAGATGTGGCTGGGGAACTAAAAAGTTACAACGTTCCAGTTGGCACGTTTCGCTGTGATGTTACAGCTAGTGATGATGTTGTCAAAGCTTTTACTAATGCTGTAAAGCAGTTTGGGCGGATCGACTATGTATTTAATAATGCAGGTTATCAAGGAGTGTTTGCTAAGACTGACGAATATCCTGAAGACGACTTTCAAAAGGTAATTAACATTAACGTTGTCGGCGTTTTTCATATTCTCAAGGCGGCTGCACAGCAACTACGCGATGCAGGTGGAGGTGCGATCGTCAATATGGCGAGTTATGCAGGGGTAGTTGGGCCGCCGAATATGTTGGCTTATGCCGCTTCTAAGTTTGCTGTCATTGGAATTACTCAAACGGCAGCGAAAGACTTAGCTCCCTACGGCATTCGGGTGAATGCACTCTCCCCTGCGTTGATTGGCCCTGGTTTTATGTGGACGCGGCAAACAGAATTACAAGCAGCAGTGGGATCGCAATACTTTGATGCCGATCCCAAGGTGGTTGAGCAACAGATGATCGATTCAGTGCCAATGCGACGTTTAGGAAGCCTGGAAGAAGTGGCAAATGGAGTGGCGTTTTTGATGAGTGAAGAAGCAAGCTACATTACTGGGTTTAACTTGGAGGTGACTGGAGGAGAATAGAATTTTAAAAATGATTGAGCAAAGATTATATCTTTGGGCATATACTCGAAAAATACAATCATGCTTTTGATAGATACATAGTTTTTGCAGGTAGTATATGGGACAACCTTTTTTAGAGCGGCGCGATGCCAGCAAAGCTGGCTTGCCCCTTCGGGGGCGCAAATTAGACTTGGCTGCTCATGCTGCTTGGCTCTATTACATCGCCGGCAATACGCAAGAAGAAATTGCCGCCAAACTCAATGTGTCCCGGCAAGCTGCACAACGCTTAGTGGCACTGGCAGTTAGTGAAAAATTGATTAAATTTCGACTCGATCATCCCCTGAGTGAATGCATTGTTTTGGCTGAGTCGTTACGCGATCGCTTTGCTCTGTCACTTTGTGAAGTAGTACCAACTGACGCAGGTAGTGGTGATACATTATACGGTATTGGTGTATGTGCTGCCACCCACTTAGAGGCTTACCTGATGGCTAAAACCCCGACCATACTAGCTTTGTCATCAGGTCGCACATTGCGAACAATGGTAGAGCAGATCCCCTCAATGAACCAACCCCAGCATAAGATTGTTTCAATTATTGGGAATATGTCTCATTCTGGGCGTGCAGGTCGTCACGAAGTGGTTATGCATTTATCCGATCGCGTCGGTTCCCAAGCTTACCCAGTGCCGACTCCGGTTGTGGCGACTAGCATTGAAGAACGAGAACTTTTGCAAACTCAGCGATCGTTTCTCGCCGTCAAAACTCTTGCAGAGCAAGCCAAAGTAACCTTTGTCGGAATTAGTCACATTGCCTGGAATGCTCCGTTACATCAAGACGGCTTCATCAATGACGATGAGGTGGCTGAATTAATTGAACTGGGAGCAGTTGGAGAAATTGCAGGTTGGGCTTACAGCGATAGTGGAGTATTGCTGCAACAGGGGACAAACAGTCGAGTTGCCAGTGTAGCTCTCGAACAACCAGCTCATCGACTAATTATTGGTGTGGCGGGCAGCGTGAGAAAGGCTGAGGCGATTTTGGCTGCTCTGCATGGCAAGTTAATTACAGGACTGATTACCGATGAAGCTGCTGCCCAAGCGATTCTTTCTAAGATTTAGTAAGTACTAAGTTAGATAGTTTATGGTAAGTTTTGGGTCGTAAAATTACCTTTAACTAATTCGTAATGATGCTCTATATTAAACGCTACACGTAGCTTGTTTCCCCATAGGTATACGACCATCAATAAGAGATTAATGTCATAAACATTTTATCAATAAACAGAAGGCAAAGAACAAAAAAAGGCGATCGCACTATCCTGGAATTTTTTCTTGGCAAGATACTGAATTCAATTCGTAAATTAATAAAACTTGTTACCAGTTTTCAAAGGTGCGATGGCGTACCCGCCCGCCATAGGCTATCGTACTTCCACAATCAACCAATAAACGACAGTAGACTTTCAGTGAAAATATGCTTGTTACCAAGTTTAATAAGTGCAATTATGTACCTTGTCATAGGCGATCGCTATGTTCGATGATTTATTCAACAATCTGAAAGGTTTTATTGACTCTAAAATTCAAGAAGTCGGTAACGATCTGCAAAAACGCTTCGGCGTTCCCGAACCCGCAGAGCCATTTATGCTGATTCGTCAATTCACACCTGCCGATTCCACTGTGACAAAGGGAGGTATTGCAATTGTCGGAGAAAGTTGGCAAATTGAAGCTTATGACGATAATACTCAGCGTTTTCTAACTAATAGTACAGATCCTTTGCGAAATGTCATCTTGTTTGAAGTTTCAGAACCCGATGTCCAAGAGTGTGTTTTTGCTTGTCAATTTAATGCGAAAGCACTAAACACAGAAAAACCAATTAAAGTTAGTTTAGGTTGGCGGAGAACGGGACAATGGGGCGGAAGTGTCACAACTTCATGGGCTACAGAAGTTTTACTAACGGAAGATTTTCAGTCTTATGAAGCGCGTGCCCATTTTAAAAAAGAAGCAGATGCTGCCACAGTTCAAATCAGTGTGCAATTTGAGAGTAGTGGCATTCTTCAAATTAGAGATATTGAATTGTTGCAAGCGCCTGTAAAGTAACAATCATGAGCAATACCTGAAATTTGAGTAATTAGTAAGCTACGCTATGTTTGACGAGCTATTCAACAATCTGACAAATTTTATTCTCTCTAAAGCTCAGGAAGCCCTTAAGGAACTGGAAAAACCCCTCGCTATTCCCGAACCCGCAGAGCCATTTGTGCTGATTCGTCGATTCACACCTGCCGATTCCACGGTGACAAAGGGATGCATTGCAATTGTCGGAGAGAGTTGGCAAATTGAAGCTTATGACGATAATACTCAGCGCTTTCTAACTAATAGTACAGATCCTTTGCGAAAAGTCATCTTGTTTGAAGTTGCAGAACCCGATGCCCAAGAGTGTGTTCTTGCTTGTCAATTTAATGCGAAAGCGCTGAACACAGAAGAATCAATTGCAGTAAGTTTGGGTGTAGGTAGACCAAAAGAATCGGGCGAAATGAGAACAACTTCATGGGGTAGGGGAGTTTCACAAACGGAAAATTTTAAGCCTTACAAAGTGTGTGCCTATTTTAAAAAAGAAGCGAATGCTGCCACAATTCAAATTGGTGTGCAATTTGAGAGTAGTGGTATTCTTCAAATTAAAGATATTGAGTTGCTGCAAGCCCCCGTCAAGTTGGAATCATGAGCATCTGAGTTTAAAATCATAATTATATTACTTTGTCGAGATAGTTTTGAGGGTTTGTAGTAAGCACTAAAGTGCTAAGAAAATAAGGACTAAAGTCCTTACTACGAACTTGCTTACCCATTAATTTAAACTTGACAGACTAATAGTGCGTTCGCATAATTCAACAGTCCAATACTATACGCGATCGCAAACTATTTAAACTCTTTCATTTTTGCTAATTACTGATAAATTTGCGTTGCTTTCAACATGTGGTAGGTAATAATCAACTGAGTCAAAGCCAGAGGATAACTTTGCAGTGTTTCTCCAGTTGTACCAGCAATTTTACCCAGTTCTGGATTACTTTCGCGATCGCAAATACTTCGTAAATGGGGCATATCAGAACAAATAATATGCTCTAACTTATTTACTTGGTCTAAGGTGGCATGACCATCAACTTCTAAGACATCTACAGGCTTACTCATATCCCTGTCTAACCCTAGACGGATCGCTGAGTCAGAATTACCATAGCCAGAGTTGACAATCTGGGTAAAATCTGGATGGGGAATTGTCGGACGTAATACCAGACGGACATTCAGATGTCCATTGGTTTCATCATCTTCCTCGGTGGGTGGGTAAAAACTAATGACTATATCAGACCATTGCCGCTGCGGACGGATAAACTCTGCTGAATCTGGTTCGCGCTTTTCTAATTCCGCTAATACCTGTTCAGCTGTATAGCCGCGCTTTTGGGTGTCTCGTTTAACTTTCCACTTAGCGCGTAGTTCTTCTGGGGGTGCAAGGTAAACTTTAACATCGTAAGAATCACGAGCGGCACGGGTAGAATAACCGAGTAATCCTTCAATAATGACGAATTTATTAGGCTTGATATACTGTGGTGGCTCGAATGTGCCGGTTTTATGGCTGTAAACTGGCTTAAGAATTGGCTGTCCCGTGCGTAGCAGCGACAGATGTTGCTGCATAATATCTAAATGATTGCAATCGGGGTGAAGGGCAGTGATACCAATCTCTGCACGTTGTAGGCGATCGTAACGGTGATAATCATCTGTACAAATGAGCGTGACATTTTCTGGGCCGAGTACCTGAGCGATTCCTCGCGTTAGTGTTGTTTTACCAGCCGCGCTGTCGCCGACAATACCAAGAATTATTGGACGGCTCATCATAACCTCCCACAATAAAAACAACTTTAGTAATAAAATACCCACAATAGTTTTTATTCTAGAAGGGTTTAAGCAAGTAACTCAAACAAAGACTTGGTATGCAATATCTCTACACATAAAATGTTTGTGCGATGCCTACGGCGGTAAACTACGCTTTTTGCATAATAATTACAATCTACATGATTGTTATAGTTATCTGTACACATAAAATACTAGACATTTCCTGTTAAACCTACTCTCAGCCGCAGATATTCAATTTTGATACAAGCATCCATAACCACATTGAGTCCTGCATCTATAGCTTTTTGTGCTGATGGTTGATGCCAGATACCCAGTTGTGTCCATACAGTTTTCGCATTGATAGAAATTGCTTCATCTACAATTTCTGGTAAGTACTCAGAACGACGAAATACGTTAACAATATCCACGGGTTTGGGTAATTCCTGGAGTGCAGGATAACTGGGTTGACCGTCAATTTCTTTAATTAGCGGGTTGACGGCATAGACTGTATAGCCTTTCTGTCGCAAGAATTGGGCGATTTGATAACTGGTGCGTTCGCGTTTATCAGAGTGACCCACAACAGCTATGGTTTTTGCTTGGATTAACAGCTCACGCAGAGCGTTATCATCTTCTTTAAGGTTTGGCATGATTTAAAATATCCCGAGCGTAGGCGCAGCCCGTCGTAGACATCGCTTTGCTCATCATACTGAGTTGCATTTAAATATAATTTTGGCTTTAAAAAAATCATTTACGAATATCAAAGACTCGTCCGCGAGTAAAAAAGACTCATTCACGAGTATCAAAGACTCGTCCGCGAGTATCAAAGACTCATTCACGAGTATAAAAGACTCGTCCGCGAGTATCAAAGACTCGTCCGCGAGTATAAAAGACTCGTCCGCGAGTATAAAAGACTCATTCACGAGTATAAAAGACTCGTCCGCGAGTAAAAAAGACTCATCCACGAGTAAAAAAGACTCATCCATGAGTATCAAAGACTCGTCCACGAGTAAAAAAGACTCATTCGCTATTCTCCATGCCCAATGCCCATGACAACTAAAACATTAGGACTCGAACAAAACCTCTACGACTATTTACTGTCAGTCTCTCTCCGAGAACCAGAAATTTTAACCCAACTGAGACAGGAAACAGCCCAGTATCCAATTGGGAGAATGCAGATTGCTCCCGAACAGGGGCAGTTTCTCGCGTTACTAGTGCAGTTGCTGGGAGCTAAGAAAACTTTAGAAATTGGGGTATTTACAGGTTATAGTTCCCTGGTGGTGGCATTGGCGTTACCGAGGGACGGTAAGGTGGTAGCCTGTGATATTAGTGAAGAATTTACAACGATCGCTAAACGTTATTGGCAACAAGCAGGAGTGGCAGATAAAATTCAACTGCATATTGCCCCAGCTTTGCAGACTTTGGATCGGTTACTGGCAACAGGAGAAGGAGAAACTTTTGATTTTGCCTTCATCGATGCAGATAAGAGCAACTATGATGCTTATTATGAGCGATCGCTGCAATTAGTGCGTCCGGGGGGATTGATTGCGATCGATAATGTTCTCTGGTCAGGCAGGGTTGCCGACCCCCAAGTGCAAGATAATAGAACTAAAAGAATTCGTGCCTTTAATCAAAAACTGCATCAAGACCAGCGAGTTAGTCTTAGTATAGTAGCGATCGCAGATGGCTTAACTCTGGCATTAAAAAAGTAAGTTGAGCGAAAATAGCTGTTATTGCTCTAACATTTGGAAGAATCGGGTAAAGTAATCTGGAAAGGTTTTCGCTGTACAACCAGGATCTTTAATTACAATCCCTGGAACCTTCAAGCCAGTGACAGCAAAAGCCATCGCCATTCGATGATCGTGATAGGTTTCAATTGCCGCCGGGGTAATTGGACCAGGTTGAATTTTCAGTCTATCTGCAAATTCTTCAACTTCAACTCCTAGCCGACGTAACTCTGTAACAACAGCTTTAATTCGGTCAGTTTCCTTATATCGAATATGTTCCACGTTACGAATGGTAATTGGTGAACTGGCAAAGGGTGCGATCGCTCCTAATGTTTGCACTAGATCCGATATATCATTCATATCAATATCGATACCTTGTAATTGCTTCGGCCCCGTCACTTCGGTATATTCATTCGAATCCTTAATTTGGCAACCCATCTGTTCTAAAACATCCAGCCAGAGAATATCACCCTGACAGGATTGTTTAGTCAAATGTTTTACCCGCACCCGTCCACCCGTGACGGCGGCGGCGGCAAAAAAGTAAGAAGCATTTGATGCATCGGGTTCTACTGTGTAATGTCGAGCTTGGTAACGTTGACCTGCTTTAATCTGAAATTGATTATCGCCGATTTGAATCACCTCCACGCCAAAATCTGCCATTAAACGACAGGTCATTTTGACGTAAGACTGAGAAACTAGCGTACCTTCAACCTCAACAATTGTGTCTTGTTGAGCGTAAGGCGCAATCATCAGCAATGCCGAAAGTTGCTGACTTGTTTGGTTCGCTTTCACCCGAAAATTTCCGCCAGCGAATTGCCGACTATAAACGGTGTACGGCATAAACCCGGAGTTTCCCTCAAAGTGAATGGTTGCTCCACCCGTTTGTAGTACCGTCAACAAATCGCCCATCGGTCGTTCTCGCATCCGGGGAACGCCATCTAGGCGATATTCACCGTTCCCCAGTGCCACCAGCGCCGAAATAAACCGTGCTGCTGTACCTGCCAAACCCACAAATAAATCTGCCTGTTTAGCTGGAATCTCGCCTCCCCTTCCCGCCACTTGAATTTGTGCCAACTGAGGATTCAAAGTAATGGGAATGCCCAATTGCTCTACGCATTTGGCAAAATACTCGCTGTCTTCACTAAATAAGGCATTTTCTAAAATGGAGTCACCTTGCGCCAAAGCAGCGACAAGCAACGCCCGATTGGTAAGACTTTTAGAACCGGGAATTTCTACTGTGGCATCCACTGGCCGATTTAGAGCAGGAATTGCAATGGTATCCACTTTAAACCTCTACGTAGGCGGTTAGCTACAACTTTATAATATTGCCATATCTTGAGCAAAAGGTGCAGGGGAGGAGGGAGTGTGAGTTACAAGTAAATAGTGAGGAATAAGATTTTAAAACTTATAATTTATAACTCCCCTATAACTCGCAACTCATAATTCAGCACGGGTTAAACCCTGGCTATCCGCTAACAGGACTTTAGAAAGATGCAATTTATCGATCAAGCAAAAATTGAAGTTGAAGCTGGTAAGGGCGGCGATGGTATTGTCGCCTTCCGGCGAGAGAAGTACGTGCCGACTGGTGGCCCCTCCGGTGGTAATGGGGGAAGAGGTGGTTCGATATTTTTCGTTGCCGATGAAAACTTACAAACTTTGTTGGACTTCAGATACAACCATCGCTTTCAGGCCGAAAAAGGGACTCGTGGTGGGCCAAATAACTGCACCGGAGCAGGAGGAAAGGATCTAATTATCGAAGTTCCCTGCGGTACAACCATTTATGATGCTGAAACTGGCGAACTCCTGGGAGATTTAACTGAGCCTAAGCAGACTTTGCTGATTGCCCAAGGTGGTAAAGGCGGACTGGGAAATCAGCATTTCTTGAGCAACCGTAACCGCGCCCCAGAATATGCTCTCCCAGGATTACCAGGGGAAATAAAGCAGCTGCGCCTAGAGTTAAAACTTTTGGCAGAAGTCGGGATTATTGGCTTACCAAATGCTGGTAAATCCACTTTAATTTCATCTTTATCCGCTGCACGTCCGAAAATCGCAGACTACCCTTTTACTACCCTGATTCCAAATTTGGGTGTAGTGCGGAAACCTACTGGCGATGGTACTGTTTTCGCCGACATTCCTGGACTCATTGAGGGAGCAGCTCATGGGGCAGGGCTGGGACATGATTTCTTGCGCCACATCGAGCGCACGCGGGTGCTACTTCACTTGATTGATGCCACTAGTGATGATGTGGTTAGAGACTACAACACAATTAAGGAAGAATTACAAGCTTATGGACGGGGTTTAGCAGAACGTCCGCAAATTTTGGCGCTGAATAAAATTGATGCAGTCGATCGGGAAACCGTCGATTTGGAAGCGTTAGCCACCCAACTTAATCATCTCTCCTACGCCCCGGTTTTTATGATTTCAGCGGTTACTCGCACTGGGTTAGAGCCGATGTTACAGGAAATTTGGGGGATTCTCGACCAGATGAAGGTTCCTGAAGAAGTGGAGGTATTTAGCTGACGAAATAATTACAAATTATGTTGATGTATTCTGGAGCGAGGAAATCTTAATCACAAATTTACGTGCTTTCTTTTTCCCAGAACACATCAGCTTCTGCTTGCAAAAAAAATCATAGTCTGACTTGCCAATTAATTGTTCTCGAATATGACCAAAGAAATCACAGTAGCGATCGTTGCCAACGCATTCATCAACTGTGATGCGGCTTTTTTGAGTAGCATAATTGATACGAAACCTTAAAGTACTTACGGTATCGTTAAATTCGTGGATTAGACTAGAACCACAGGGTAACAATCAAAGGAAGATTATGATGAGCGATCGCGACTATACATTAATCATTGACAAAAGCGGTAGTATGTCCACACCCGACCAAGTGGGTGGTAGAAGTAGATGGGAAATCGCTCAAGAGTCTACTCTGGCTTTGGCCAGAAAGGCCGAACAGTTTGACCCCGATGGCATCACCGTTTACGTGTTTTCTGGGAGATTTAAACGCTACGATGATGTCACCTCAGCCAAAGTCGCCCAGATATTTCTCGAAAATGACCCTTCTGGCACAACAAACTTAGCAGGTGTGCTTCAGGATGCCCTCAATAACTACTTTCAACGTAAAGCAGCCGGTAAAACCAAGCCAAACGGAGAGACAATTTTAGTTATCACCGATGGTGAACCAGACGATCGCAAGGCTGTGTTTGAAGTCATCATTCATGCTACTCGCCAAATGGAGCGTGATGAAGAATTAGCAATTTCGATTATTCAAGTAGGTTCAGATGCCCAAGCAACTAAGTTTCTCAAAGCCTTGGATGACCAGTTACAAAGTGTTGGCGCTAAATTTGATATTTGCGATACTGTCACTTTAGACGACTTAGAAGAAATGAGTCTTGTAGATGTATTGACGAACGCCATAACTGACTAAATATAGCAGAATTCATAATTCAGAATTTAGAAGTAAAACACGCTTTATACTTGGGTAACAGACTTCGCTTGTGTACTTTACCAACTTGAAATCTACTGTTATGTTTGGCGATCGCCCATAGTTCGGTAACTGTTAATTCCTAATTGGAGAATTGAATAATGCTAGAAAATCGTGATTATACCTTGATTATTGACAAAAGCGGTAGCATGGCAACCCAAGATCAAAAGGGTGGTAGAACTAGATGGGTTGCAGCCCAAGAATCAACTTTAGCTTTAGCTAGTAAGTGTGAGCAATTTGACCCAGATGGCATTACTATCTATGTATTTTCTGGCAAATTCAAGCGATACGAAAATGTCACATCCAGCAAAGTATCACAAATTTTCCGAGAGAACGATCCCTCAGGTACAACTGACTTAGCAAGTGTGTTAAAACATGCAACTGATGATTACCTTCAACGCAAAGCAGCCGGTCAAACAAAGCCAAATGGTGAAACAATTTTAGTAGTTACTGATGGTGAGCCGGACGATCGCAAAGCAGTCATGAGGGTAATTATTGAAGCTTCTCGTCGCATCGAACGAGATGAAGAATTAGCTATTTCTTTTATTCAAGTTGGCACGGATCAACAAGCTACCCGCTTTCTCAAAGTCTTAGATGATGAACTCCAAAGTGCTGGTGCTAAGTTCGATATCTGTGACACCATTACTATGGAAGATATGGAAGATTTGAGTCTATCGGAAGTACTACTCAATGCTATTAATGACTAGCTGTACTATTTATTAGGAATTGCAAAAATGGATTCCCTTGATAAGCTGTTAGCCCAACTCGAAACTGAATACAAAGAAGTACAACCACAACAGCAACAGTCAAAATCAGCCACAGCCAAATCGTTTATTCCACCATCGCCCAAGTCGGCATCTTTCATGGATAAGCTTTTGGCAGAAGTTCAAGCTGATTTTGCTGAAGAGGATGCTGCTATTGAATTAAAAAGGCAGCAAGAACTAGAACAAGAAAGGATTCGACAAGAACAACTCAAAGCCAAACAAATAGAGGCTTTGAAAGTACAGGCAAAAGAATGGTTAGCCAAAATAGATCCACTTTCATCCGAAGGACTTTGGTTTGAAAGGTTTGCGGAAAGTTACCCCTCAAAATTAGAGGCAGCGATTGAATATTTAAAAAGCAATGAATAAACTTCAAATCCAAAATTTAAGACTCCATAGATAAATCTGCTCGCTATAATTGAAAATTAGCCATTATTATTTAATTGAAGTAAGTGCAAATAATTCTACCAATTTGAAAAACGAATGCGACAAATAGACCATTTGTAGAGACGGGATGAATCGCGTCTTTACCCACGGACATGTTGCAATCATTAATTGAATTGGTATTAGAAGATGTGTTGGGTGTATTACCGCATTAGCGTAACGCACCGAAAACCTGAAATGGTGAGTTACGAAAGCCATAAGCCATCCTACATATCAAAGTTAAGTTAGCAATTATTATTTATTCACTATAATCAATATTAATGGTGATTTGTTTGAGCTAAATGTTGCACAGCCCATTCGTGCATAGCATAGAGAATTGGTTGCAAAGTTTCTCCTAAAGGTGTCAGTGAATATTCTACCTTGGGTGGAATTTGGGGATAAACTTCTCGATGAATAATTCCATCTTCCTCCATTTCTCTGAGTTGCTGGGTTAGCATCTTTTGCGTAACTCCAGGTAAAGCTCGTTGCAACTCACCAAAGCGTTTGACACCTATCATTAATTCTCTAATAATCAAAACTTTCCAGCGTCCACCAATCACTTTTAGGGTAGTTTCTACTTCACAAGTCAGCCTGAAATGGTTTTCTGCTTCAGCTTTCATAGTTTTTTTGTAGGAATCATCTGACTCAGGTTTGCTGGATATACAGCTAGTTATCTAATTATTACTTGTTTTAAGTCTTCCATAATTAGTTTAGCAGCTCCGGGAATATGATAATAGAATAGATACTTGCTGTCTTCCGCAGTCAACTGGCAGATGTTTGATGATTACTGTTACAGAAGCAATCAAAGTGCGATCGCTTTTTGAATTGCCTGTGGAACTATGTCAATAATTAACAAATATATCTTTGTATTTTGCTAGTATCATTCCACAGAGGTAATGCAGGTAAGTTTGGATGGAGAAATTAACTAAACCAGTGCGATTTTGGCTTTGTGTAACTATCATAGTTTGGGGTTTGATGGGCTGCGATCGCTTTATTGGTAATTCTGGAGAACCAGTTGAACGAGTCAGTGATGGCGATACTTTAGTAGTAAAAGATGCCGATGGCAAAAATCTTACAGTCCGCTTTGCTTGTGTAGATGCACCAGAAATCGCTCATACAAACAAAGAAAAGCAGAGTAAACGCACTAGCGATCGCAATCAATTTACTTGGGGTGTGAAAGCCCAAGAACGCGTGCAACAACTGGTACAACAAGGAGGCGATCGCGTGACTTTGAATATCACCGATAGCGATCGCTATGGGCGTAAAATTGCTGAAGTCCGTTTAAAAAATGGCACTTTTGTACAACAGGTATTGTTGCAAGAAGGTCTAGCAAAAGTGTATCGTCCCTATTTAAACAAGTGTCCCAGTAAAGACTTAGTTCAGCAAGCCGAAACTCAGGCGAAGGAACAACGGCTCGGTGTTTGGAGCGATACTAAATTTATAAATCCTTGGGAATATCGCAGCCTATATAAGAAGTAAAACAGGAGTCAGAATTCAGAATAAGTGAATACTTTACCCATAAAGGGATAGAGTTTTAATAAGTAAAACTCTTAATAAAAACTCTAACTGTTTCTAATTGAATGTACTACTACATTTTTTAGCATTGCATATTTGCACAATAACTTAGGTGATTTCTTACAAAGAATATACCCAGCTTGACGAGTTTCGACTTCTCTGCGAGACGCTACGTGTTAGCGGAGCTTTCGCTTTAGCGATACGCTCAACTCTCGATGCCTTAGTTGGTTGAGCGAAGTCGAAACCAACGGCAGCGGTAGATTTATTAACGCAAATTGCCTTAGCAACTTCCAAAATTCTCCCTTGCTCCCCTGCCCCCCTGCCTCCCCTACTCCTCTCCCCAAGTTTGCAGTTGCAAATAAACTAGTACCAGCGTCACTGCTAATAACACAGTCGCTCCTGCTGCTGCATAACCAAAATCAAATTGACCAAAAGCCTCTTGGTAAATGTAGTAAACCAGCAGATTAGTCGAATTCAGTGGCCCACCCCCAGTCATCACAAAAACCTGCTCAAAACTCCGCAATGTAAAAATTGCGGTAGTAATGACTGCAAATATCACAGTTGGGCGCAATCCGGGCAAAGTAATATACCAAAATTGTTGCCAAGCATTCGCTCCATCTAAGTCTGCTGCTTCATAACGACTGGAAGGAATTGTTTGCAACCCTGCTAAAAAAACTACCATATTGAAACCCAGTTGTTTCCAAATACTCATTAAAATAATTACCGGCATTGCCCAAAATGTGTCTCCTAGCCAGGGGATTTCTGAAATACCAAAAAAATCTAAAAGTCCGTTAACTGGCCCTGATGTTTGAAACAGCCAGCGAAATCCCAGACCGGCTGCCACAAGTGAGATAATTGAAGGCAGAAAATAGGCACTCCGCAGGATGCCCCGCAAGGGAATGGAACGGTTTAATAGTACTGCCAATCCTAAGGAGATAACTAAACTGGGAATGATGGTGGCAACAGTAAAATAAAAGGTGTTACCCAGAACTTGCCAGAAATCGGGGTCAAGTAGCAAGCGCCAATAGTTTTTTAAGCCTATCCAATAAATACCTTTTAAGCTGAAACTACCAGCAGTGAAACTGAGATAGAACAAATAGACGATTGGCCAAATGATAAAAACACCCAGCAAAATTAATGCTGGTGCGAGAAAAATCCACGCGGCTACTGTATCATTATCCAACCACGACTTAGTATATATTTTTGGCATCTATAAATTAACCCTCTTAGCTGTTATGATTCTCCGCCTTGATTCTACCCTGAGCTTAATTTCTCCCAACATTAGCGATGATTACCAACAATTCGCCCCTTTAAAACTGGGAATTATGGCTTCTGGGAATGGCAGCAATTTTGATGTAGTTGCCCAAGCTATCCAAGATGGGCGGCTAAATGCCCAAATTCAAGTTTTAATTTACAATAATCCCTCGGCAAAAGCAGCCGTTAGAGCAACTAATAGAGGTGTAGAAACTGTCTTATTAAATCACCGCAACTATCAAAGTCGAGAAGAATTTGATCGTAAAATTGTGCAGACATTACAGTACTACGATGTAGAATGGGTGATTTTGGCAGGTTGGATGAGACTATTAACATCAGTTTTCATTGATGCCTTTCCTGAGAGGATTATCAATATCCATCCTAGTTTGTTACCTAGTTTCAAGGGAATCCATGCTGTAGAACAAGCCTTGGCATCTGGGGTAAAAATTACTGGTTGTACAGTGCATATAGCTTGTTTAGAAATGGATAGCGGCCCAATATTAATGCAAGCCGCAGTCCCAGTACTGCCGGATGATACAGCAGAAACACTCCACGCCAGGATTCAAATTCAGGAACATCGAATTTTACCATTAGCGATCGCTCTGGCAGCTTCTTCATCAAAAGTAACACTAAGCGTAACGTAAAAATACATATATCAATTAGGGGCACAGCAATGCTCATTGGTGTCAACTTAAGCCAAAAACTATATCGGACAGGCGTTTTGCAAATCCCTCGTGCCCTCATCCCCTAACTCTTCTAAAGGAGAAGGGGAATTGCATGTCTAGCTCCCCTCTCACGGATGGGAGAGCAGGGTGGTTTCATACAAGCAGAGAAAAATAATAATGATTTATGGAGGGTGGAGAAAAATGGGTAGATAAAGGGTATGAATCTCATTGAACAATTGCAGGAAGTCCCAGATTATCGGCACATCAGGGGACGAAGACATGAGTTAACGTGAGTTCGACAGAACTAAAAAACGGCAGGAGGTAGTGCAGGCAAATCTTTTGGGTAAATATCAATCGACGGTTTTTTGGGTAAATAGG
>NZ_JBALDP010000104.1:0-20252 GCF_036917355.1 Nostoc sp.
TTAGTGCAATGAATCAATTTAAACCCTGTTATGCTTCTGGATAATTTCACTTAGTTACTACTTGCTCATCCCGGAGAGTGACAGAAGAGGGTTACTCCAGATACAGAGGAGAAGAGGATTGAAAGAACCGCAGATGAGAGAGCGATCGCCCCATCCCCCAATAACTTCGATAAAATCACTATGGTGCTAGTTAACCCTCCCTAAATCTAATGAAAAGCGATCGCTCCCCTTCCCAACTCTCTCTTCAACGTCCTGAACTACTCGCGCCAGCAGGTAATTGGGAATGTGCTAAAGCTGCTGTGGAAAATGGGGCAGATGCGATTTACTTCGGTTTGGATCGGTTTAACGCCAGAATGCGGGCACAAAATTTTACTGAGGCGGACTTACCTCAATTGATGGCATTCTTGCATCGTCGGGGCGTAAAGGGTTATGTCACAGTCAACACACTCATATTTCCCAAAGAACTAGCAGAAGCACAGCAATATCTCCGCACAATTATTGCAGCTGGTGTGGATGCAGCGATCGTTCAAGATATTGGTATATGCCGTCTCATCCGTCAACTTTCGCCCGATTTTCCCATCCATGCTTCCACGCAAATGACTATTACCAGTGCGGCTGGGGTGGAATTTGCCAAGTCTCTTGGCTGTCAATTGGTAGTGCTGGCGCGTGAATGTTCTCTCAAAGAAATCAATAAAATTCAGCAGCAGATTGCCCAACAAGAAACCTCGCTGCCTTTGGAAGTTTTTGTTCATGGTGCTTTGTGCGTAGCGTATTCCGGTCAGTGTTTGACTAGCGAGGCTTTAGGCGGACGTTCTGCTAACCGAGGTGAATGTGCCCAAGCTTGCCGGATGCCCTACGATTTAATCGCTGATGGGGAAGTTGTGAATTTAAAAGAGCGCAAATATTTACTCAGTCCTCAAGACCTAGCAGGGTTAGATGTTCTGCCCGATTTGGTGAAATCAGGAGTAACTTGTCTCAAGATTGAAGGTCGTCTGAAAGCTCCAGAGTATGTTGCTAATGTCACCCGTGTTTATCGGCAAGCTTTGGATGGGGTAATGACGGAATTGGAAAGACCTAACCCCCTAACCCCCTTCCCTACCAGGGAAGGGGGAATAAAAGCTCCCCTCTCCGAAACGGAGAGGGGCTGGGGGAGAGGTCAATCAGACCAAGAACACTACAACCTAGAAATGGCGTTTTCTCGCGGACTGTACACGGGTTGGTTTGGCGGGATTAATAATCAGGAATTAGTTCACGCCCGCTTTGGTAAAAAACGTGGGGTTTATTTAGGTGAAGTCAGCCGCATTCACAACGAAGAGGTAACAGTCAAATTGGAAGCGCCTGTCAAGCCAGGAGATGGAATTGTATTTGACTGCGGTCATCCAGAGGCGAAGGAAGAAGGCGGTCGAGTTTATGGGGTGGTTTCCAAAGGTAGGGAAAGTGTGCTGACCTTTGGTAGAAACGACCTAAACTTGCGCCGAGTGCATATAGGCGATCGCATTTGGAAAACCAGCGATCCAGAACTCGATAAGCAACTACGTCAGAGTTTTGCTGGCGAGAATCCCCAATTTCAGCGTCCGATTGACTTGGAGGTTTATGGAGAAGTTGGTCAGGCGTTGATTGCGATCGCCCGCGATCGACTCGGTAATATTGTACAGGTAGAATCTGTAATTTCACTGCTAGAGGCGCACACTAAACCCTTAGATACAGAGCGTTTACAAGAACAATTCGGTCGTCTTGGTAACACCCCTTTCTGTTTAGGAACACTAACCAACCACCTCAGCGGTGCTATTATGCTACCCGTAAGTGAGTTGAACCGGATGCGGCGGGAAATCGTAGCACAGTTGGAAGAATTGCGAAGTCAACCCAAACGCTGGCAATTACATTCTGATGTCTCTTTCCAAAATTTACTCCCCTCATCTCCCACCCTGCAAGAAGCTAAAGGTACATCTCCTTCACTCATCGTCCTAGTACGAAATCTCAAGCAACTCCAAGCAGCACTGGAAGCGGGAATCCAAACTCTTTACTGTGAATTTGAAGACCCCCGCGCCTATCGAGAAGCCGTGCAACTAGTGCGCCAACAGCAAAAAAACAAAGCAGAAAATTCTTCACTTTTAACTCATAACTCAGCACTCCTAACTCCTAACTCCCAATTCCCCACAATTTGGGTTGCACCACCCCGAATTACTAAACCTGGGGAAAATTGGATTTTGCAGCAAGTACGTGCCTCGGAAGCAGATGGCTATCTAATACGGAATTATGACCAATTGCAATTCTTTGCTCAAGACCGTTGTATCGGTGATTTTTCGCTCAACGTTGCTAATGCCTTAACAGCAGACTACTTTCAGCAACGCTTTGGTTTAGAACGGCTGACGGCATCATACGACCTGAATATTATCCAACTACAAGATTTACTCACCAGTTGTCCACCCCAGTGGTTTGAGGTGACAATCCATCAGCATATACCGATGTTTCACATGGAGCATTGTGTATTTTGTGCCTTTCTATCAATGGGTACAGACTACACCAACTGTGGACGACCTTGTGAAAAGCAGGAAGTGAAATTGCGCGATCGCGTTGGTAGCGAACACGTCCTCAAAGCAGATGTAGGTTGTCGCAATACTGTATTCAACGGCACTGCTCAAACCGGAGCCGAGTATGTACAGCGCCTCATAGAACTGGGATTACGTCAGTTTCGCATCGAGTTTGTAAATGAAACACCAGAACAAGTGAGTAAAACAATACATCGCTATCGTCAACTACTGCAAGGCGATATTACAGGTTCCCAACTCTGGCGCGAGTTGAAACTGCAAAATCAGCTAGGTGTAACTCGTGGCCCTATGGGAGTGTCTGCATTGCGATAATAATTATTGCAAGCTGCCCTATTCACCACTGCTGGGCAGCTTGTTTAACTATTTCCACAAGCTTCAACACAGTTGGCGATGTCTCATTGTTTCGCCAAATCATCGCGATCGCTACTTTTGGGGTAGGTTCTTGTACAGTTTTATAAATTACCCCAATCCGTTGCAAATTTTGCAAAGATGCTGGCACGATCGCCACACCCATCTCAGCTGCTACTAGGCTGACAATCGTTTGCATCTGGATAGCTTCTTGGGCAACTTTGGGACTAAAACCTGCTTGCTGGCAGAGACTAATGATTAAGTCGTAAAGTCCTGGTGCTAATATCCTTGGAAATAAAATAAACGGTTCATTGGCCAGGGATGTCAAACACACATTAGATTGACTTGCTAGCAAATGTGCTTCAGGTAGTGCTACCATCAGCGACTCTTGAAAAATTGTTTTGCAGCTAAATCTATTGTCTTCAACAGGTGGACGCAATAATCCCACATCCATTCGACCTTCTCGTAACCACTCTAACTGTTGATCTGTAGTCAGTTCACGCAACTCGATGCTTACACCAGGAACGTAAGTACGAAAAGTTCGCAAAATAATAGGCAAAATATTATACGCCGCAGAACTAACAAAGCCGACCACCAACTGTCCAATTTCGCCGCGACTAGTTTGCCGTCCGACTTGGATTGCCTGTTGTAATTGCCTCATAATTTGCTGCACTTCACCCAGAAACACTTGCCCCGCTTCTGTTAACTGTACTTTTCGTTTCGTGCGGTGAAACAGTTCAAAACCCAATTCCCCTTCTAGCTGCCGAATTTGTTGACTTAGGGGAGGTTGGGCAATGTGCAATCGTTCCGCCGCCCTTCCAAAGTGCAGTTCTTCTGCCAAAGTGACAAAGTAACGCAAGTGTCGTAGTTCCATCTGTTACCTAAACTCATATCTTTAAAATATTAGTTAAGCTGAAAATATATATTGGACATAATTAAAAATCTTTTCTACTGTGATGATATCCGCAAATCAACACACTGTAATTTCACTACTTATGAATAATCTTTCAATACCTAAAAATTCTTGGGATGCTGCTCTCTATGAAGATAAACACGCCTTTGTTTGGCAATATGGCGAAGACTTACTGAAATTACTCAATCCTCAGCCAGGAGAATCCATTTTGGATCTTGGCTGTGGTACTGGACAACTCACAGAAAAAATTGCCCAAGCTGGGGCTGAAGTCATGGGAGTTGATTATGCATCTGAGATGATTGAGAAGGCAAGACAAAACTATCCCCATATCCGCTTTGATGTTGCTGATGCTAGAAACTTTCAAGTAGATAAGCCATTGGATGCTATATTTTCCAACGCTGTACTACATTGGGTAAAAGAAGCAGATAGCGCGATCGCTTCCATCCATCAATCCCTCAAACCCGGAGGGCGTTTTGTCGCAGAATTTGGTGCTAGAGGGAATATAAAGGCGATCGTCACAGCTTTATACAATGCTTTAGAGTCCATTGGTATCCCTCAAGCACAAGTAGAGAATCCTTGGTATTACCCCAGCATTGGTGAATACGCCAGCCTCTTAGAACATCAAGGCTTTGATGTCATTTATGCTATCCTATTTCCTCGCCCAACTCCCTTAGCAGAAGGAGAAGCTGGCATAACAAACTGGATTAAAATGTTTGCCAGTCCATTCTTAGCCGGACTTTCACCTGAGCAACAAATACAAATAATTCCCGTCGTCGAGGAATATCTGAAGCCAACACTATATCAACAAGGAACTTGGACAGCAGATTATCGAAGAATTCGTATAGTTGCCATTAAACTTTAGATTGTGCCCTAATTACGAATTATGAATTACGAATTACGAATTAGTATCAGTTATGCATATACCTAAATTGTGCGATCGCCCTTGGTGTTGGCGAAGCCATCGCCAGACATCATTTTCATTACTACTAACTATTACCCTCACAGCTTTACTAGTCCCGCCCTCACTAGCACAAACTCGTTCAATACCATCACCTTCTAGTGCGCCTTTAGAACTAGACTTATTGACCAAGCCAAAAGACTATGTAATCACAGCTAACACCATTCATCCAGACCGATTAACCGTTCCCAGCTTATGGTGGGCACAACAAAACTCCGAGAAAAAGCTATTGGATAATTGGATAGCATATCCAACTTCTGGCAAAGAACCTGCACGAGTAGACTTGATTGTGAATCAGCAAATTTGGAGTTTACTAGAGTATGTAGAACGCTACGACTTCGTAAATCGCTTGGGTAGCGCCGCACGGAACTTTGGTTACAATGTCCGAGTATTTAATTATCAAAAAGAACCCTTGGCAACCTACACTTGCAACTTTAGTACAAGTCCAGCTTTATGCAGTATCCAAACCACTATTAAGAACAAGATAGGGTTACAGCGTTCTTTATAGATACTGGGGATGCAGGGGAGCAGAGGAAAAGAAGTTGCATTTTCCCCTCTGCTCCTCTGCCCCTCCGCACCTCTGCCTCTGCTGCCCAATTCCCAATTAAACTTTAATTTTGGCGAATAAAGACTCGTATTGTTTTATTGCTGATGGAGATAAGGGAAGTAAAAATTCGCTTTTATCAAAAACTTTGCGATCGCTCTCTAACAAACTCCATAATGGTTCTTGGATATCGGAAGCGGCAATATTTGTAGAAATTGGCGAATTAGTTTTAGTCAGCACCGAAATTTGTTTAGCTGTGCTTGGTTGCCAACAAAAATCAATCCATTGATCTGATAAAGTATCCTTAGTAATGCCTGCGGGACGTACCCATAAGTCCGCCCAAATTGCTGTTCCTGACTGGGGGATAACTGCGGCAAGCTGCGGATAACGTCCCAAAACAGGCAATACATCGCTTGACCAACCAACCGCTAGCCAAGTGTCTTCCATAATTAGAGGTTCCAAATAGTTATTGGAACTGTAAAACTTCACCTGTTGGTTTAATATCTGTAATTCCTTTTCCAAGTCTGGTACTTGGTCAAGATCGCCTGTATTGTAAGATTTGCCTAGCTTTTTTAAAACCAAACCAATAACTTCTCGTGGTTGATTGAGTAGGGAAATACGCTGCTGCATTCCATCTCGCCACAAATCACTCCAATCTTTGGGTGTCCATCCCAATTTTTGGAACTTGTCACGGTTATAAACAATTACCGTACTACCCCACCTGTAAGGCGCACCCCACACCTTCCCTTGAGTATCCAAAATACCCTGGTCGTTGCGCGTTACCAGTTGTTTCCACCTTTCATCTAAAGTAGACCACTGCTTTAATTGGTTTCCCTGCACTTCTTGGAGTGGTTGAATCAATTTCTGTTCAATAGCTGCTTGTAGCCAGTAATCTCCCAATGTCACTAGGTCTGTGTCAGCGGCTTTTTGACCTTGCTTAAACGGTATAAAACGTTGCCATCCCTGCTCATCAGTGGTCTTTGGTTTTTGCTGCCAATTTTGTAATTGTTGAAATAAATCCTGTATGCGCTCAACTGGAGCAAACTTTAACTGCACCCGTTGCTGCAAACCCTTGTGGAACTGATTTACCACCTGACCAGGTATAGAACCTTTTAATAACTGTACTTTTAATTGCGTCTGCTTGTTTCCACCACAGCCAAAAAGCAGTTGTGAAAGTGCCAGTGTGCTTGTACCTAGCAAAAAAGACCGTCGATCCATTGATTTTGGATTTTGAGATTTTTGATTATACCTAATATTAAGCAGAGATTCACCAGTGGCTGACTAGCTGAAAAAGTGGATCTGGAGAATTATCGGTATTTTTTCTTGATAATACGGGAAATTTTGAGTATTTAGCTTAAATTAGCGATTTTTTGTTAAATCTCTATCTCAAGATTAATTTTTATCCATAAATTTACTTGGTAGTACTTATGGTGAAACCTTACTTGTATTGAGAAGTAATTATTTAAATGTCACATTTCCAGCAAAAATTATCAATACTTAAATAATCCATAAGTATCGTTAAGGTTGAGAGTAAATTGAATAACATAGAGAAAATGTACGAATAAAGGTATTAAATGGAGCTATTACAGCAGCAGATCCTGACTTTAAGCCAAAAGCTGGATGACCTGTGCCAAGTAATTGAGCAGCTTGATAGTAAAGTCACTCAAACTTTCTCAGAGTGTTCTTTAGCAAATACACAAGCAAAGGATAATTCCCAACAAAATGGCGCAGCTGGAGGCTACCAGTTTAAAGGACGTAACAATTTAAATCCAGAAATGGAACACAAAGATGTGTTGACAGATGGCATTTATCTAGACATGCATCGTCAAGCTGGAGATAATATAACACCAGAAATTCAAATACAACGACTGACAGCACAGTTAACAGCAGCCTACAATCGCATTGCTGCCTTAGAAGAACAATTACTTAGAGAGAGAATTCATTAACTTAGTCTGAGTTCAACGAATTAAAAAATGGCTGGAGGTAGGGAATGCAAGCCTTTAGGTTCAATGTCGAATCATGGCTTTATGTCCATATATTAAATATAAGCAACTAATCCAGCCATCAAATTGATAATAAACTTAAGCATAATTATTACATATATTTACGTAGAGCTATGATATATTTACGTTATAGCTTTTAGTGAGTAAATCACTATGAAACAAAAAAAAACAACCCTAAGACTAATGTAGCTAGGGTATTTTATGCTTCAAAAAGCAAACTTTTCTTATTAATCTGCGTTTTTATCATTAGTGTTTTTGGCATCTTGTTATCAAATTGGTTGATGACAAGCCAGACGGCTTTCGCTAAGATTAACCTTTTGCAACCTGCTCCTACTGAACCGCTAGGCTATTACGACTATTTCGGCAAACTACTGAGTCCTCAAGAAGCATCACAACTAGTTGTAAATAAGGGACTCAATCCTAATAACCCCATTTCCTATCAACGGGTGGGGGCAGTTAAAATTACTAAGGAATTAATCGCCCAAGGTGAAGATATATTCTTAAACCGCAAGATTGGCGATACATTTGGTTTACAAGGGGTATTTGGTTTTGGACTTGGCATTGCTACAATTTTGCCAGAAATACAGACAGCAATAGTTAAGTTGCAAGGTCGACCGACAAATAACTTACAAATTATTCTTGAGAAGAATATAGCGTTAGGTAGTCGAACTTTTCCGAAAGGAAGTGTCATTAATACAGGCTTAAAAATGGAAAAGGGAGGGACTTTTCCTATTGGGTTAGTAATCACATCTAAGATTGATATTAGTTGTGCTGCTTGCCATGTATCCCTTTCAGATAAGGGTGAACCTCTTTTAGGAGTACCTAATGGTCAAATTGCTACGCCCCTGCTAGTTGCTTTAGCACCAAATTCAGCCGCAGGGTTTTCGCGATTAAAGTTTAATCCCCTAGATCCACAATACAAAGGCAATGGAAAAATTATTTTAGACAGTAAAGGTAAGAAAGTTGAATTACCTGATCCTGAAAAGTTTGAAAAAGCTTTCGATGATGCAGTATTAGATGTGCCTTTTGGTAATTTTGAGAGTTCATCAGATAGTATCAACAACACTACTCAAATTCCCAGTATGTTCACATTTAAGAATCATCCTTATTTCCTTGATGGACAGTTTGCTGTAGGGCCGTTTGCAGGACTCAGTGCTGTCAGCAATGGTGTTCATTCTTCGGAAATCAATCTGTCGGCAGCTGCTCAACTCAGTGCAGAAACTCTTGGTATTGATCCAGAGGTTTATATTGGTACATTTCTGCAAAACGCCGCCAATCCCAGCCTACGTTTACCAGAAGGCCCTCCGGTAAAACCCTCACAGTGGTTGCGGAAGCTTGCACCGAATCGTACACAAGCAGAATTAGAAGACCAAATTCCTGCTCCTGGTACAGGAAATTACCCAAACCTACGTCCCAGTTTGTTTACTTACAACGGTTTGATTTTCAGCCCAAATACTGGAAAGCCTGGTGATATTGCTAGTGGCACTTTCTTATTTGCTGACAACGCTATGTCTGCTTTCCAAAATAGCTTAGTACCACCTGCTAACCAAACTTCAGAAAACTGGCAAGCGTTGAACAGCAATTCTGTTAAGCGTGGCGCAAAAGTATTTGAGAAAGCTAATTGTGCAACTTGCCATATTCCACCTTTCTTCACCGACAACAAAATTCATCCAATTGATGAAATTCGTACTAACCCCGCTCGTGCCCAATCTCGTTTGGGGCTAAGTAATTTATTAGTACCACCCAAGCTATATACTTTCAACACTCCAGTTCCCATACCTGCTAAGGCTGAAGTGCTAGATTTACCAACGCAGGGTATCTCCGATAGTCCCACAACTCTACCCAAAGGTATATTGCCAAAAGGCGGTTACAAAACTACTTCCTTGCGTGGTCTTTATCTAAGCGCACCATATTTGCATGATGGTGGTGTAGCAGTACGAGCAGGAAGCCTGAAAGTTGACTCAAATGCGATCGCGGTTGTTGACAAGACTGACTTAGGGCTTTCTGGCACTCTCAGCCAAGGTATACCTGCCGATCCAGCTAGCAGCTTGCGTGCCTTAGTCGATCGCGATCTTCGTGCAAAAGTTGTGAAAGCTAACAAAGCTAACCCTAGTTTAGTGCGTAGTAACCTTGATGGCACAGGTCATTACTTCTACGTAGATAGACAGTCTGGGTTTAATTGCAACCAGCAAACAGACCTGATTAATTTCTTGCTGGCACTTGATGACAATCCAGGAAGCTTTTAATTTTAGTTACAGCTGATATCCTATGTTAATACCAACTCGTCTAGTGAGATATCATGAACGCGACTTGGTATTACTGTTTGGGTGGGAGAAGATGCACCAACAGCAGTGAGACCTATAACAGCACTGGCAGTAGCAATACCAAGATTTTTGACTAATTTCATCAGATAATTATCCTGAAAAACTAAAAGGTAAACAAAGTTGCACATAGCGCTCTCCAACTCGGAGAGGGATGACTTTAATCTTTAGCTCAAGGCAATACTTAGCCGTTCAAGTTGGGCTTCAATAGCTGCCAAAAGTTGGTGTTGCTGCCAATCTTGGCTAAGATGGGCGGCTATGCAAGCGGCTCCAGCACCCATACCTTCTTTCACAAAGCCCTGCTCATAAGCTCTCAGTTGGGGATAACGAGAATTAGCAAAGCTTAGATGAGTTGCTAATAGAGGAGGGGTTCCTCCACTCGGAGTTAAGCTGTTTTTTCCTAAGTTGAGAGCTAAGTCAACTGTAGCGCCAGTAGGATCTTCAGCCACCCAGCGGGTTGTGCCTACAACTACTGCTTCTGGTTGCCATGATAAAGCGTAAGCTTGAGCGATCGCACTGATGAGCGCATAAACCGCCAGCATTTGCGTCCCTCCAGCTAGCATTACACCACAACTACGACTAGCAGCGATCGCCATTCCAGCAACCACCGCTTGCATCGGATCGCCCACGGCAGCGACGAGTTTTAGCGGATCTACAGAATTTTGGATTTGAGATTGAAATATCTTATCCTGCTCCCTGCCCCCTGCTCCCTGCCCCCTGCTCCCCTTCATCTTCTCCAGTCCAGCTTGCACTAGTGCCCACTTTTGCGCGTGGTTACAAACAGGGTGGCTACTGTTAACTTTTCCGGCAGCATCTATACCTAAACCAGTTAAGATTGCCAGGGCAGTTGTAGTACCTCCGACGACGCACTCACCGACAATCAGATACTCCTGTTGGATATTGGCGGCTAGGCGTTCTCCCCAGAGTAGCCCTTGTTCAAACAAGTGGTGTACTGTTGTAATTTCCATAGCAGCCCCTTGACTTAAACACTTAGCAAGAGTGCCACCCAAATCAATTACTGGCACAGCAGGAGCTTGGGGTAAACCAGCATTAAATAAATGAATTGGTATCTTTAGTGACTCAAATACAGCGCGAGAAATCAGCACAGGTGAAGCGCCAGCCGCCAATGGTGGTAGGGGATATTGGGCTTTATGTTCTGGGCCGTAATACAAAAACTCAGCATCGGCACAAGCTGTATATTTCCGATCCTCTGGAGTGCGACCAGCTGCTGAAATCCCTGGAATTAAACCAGTTTCAGTAAATCCTAAAACACAAGCAAATACTGGTAAACAACCACGATACCTTCGCAGCCATTGTTCACCCTGTTGTTTTTGAGTATAAATACTAATTTGGGAATTAGGCATGAGGCATTGGTTATTAGTTAGGACTGATCATTTAACCAATGACAAATGACAAATGACAAATGACAAATAATTTATCCTTCATAATCCATGAGAACTTGTACCCAGTGTGGTGGACGGGGAATAGGGTTGCCCAGGCGGTCAAAAAGCAACCATGCTGCCAGGTGTACTACAAAAAGGTAGATCAGGTTGTTGAGTATAATGAGAGCGATCGCTCCCACTTGAATCAAAAATACACTGGGACTCGCCAACAAACTCAAGTTAAAAAATACCCACTCAATGAACTCAGTCACTTGGGTAATCACATAAATCCATAGGTCTTCACCCGACAACACAGACAGCAGCCACAGCCTAAAGAAGACTCCTAAAGTACCTAATAGCGTACCCAAAGTGATAGAAACAATCCAGGGAAGATGACGACGACACCACGTAGCGCCCAAAAGAACGCCCATGAACCCGTAGGGCATGATAAACAGCAAACTGCGGGCTGGCCCCATCAATACCGTCAGCAGTAACCCAGAGGTGAGTGCTGCCATCCATGCCGCACGTTTGCCCCAACGCAGATAAACTAGAGCGATCGGCACCGGAAAAAATATCCGTAAAACTGGGCCCAAAGGAAAGTAAAAATTAATAAACCAAATTAAGCTAGCGGTACTGGCTAAAAATGCCGTTTCCACCATCCTCAAGGGCGCATCAGCTTTGATTTGAGGAGGCATTAACTGCTGTTCTTTATCTAACCAATGATTTTGAGGAGTTGGAGATTCAGGAGATGGATCTTCCTCCGGCTGATCTGGGAGAGAATCTAAAATACTCATATCTGACAAGTTTTTAAACGATCATTCTTTCTAAGGCTGACAAATCGGGAATACAAATAGTGTCTTGATCCCGTTTAATCAAGCCTTTTTTTTCTAGCCTTGTCAATACTCGTGTCACCGTTTCCCGCGCCAGTCCGCTCAAACTGCTCAATTCCCGATGAGGTAAATTGGGGATTTCGGTTCCGGTTTGCCCTTTTTTTCCCTGTCCTTCTGCCAAAAATAACAACGTATCTGCTACTCTTGACTGGCTATCAGATTCCCGCAACCGCAATCGGCGATTTACTTGCCGCAAACGTCGTGCCATGAGTTGCGCCAATCGAACTCCCGCCAAGGGTTCTATCTGAAGTAATTTGACAAAATCCTGAGCAGGCATACTACCAATTACCGTTGGGGCCAAGGTAATTACATCTGTGGATCGAGGTGCTTCATCTAGCGCCGCCATTTCACCAAACAATTCACCTTTGCCAATAATATTCAGCGTTACCTCTTTTCCTTCCAGATTGTAGGTGCGAATTTTTACCCATCCGTCCATAATAAAATACACAGAACCACCCCAGTCATTTTCCAGTAGAATCACCTGATTAGCTGGGTGAGTGCGGGTAACAAGATGGGTGAGGGCTGATTCCACAGCAGTTTCTGGCAACCCTTGAAAAAAGGGAGCGGAGGCGATCATCCAGGAATTAGCCTGTGCTTGCAAGCTATATCGATCTTCCATTACGACATCTTTAATTCAAGCTGCTATGTACACACAAAAAACAGGAGTGCCATTTGTAGCCTAAGCTATCATTGCACAGCTCCCTTTCAAAGAAAAAACTAAACTATGCTACACAAGAAAGCGACAAGAAGTTTTTCTAAATAATCTTTACCTATAAGTTTAAACGGGGTAAAAGTTTTGCAAAAAGTAGTTTATAGCCTGCGGTTGGATTGCTTAGGGGCTAGCTGCACTGCAAACTTGATTAGTTTAGTTATGAATATAGGCAAACAACATTAATGATACTAAAGGGAGTAAATTATTGCTCAGGTATTTTAGCGATTTTCAAAAATAGGCAACCAATGACCTGCAAAATTAAGCTTTTCGAGCAAAGGCTGTTGAAGAGGATAAGGAGAGAGGAAGGCAGGGAGACAAGTTTCTTCTTGTCTTCTTCGATGATTGAAGATTGCCACGACTCACAGTAATCCATAACATAATGACTAGTCACAATTCCAAGTAGCGGCTTTTGCCACTCAAAATTTCTTCTATGGTCGACGCTGCGCGCAGCAAGATCCCCATAGGGATACAGTGATTGTAAATTAATTGTCATATTCGTTGACATACATTTCTAAATAAGGTAGTAAAAGTGACTTTTAGTACAGATGAAATTCAAAAGCTGATTGCAGACATTGACAACTTACTTGCCAGTGGTGGCAAGCGCCTGTCTAGATTTCTGTCTGGTCAGGCGCAAGAGCCTAAAGAAGTTTTAGAGCGAATTCGCGACTTCTTGGTGAGGTTACAAGAAAAAGAAGCATTAGAGAGCGGCATCCCAAATCAGTCTTCTGAAGAACTGCGATCGCCTTTGTTAACAAAATTTATCGATCGTAGTAACAACCAGTATCCACTACCGCAGCTTGAACCCAGTCAGGAAGAGAGTACTGTTGGCGCGGGACAATTAAAAAATGAATTTTCCAGATTGATTCAGCCGTTGCGATCGGAATTAGAACTGCTCTTGCAAGAGCGAACCACTCTCATACAAGAAATTCGGCAACTAGAACAAAAGCGATTGCAAAATTACTCCTTAGCGCAGCAGTTGACAAACCAGGAGCAAATGATTACCGAGTTTTTACAGGTACTCATGAGTCGCCTTGTGCCAACTTTAACACCCGTGATTGGACAGGGCAGAGAAAATTCCGCCAGTTCTTCAGGAGGAATTAATTACGCAACTTCTGCAACTCAATCTTTATTAGAATCCTCTGACGATGTGGAACGCTTAACCCAGCTAGCTAGGGAGTTAGATCAACGCCTCTTATCACTAGATGGGACGGTGAATGTAGTCTTTGAAGCACTACAGCGTAACATTAATACTTATTACGAATCCTTGTCCCAAGCACTGGCAAGAATGCATAGCAAGGGGATGCAAGGCGAACAGCTGATGGCTAGCTTTGTCAACAATTTAACCCAGCATTTGCAACAAGAATCTCCTAGTTTGCAGTCATCATTGCTGGGAGGAGAATCTGAGACACTACCATCATTGAGTGAACCAACCGAGATTGCTGCTGGAGTTGCGCCCCAATCCTTGGAGCTTATCCAGCCAGAAATTTCATCTCCACTCACAATTGAACAACAGGAGACTACCCTCACAGAGGATCTAGATGCAGTGCTGTTGCAGCTTGGTGTAGACTCATCTGAATATTCTCAAACCCCGACCGAATTACCGCAAGATATTTCTGCGGCAATTGGTGATGAAGTAGATCAACTTTACGCCAGTTTGTTTGATGCTGGTGATGTTAATAATCCCAGCCCCGATGTTTCCAAAAATGACTTATCTGCTTCCACAGCCTCTCCATCGCAGTTGAACATCGCCCAGACCCCGCCTGTCTCTCCAACCGTAGATTCTGCGGTTATTACTCCAGATACGGGTGTTTCAACTCAAGAGACTTTAAGCGAAACCACAGATTCATCAGAGCCACAGGAAGAACTATTTTTTGAAGACGATACTGACCTAGATTCGCCTCTTAGCTTCTCTACCCCACAAATAGACAGTTTGCCACAAATCGGCACTCAGCCAGCTAGTGTTGATACAATTAATACCCTAACTGACTTATTGCCTGATGCCGATAGTGAACTGCAATTGCTGGAAGTTTCATCTTCTGTGGATAATGCCACAGCTACAGTAACTGACCTATTGGCTGATAGAGATAGTGAACTGCAACTGCTGGAAGTGTCATCTTTTATGGATGATGCCACAACCACAGCACCAGTGACTCCAGAAGTACCAGAAATTGCCTTGGCAGAGCCTAGCGAAAATATCGCCACATCGGAAGTATTAATTAACAACGATCGCTCCGAACTGTCCTCAGATAACTACATTGCTGCTTCACCCCAAGAAAACTTACTTTCTATTGAGTCAAACCAGTCTCCAGCCGTACCAGATATTTCTTTAGATGAAGAACAGTTGCAGCAATTAGATCGGGATTTGGCTAATTTCGATCGGCAGCTAAATTCTGAGTCGCAGCCAGATAAAAACTTGAGTGTTTTCTCGGAACTACTTGATAGCATTCAAGACACAATCCCCACAACTTCTCCTGAAAATCCCCAAATAGCAGAGAATACATCAGCTGCTGCTTTCTCTAGTTTGGCAGTTCCCCAGGTAGAAACTGAAAAAAAAAAGGAAGTCACAACTCCTGTTCCAGAAAGTTCTTTGCCTCCAATTGCTCACTCCATAAATAATCCAGAAGTTTCGCCCAATATTCTAGAATCAGTCTGGTATTTAGGAATTGATTTAGGTACAACAGGAATTTCCGCCGCATTGTTAAATCGCTCGACTTTTGTTGTACATCCTATCTACTGGTCAGCAGAAAATCTGCCAGGAACAAGTTCCTTTCAGCAATCGTTTCGTTTACCAACAGAGGTTTATCTGCCTACAGCTTCTGTACCCCACGGTGAAAACGAAACTATCGAAGCACATGAGCAGACAGCACCTGCCGCTGTTGCCCAAGATAAAGCGCCCGATCGCTCGGCTACTACTCCTGCAACACCAAGATCGACAGCAGATCCGACGAAAAATAATCTCTACTCGGCGCAGTTAAAGCCCTATCTACAAGTAGCCATTCCCTACAAGAGTGAACGACAGAAATGGGAACCTGTTTTGCAATTAAACGAATTTTCGGCAGGGCCTTTGATTTGGGTTGTGCGATCGCTCTCTAAATTACTATTAACCCTCAAATCTGAAAAAACAAGTACCACCCCTAGTTTAATGGCTGCCGCTGTTGGGATCGGCGAACAAGATTTTCCCCAGATTATCAATAATATTGCAGGTGTAATTTGCACCTGTCCATCTAGCTGGTCAGAACAATACCGCTTTAACGTGCGGGAAGCTTTACTCACTAGTAAACTTATTCAACATCCGCAGCAAGTCTTTTTTGTCGAAGAAGCGATCGCTAGTCTACTCCCAGAACTCGATGCAGTAAACGGTGAGCAAGTAAAACTAAGCGATGCTCAAGGTAATCATCCAGCAAAAACTAGCGAACATCCCATTGTTGGCAACACCCTTGTGATTAACATTGGGACAACTGCCACAGAAATGTTGCTGGTAAATCTACCAGAAACCTTGCAGCAATTGACATACAATGATTTCATGCTCCACAGTTTTGCTTATGCTGGCAAGGGTATTGAACAAGATATAATTTGCCAGCTGCTATTGCCACCGAAATCTCGGCAATCACGCCTAGAAACACCAAGCGATAGCAAAACTTCCACGAGTAATCCTTGGCAATGGCAACCGTCAATTCCTGGTTTAGACCAAATGCGTTGGCAGACTTTAGGGTTAGAAGAATTAGAACTACCTAGAGTCGGAGAACCAGATATCACCGCTCGTATTCGTCTCCAGCAGCGTCTAGAAAGTTCTCTACTGGGACAGGCGGTATTAGATGCGGCATTAGCCCTAAAGCTGATTTTGCAGCACCAAGACTCTTTTACCCTGGAATTAGCCGATCAGCGGTGGGTTTTGCAGCGACGAGACTTAGAAAGCCAGGTATTTATTCCCTTTGTCCGCCGCCTGAACCGAGAACTTAACAAGTTATTGGTAGCTCGTGGCATTCCCACAGAAGCCATAAATCAAGCTATCCTGACTGGTGGAGTGGCTTGTGTTGGGACAGTCAACCGCTGGTTACGGCAAAAACTTCCCAGCATTAAGATTATTCAAGATTTATATCTTGGCGAAAACGGCGCTCCCAATTGCAGTCGGGTTGCTTATGGTTTGGCGATGCTGCCTCTGCATCCCCAGATTTTAGATATACCCAGGCAACAATACACTGATTATTTCTTGTTTACAGAATTGTTGCGATTGCTACCAGACCGCCCTTTGTCTTTCGGTGAAGTTATCCAGTTATTTGAGGCTCGTGGGATCAATACTCGCATTTGTCAGCAACGGTTGCTGGCTTTTTTGGAAGGTGAACTGCCTTCCGGTTTGATACCTTCAGTCACAGAATCAACCTGGCTTACCCAGAGTTCGCAAGAAAATCCTGACTATCAGGCGATCGCCACAGCACCACTTTTTGAAAAACAAGGAAGTCTCACTTATCGTCCCAATTCTCAACAATTGTTGTCTTTGCGTCGCTACTTAGATGCAATTAAGGCTAGTAATCAGCAATCACTAGAGGAACCATATACAGTGAATTTTGCTTTAGAGGTCGATCGTTGAGACTAGTACCGCAAGGCGGAATTAAAAATTAAAAATTAAAAATTAAAAATGAATCCAGCATAAGGGTTTTGTTGATTTAGAATGATTGGTTTATTTCCGCCGTGTTGTACTAGTAGATTGCGCTATAAATAAGAATACTACTCAAAATTCCAAATGCTCATAACATAAGCATTTGGAATTTTGCGAATTACTACTAGTACTTCAGCACAGTAATTTTTGGGATATGTATGATAGTAGTATCTTTTTATTAGTTTTTATTAGATGGATAAAATACCGTAAATTTACAATCTATCACTTGAATTGAAAGATTCTGTAAATTTTTGGTTTTTGGTTTTTACATCGGCTAAAATTTGTGTATATTAACACTCGGTAGTAACGACAACAGTAGTAAAAATCGCCCAACAATCATGTCTACGTCTACACTACTAATGTAAAACTTCCTGTTATAAAACTAAGTTAGCCCTTGTGAATAATCTTTATCTTTATTCAGTTAATTGTTTGCAACAGCCTTCACACCCGTCAACTTTAAGCGTGAGAAAACGATTAATTGACATTGTTGGGGCAATTGTGGGGCTGATTGTTACATTTATGATAGCAATTCCCGTAGCAATTGCTACCTTTATTCATGAGCCAAGTCCAATATTTTATTCCCAAATTCGCTGTGGTTTAAACGGAAAAACTTTCCGTATCTGGAAATTCCGCTCAATGATAGTCGATGCTGATAAACTCAAGCATTTGGTTGAGAACCAAGCCAAAGGTCACATTTTTAAATCTGTTGACGATCCTCGCATTACTCCTGTTGGTAAATTTTTGCGGCGTACTAGCTTGGATGAATTCCCTCAATTTTGGAATGTTCTGATCGGGGACATGAGTTTAGTTGGTACTCGTCCACCTACTCCTGATGAAGTCAGTAATTACGATCCACACCACTGGGATAGATTGCGAGTCAAACCAGGCATTACCGGAGAATGGCAAGCTAATGGGCGTTCCAGTATTACAGACTTTGAAACCATTGTGAAAATGGATATGGATTATCAACGCAAGTGGTCTGTAACTTATGACCTGAGTCTGATTATTAAAACTATCTGGGTGGTATTTAAAAAGACTGGTGCTTATTAGACCTCTTGCACGAATGCAAAACTAGCCCCCAGCTCCTTCTCCCAAAATTGTGAGAAGGTGAGACAATTTCTAAATCCCTCTCCCAAGCTTAGGAGAGGGATTTAGAGTGAAAGCTCATTGATTCTATGCAAGAAGTCTATTGAATTGGGCCTCAACCCTTGACACCGCTACCTGTTTCTGTAGGTACAATGTAACGTTGTAAAAATAAAAATAGTAATAATACTGGAGCGATCGCAATCACTGAGCCAGCAGCTACCAACCGCCAGTCAAGGGAAAATGTACCTGCTAGCTTGGCGACTCCCAAAGGAAGAGTGTATAAATTTTCGTCTTGGATGACAATTAAAGGCCACAAAAAGTCACTCCAAGCACCAATAAATACGAAAATAGCTAAAGTTACCAGTGCTGGGCGAACTGCTGGTAACATAATATGCCACCATAATCCTAACTCTGAGCTGCCATCCATCCTGGCGGCTTCTTCTATTTCTTTGGGGACGCTCATGAAAGCTTGGCGCAACAAAAAAATGCCAAAGGCAGAAGCTAAACTCGGAAAAATCATCCCTAAATAAGTATTTCTCAAACCCATCTGGACTGTCAAAATATAGAGGGGAATCATCACGATTTGGAAGGGAATCATAATCGTAGAGACAATTGCTACAAAAATCCAGTCTCGCCCGACAAATGACAATCTGGCCAACGGATAGGCAGCTAAGGCGCAAAACAGCAGATTTAAGCCTACAGTCAACACTGACACCAAAGTACTGTTATACAGGTATTGTCCAAAAGGTAGAGAGTTCCACACACTAGAGAAGTTATTTAGTGTCGGTTGACTCGGTAGCAACTGGGGCGGCGACTGAAAAATATTTTCTGTAGGCGATTTCAGGGCTGTACTAATTAGCCATAGTAAAGGAAAGAGCATCAACAGTGCGATCGCTCCCAATAGC
The DNA here is from genome assembly GCF_036917355.1 of Nostoc sp. Taxonomy (GTDB): domain Bacteria; phylum Cyanobacteriota; class Cyanobacteriia; order Cyanobacteriales; family Nostocaceae; genus Nostoc. Next base: position 19,269 of record NZ_JBALDP010000104.1, read on the forward strand.
GCATACATTAGCAGATTTTGCGATCGTGATTTTTTCCAGTTCAGCATTTGATTAATAACTTAAATACTCTAAACCTACTATTTTGTGATATTAAGACATGAATTTAGAACTTGAACAGAAGCTTTGGGAGGCAGGAAAACAAGAACAAGCATACCGCAAAGAAATATGGTATAAAATCATAGATTCTTTGTTAGATGATTTTCATCAGCTTGTTGGGCAGGATTTTCACCGCGATCCTGAAATTAAATTAAATATTGAAAACCCGAATTCTCCATCATTTGGTCGTTGGATATGGACTGATGAAAAAGGAGAATTCCCTCTATCTGTAACTTGGTCAGCCTTCATTGGTGGCGATATCATAGGAACTGGAGAGTCGGGGGATACTTTTCATGTTAGTATTTTACTATTCTTATTCGATACTACTGGTAACAATCGGTTACGTCTAAAAACAGGCGAAAGTTTTCTTTCATTTGCTTTTGAAAAACAATCCAATAATAATGGTCACTGGCGTAGTCTTGGCTCGTGTCAGGATGAATGGGGTGAATGGGAAAATCTTGGATAATTTGAAATAGTTCAATATAGTATAAGAAATACCCAAAGCCTTCTTTAAAATTTCAATTGATTTGCTTTTTGAATAATTACTCAATCTCAAGAACTTAATGAAAGATTCTTGATCTGCGGATTCAGTCAACATATTCTTCGGTTTTTCAGTTAACTTATTATCTTTATTCATAGTTTGTACCCAATTTATAAAAGGCATTATGTTGCACAAATTAAATATTTATCATACTCTTAAGCCATTATTCTCATAAAAACCATCTATAGCAGTCTTAAAATCACCTGAGTTCGATGAACCTCTCCCTCCCAGCCTCCCTCTCCGAAACGGAAAGGCAGGGTGGTTTCATACAAAGAAAGAAAAAACTCTATCGAGTTGGTTGGAGAGTGCGCGTTGTGCTTGAGGAATAGTTCGGAAACCGAGTTTGC
>NZ_JBALDP010000105.1:0-22948 GCF_036917355.1 Nostoc sp.
TTGTTCGACGAGATTCATACTTGTTAGTTATCCATTTTTCTCCACCCTCTATAAATCATTATTATTTTTCTCTCGTTGTATGAAACCACCCTGCCGCAAGCGGGGAGGGGCTGGGGGTGGGGTGCAATGACTGTGGAAATCAAATCATAACTAAATTATACGGACATGATATAAGTTATCCGATTACCCAAAAGTCCTCCAAAACCTCACCCTGTCCTATCCTTACTAAGGAGAGGACAGGTTGAGGTATCTCAGGGGCTATCTATGAGACTAACCGTAAATTACCTTGACAAAGGCTTGTGTGTACATCGTAAGTAAACTCTTTATTAGAGTTATTGAAGTTACGCTGGATAAATCCGTAATCTTCTATTTGGTTCTTCGCCAAAACTATGCGACTTGAGGCGATAGTGTTCTACCAACTCATGTTGCATTTTGCGAACTTGGGGAGAACGCGGCAATAACTCGACTGGCTGCCCTTTAGGAATCACAATTTGCTCAACGGCAAGTCTAGCTTCTTCAAGAGCATCCATTTCATCATCGCTACCATTGTGCAAAAACAATTGTAGTTCTCTATCATCGGCCATCTCTGGATCGTCCATATTCAGCAACCGCCGCAAACCACGAGTAATTTGGGGAATGGTGCTGGACTTAATCATGTGAATGGGTACATGACGGGCTTTGGCCATTTGGCGCAATTTGGCGTGGTTTTTGACGTGCGATCGCAGTGCTAAAATTGCATCAGCACTATCTATATCTTTTGTCAATACTACGGGCAAAGTTAGCACGCTAATCACCTGTTCTAGTTGGTGACGGCTAACGCCATAGGGGTAAACGTGCAATGGCAAATCTTCACCATTGGGGCCTGGCACTCTTGTAGCAGCATCAAAATCAATGCTTTCAGAATAATTGAAAGATTCATCCAGCAAACGGTCAAACTCACTGCGCCCAGTTACCCGCTCTACAGGCAATTGTGGTAGTGCAACCATTTGTCCAGATGAACGCCAGCCATTAGACGGTCGCGCCGGTGGGAAAGAATCCTCCACTGTTCCTAGCTGTCCACCACGACCGTTAACAACAGCTAACTGACGTGTAACCGCAATTTTGCCGTGGTCATCAACGGTTCTCGTTTGTGGGGTAGGCTGACGCCCCCGCAGCAAATTGTCTACGGTGTCAGCAACACTTTCGTGTACTGTCCAGCGTTGGCGTTCCAACATTTCTACCGCAATCTCAAACGTAGGTGGGGCTTTCCGCTCCAAAACGGTCTTTTGAGAGCCTCGCCGTCTGGCTTCATCGTCTCCCAATGTCACAGCTTGGATACCCCCAACTAAATCAGCCAGGGTGGGGTTTTTAATCAGGTTTTCGATCTGATTTCCGTGGGCAGTACCTACCAACTGTACGCCCCGTTCCGCAATGGTACGAGCCGCTAAAGCTTCCAGTTCCGTGCCAATTTCATCAATAACAATGACTTCTGGCATGTGGTTTTCCACTGCCTCAATCATTACCTGATGCTGTTCGTTTGGATGAGCCACTTGCATCCGCCGAGCGCGACCAATGGCGGGGTGAGCAACATCACCATCCCCAGCGATTTCGTTGGAAGTGTCAATAATCACCACTCGCTTATGCAGATCGTCCGCTAAAACACGGGCTATTTCCCGTAAGGCGGTAGTTTTGCCCACGCCTGGACGCCCCAGCATGAGAATCGATTTACCAGTTTCTACCAAATCGCGGATCATGCCAATGGTTCCGAATACCGCCCGACCAACGCGACAGGTCAAGCCAATAATCTTACCGGTGCGGTTGCGAATGGCACTGATCCGATGCAAAGTTTGCTCAATTCCTGCCCGATTATCTCCGCCAAAGATTCCGACTCGTTGAATGCAATCATCTATTTGTTCTTGAGTAACGGGTACTTCGCTCAAATACTCAGCTTGATTAGGAAAGCGAGCCTCTGGGCGACGACCCAAATCCAAGACCACTTCTACTAAACTATCTCGTTTGGGATGACTCTCTAGTACTTGTTGCAGGTCTTGGGGCAAAATGTCTAATAACTTTTGGAGATCGTCTGTAATCGTCATGCTTTCTATGGTGACGTTTTTAGAGATAGCGAGGACATTTGCGTGCAGGAGAAACCGCTCTGGGTATTTTTCCGAACGAGCAATTAACGCTCCTGCTGTGACTTGATCTGGGAAACGAGAGAATGGGCAAGTTCTACAGCTTGCCAAAGCAATACTTCATCTTCTTCTAGGCGAACAGTCGCCTTCATATTGGTGTTACTTACCTCCTTATTCTCTAACTGTTCGAGAATTGGTGACAGTAGTAGGCGGGCGTAGCTACCGTAGGCGACCCCGGCGATGGAGGCAGAGGGGCAGAGGGGCAGAGGGGCAGAAAATTCTCGCTTCTCCCCTGCTCCCCTGCTCCCCTGCTTCCCTGCTCTCTTCAGCAGTCCCATTGCCTTTAACTTAGCAACGGTATACTTATTTGTGCCGCCTGCTAACTGCACATATCCCGGTAACTTAGCTGCCAAAACTTTTTGTCCTAATTTCACCGCGGCTATTGTGGTGCCATCGCCAATATCACCACTCATCGGACGACCATCGGTTTGCCAAATTAAAGCACCCTTGAGTGGGGCAATCCTGTCGTAGAGCGCTCTTAAGTAGTCAATCATCCCTTCACCATCAGGACAGCTGATGGCTAGTAACTTTAGTTTATCGGCCCACGGTGAAATTGCTTGCCATAATCGCTCAAATTCTGCCAACCGCCCGACTTTTGTATGGATTTCTACGGCATCTACTCCCGTTGACATTACCAATGGTGCGATCGCTCCCGGCGTTGTCACGTATGAAGCTGTATAAATTATACCATAAGGGCAAACTGGGATGCAACGACCGCAGCCATAACACTTTTCGGATACTACTCCTGAAAAGTCTTCTTTGATACTGTCAAACACGATCGCTTGTGCTGGACAAATCCGTTCACAGGGTCTAGGGCAGTCTGTAGGACATTCATGAGGATTAAATTCTGCTTTGCGAAAATGGGGGTCTTCTCCATCGTTTAGGCTGACCATCAAAAAGGGTAAATTGCCTTTGTAGTCAAAGCCTCGCTTTTGGGCATCCTTAGCCAGAGATTTGGCCGCTTGTAGCCCTGATTGCGCTGCTGCAATTACTGCTGGATCAGCTGCAACATCTATGCAGTCAGCGCCCGCCAAAGTATAGGCTAACGTTAAACTTCTGACTGCCGGCAAATGCTGGAAGCTGGCTCCGCAGATCAGCTTGAACCAGTCACCTTGTTTGAGAGATTGTAAATGTACGAACAGATCAGTCACTATTCTATTATGCGTTTATGCGACTAAAAATAGTAGTCTGCGATCGAGAAAAAGTCCGAATTTGCTGATTTGGGGTTTATTGATTTAGGGTTTATTGAATTGGGGATTGGACACAATATGCAGAGGGGCAGAGGGACAGAGGAGAAAGACTTAGGCAATTTCCGTTAATAAATCTACCGTCGCCGTTGGTTTCGACTCCGCTCAACCAACCAAGGGATCGATAGTTGAGCGTATCGCTAAAGCGAAAGCTCCCCTAACGCGTAGCGTCTCGCAGAGAAGTCGAAACTCGTCAACCTGGGTATATTCTTTGTGAGAAATTACCTTACTACTACTAATTTTCCCCTGCACCTCTGCTCCCCTGCTCCACACTCCCGCAGCTGTCTTAGGAGGCCGACATACATGACAACTGTATTTTTTGTAGAAGACTCTGCTGAAGATAGAGCTTTGTATCGACGCTTCCTAGAGCGGGACGATCGCTACACTTATGATATTTATGAATTTGAGTCTGGAAATAAGGCGCTACAAGCTTGTCAAGCAAAAATACCAGATGTGATTTTGTTGGACTATCGATTACCAGATTTAGACGGGCTGGAATTTCTCACTCAGCTACAGAGGCAAACTTCTAACAGCCCAATTGCAGTAATTCTACTGACTGGACAGGGAGACGAAACGATCGCAGTCCAAGCGATCAAGAGTGGAGCGCAAGATTATCTAGTCAAGGGAAAACTGACCTCTGATAATTTACGTCGAGCGGTTCATGGGGCGATTGAGCAGATGCAGCTAGTGCGGCAGCTAAAACAGCAACAGGAACAACAAAAGTTAGTAGGAGCGATCGCTCTTAATATTCGCCAATCGTTGAGGCTTCAAGATATCCTTGCCACAAGTGTTCAAGAAGTTCGCCAGTTACTGGACGCCGATCGGGTACTAGTGTATCAATTTACGCCACAAATGCGGGGCAACATCGTCGCGGAGTCGGTATTACCCGAATGGACACCAATCTTCGGACTAGAGATTGAAGATACCTGTTTTCAGGAAAATCGGGGGGGAGAATATCGCCGAGGAAAAATTTGGGCAGCGACAAACATCTACAAAGCAGGTTTAAGTGATTGCCATATTCAACTTTTGGAACGGTTTCAGGTGAAGGCGAATTTGGTTGTCCCCATTTTGTTAGAGAACAAGGAAAGTCCAGCAATTGAACTTTGGGGACTATTTATCGCACATCAATGTTCTGCCCCGCGCCAATGGCAGACATTTGAGGTGGAATTGCTCAAGCGACTGACGGTGCAACTAGCGATCGCTATCCAACAAGCCGAACTCTACCACAATCTTCAAACCCTCAACACCGAGTTAGAAGCCAAGGTACAGGAGCGCACTGCCAAATTGCACCAAAGCGATCGCCGTTTCCGTGCCATTTTCAATAATACTTTCCAGTTCATAGGACTGCTAACGCCAGCTGGCATTTTACTGGAAGTGAACCAGACGGCGCTAAGTTTTGCCGGACTGCAACTAGAAGATGTCATCAATCGTCCTTTTTGGGAAGCACGCTGGTGGACAATTTCACCGCAAACTCAAGCAGAATTAAAACAAGCGATCGCTCGTGCAGCTCAAGGGGAGTTTATCCGCTATGAAGTTGATGTTCTCGGTGCAAATAACCGGGTAGCAACAATCGATTTTTCACTCCGTCCGCTTTTAGACGAGACAGGTCAAGTTGTTTTGTTGATTCCAGAAGGGCGAGATATTACCGAACTCAAACAGGCTAAAGAAAAACTCCAACAAAGTGAAGTACTTTTAGCCACTACTCAAAAAATCGCCCATATAGGCAGTTGGGAATTTAACTTAGTAACGAAAAAGCGCTGCTGGTCTATGGAAACCTTTCGTATCTTTGGTTTAAATCCAATTGAAAGCGAACCGACTCAGACAGAATTCCTCCAGATGCTTCACCCAGAGGATCGCACACATTTTCAGACCAATTTTGAACGAGCCATTACCCAAGAAGAAACCCCTTTCAGTATTGAGTTCCGAATTGTCCGACCCGATAGTTCAGTGCGCTACCTTGAGGGGAAAGCAGAGATAGCTTATAACGCTCAAGGGCAGGCAGTTAAGGTGTTGGGAGCTATTCTAGATATTACAGAACGTAAACAAAATGAGTTAGAAATCATCCGTAGTCGTGACCTGCTAGAAGCTGTTTATAACGAATCCGCTGATGCGCTTTTTTTGGTAGATGTCGAAACATTACTGATTGCTGACTGTAACGATCGAGCAGTGGAGATATTTGCAGCCTCTAGCAAAGCTGCATTAATTAACATTAAAGGTAACACTCTGCAAAAACAACCCTTTACTTCCGATGAGATTGCCACCTTTATGGAAGAAATTAACCAGCAAGGGTTTTGGAGTCGAGAAGTTGAATATATTACTAAGCAGGGCAAATCCTTTTGGGGAAACATCGCAGCCAAACAAATTACGGTCGCTGGTACTGTGATGCAACTAGTACGAATCACGGATATTACTGCCCGAAAGTATGGTGAAAAAGAGCAGCAACGGGCAGAAATAGCTCTCCGAGAAAGCGAGGAACGACTACAATTAGCCCTTGAGGCTTCTGGGGATGGTTTGTGGGACTGGAATATTTTGACTGGAGAGGCGTATTACAGCCCTCGCTATTTAGAAATGCTCGGATACTGCTTTGATGAACTCCCACAGAATTTGAGTACTTGGGAGCGATTAGTTCATCCAGACGATCTACCTTGGGCGGAGAAAATCTTGACAGATCACCTCAAAGATAGTTCAATACCGTACAAATTTGACTATCGACTCCGAACTAAGTCGGGCGAATGTAAATGGATTGCCAACTACGGCAAGGTTGTGATGCGAGACGTAGATGGCAATCCTCTGCGAATGACTGGTACTCATCGGGATATCAGCGAACAACAAGCCGCGCTACGCGAACAAGAACAAGCCGAAGCAGCCTTAGCCAAAAGTGAAGAACAACTGAGACTAACGTTGGAATTTAATCACATCGGTCTTTGGGATTGGAATGTTCAAACAGGCGAAGTTATCTGGAACGACAACCATTATCGTTTGTTAGGTTTAGAGCCAGAAATATCAGCAGCCAGCTATCAATTATGGCGCGATCGCGTGCATCCAGAGGATGTTCACCGAATCGAACAGGCTGTATCAAATGCACTAGCACAACATATTAATTTTCAAGGTGAATATCGAGTGATTTTTCCCGATGGCAAGGTTCACTGGCTGACGGGGAAAGGACGTGGCGTTTACAACGAAGTAGGCGAACCTGTACGGATGCTAGGAGTAATTATTGATGTAAGCGAACGCAAGCAAGCAGAAGCAGCTTTGCAAGAAAGTGAAGCCCGATTCCAGGCATTTATGAACAACAGCCCAGTACTAGCTTGGATCGCTGATACAGATGGGCGTGTACTTTACTTAAATCAAACATACCTGCGGACATTTAAATTACTACCCGAACAGGTGATTGGGCAATCTATTTCTGACCTCTACCCAGATGAAATTGCTCGGCAGCATTTCGATCGCATTCGCACAGTCATAGAGACAAATCAGGTAATTGAGGCAATTGAAGTTGCTCCTCGACCAGACGGTTCCCTTGGTGAGTTCTTGGTATACAAATTCCCGATTCTCGGATTGTCTGAACAAAAGCTAGTGGGTAGGGTGGCGATTGACATCACAGAACGCAAGATTCTAGAGCGAGAACTAGCTCACAAGCAAAAGTTATTGGATACCTTCATCAATAATGCACCTGTTGGTATAACCATTCTCGATCAGGAACTGCGTTATTCGTTGATTAATGAAGCATTAGCAGAAATTAATGGCATTCCCGCAGCAGAGCATATTGGCAAGACAACGTGGGAGATTGTCCCTGATATAGCACGGCAGCAAGATCGAGTCTTTCGACAGGTCTTAACAACGGGTGAACCGATTCTGGATTTGGAAATCAGGGGAGAAACCCCAAAATTTCCGGGTGTAATCAGGACTTGGCTAGCTTCCTATTTTCCGATTCAGTCTGAAGCTGATGAACCTATTAGCATGGGCATTGTGGTAGTTGAAATCAGCGATCGCAAACGCGCTGAACAGATGTTAGAGTTGCAAGCAGTCATTACCCGCAACATGGCTGAAGGAATTTGCCTAGTTCGTGCCACAGATGGCGTGTTTGTCTACGCCAATCCTAAATTCGAGCAGATGTTTGGCTATGAGCCTGGTGAATTAATCGGTCAGCACGTGTCGATTGTCAACTACGGCGATCGACGTCATACACCTGAAGATGTTACTCAGGCGATTTGTGCTGCTATTTTGGAACACGGTGAAGCAATTTATGAAGTCCACAATATTAAAAAAGATGGCACTCCATTCTGGTGTAGCGCTACGGCTTCCGTTTTTGAACATCCTGAGTATGGAAGCGTCCTTGTGGCTATCCAACAAGATATAACCGAGCAAAAGCAAACGGAGGAAAAAATCAAAGCCTCTCTAAAAGAAAAAGAGGTATTACTCAAAGAAATTCATCATCGTGTTAAGAACAATTTAGGAATTGTCAGCAGTTTGCTGCAAATGCAATGCAGACGAACCCAAGATCCTGTAGTGACAGCTATTTTGCGCGATAGCCAAAACCGCATTGCTTCCATTGCCCTAGTGCATGAAAAACTATACCGTTCTGAAGACCTGGCTGATATTGATTTCGCTCAATACATTCCAGATTTAACAACTCATTTATTTGATTCCTATAATGTCAGTTCCAGCCAGATTCAACTAAATATCCAAGTTGATAATGCTAGTCTTGACATCGAAACCGCCATTCCTTGTGGCTTAATTATCAACGAACTGGTTTCTAATGCTTTAAAATACGCTTTTGTTGGTAATTGTGGGGGCAAAATTGAGGTTGAGTTTTATCAACAATCGGAATCTACTTTGACACTCATTATTAGAGATAATGGTGTTGGCTTACCTGAAAACTTTGATAGTAAGAAAACTAAAACACTGGGGATAACCCTTGTCCAGGGTTTAGTCAAGCAGCTAAGAGGAAAACTGAAAATTGACTCTCAACAGGGTACAGAGTTTAAAATTACTTTTACAAACAGCCGGACATGAACATAATTGACATCTCATCAAACACACAGACAAAAAAGACAATTCGAGTCCTTGTTGTTGAAGATGAATATATACTTGCTATCAACTTACAAGAAAGTTTAGAGTCTTTAGGATATGTTGTTTTAGATATTGCCGATTCTGCCGAAGGGGCAATTGCAAAAGCAACTGAATTACGACCAAACTTGATTTTGATGGATATCAGGTTACGGGGTGAAACGGACGGCATCCAGGCAGCAGAGGAAATTTGGCATAATTTGCAAATTCCGATTATTTACGTCACTGGTCACTCCGATAAGAGTACTGTTGAGCGAGCAACGCTGACATCCCCCTTTGGATACATTCTCAAACCTATTAAAGAGCAAGAACTTTATGTTGCCATTCAAACAGCATTAAATCGCTACGATCGCGAGCAATTTTTAAGTTCTGTGCTTCGAGGAATGGGCGATGGGGTAATTGTAGTCGATACTGATTTAAATATTAAATACATCAATCAGGTAGCTGAAGCTCTAACAGGATGGCAATGGAATGAAGCTAAAGACAAGACGTTAACTGAAGTTATCAAAATCATTGATGAACAAACTCAGCTACCGATAGAAAATCCAATCATCGCAGCCCTCCAACAAGAAACTACTATATATTTAGGCGGTGGCGTCCTACTAGTTGCTAGAGACGGGACAACTATACCAATAGCTGATAGCGCTACTCCCCTGAGAAATAACAGTGGTGTAATTACAGGAGCCGTATTTGTTTTCCGAGATGACACGCAACGACGGTTAACCGAAGAACGTAATCTCGCAGCTGAACGTGCCCAACAACTAGAAATTCGTGTGGCAGAACTTCAACGCCTGAACCAATTAAAAGAGGATTTTCTGGCAACCACTTCTTATGAAATGCGAACGCCCTTGTCAAACATCAAAATGGCAATCTCTGTGCTAGAAAATATTCTCGATCGACAGGGTATCTTAAATTCAAACACACTTTCTCCATCTGAATCTGTAGCCCGCTATTTACGTATTCTGCGCGAACAGTGCGAACAAGAACTGGATTTGGTAGATAATTTACTGCATCTACGAATGATTGATGCAGATGTCTATCCATTGGAATTAACATCAATTCAACTCCAAAACTGGCTGCCTCACGTTGCCGAGTATTTTCAAGAACGCGCTCAAGCTAGGCAACAGTCTTTTCAAGTTAGTGTTTCTCCAGATTTACCACCTTTAGTTTCAGACTTGGCTAGCCTGACTGAAATTGTCTCAGAGTTACTCAACAATGCTTGTAAATACACTCCGCCTGATGGACAGATTGTGTTAAACGTTCAGCTAATTTACATCACAAAAAGTCCGATCAATGAGGATGCTAAATCTGGTGTATTACATAATTTTCAAGTTCCTTATTTTCAAATCACAACTAGCAATTCTGGGGTGATAATTCCGAAAAAAGAACAATCTCGAATTTTTGAGCCGTTTTATCGGATTCCTGAAAGCGATGCCTACGGCAACCGGAAACGGGAACGCTGGCAACAGAACGGCACAGGATTAGGTTTAACATTGGTTAAGAAGTTAGTAGAATATCTCCAAGGCACGATTGAAGTTACCAGTTCTCAGGGCTGGACAATGTTTACAGTTCAACTGCCTTTAAGTTTGTAATGGTATTTGTCATTTGTCACTTGTACTGAGCGTAGTCGTTGGCGCAGCCTCTCGTAGAGAAGTATTTGTCCTTTGTCATTAAGCGTTGGTTATTAATTCTTCTCTTTCTGCCTCTCTCACTCTCCGAAAGAGTTCAAACTACGTCAAAATCTAAATAAACGCGATCGCATCTTACCGACAATGCAGATTACCCAAAGTCTCCATACAGCGATTCTTGTGACTGACTTAGAACGCTCTGAACATTTTTATGGCAAAGTATTGGGATTATCCAAAATAGATCGTTCTTTAAACTACCCTGGTGCATGGTATCAAGTCGGCGACTATCAAATTCACCTGATAGTTGCAACCACTGTCCCCACAGAAAACCCAAACGAAAAATGGGGACGTAATCCCCATGTCGCCTTCACAGTAGCTAACTTAGACGCCGCTAAACAAGAATTCCTCAATCAGAATTATCCCATTCAAGCTAGCGCCTCTGGTCGCGCTGCCCTCTTCACTCAAGACCCAGATGGGAATATTATCGAGTTGAGTCAGCAGTAGACCTCTTGCAAAAGTGCTTTTTGCAAGAGAGGGGAAAAGGGGAAAGGTTAAAGGGGAAAGGGAAAATAACAAACCTTTCCCCCTTTCCTCCGCCCCTTATCCCGACTTTTGCAAGAAGTCTAATGAGGAGTGAAGAAGGGAATAGGGTACAGGTTACAGGGTACAAATTATTTTCTATCACCTTTCCCCTTTCCCCTTTCCCCTTTCCCCTATTCAGGTAATTTATATTGCCCAACAATACGTTTGGCAAACTCTGGAACGTGTGCTTCCAATTTCTCTGGATGATTGCGCTTCACATACAAATAATTCCGAGTAAAGTGAGAATCAATGGAAAATCGCGCATATTCTAGACCCTTGGGGCCGATTTTTTCGATTACCACACCCATCAGTTTTGCTGCCCACATCGGCAGAGTAACGCCTTTATCGTAAGCGGGAATACTTTGTTGTACGGCTTCTTTTCGGTTGCCTTTAGACGTTACTGGTTGGGTGTCTAACTGGTCTTTCACTAAATCTAGCATTTCCTTACCAGTGTCATTTCTAACTACAATCCATTGCCAACCGAAGGGTGCGCCCATGTAGCCAACAACTAAGTCGGCTAGGGAGTTAACATAATCAAAGCAACTCATACAGGATGGGGCAAAGACATCTTTGAGTTTGTTGGTCTTCAAGCCAAAGAAAGGCACTGTTTCTGATGAGCCATCTTCATGTTTGAAGTGAACCCGGAAATCTTGCATGAATTCGTAATGCACAACTGTATCAGGCGATCGGCTGGTAGTTTCTAAGAATTTTTGCAATCCGGCGCGGTTAACGTTGTCTACGCAGGGCGTACCTAAAACATACAGCTTTTCTAAACCAAGTTGTTTTTCTACGGCTCGTAAAGCCTGAATTTGGCAACCAACACCAATTACCAACAGCCTCTTCATTCCCGATTTTTCCACCTGTTCTAATATGGAAAGGTTCGGAGAAAGTGTTGGTTTGTTGACCCGTGCTGCTAGTATTTCTTCTGGGGTACGGGCGATAACTGGCATGGGTTGAAAGCGGTCTTCTTTGGTGTTTTGCACGCAGACGACACCTTCAACTAAGCCGCGATTCAGCATTTCAATGGCAATACTGCTAACAATACCCGTCCATTGTGCGCCTTCGATGGGCTGCTGTTTCTTCGCAGCTATCATGTCTTGATGAACACCAAAGTAGAGTTCATCGGGGTTTTCGAGATGGCGCGATCGCGTGTGTGTTTCTTCTTCAAGTTCGCCTATTTGCTGATTAATAAAAGCACAAGCTTCCTTGACATAGTGAATATAGTATGTATCACATAGTCCGCACTCGCTACAGAGTTCCTTCGCAGGGCGGCGGCTGGTAGGTTTTAAGGCTCTGGCTTTTTTGTGAGGAGAAACTGAGGTCATATAAACTTTTTGTTTTATCCAGGAATCGCTTTTATTACAATACCTTCACTCGCTATGAACTTGACGATAGAGGATGAACAAGACCTTAAACCTCTTGCAAAAGTGCTTTTTGCACTCTTGGAAAAAAGGGTAAAGGTTAAAGGGAAAGGGGACAATACAGAACCTTTCCCCCTTTCCCTTTTCCCGACAAATGCCAAGAAGTCTATTGTAATATTTTGAAACACAGAGGAACGCAAAGTAAACGCAAAGTAATGCAGAGTTTTGTCTAATTTATTTCGCTACGAATTAATTAAATATTCTACTGAGGCTTTGATGAGGAACTATAGAAATACAATCGCACTCAGCGATGAGTAGAAGAAATAGAATTTGATTTTTGATACACAGATAATAGCAGGCATTCCCAAACTAGTCGCGGTTGAGCGTAAGAAAGCAAGTATTTTCGAGATTCTTCTAGTTGTTTAATGATACTAGGTTGATGCCACTGCTGCCAGTAAGATTGCTGAAGATAATCAACTAACCACAGTTGTGCTTCTGTATCTAAATCCTTATCAATTGTCTTGGCTAACTCTAAGGCGTTACGGTAAGATTTAGGCGCTTTTTTCAAGTCTTCGAGTAACTCATCGGGAATATCTTGTAATTGCTTATAAGATGCGATCGCACTGCCGACACTACCAGCTGCTATGCTCAATACTGCCTGATTTGACAAAATTTCCTGATGACCTGTTTGTGTGAGTACAACAGCCAAAGACTCTGCATTTAAGCGATAAAAAGGAATGCGTTGACAGCGTGATACCAAAGTCGGCAACACAGATTCAGGTGTCGGTGCAATTAAAATTAATGTCGCCTGTCCCGGTTCTTCCAAGGTTTTAAGTAAAGCATTTGCTGCGGCTTCTGCCATTGTTTGGGCTTCTTCCAGCACTACCACATTTCTCGGCGCTTCCAAGGGCGGACGACCTAAAAACTCCGTAATGCCCCGAATTTGCTCTAGTCGAATTACAGGCGATCCTTTAAGCTTCAGTCCTTTTTCGGCTGCTTCTGCTGCTGTTAATCGTTGTCCCTGGTATTGATACGTTGGTTGCACCCACAATAAAGCTGGATGGTTCCCCTGACGCAAACGGTTTTGTAAAGATGCAGTGACTCCCATTCCATTAGAAAATAGCAATTCCACAAAGCATCTGGCTGCTAAACTCCTGCCTACACCATCTGGCCCCACAAATAAGTAGGCTGGAGGAACCCGGTTTTGTCTGACAGCCTGAGTGAGTAATTCTATAGCTTGCTGTTGTCCGATAACTGGTGCAAATGGATCGTTAGTCATTAATTATTAGTCATTAGTTAGGAGTTATTATTTTTTCTTTGTTTCCCTATATAGTTTTAGCTAATTAATACTTTAGTAAGTTTTTGTGAAGAAAAGCAACCATTTCCAAACAATTTTTGATAGTTTCGATAAGGTTAAGACATAAAGGATAAAGAGCAAGGGCTTAAAGTCTTAAAATTATCGCCTGCTAACTATCTGCAAGCTTAAACAGGGATTTTAAGCTAGGTTTTTTGCGGTTACTTTAAATTAAATCAGTGAACTGTTAAACATCCTTCAGGGCATCTAAATGTTAGTGAAGTTGTTGGCAAAAATTGCCGCAGCTAAATATCAGAATATTCGGTGAAGGTACAATTGTTACTATCAGCAATAAAAATCTTTGCACCTTCTATCGAATGGTTTCTCTAGCTATTTTCATTGAATGAAAACTGCTAGGTGAAGAGGCGCTGAGTATTTTGGCATTTCTACTGGTAAAAAACAGCGATAAAAGACCATAACACCGAAATCAAGATTGCCAAAGGAGACTGAGATGGAAATCTTCGATTATGTGATCCTGGGAGCCGGCTTGGGAGGACTTTCGGCCGCAGCCTGTTTAACTAAACAAGGTTATCGGGTAGCAGTTCTAGAACAACATTATTTACCTGGTGGATGTTGTCACACCTTTGATTATGGGGAATATAGTTTTTGTGCTGACGTACATTACATTTCTCAATGTGGTTCTGGTCAGACTATAGGTCAATTTCTCGACTATCTTAATCAAGATGTACCCTTTAATAGCCTCGATCCTGACTGCATCGATCGAGTTATCACACCAGAGGCAGATTTCAAAATTCCTTTGGGATGGGAAAATCTGCGATCGCGTTTACTCTCCACATTTCCAGAAGAAGCTAATGCTATTAACCGTTACTGCAATGAAATTCAGCAACTCCACCAAGAAATTCGCAGCCTAGTGCAGGAAGTACACTGGTTCGATCGGAAGTTGTCTGACTGGTTAAAATTACCAAAATATTTGAATTTATTTTTGAAGCGCAATTGGACTCTACAAGATTTGTATAACCATATCGGGTTATCACCTAAACTACAAGCATTGTTGGCAGGGCAAAGTGGCGACTATGCACTACCACCCGAAGAAATTGCGCTACTCACGCATACTTCCCTAACTTGGGACTACTCAGAAGGTGCTTATTATCCCAAACATCACTTCAGACACTTTGTTAACACCATTGCAAACGTCATTACCGCAGGTGGAGGTGTAATCAAATACTCAACTCCGGTAAGCCATATTCAAGTTAGCAACCACAATGTCCATAGCGTCATTGCTGATGGTATGAGCTATTGTGCCAACAAAGCTTATATCAGCGACCTCGACCCCAAATTAACAGTGGAGTTGATGCATGATTCTGAAGCTTTGAGTCACAAAGAGCATCAACGTCTAACCAGTTACGAATACTCAGCCAGTGCTTTCAATATCTACTTGGGTTTAGATAGCCGTTTCGATCCTCAACGTTACAGCATCGGTAATTGGAATATTTGGTATTATCCTACAGGCGACCTGAACAGAGAATATCAACAACAATTGGCAGGTGACTTCAGTCATCCGTGGATTTTCCTCTCTTGTCCAACGATGAAATCTAGCGAACCAGGTATGGGGCCAAAAGGACATCACGTTTTAGAGATTGCGACTGTCTGTTCTTATAAACCATTTGAAAATCTGCACAAAACTAATCCAAAAGCCTATAAAGCCAAAAAGCGAGAAGTTTATCAGCAGATGATGACAAGTGTGCGAGATTTGATTCCAGATGTGGACAACTACGCCCGGATGAAAGTTTACGGCACACCTACCACCAGCGAATTTTATCTAGGACAGCCGCAGGGTAATATTTACGGTGCGAAATTAATTCCCAAACAGGTTGGTTTAAATCGTCTGGGATATACGACAGAGTTATCTAACCTGTTTTTCGTCGGAGCAAGTGCCGGATATCCGAGTGTACCAGGTGTGATTGGGAATGGGATGGATGTTGTAGAACTGCTGACAGGACAATCGGTATGGCATAAAGCTGAAATACCTCAGCCTTTGGTGGCAGTTGGTTGATGAGTGCTAAAGTGCTGAGTACGATTCTTACTTTTGTACTCAGCACTGTTTGGTTAAATTAGCAATCAAACCTTAGAGGTGAGAAATCTGGATATCTCCGCGTGTGCCAACACAGCACCAGGTTCGCGCTGGAGAGCGTTGTAATACTTTCTCTCGAAGGTATTACCCGTCTCTAACGGTACAATCAGCGTGCGGACATCAGCAATCAATTTTTGGAAATCGTCCAGCAATATCGGTTCATCTGCTTGGAGCATTTCATCAACTTGCACAACCATCTCAGAAATGCGATGTAGCCAAGCAAATTGTTCGTGAGCGATGACTAGCTGAAGAAGTTCTCCACTTGATACTCGTCCACTAACCTGTTCGTAGGCAATGCGTTCTGTCTCCAGCAACATCTTGTGAAGGTCGAGTAATTTGTTTCGTAAATCACGCAGATATTGATGCTGACGTATTCTTTGTGTAAGTGTGTTAGAAGTCAATGTTACTTATCCTCTCGTTACAATAGTCTTCAATGGCTTAAATAATTTCTAAGCATTGAGAATTGGGCATTGGGATTAGGGAAGAGGTAACAGGTGATAGGGATCTGTACCCTGTAACCTTTAACCTATTCCCTTCTTCTCCCCCATGCCCTGGTGAATGGAGTTTTTTATCTATTTGGTTTCCTTGCTAAGAAGCACTATAATGAGCATATCTTTTATAAACGTCATATCTTATATTTGATTAATCATATATTAACATAAAATTATAAGAACTACATAGTGTAGAACTGAGCGAGAAAGTATCAATTATGGGAAAACCATCTTCATGTCGCTAGCAAATGTAATTTTAGGTCTTCTTCAGCAGCAAGAAATGACGGGCTACGACCTCAAAACGAGCTGCTTCGATCAATGCGTTGCCCATTTATGGCCAGCAGATCAGGCACAAATTTACAGAACTCTCGATAAGCTAGTTGAGCAAGGCTGGATTACCTGTAACATTGAGATTCAACACGATCGCCCCAACCGCAAAGTTTACAGTGTAACGGAGCTAGGAAAAGCGGAATTTAGGCGATGGCTAGGGATTCATCAGCCCTTACCGACTATCAGAGAACCTTTACTCGTGCAGTTGCATTTTGCAGATCAGTTGTCGAATGAAACCATCATTCACCTACTGGAGCAACAATTGGCGGCTCGAAGCAAAAAGCTGGCTGAATGTGAAACCATCGATTTGCCATCACTGGGTGATGAATCTGCCAACCGCAAGCAGGTGATGCAAAGGCTGGTGCTGGAGTTGGTAATCCGAAGAGAAGAGACTTATATTGATTGGTTGAAGACAGCAATCGAAGTTGTCAGTCGCCAAGAGCCATATCCATTTACCAAGAAAGAATTCAGGAGTCAGGAAGTCACTGAGCGACTTGCCTTGAGCGAAGTCGAAAGGAGTCGAAGTGAGCCAGAATTCAAAATTGAATTTTGAACCAAAGAGCAGATGAATCGTGGATTATTTGTAGGTTTAGTAACTTTAGATTTGATTTACCTTGCTGACTCTGCCCCTAAGAAGAATCAGAAGATTGTTGCTACTGACTATACTGTAGCGGCAGGGGGCCCAGCAACAAACGCGGCTGTAACTTTCAATTATTTAGGAAATCAGGCTACTGTCTTAGGTGTAGTAGGTTCTCACCCAATGACGCAGCTCATTCGAGATGACTTGGCAAATTACAAAGTTGCGATCGCAGACCTTGAACCTACCACTGATTTAGTACCACCTGTATCTTCGATTATTGTCACTCAAGCCACAGGTGAACGCGCTGTGGTTTCGATCAATGCTGTCAAAACTCAAGCTAGCAGCGCATCTATCCCAGCAGATATTTTGCAGAATGTCGATATCGTACTGATTGATGGACATCAGATGGCGGTTGGTGATTCCATCGTTCAAATGGCTAAAGCCAATAATATCCCAGTAGCGATCGATGGTGGTAGTTGGAAGCCTGGATTTGAGCAAATTCTGCCATTTGTGGATTACGCTATCTGTTCAGCTAATTTTTATCCCCCCAACTGCCAAACTGGAAAAGACGTTTTTAGCTATCTCAGTGAATTTCACATTACTCACATCGCCATTACCCACGGACAAGAACCAATTGAATACTTGAGTGGCACTAAAACTGGTATCGTAGATGTGCCGCAGATTCAAGCGGTTGATACGTTAGGGGCTGGAGATATTTTTCACGGTGCTTTCTGTCATTACATTTTAAAGGAAAGCTTTACTAATGCACTGACACTGGCAGCTAATATTGCTGCTGATTCCTGTAAATTTTTTGGTACTCGGCGCTGGATGAATTTAAAGGGCTGAGTTGTCAGGTTAATAAAATTATAGAAGGCTAAATTAATGAAAGATTTACAAGAAATATTAGCGATCGCTCGTGAGGTAGGTTGGGGCGCAGCAGAGATACTACGATCGTATTACGACGGTACTGCAAAAGACCCTAACTTAGAAGTCCAATATAAGCAGAATGAGCCTGTCACCGTTGCCGATGTAGCTGTGAGTCAATACATTTTGCAGAGGCTACAAGCAACTTTAGGTAACGAAGATTTTGCTTACATCAGCGAAGAAACTTATCAATCGTCAAGTAGTGGTAGAAAGGCTTCTGCCCCTTGGGTATGGATAATTGACCCTTTAGATGGCACACGAGATTTTATCGAAAAAACTGGAGACTATGCAGTTCACATTGCTTTAGTCAAAGAAACACGCCCAGTGTTGGCAGTGGTTGCACTACCAGAGACTCAAAAGTTATATTACGCTACCAAAGGCGGGGGTACATTTGTAGAAACCCGTGACGGATCTGTTCCTTTACAAGTCTCTTCAGGTAAACGAATTGAGGATTTAACCTTAGTCGTTAGTCGCTCTCACCGCAACCAACGCTTAGATTATCTGCTACAAAATTTACCCTGTCAAAATCAGAAATCTGTGGGTAGTGTAGGCTGCAAAATTGCCACTATTGTCGAGCAACAGGCAGATATCTACATTTCTCTTTCCGGCAAGTCTGCGCCCAAAGACTGGGATATCGCTGCCCCAGAATTGATTTTAACAGAAGCTGGTGGTAAATTTACCCACTTCGACGGCACTCCATTGCAGTATAACACTGGTGATATCAATCAATGGGGAGGTTTGCTAGCTAGTAATGGTGAATATCACGAATTACTATGTAAGAAAGCAGAAGGAATCTTAGCGCAGTTTGACCATAGCTAATAGTGCATTTGAGGATGAATATTTTTTAAATTTCTTTTAAGATAGTTAATCATGGTATGATTAGCAGTACACCGATAATAATATTTACTGTTTAGTCCACAGCTTAATTTTCAAAACACTAAATACCTGGGCGATCGCGAGTTAATTACGATTTCCGATTAAAAGTGTAACTTTATATAGTACAAGCAAAAAAAGCCAGTCTTTAGAAAGTCTGCAAACCGTCCTTAAAGGTTTGATTTGTGAATAAAATTCACTATCAGACAATATTCAAAGGCTGCATGCTGTGCTACACTCATGGACATAAAGATTATTTTCGGTTGAGTAACTCGTTTTGATTTCTAAAAACCGTCTCTCCGAATTTAACTCTCTACACTCCCTGAATTCGGAGATTTCTATGTCAATTTACGTCGGAAACCTGTCCTATCAGGTTACAGAAGAGGACCTAAAGCAGGCTTTTGCAGAATACGGAACAGTAAATCGTGTTCAACTACCCACAGATCGGGAAACAGGCCGGCCTCGTGGGTTCGCTTTTGTGGAAATGGAATCAGACACACAAGAACAAGCTGCCATTGATGCACTTGATGGTGCTGAGTGGATGGGACGTGATTTGAAAGTGAACAAAGCTAAACCTCGTGAGGAAAGAAGTAACTCCTCTCGTGGTAGCTGGGGTGGCGGTAATAACGCCCGCCGCAACAATAATCGCTACTAAGTCAATTCCTGAAAATATCACATTTAGAGTCTCCAGCAGATAAAGCCAAAGGCTCCATTCTGCTGGAATATTTTATTTGGTATCTAGTCTTGAACTATTCATCCATATTAAGGAGGAATGAGAATGACACAAGTAGTTCTAGGGGAGAATGAAGGTATTGAATCAGCCTTGAGAAGATTTAAACGGGAAGTTTCTAAAGCAGGAATTTTCCAAGATATGAGAAAAAAGCGTCACTTCGAGACACCGATAGAAAAAGAGAAGCGTAAAGCAATTGCTAGGCACAAACAACGTCGTCAACAACGTTCTCGCTTCAATTAAAAGTCCAAGCAAATTTGCCCTTCGATTTGACATCTAGCCAGCATCTCTTCACTGTTGCCAGACTTCCGGCAAACCACAAGTAATTAGACATACATCAATCAATAAACAACACTGTTCGTAGTAGCGCTGTACTGGCTGGCTTTTGGTGCTACTAATTATACATGTTTTCAATTGCGTGAAGTAGGGGCGTACAGCTAGCTATGCACCCCTAACTTGTGCCTAATTCCACAAAGAAGCGCTATACTCTGTTGAGTTCCATTTGCGGAACTCGCGGCAATATAAATGTATTCTTCCTCTGTATCCATAAAGTATTGTAGATATCGTTAGTCTGCAATCCCTGGCTCTGGATTTTTAAAAAAATGTTACGACTTTATCATTTATTACTAGGCTCTATTTTGCTGGTGTCAATACCGGTGGGAGCCAAATTTGTTTTACCCCAATTTTCTCCACCCAAAGTAGTAAAACCTCCTACCGTTGCGCAACTTCCCAACTCTAATCAGGAAAATATCTGGCAGAAAATCCTGGGAAGTACTGCTGCTCCAACTAACTGGCAAGTTTATCCCTGTGAAGGAAATGCACCCCTGTTGTGTGTCTCCTCCAAAGGAAAACGTTTGGGTACAGTTGAGATTAACACTTACCCACTAGCAAACAATGAGGATTTCCGAAAGAAACTCTTAGCAGCTGGTATTCCAACTGCTTCCCTAGTAGACTACCAAAGTCCCAAGTACCAAACCCAGTTATTACCAGTACTTAAGACTTGGGTTGTAGACCACTACGCTGCGTTAGCCAAAGATCGTCAGGGTGAATATGGAAAAGAGATTATTTTCTCAGCCTACCCACCGCAACCAGTACCCATTGGTAAGCTTCAGGGAATCCGCTATGGGTTCGCCGGACTTAAGCGACAAGGTGGAGTACAAGAGCAACATATCGGTCATGTTGCCTTTGATGGTACTAAACTTTACGTAATGACTACTGCATTTGACACAGGTACGCAAACAGGTAAGTTTGATAAACTAGAAAACTTGGCTATTTTTCAACCTTACTTATATGCGATCGCAGCAGATTTGCATTTACCTCAATAGCAATACTTCTCGGTTAAGTATTTTTAATTCAGAATCGGGTTTTGGGAAAAGGTTACTGGGTTTGGGGTAAAGGTTTTTTCTTGCCGCTTTCCCCCGCCCCTTATCCCCAGAGGGGGCCCCACCTTCCCCTTTTCCCCTTAACCGAGCAGTATTTACCCCAATAGGGATTGGAGATTGGGAAATCTTCCCAGTCCCCACTCCCCATCAACCTAAATCTCAGCCACCGCGCGTTCAATCAAGCGATGTGCTAAAGTTTGCGTGCCAGTGTGCTCATAATAATTTGTTGCTACATCCAGGAATGCTGCGAGGTAGTCCAACTTGTCATCAGCAATATCGGTAAAACTTTGCAAGCTGTGGACAACCTTTTGCGGCGTTAAATTATTGGCGCTAACTAACCCACTCATCCAACCTTTCACAGAGTCAAAGCTTTCACCGATAAAGTTGAGTTTACTGCCAGCATTGTTCCCTGGAATCACATCTTTGATGTTTTGGAAAGTCGAGTTTTGTTCTAACTCCTGTGGATTTGTTTGATTCAGCCCAGATATTGCTTTGCTGATAAAATCTGGGCCCAAAGGTATCAAACCATCAACGCAAACTAACGCCACCATGCGAATCAGCGACTCACCACTATACTCACCTAAAGAGGCGACAAAATCCCCAATACTGTCTCCCGGAATGCCGTTAATTTGACAGAAGGCCACCAACTCAGCCACTAATTTTAATGTCAGATCGATGGTTTGGGCTTTATCTGGCTTGGGAGTGACAGAGTTTAAAAAACCCAACAGAGGAATTTTTTCGCCGACTTTGTTAGCTAAAGCTGCTGCACCAAGCGCTTTATCTGTATTATCAACAGTTTGATATAACCACAAGGCTGTTTGGTATCCTTGGGATTTATCGTTGAATAGATAAATCGCTCTTTCGCCAATTTGCTGAATCAAATCTTCGTCATCTTCGCCAGTGACTTTCTTGATAGTGTTGACAAAGCCAACGGTATTTTGCCACTCTCCAGGAGCAACAAAATCGAGAGACTTCAACATAGAAACAGTCAAGCCGCCAGTTGGCAATTGATCGACCAACTCAACAATCGATTTGCTCACAAAAATCTCCTTTTTTAGGTTTTACGATCTGAATGTTAGTAGTGCAAATCACTTCAGTCTAGCTAGACCATTAAGATTAAACTTCTCTAGCCAATCTTCGCGATCGCTAGCTGTAAATGATGAATCACGAGAAAGTGCTTTTACTTGGTACTTACCTACCAAAATTGCAGTTTGCGTTTTACCAACTTCTATTGCGGGATAACCGCCAATTTTTTTAGTGCTTTTCGAGAACTTTGCTGCTGCACTGGGTGTGCTAGTGGTATCAGAAATAGACAGCACTGCTATATCTTTACCGCCTTTTTTCAACTTCGCTTCCGCAAAGCCTTTTTTCTCTTGGGTATAGACGCGTTGGTAGCCATCACCAGCTTTTGGGAAAAATTTATTAAATTCGCTACCCTGAGTTGCGGTTTTAGCTACCGATTGACCGCTTTTTTGTTGAGTGCTTTCTTTTTGTGCCTGGTCAAAACGTCCAGGTGTTTTTGGACTACAGGCTGTTGTCAGTAGTACCACTGACAGTAACAAAGCGGCTACTACCCTACGCCCACGGTGTAAAATCATTCTTGGCTTCTCCTTGATATTTGAGCTTTAAGGCAATTATCTACGCTGCTAGCAATTATTACCCGTTCTGACCCGTTATTAACTGTAAAATTTACTTTTTGATAATTATTTCCTAAGTTCTCACCGATAAAGGTCATTTTTGCACTTCAAAAAAGTTTTCATGTATTTGAACCACATCTGTTGTATTAGGGGTGCAAGGCCTTGCGCCCCTACCACGTTGTCTATTTACCTGAAAATAGCTGTAATACCAATTGGAAAAAAGAATGCGACAAATAGACCATTTGTAGAGACGCGATTCATCGCGTCTTTACCCAAGGATGTGTTGCAATCATTAATTGAATTGGTATAACGTAGCAATTAACCCAATGCAAAAACGCCCCCCCTTTCGGGAGAGCGTCTTTTATTTATAGAAAATCGTGAAGAGCGTATCTCAGATTATGATTAACCGTTGATAGCAGGAGCAGTTAGAGCTACAGGAGCAGAATCGCCAGCAGCCAAATCGAGAGGGAAGTTGTGAGCGTTACGCTCGTGCATT
>NZ_JBALDP010000106.1:0-51483 GCF_036917355.1 Nostoc sp.
TCAATTAATTAGTGCAATGAATCAATTTAAACCCTATTATGCTTCTGGATAATTTCACTTGGTTACTACTTGCTCATTCCGGAGAGTGACAGAAGAGGGATATCGCTATGGAATGTCCAAGGTGTGCATCAACCCATATTCGCAAAAATGGTAAACAAAGAGGTAAGCAAAATTACATCTGTGTGAAATGTAGTCGTCAGTTTATTGATTCTTATGAACCGAAAGGTTACTCAGAAGAAATCAAGCGCGAATGCTTAGAAATGTATGTCAACGGTTCTGGCTTTCGGGCAATAGAACGAGTGAAAAAAGTGCAGACGCTCGCGGACTCGCTAACGCTTCGCTATCATACGACTGTCATCAATTGGGTAAAAGAGGTTGGTAAGCTGTTCCACATTTAAATTGCATAATATGGGCGCTCATTTTGCCCACCCTACAAAAGTTATATTTAATTAGATTATGCAATTTAAATGTTTTTTAGCTTAATATTTTGCCTGACACACCGCAAAAGGATGAAATATCAGAAATCACCCAAATTGATGAGTTAGAGACCTTTATTGCTAGAAAAAAACAAAATTTGGTTGTGGACAGCAGTAAATAAGCATATTCTCGGAGTTATAGCTTGGGTTTTAGGAGATCACAGTTCCAACACTTTTAAGCTTTTGTGGCAGGCTATAAGCTGCTGGCACTCTTATTTTTACGTCACAGATGGCTACCCCGTTTATCCTTGTTTTATTAGCGACGAAGACCATATTGTTAGTAAAACCTATATGACACTCGTGATCTGAGAAAACAGTGGTTTTAGACATTACTTGGCTCGGCTACATCGTAAAACTTTTTCTTATTCTAAGTCAGAAGAAATGCTGAGACACTCTATTCGACTGGTTATACATTATCTCAAGTATGGTTCAGTACCGCTCACGATGTGAGCTACAAGTTTTATTTCAGCGATCGCCTGATTCATATTTTGATTCAGCAACGCCAAGTATGCAGTAGTGATGATGCACCACATGATTAACGCAAATCCTCAATGGGAGGTGCAACTCACTAGCCTTAGCCCTCAAAACGAAGATGTGGCTTGCGATGCCTACAGCGGGCAAGCTACGCAACTTAGAAAAAGCAGGAAAAAACAGCTTCCCGCGATCGCATTATCGTGACTACACTGTGGTAGTGGGGCTTAGTATATTGCATAGACTGCCTTCTGCGATCGCTCCGATAGCCTCTGGTTTTTAGTTTGCTCATTAAATGCTAAATCCTAGCAGAGTTACTAGGATTCAGCAAAAGCAATTATGAGAACGCTCTCTTAAATTATTTGTGTAATTTAAGCAGCACCGTTAATAGATTCTTGTAAATCATCAGCAAAGTTACTGTTAGCCTCGAACGCGCTCTAAGTAAATGTTTATCATCCGCTTCTGTTCTTCAGGATTAAGATCAGCGATTTGTTGAACCAAAACATCATTAGAGATATTACTAAGGAAAGCTGGATTGGCTTCTACAGCTTTGATAAGAAATGTCCTACTGAAAACACTATTTAAGAAACCTATCTCACCAGATCAGGGTGAGGAGTAGCGAATTATCCGGAGAGCTTTTCACCCAGACATTATGGTTATGATAAAAATCACCACGCTGTTCTAATGTAAAATTACCCAACAATAATCCCAACCACACCTCCACCATCGGCATTTGTAACACACGTTGCAGTTTAACTAAAGAAATCTCATCTTTGACATTTATCAGGTAGTTAGCGATCGCGCTCTGCCATTTTTCCACATTTTCGTCTGATGCCAAATTGCGAACATCTTCTAAAGTTGTCACCTCATCGAGCATTGCCAAAACATTCGCTTTTTCAACAGGTGCTGCTACAGAATCACCCAACTCAGTAGGAGATGAATATTGGTGTGGGCCGTGTGGTTTAAAGGTTTGTGGTGTTTGCGGTTCAATCAAATCATCTAAATCTAGGTGCATTGTTGTCCGTACTAGACCAGCAAATAGATCAGTGCTAATAATTGGCCCCAAAAGACTATTGCGATCGCGGGTATCTTGCAACAGCACTTCGGCACGAGACTTGAGAATATCCGCAATTTGACTGAAGGCAAGCGCTGCGGTTAATAACTGTGCTTCCAAGGGTAAACTTTCTAGCTCGGCATCCAAACAATCCCACATAGCATCAAGAGAAGAAGTTGGTGGAGATTCGGACAGCTCATCCAGCAGATCCCAGATTGTTAATTGGTGGTATGTGGCCATCTCTAGGATTCTGGATGTAACGGGCAAGGACGAACTGGGCAGTAACTTGAGGTAATTTCAAACATATCCTTATATTGATATAGTGAAACACTATATTGAGATGCAAAAGCCTGTAACACCTGATCTGTATAAGTGCGTATTTTACCCGCCGTTAACCCAAAGCAGTGAATTGGTTCTAAGCGACAAATAGGCTGTTGCCCCAGCCAGAGTTCTGCGCCCAAGGCGTGCAATGGCTTATCCCCTGGTTCTTTATACAAATACAACACAGCAAAATATGTTGCTGGCGGTTCGACGGTGATGGCATCTAGTTGCGCGGAATTATCATTGGTTCGACGACGGTAGAAGGAGCGGCGATTATGGCAAACTTTAGGATTCCAGCATCCATCCCCATTTGTCCCATGCAGCACCTTGGCTTTAGCTGTTGGCAACTTGGCACATAACTGGCACTTGGGATCTAATGGTTTGGGCATAGTCTACTCCACTTCGTCCTCACCAATGGCGCGATAGTAAGCAGCGATCGCAGCTTCTTGCTCACTGCGAAGTGTATAGCGCCGAAACGCTTTCTCGCTTTGATGTCCCGTTAGCTTACGGGCATGGCTGGGATCAACTCCTAATAGCAATAAGTCAGTGGCATAGGTGTGGCGAAAGGAGTGAGGGTGCAAATCCTCAATATGAGCTATTTCACCAATTTTTTCTACAGCGAAGTAAATACCGTGATAACTCAAGCGTTCACCTTTGTATGAAGCATGGTGTGAAATCATCAGTGGGCTAAGGCTGGACAACACCTCTCCTTGCTGTGAGCGCAATTGTAAATACTCTGCTAAAACTTCCCGACTCTCTTTTCGCAGTGGCACTAGGCGCGGTTCATTAGTTTTAGTATCTGGTAAAAACAGCAGCTTGCCATCAAATGAGCCAACATTTAACTGCACAACTTCCCCAGCCCGCAGTCCATGACTGAGAATGTGGACGAGTGCTGTATCTCGTTGCTTTGTTTCTCCCAATAATTCCAACGCTGACCACACCCGCTCCATCTCTTCTAGGGTTAAACTCTGGGCTGGTGGCAGTGGCACTTTTTCCAGTTTTATCCCCAGTGTGGGATTCGTAGCAATAATTTCAGGATATGTGTAAGACATCCATTTGAAAAAGCTTTTGAGAGCCGCAATTCCTGCATTGATGCTGCTTTTTGAAAGCCGTTTGCCAGCATCAGTCAGTATTTCATCACGGAGATATTCTTTATATAGCGCAAGATGACGTGGACGCAGTTCATGATAGTGCAGCTCACTCCAAGCCAAAAACCGCTTCAGTTCGCGTTCGTAAAGCTTGCGGCTGTTTGGTGCGAGATTGTTGCTGCGTAAAAATTCCAGAACTTTTACCCACCGAATATCGGTTGGTGGTCTTGTACTAGCCGTGCGCCCAGTCAGCAATGCTGTTTGGGCGTTCAGAGGAATGAGTTTAATCGGAGGTAAATTATTTAGTTCAGGGTTATTCACAATAATTATGCGATCGCACTCGGTGGCTGTGAATTTAAAAGTTCAGTATACACGATCGCGGTGTGAAGACAAAATAACCTACCCTTATCTTTTATCCGATATAAACTACGATAAAAACTACTTTTCCCTAGACACAACACTTTCACCAACATGCGATCGCGGAGGGTGCATGTTGGCAACGGAATATAAACTATTACGCTGCCGATAAATTTTGCTTGTCTTGGTATCGCCTTTGATGCGTCATCCAAGCGATAACCATTTACAGGATGCTAACTTCCAGTTATAGTTAGCCGTAACTTATTATAGGCACAATGCAACTATAACTTTGACTGAGTGCAAAGATAGTTTACAAAAGTTGCTCAGGCGGTTGCCTTAGCCTATGGGAATAAAAAAGTTCAACAATTTCTGTTAAGTGCTTTACCCCGCTCCAAGCATCCGTCCATAAATCGCTTGAAAGAGCCTGTACGCCGCACCGACGCTACGTTATTATTAGAGCGATCGCCACTGGCTCATTAAGGTTACGCCATCGCTCTTAGGCTCTTCAAAGATTTCTGGTCTTATTTCTCGGTAACTCTATTATTATCCAGTCATCAGTAATGGGGAGTATATTTTCCAGTGTTGTAGAGTTTATAGTTCCTGACTAATAAATTTCGTCTTCTTCACCTACCCAATCTTCATCCCAGAGAAGTTCATTGTAAACCTTAGTAGCTTGAGATATTTTTAGGTTGTGAGCTGCTGTGACACAATTTCTTGGTTGCCAGCCAATGAGGGCGTATCTCCCATGTAAATGTCTGACAGCATCTTTGCAGTCATTAATTACTGGAATATCTTCAAAGATGTATTTCCACAATTGGATTCCTAAACGAATTGCCTCCATTTCATAATTGTGAAAATAGGGTTCTTCAACATCAGGTGTAGAAATCAGCAATCCTCTCACCCAGGCATGATTTTTATAGATAGCCTTCGCTACAACTAAATTGGCTTGTTTTGGTGTCCAATTGCTACTTTGTAAAAAGTTATCTATTGCTGATTCATCATCTACATCTATATCTACGTTAGATTCTGAAAGTATTTCCGAGATATCTATATTTTCTAGGAACAGTTCGTACCACTCTTGAAAAGTTTCGGGACTAAACAGTTTTCTGGCTTCTTCAAAGGAAATTTTCTCCCATCCAGCATCTGTAACTATTTCGTTACCAGTAGGAGCAATGAACAAATTTTCTTGTTCTTCTACCATCCAAAAGAAGGGTATATTGTGATTTTTTCTCTTTCGTTTACCCATTGAACTGCTATAGAGGATCATTCTTATTATCTTGTCTTCTATCCTACCTGAAAAAGTGAATGTTTCTACTCCATAAAAAGTAATGCTAAGAGAAACTATTAAAAAAATAATTTGATTGCGATGAAATTTAGTTAAGATAAATTAGCTAAAGTAAAAACATCTGCTTAGAGTCTTTATGTTTGATTTTCATCGTTTACGATTACCATCAAAATATTTTAATATTCTGATTACAGTACTAACTTTTGTTTTATTTTCCTGGTTCACTCCTATCGTTGCTCAAGCATTAACTAAAGCTCCAGTTATTTTGGATGGACAACAGCTTTTTGGGATCAGCGATTCTGGTCAATATAGCGCTCAAGAACGGGCAAATTTAATCAATTCACAACTAAAAAATGTGATTTCCGCTTCTGAGTCTATTCAAGTTAAGATTGAAAAACGCAACCAGCTACCTACTATTTTGCTAAATGACCGCTATCTGTTAACAGTTACACAACAAGATACTGTTCCAGGTAGTACACTTGATGAGCAGGCTAACATTTGGGCGCAGGAAATTGAAGGAGCGTTACAGCAAGCTCATTTAGAGCGAACTAAAACCTATCTTCAACAAACAACTTTTATAGCAGCAGCAATTTTACTCATAACTGTGGGATTTAGTTGGCTATTGGGATGGATTAAGCATCACTTTATCCGAGTAGCTTCACTTCGCTTAACTACTAGCAATGCCATACCTAATTCGGAAACACTTAAAGTATTAGAATTATTTTTCAAATTAGTGTTGGCAAGTATGCGTATCGGACTTTGGATGAGTGCGATTCTTTATATTACTAATCTCTTTCCTTTCACTCGTCAATGGAGCTACCAAATTTCAAATATCCTAATTACCAGTTTTACCTCACCTATTCTGACATTAGGAAAGAATCCTTACTCCCTTACTGAATTAATAGTTTTGGTTGGTTTGTTGTTTGGCTTAGTTATCTTTGCTGGAACTTTAACCAATTTTTTACGTTCTCGGATTCTCTCTTTTACTGTTATCAATCGTGGCGCTCAAGAAGCGATTATAATACTTTTAAAATATGGTCTAATTTTTATTGGCACACTGGTACTGCTACAAATCTGGGGGCTTGACATTAGCTCTTTGACAATTTTAGTAAGTGCTTTAAGCGTTGGAATTGGCTTTGGTTTACAAGATATTGCTAAGAATTTTGGCAGTGGTTTAGTACTAGTATTTGAGCGTCCGATTCAGGTTGGAGATTTTGTGGAAGTTGGGGAATATACAGGTATTGTCGAGCGAATCGGTGCCAGAAGTACCGAGATTCGTACCCTTGACCACGTTTCAATTATTGTACCCAACTCTCGCTTCCTAGAAAAAGAAGTAATCAACTGGAGCCACCGCAACCCGATTTCTCGCCTTCATCTCCCCGTTGGCGTTGCTTATAGTTCAGATCCCCAAGCCGTGCAAGCTGCTCTGTTAGAGGCTGCTTCTAAGCATCCCAATGTATTGCAGACTCCTTTGCCTCTAGTACTGTTTAAAGAGTTTGGCAACAACACCTTAAATTTTGAGTTATTAGTCTGGACTGCGGAACCTAATAAACAATTTTTGCTCAAAAGTGATTTATACTACATTATTTACGAAGTATTAAAGCAACGAGAAATTGAAATTCCTTTTGCTCAGTTAGATTTACATCTGCGTTCTGGTAAGTTGGAATTTACGCCAGAAATGCAGTTAGCTTTAATACAGGTGGTTAAAGGATTATCAAATCAGGAGTCATACATAGATTCAACCAATGCAATTGAAAGGGGTACAGAGGGTATAGATGCATGAACGCTCTGTAATCATGGGGTCTACCCACAAAAATCATCTACCCGAATATCCCGCCAGACATCAGAAACCTGCCAGCCAGAGTTTCCCACAGACTGTACTGGAGGATTGTCAAGGTGCGGAATATAGTCAGGAACTCTAGGCTTTTGAGTGATTACTGGTTTCTCCTCAACCTCAACCACAGGGACAGTAGAATTGTCAGTATTAGCTTTAAGAAGTTGGTCTTCAGCCTCCTCGATTAACTTCATCTGTCTCAGGGTGAGCTTGTCAGATTTTTTGATGATCTTCTTAGTATCTGTATCATTAGAAGTATTCATTGGCTGTTCCCTCGAAGGCATTGGCTTAAAATTTGTCTGAGTAAAGTTATAAGAAGATAGGTATTAATAATTGCACAGAATAAACACT
Source organism: Nostoc sp. (assembly GCF_036917355.1). Classification (GTDB taxonomy): domain Bacteria; phylum Cyanobacteriota; class Cyanobacteriia; order Cyanobacteriales; family Nostocaceae; genus Nostoc. The sequence continues at coordinate 7,238 of NZ_JBALDP010000106.1, forward strand.
GTACTGCAAAACTCTGGAAAATACGAGTCCCTTGCTGAATAATTTATTAATTGTGTACAAATCTGTTTTCGGGTTGATGTTCCAGCATAATCTGTTGCACAGATGCAAGTATTAAGCGTAAGCGTAGCTCGCCGCAGGCATCGCTTCTTGACTCATGACTGTAACTCAAGATTGTTTTGCGGTTTTGACTCCTAATGAGCAGATAATAGATGGTTGAGAGTTCTCGCTGTGGAGGAACAGCGTTGAGAAACTTATCAGGTGATAAAGGCACAATCCTAGTAGTCGATGACGAAGCCAGCATCCGTCGAATTTTACAGACGCGTCTAGAAATGATTGGCTACAGTGTAGTTACAGCTAGTGATGGTGAAGAAGCTTTGTCAGCTTTTCGCCTGTTGACCCCTGATTTGATAGTTCTAGATGTAATGATGCCAAAGCTAGATGGCTACGGTGTCTGTCAAGAATTACGGAAACAATCAGACGTACCAATTATCATGCTAACAGCCTTGGCAGATGTAGCAGACCGAATCACTGGGCTGGAACTCGGTGCTGATGACTACATGACAAAACCTTTCTCACCCAAGGAACTAGAAGCTCGAATTGCCTGTGTACTAAAACGGCGCTCCTACAAAACCAGTATCAATACTATTCCTAACTCTGGGATAATTCATGCAGGCGACCTAAAAATCGATACAAGTAAGCGGCAAGTCCATAAAAATGAGCAACGCATTCGATTGACAGGTATAGAATTTAGCTTATTAGAGTTGTTAGTTAATCATTCGGGAAAGATTTTTTCAAGGGTCGAAATATTACAGCAATTGTGGGGCTTTGTACCAGAGATGAATACAGACACCCGTGTGGTAGATGTGCATATTTCACGATTGCGGACAAAGGTAGAATCCGACCCCAACGACCCAGAATTCATTATTACAGCAAGAGGTAACGGTTATTTTTTTCCACGAATTGCTGAATCAGAATAAGGAATGCGAGCAATTATCTGGCATATTGCAGCATCAAAGATGTTTTAAGTAAATCGGTAGAGGGATTGAGCTAACTCTCGTCAGTTTGATGGATGTCTTAAAGTGTTGAATCTAGTGAAATTGTTGGTCAAGAAAACGTTTAATTTAAAGCTTGTGGAGTATTTATGATACAAATACCAATCGTTCGCCAAATCCTATTAGATGCCGATACCGGATTGCTACCATATCTTAGTCAACAACTTCAAACACAGAGTTTTTCACCTTTTAAAAGCCAATTTGGTTTTTATGTAGACGAGTCTTGTACACAAGTTACCTCGGTAGACGATTCTTTAGAAATACAAACGATACTTTTGTTGACTCTGAAGTTATCAATTGTTGTGGATAGCCAAACTCCCTCGGATGAGGCAGCAGTACACGCTCTTGAGTTTCAAGAATTGCTAGATGCACAAATTATTAGATGGAGCCAAAACAACGAAAACTTGCTTCAACCAATCTCAGGAATTAAAAGCACGTTCAGTCAGTTGTCAGATATCCCGTTCCACGGTGGCTATCTTCCAGGTTTTGAAATTAAAAGCCAGTTTACTATAGTTTACAGTCCTGTTACTACACAGTTAAGCCAATCAGAGTCGGCTCAATCTTTTTTGCATAGTCCAGGGGAACGTACTCCCATCAGTGGGCAGTACGAAGTAATTAATTCTGACGGAAAAGGCACAGGGTTAGAGATAACATCAACTGCCGGAAATCCCTTTCCTCCAACGAGTGAATCTGACCAATCATATAGATTAGTTGATCCCACAAAGCATAAAAACCCTAATAGATAACAATTAGCGTTGCTCAAAGGCAATCTTAAGCTAGAGGAGCTTCTGCTCACGAACTGTTAGCTGTCAGATATAGTGATTTGAGCAGCATATTCTTCTTTACTCGTATTTAAGTGAGTAACCCTGCTCAGACCAGAATAATTTTACTAACTTGTTAGTGCTCTGTATATATCAATAATGACTGTAATTACTCAGATATACTTCACCTGACTATGAAAGATAATTTTGTTAAGCCGAGTCATCCTCTAGACATTTAATAGAGTAGTCTTTTAGTAGATGTTTACACTTAGTATTAACTATAAATTAAAAGGAGGTAAATATTAGTTAATCTTTGGCTAAAAAAGGAGTTTTTTATGATTTCGACTGTGATTTTTTTTGTTGGCTATACTGTAATATCTGCGTTTTTCATTTCTCATGTTGAGTAATCAGCTAGAAAGTATTAGAATTTCTATTTGGTTATGGTAGACTTGATAAGTGCAAATCGATTATCTATAAGGCTTTTGGGTGTAGAGTGTAGTGAGGAAAAAGCTTTTAATGTCCGCGCTTATTTCTATTTTTCTTGAGTTTTTCAAATCTGCAACCCTTCTACTATTGTACAAAATAAATTTTAGTGAGAGGGAATAAATTTATATACTCTGTTGAGATGAATAACTCAGTAGAGTATTTTTTTGATAGTCACTGCCCTTAAGAAATTGTCTTGTTGCAACCCAACAAAACCTCGTTCTAATAACTATGAATTGAAAACTGCGGCTGCCCTGTCAAGAAATGTGATGCCTGCGGTTCTTGCTAGCCTACGCACTTCTTGAAACATCCATAAGTTGTGTTTCTCTCAATTGCGGTCATTGCTATTAGGAGCTGACAGTTGAATCATCTCAGTAAAACGTGAATACTTAACCGTATCGGTAGGGGGATAATCTGCCGACACTGCAATTAACCCAATTTTTATATCCTCGAAATAAATCACGCCCCCAATACTCCCTTTAAGAAAGAAAGCTCCATGAAATAAATGATATGGAGCTATGTAGATCACCAAACAGTCACTAATCTTTATTGCCCTGTCAAACATCTGCTGACAAGTTTTTTGGAGGACGGCATTTAGATATTCATTATAGGCAGGCTCACCCAGGTCAGTGAATTCCGGTAGATCCGCAAAATGATCCATATAAAATAGCCAAATATCGGACAAGTCTGCGTCATTCGCCAGTTTTTGCTTAGGAGCCGCGCAAAAATAACTTGAACACTTTTGATTGCGAAGTAAACCTAACAGCTTATCCTAGATTAAATTTGTACAACTTATTTTTACGTAATGCCTTAAGTTCTTGCAATCGGTCGATATTCATATTACTGATAAGCATAGAGATGACTTGGCTCTTTTAAAATAGTTGGAGTTTACATAAGTGAGCGCAGCGAAGATGGAGCTAGAGGATTATAGTGGGGAGAGGGGAGGAAGCTTTGGGTAAATCAATTGAGAAGACACATCCTTGATGGGGGATATCGCGAACTGAGAGTATACCTTTGTTTAACAATACGGCGCGTCGTGAAATTGTAAGCCCAATCCCTAATCCTGATCTATCTGTTCCCATCTGAGAAAAAGCCTTAAAAAGTTCTTCCGCCTCACCAGGGGGGAGTCCTCCACATTGATCCTCTATTTCAAGCAAAACACGCCCACCTACAGCCTTACCGCGTATCCATACAATCCCACCCTGCTTCGTGAACTTAATGGCATTTTGAACCAGATTCGATAAGGCAGATATTATTAGGTGACGATCTATTAAAACCTCCAATTCAGGCCCTACCTCAACACACACTTTAATTGATTTCGCACTTGCTTCAAACCATGCAGTAGCCTCAACTTCACTGACTAGGTGAATAACTCGACATCTCTGATATTGTCCGGTTGATTCGTTTCGCAGTCGCACCTCAACAAGTGAACGATCAATAATGTCTCTCATACGCCTATGGGCATTTTCAAGAATACGAGATGTACTTCCATTTGCTCCGACTTTTCCTGTGATTATAAGTTGGGAAGCTAAACTAGCAGAGGTCAACGCATTTCGCAACTCATGTGCTAGAAATCCCAGACGTAAAACCTCATCCCGCTCTGCATTCTCGCGCTGACCTCGATTAAACTCTGTAACCGCTTCAGCGATAGCGATATCGAGGCAGAAATTTAATCGATTGAATTCACGAGGGGATGTTATTTCACTACTATTTTCCTGAATATACTGAGTGATAGATTGACAAAGAGCGCCGTAGCCATGAACAACCTGAGAAATGCTGTAGCCAAGTTTTAACGACTCTTTCCCCCGGCGCTCTGCTGCGGCTCTGTGAACACTTTCTATAAAATTGTTATGTGCTTTCCCAGATTCATCTATTTCCCCAGATTCATCTATATCAGCATCAGCACGTAATACCTCAATGAGTTCATCGTAGAACACAGGTAATCCTCTTTCCATTTCGTCGCTCGAACTCATGGAATCAGCAAGACGCGCGATCTTTTTTGAACACAAGGCGAGAATTTCGTCACGTTCTGCTAAGAGAAATTCATGTAACATTATGAATGTTCTTAATTTTAGACTTATTCTAGCATCAGGCGATCGCTAGAACAGCGATCGCACACACCCCCTTGCCGAGGCTAAGTATTTAACCCACATTCCGCATGTTATTTTGTAGTATAAGAAGCAATATAAAAATCTGGAAATAGTTACTAAATTATCCGAGTATAAATACTAAATTTCTATTATTACTATATATTTATCACTACCAACATTTTTTCATTGTCTAGGCTGAATAATGCTAGTGTTACAATACCAGATGTTGCTGAGGATAATGGGATGATGAACATCATTAAGATAGTGTTAATTACTGCCTGAACAAACCTTGGATAAACAACTTATTTGTCAGGCAGTAATTATTTATCATCGCAGCCCCATTATTACCTTGATGTATAAACTTAGGTTAAAAATCACTCAAGTCACTTAGTCGTGAACTATTCCATCGGGCATTTTTGTTCCAGTTAATCCGACTCTCCGCATATTTGCCCCGTCCATATCTGCGCCAGTCAGGTCTGCCTTATCTAAATATGCCCCGTCCATATCTGCCCCAGCTAGCTTTGCCCCTTTCAAGTTAGCTTCACTTAGTTCCGCTCCCCTAAGATCCGCTCCGGTGAGGTCTGTCTCACCTAAGTTTGCCCCCCTCAAGTTGGCTCCACCTAGCTTGACATAGCTTAAATCAGCTCCACTTAAATCTGCTCCTGTCAAGTCTGTTCCACTCAGGTCTGCATCAACCATTTCTGCACTAATTAGGCATACTTCAATCATTCGTGAATCAGCAAAAGTTGCCTGATTGAGTTTCGCTTGACTAATATGTGCATCAGTCAGATATGCTCCCTTTAAGTCTTTACCAATCAAGTCTGCTCCCTTTAGGTGTACCCCAATCAAATTTGCATTAGTCAGACAAACCTGAATTAAGCTTACGTTACTAAAGTCCCGTTCTCCTGCTGCGTATCGTCTCAGAAGTTCTGGAGTTTTCATAATAAAAAGCAATAACTGCTTTTTGAAAGTTAAGTAAATATTATCATTTAACCCATGAGTTTATTGTTAACTAATGTAAATATTTATCAATTATCGTCTGAAAGCGATGCCTGCGGCGGGCTACGCCTACGCTCATAAAAATGACTAGCAACTTGGGTTATATCTGCGGAATAGGCTTCAATAACTAAATATTTTGGTTTAACCATTTTTTTATTTGTCGCTCCACTAACTATGTGGAGGTGAATTAATGGAAAAGAAAAGTTGGCGATCGCTACAATCAATATTTTAAGTACTTATACAGAGGCTAAATATCTATTATTATACAAAATAAACTTTAGTGAGGGACAATAAATGTGACTTTATATACTCTATTGAGATGAGTAAGCCAGTAGAGTATTTTTTTGAGAGTCACTGCCCTTGAGAAATCGTCTTATCTTGTTGCAACCCAACAAAACCTAGTTCTAACAACCATGAATTGAAAACTGCGGCTGCCCTATCAAGAAAGGTTAACAGCATCAGCGATCGCAGAACTTGAATCTTTAAAACTCAATGAAATATCTAACTTTTGCTACTCTTTTTTTCATTAGTAAGAGTGTAGAATATGTATAAAATTTAGCATTTATCTAATGAGATTGCTTAATTTATCTGATGCTATTGATCGTTTTCCTTGGACAATTAGTCCTGATAGTACTGTAATTGAAGCTATTGGATTAATGAATCGGAAACGAAATATAAAAGATGATCTGACTAGCTTAAATTTTTCATTTGAATCAAAGATCGGAAGCCAGCAAGGATCTAGCTGCATCTTAGTTATGGAGGGAACGCAGCTATTAGGGATATTCACTTATGAAGATGTAGTTAGACTTGTTACCTCCGGGATGGACTTATCCAGAGCGAAAATGGCTCAGGTGATGACGCAGCAAGTTGTTACGCTCACACAATCAAATTCTCAAGATATTTTCACAGCTTTGTCGTTATTGCATCAGCATCAAATTCGCCATTTACCTATTTTGGACAATGTTGGGCAATTGCTAGGAATCGTCACTGAGACTAGCTTACTTGAGCTGTTTTTACTGGAGGAAGAAAAATTTACTGACCAAGAGAAAGTTAACGAGGAACTTCAGCAAACCCTTGAAGAACTTCAAGTCGTGTCCGAGGAACTACGCCAACAAAATGAAGAGCTGACTACTGCCCGTAACACGTCAGAATTGCAGCAGCAACGTTACCAAGATTTGTTTGAGTTTGCTCCAGATGGTTATTTAGTAACTAATAGTGTCGGGATAATTCAAGAGGCTAACAATGCAGCAGCAACTTTGCTCTGTGTAAGCCAAAAATCTTTGGTAGGGAAACCATTAATTGTGTTTATAGCTCAACAAGACCGCCAGATATTTAGAGCCAAGATATCTAATTTGCAGCCGCTACAAGACTGGGAAATTTATCTATATCCACGAGGTGGTACACCTTTCCCTGCTAGCATTAGAGCATCTATTGTGTACAACTCATCCCATCAGCAGGTAGGCTGGCGTTGGCTGCTGTGCAATATCAGCGAACGCAAACAAGCCCAAGAATTGTTGCACCGAGCAAAAGATGAGTTAGAAAAACGTGTGAGGCAACGGACAGAGGAACTGGTAAAAGCAAATGAAGAATTGCAGACTGAAATTACAGAGCGTAAACGAGCGGAGTTACAACTGCTGCACCTTGCGTTTCACGATGCACTGACGGGTCTGCCAAACCGTAGTGCATTTATAAAACGCCTTGAACATGCGATCAATTATTCCAAACGGCATGAAGATTATTTATTTGCTGTCCTGTTTCTAGACCTAGATGGCTTTAAGTCTATCAACGACAGCCTTGGACACAGATTTGGCGATCAATTATTACTTGTCATTGCTCAAAGGCTCCAAGAATGCTTGCGCTCTATAGATGTAGGTGCAAGACTGGGAGGAGACGAGTTTATAATCCTGCTAGAAGGGATAAAAGATATTAACGATGCGATCAACGCTACTGAGCGAATCCAACATCAACTAACACTTCCTGTGGAGCTAGATGGGCAAGAAGTCTTTACTACAGTCAGTATTGGCATTGTCCTAAGCAGTACAAATTATAACCAACCAGAAGAATTTTTGCGTGATGCTGACATTGCCATGTACCGAGCTAAGGCACAAGGCAAAGCGTGTTATGAGATTTTTAACACTGATATGCACATTCAAGCAGTCTCACAATTGCAGTTGGAGAATGCTTTGCGCCGAGCCATTGAGCGTTTTGAGTTTCGGATTTATTATCAACCGATAGTGTTACTAAAAACTGGGAAGATAATTGGTTTTGAAGCCCTTGTGCGCTGGCTACATCCAAAACTTGGCATTGTTTTGCCAGAGTATTTTATGTCAACTGCCCAATCAACCGGGTTAATCAGCCGAATTGATGAGTGGGTGTTGGATGAGGCATGTCGTCAGACACAGCAGTGGCAAGAGCGATTTTCCCAGTGGTCAAATTTGGAGCAGCGCCCTTTGACTATTAGCGTCAATCTTTGTAGTACTAAGTTTAGTCAACAAAATTTGCTGCCGCAGATTAATCAAGTTCTACAGAAGACTGGACTAGATGCACAAAGTTTGACGCTGGAGATTACAGAAACCGTAATTATGGAAAACAGTGACAAAGCGACCATCAAGCTAAAACAACTGAGAAAATTAGGAATTAAGTTAGCAATTGACGACTTTGGTACAGGCTATTCCTCATTAGGTCGTCTCCACCACTTTCCAATTAATCAGTTGAAGATAGACCGCTCCTTTGTTAGTGGTGGCAGCGTTGCTCAAGGAAATTTAGATATTGTTGAAACAATGGTGATCCTGTCCAAAAAACTAGGTGTAGATGTAATCGCCGAAGGGGTAGAAACGGCAGAACAGCTAGCGCTCCTAAAAGCGATGAAATGTGAATATGGGCAGGGAAATTTTTTCTCTAGACCATTGGATAATCAGGCGGCAGCGGCATTAATTATTGCAAATCCTCTGTGGTGAGTGTTTTTTAAATACGCTTCACCACTCCCAGTTGCCACTGTCAGGAGGACGAGGTTGTAGACTTGCACTGGAGTGACAATTACCACATCTGCGATCGCCGTTCGCTTAGATAGCAATTAGTGTTGCTTTCGCGATCGCATAGAAAGATGGAAATTGGCTGTTGCTCCCGCATGAGTATAGGCTAGATAGCAACTTGAGATAGTAGAAAGTTCAAGCAAGCTTTAAATAATTTGCAGATATACAAAATTTGGCTCAAACTAGTGCTAGTGTACTATAGGATTTTTAATTTAGGATTTAATTTGCTTGAAAATGGTGTGAAAAGCGAGACTGCTTGTAGTGGAGCTACCCTCGACAAAAATCATTAACCCTCAACTCGCGCCAAACAGTTTAAAACTCCCATATTTATTTTTTTTGTAAGCGCTGCTCTGGACTCCTTGCCACAGAGCAGTTTTTTATTGCACTGGTGGCCTCTGTTGAGTCAAGTAGCCGTTGGTAGCAATTGAATTAGCCCTGTTGTGTCACTTTGGGAGAAGCCAATGCCTGAAAGCCCTTGAGAGTCTTGATTCTCAGTTTTTGGCTATAAATTTTAGTTTCTGTTAGAAAAGAAAAGCTCAAAAGCTTATTAATCAAAGTTTCAAAGTTTCGCTATGATTATTGTTTTCCGCAAGTGACATAACAGAGTTAGAGTGGAATGGCACTAAGATATCAGCAAATCCAGTATTCATAAGACTTTTGGGTGTGGGGTGTTGGGTGTAGTGACGAAAAAGTTTATTAATGTTCGCACTTGTTGTTCATTTTTTTGATTTGTTCCCTACCCCCTACCCCCTACCCCCTACACCCTGCCCTGACTAGGTTTCACGTTTTCTTAGTGCCATTCGAATTAGAGTGTTTACTCGTAGAAGCAGGCGTTACGTTACATTAGTTCCTAAACTTGCTGCTGGATAGGAATTTGAACCACAAACTCCGTTCCTTTTCCAGGTATCGAAACAAACTCTAACTTGCCGCCATGTTTTTCGGTGATAATTTGATAGCTGATAGCCATTCCCATTCCTGTTCCCTTACCGACAGGTTTTGTTGTAAAGAAGGGATTGAAAATCTGTTTTTGAATCGATTCGGGAATTCCAGAACCATTGTCAGTAAAGGTAATTTTCACCCACTGTGAATCAATGGCAGAGGTACGAATAGTGATGCTACTAGGATTATCTCGAATTTCCTGATAAGTTCGTTTGGCATTGAGTTCTTCGAGGGCATCAAGTGCATTTACTAGAATGTTCATAAACACCTGGTTGATCTGTCCAGCGTAGCATTCTACATTGCATAAATTGTTGTAGTCTTTGATGATCTGAATTTCTGGGCTTTTGTCAGAGGCTTTGAGCCGGTGTTGCAAAATCATCAAACTATTGTCGATACCTTCATGAATATCCACCGCTTTATACTCACTTTCATCAAGGCGGGAGAAGTTACGCAGTGAAAGCACAATATCCCAGATACGCTCTGTCCCGATATTTATTGAGTTCAATACCATAATCGCGTCTTTTTCTAGAAAGTCTAAATCGATGGTTTTGCGTTCGGTTTGAATTTCAACGGGTGGGTTAGGAAAATAATGATGATAAAGCTGGACAAGTCGCAATAAGTCATGGGTGTATTGGCTGATATGGCTGATATTTCCGTAAATAAAGCTAACGGGATTGTTGATTTCATGAGCAATCCCAGCCACCATTTGACCAAGAGCAGACATCTTTTCGCTTTGAATTATTTGAGCTTGTATTTTATGCAAACTATCTAACGTATTTTCTAACTCTTGACCTCTTTGCTGCAAGTCTGTTTGAGAGCCTTCTAACTCACAAATGACTTTCTTAAGTAAAAACTCTTTTGTTGCAATGTCAGTTTCTAACTGGCGGCGTTCATTTTGGCAGCGTTCCAGCTTTTTGTGCAATATGCGGTTTGTCTTTTCTAACTCTTGAATCTGTATGGAAAAGTCAGGGTTATCCATACACTAATCATTTTGTCCCTATTAACAGTGTGACAAAGGTTTTGTTATGAAATTGTGTTTGGCCTTTGCCCACTAGAGGAGCAATTTCACCATAAGCATAGAAACCACAACAAGGTAATGCTTTTGGTAAATGAGTTTTGACAAGCTGATATTCAAGTCTTGCAAGAGTTCCAAGAATTCGCCGTCGAGCTGCACAGGAAATAAGTAACGCTGCCATTGGCTCCACGCCGGGATAATCAGCAAGAGCATTCTTCAAGGATGTCTCAGAAGCTGACAGAATATTGTCACGAGTTGCATCAGTAATTTGCACAACTGCCTGTTCAGGAATATCTGAGAAGAACTTCACGCTACCAGACTGTTGATCGTAGCCATTAGGTGCCCGCAAATAGAAATGATCTTGATCCTCAAAAACTGCTAGGGCATGGATGGCATAGTTGGATGCAAATCTTTCTTCACCAAGATAGTGCTGATAGAAATCTAAGGCACGCTGTCCATCAATTTCATAGACTACGTTGCCATCGACTTTAGTTACACGGCTACGTTGGCTGATGGGAGTCCAACCACTGGAAACTCCGTGGGAAAATAGTAGTTGTCCAGAGAATAGCAGCACTGGAACTGAATCACTCAATACTTCACCTTGGAAGAATTGGTAAGTTTTGTCAAAGGCATAGTCATCGGCAGCCATTCCCCCAATGATGGGAATATGTTCTCCCAGGCTTTGTTTTAAACCTTCTAAAATTAAAACCCCATTGCTCGTTAGACTATCAGGAAAGGTAAGGCACAGTTGTGGTACAGATGCACTCTTTGCCTTTGCTTGTGCGATCGCTTGCCCTGCTGCAAGGGCTGGATTTTTGGATGCTTCTCGTCCAATACCTGCCCAAATTTCCACTTCATCGGTAGCAAACAGCATTAAGGTTAGAGAATCTTGCTGAAACTCCAGAATTGAGGAGATTTCTCCATTTGTAGTTCCACCAATCAACTCAATTCCGGGAAAAGCATCTTGGATGCGTTGCAAAATTAACCTATGGTCAAAGTCTATAGCAGTGAATAAAAGTCCAGCTTGGGGAAGGGAGCCTGCAAGAGAACGGCTACATTCTTGAAGTACTTCAGCGATCGCATTTTGAGAATCAGGATCGTCACTATGACCAACAACAACTTGAAACACAAGCACCTCATCGTAAGTTTTAATACAAGCGTGTTAACCCAATTTGGATGGGAGCATCTAGCAACTTACAGTTAGACTTCCCAATTACTTTAACTAAATCTCAATTCACCTGAGTTTTTATTCCGCCTCATCTGACGATACAAAAACTGCATGAAAAATTTTGGGAGTATTTTCTACAAAATCAACTTCTTGGCAAGATAGTCCAACGGGGAAGCCATACAGAATTGCAGCAAGTTGAAGGGCCGTATTTACAATTAATTCGCAGTGAGGAAACAGAAGAGGTAGGGGAGCAGGGAGCAGGGGAGCAGGGGAGCAGAGGAGCAGGGGGAGCAGGGGAAGAAATTACTTCCTTGTCCCCCGTGTCTCCCTCATCCCTCTTATCCTTTGCAAACCTCAAAGGACAACACTATCGTTTTCAATGCAATGAATCGCTACTGCTAGATGACCCGGAGACAATTTGGCTAGTAAAATCTGGTTACTTGGCGCTATTTACGATCGCAGTTAATGATGGCGTTCCCGAAGGCACTCGTCGCTATTTATTTAGTAGCACGGCTGGACAGGCAATGTTTGCGATCGCACCAAGTTTGGAGGGCAAGCAGCAAGAAATTTTAGCCGTGTCACTTGAGGAGACAGAAATTCTCAAAGTATCCAGAGCAGACTTTAACCAGTTGTTTGCTGATGCTAATAAAGAAGTAGTAACTCTGATAGAACGCTGGATTTATCAATTAGGTTCGGTACTTGCTGGTATCACTACGCCAACGACACCAACATTGCTGCCAAAAAACCGCCAGTTCTCCTTAGTCGAAGACCAAATCTTCCAGCCGCATCAAATATCGTGGGTACAAATTCTCCAAGGGCGGGCTAGATGGATGGGGTTTGCAGAACTGCCGTTAACTTCTGCCTCTGGAATGTTGCCTTTGGCTGAAAATATGTGGTTACAAGCAGATAACACTGTGGAGTTGAAAAGTGTTAACACCGCAGACATAGAAGATATCGATTCTTTGTTAAGTGGTTTGTCCCAACTACAAACTTACTTTCTCCACTGCATTAATCTGCTGCAACGCCAGGAGATGGATGCAGAATTACTGAGATTTCAAGCCAGAGAACGTCTTGAGAGCCAAGTAATGCAAGAGACGTTAGCAGAATTAGCATCTGTATTGCCACAGCCAAAGTCAGACAGGCTAAATAATAGTTTAGGATTCAGTAGTAATCTTGATGCAACTGACCCAAACCAAGCCTTACTAATTGCTGCTGGTGCCGTGGGACAAGCATTAGGAATTAAGATTTGTCCGCCAGCTGCTTCAGAAGATTCTAATCGAGTCCAAGATCCTGTAGAAGCGATCGCTCGTGCTTCGCGTATCCGCGTGCGGCGAATTCAGTTGCGGGACAACTGGTGGCAAAAGGATTGCGGGCCGATGTTGGCATTTACGCTTGCTGATAAACTGCCAGTGGCACTACTACCAGTATCTGATACACGTTACAAACTCTACCTTCCTGGGGAACGAACGCCTATCTCTATCGATGCCCAAATAGCAGCAGCACTAGCGAAGACTGCCTACGCATTCTATCGACCTTTACCTGATAAAAAGCTGAAAACTTTTGATTTACTTCAGTTTGCCCTTCAAGGACATTACAAAGAACTAATTATAGTTTTAGTAATGGGAATTACCATCAGTCTGTTAGGAATGCTGACACCTCAAGCTACGGCTATCCTAATCGACAAAGCTATCCCAGATGCTAATCGAGGCTTGTTGAGCCAAATTGCTATTGCTTTGGTGGCTGCTGCCTTTGGCGGAACGCTGTTTCAACTAGCCCTTGGGTTTGCCACGATTAGGCTGGAAACTTTTGCCGATTCCTCCACCCAAGCCGCAGTTTGGGATCGATTGTTAAACTTGAAGGTTTCCTTTTTTCGCTCTTTCTCAGTTGGTGACTTGGATTCTAGAGTCACGGCTATTACTCAAATCCGGCAGCGACTGGGTAACACAGTTTTAAAAACAATTTTCTCCAGTTTGTTCTCACTCCTGAATCTGGGACTATTGTTTTACTACAATGTTTCCTTAGCTCTCATAGCTTGTGCAGTGGCACTGGTAAATATTGCTGTCACTATCATCTCTGGTGTTCTTATTGTCCGTAAAGTTTGCCCATTACTAGAGCTACAAGGACAAATCTTTGGTGTGATCGTGCAGTTAATTAATGGAGTTGCCAAACTCCGAATCGCCAAAGCTGAAACCCGCGCCTTTGCTTACTGGGGTAAACAATATACGCATCAACTAAAATTAATGCTGAGTACCCAAGGCATTGAAGACAGCCTCGCCGTAATCAATCAAGTATTACCTGTGTTAACGACTGCTGCCCTTTTCTGGTTTGCTACTAGCTTAATTGGGCAGTCCCAAACTCCTGGAGGAGGTGGTTTATCCACTGGCGCTTTCTTAGCATTCAACGTTGCTTTTGGGACGTTTATTAACGGAGCCACTAGCTTAAGCAGCACAGTTGTGGAAGTTTTGCAAGTTTTACCCTTGTGGCAACGGGCCCAACCTATTTTGCAAGCTGAACCGGAAATTACTTCTGCTCAAGCAGATCCGGGTAGGTTATCGGGCAAATTAGTTGTAGACCGGGTAACTTTCCGCTATCGCGATGATGGTCCCTTGACGCTGGATGATGTCAATATTCGTGCTGAACCAGGAGAATTTATTGCCATTGTCGGGCCTTCTGGTAGCGGTAAATCAACTTTATTGAGGTTACTTTTGGGGTTTGAATTCCCGAAATCTGGCACGATTTACTATGACGGGCAAGACTTAACTTCTTTGGATGTCCATGCTGTACGCCGTCAATTGGGTGTGGTATTGCAAAATAGTCGGTTGATGTCGGCCTCTATTTTCGAGAATATTGCCAGTGGTGCCTTAGTGACGATGGACGAAGCTTGGTCAGCAGCCCAGATGGCAGGTTTTGCAGATGATGTAGCGGCGATGCCGATGCAGATGCATACAATCGTCAGTGAAGGAGGTAGCAATCTTTCTGGTGGACAACGACAGCGGTTGTTAATTGCTAGGGCGTTGGTGTTGAAACCCCGGATTTTGCTATTCGATGAGGCGACTAGCGCTTTAGATAATAGAACCCAGGCAATTGTCAGTGAAAGTTTACAACAGCTTAAGGTAACTAGGGTTGCGATCGCTCATCGCCTCAGTACTATTCAAAACGCTGACCGAATTTACGTACTTGCAAATGGCAAAGTAGTGCAGCAGGGTAGTTTTGTTGAACTAGGAAATCAATCAGGGCTATTTGCACAACTCATGATGCAACAGTTGCTTTAACTGTGTATTGGGAAGATAGTAGGTAACTGAATTAACTTCGCTCCTATTTAAGCTTGCTCTCGTAATTTTTTGAGTAACTTATTCTTTGCAAGTCTCCTACTCTGGTAAAAAATGCTGAAACTATTAAGATTAGAAGCATCTGCCTACTGAATACTTACTAAACCTTCCCAGCCATGCCTCTGTCACGCATAGTAACGCTGATTGTCGGTCTGATTGTCATTTTGGGGCTAGCCTTATGGCTCATTGATTCCCTATCACGCCTCTATTGGCAATTATCCTATTCGCCGTTGCTAGGTAATTTACTGCTGTTGCTGCTGATTATCCTGATTGGAGCCTTGGTTGCCGCTTTTGTCTATTATGTATTGGTGATTAGATCCGGGGAAAAGCGATCGCGTCGCAACCCGAAGCGAGCAACAGCGGCCCAAATTCCTGCTGCTAAATCTGACGCAGCTTCTACAACTCTCCAGGCTATGCGGCAACAGGTAGCGCAAATTCAAGATGAAGTCACACGTCAGGCTTTATTAAGTCGCTCGCGAGAAATTGAAGCCAACCTCGCACGGGGTGAAATTCAAGTAGTGGTATTTGGTACGGGGAGTGCTGGCAAAACTTCTCTAGTTAATGCGATTATGGGACGCATGGTCGGTCAAGTAGATGCACCGATGGGTACAACTCAGGTTGGAGAAACCTATTGTCTGCGGTTGAAAGTCCCTTGTTAAAATCCGGTTTCCAAACCGAATTCTCTCCGGTTAGAAATTCTGACTTTTCACGGGATGTGGAAAAGGGAAATTGGTTTGCGGAAGATATACGCGAACCAATAAGAGAGAATTGACTCGTGATTTTAGATATTGTCGTGGTAAGTGTGTCAATGAGTGGAAATGAAAATCTTAGAGAAAAATCTGTATGAGGAGTGTAACTTTGGAGACAAACGTTTAACCCAAAGAGCAGCATTTATAGGTGAACTTTTATCGGTAAAATATGGTCAGCCTTTATCCAAAATATTTAAAACTGCTAGCGACCTCAAACGTGGTTACGAATTTTTGCTAATCCAAAAACTAATTTTGAAAAGTTGACTCAACCTTACTTTAAACAAACAGCCCAAGAAATAAACGGCACTCCTGTGGTGCTAGCTGTAGGAGATAAGTAGACCAACCTAATTAAATGTAAAACGCTCAACTTGATACTGTCCGTGGTTAGCTCGGTTATTTATACCATCAATAATAACGATGCCTGCGGCGGGCTACGCCTACGCTAATTCATATTCATCCTCAAAAACTTGACCAGCAAGCTCGTCACGCTTTAGATGCAACCATTCATCTTCAATCCGATTCATTTGGGGACTATAGGGAGGAAGAAAAAAGACGTACAAACCTTGTTGTTGCCAACGTTGGTGCTGCTGGCGAGCTAAAGAGCTTTTATGGACAGAGGCATTATCATGAATGATCGCGGTGATTTGTCCAGTTTCAACTAAGCCAACGTGAGTTCGACGGATAGAAAAGCCCAAAAAGCTTGCTAGATAGGAATTTGCTTAACTGGGCAGGCGAAGTGCGATGCCTGCGGCGGGCTACGCCTACGCCAAGATTGATTGAGAATGAGCAAAAAAGGCACAAAAAAACGCCGAGACTAAAAATATCTAAGAAAAATGAGGATCTCGGCTATGTCTACCATTGTATCTCGCCTCGATATCGTACAAATCTTCTGTGACGTAGATGATTTTTGCAACCAGTGGGAGAACTTGTGGCAACAAGTGCCACAGTTACCATCCACAAAGGGAGAGCGCCGCAGCAAATCAAAAATGCATTTATCAGAGGTGATGACAATTGCGATCGCATTTCACGGTAGTGGTTATAAAACTTTCAAGGAGTTCTACACCTTGCACGTGCTACAAAGTTGGCGTGGAGCGTTTCCCAACTTGGTGAGCTACACCAGGTTTGTGGAACTGATGCCTTGGTGTTTAATGTTGTTGTGTTGTTTTTTACATACACGCACAGGAGAGGTTACAGGGATTAGTTTTATTGATTCTACTCCGATAGATGTTTGTCACAATTGTCGCGCACATGCCCATAAAGTTTTTAAGGGGTTAGTGAAATGGGGTAAAAATTCTGTGGGCTGGCATTTCGGATTTAAACTTCATTTGATTATTAACGATTGTGGAGAATTACTGGCATTCAAGCTAACCCCAGCTAATGTAGATGACCGTAAGCCAGTACCTGATATGACCAAAGACTTAATTGGTAAACTGTTTGGAGACCGAGGATATATCTCACAAAAATTATTTGAGGAGTTATATCAGCGAGGTTTAGAGTTAGTTACCAAATCTAAAAAGAAGATGAAAAACCGTTTGGTAAAACTAATTGACAAAATTCTTTTACGCAAACGGGCGGTAATTGAATCTGTCAATGACTATCTCAAAAATATGTGTCAAATAGAACATTCTCGACATCGTAGTGTCTTTAACTTTTTGGTCAATCTGATGGCTGGACTGGCTGCTTACACCTATTTGCCCAAAAAACCATCGATTGATATTTACCCAAAAGATTTACCTGCACTACCTCCTGCCGTTTTTTAGCTCCGTCGAACTCACGTTAAGCCAGTAGCAGCAGTTTGAGCTTGCCAGTTCATCAGCTGGACATAGGTTGGTGTTTTGAGCGTTCCCACCATCAAAGCATAATCAAAACGAACTTTTGGCTCCCAAATACCGAAGATATTGATACGCCTACCACGTCGTCTATTTTGTCGAATACGTTTTTGCTCACCCCTGAGCTTTAGATCGATCCATTGAGTCCCTAAACCTTGGGTTGAAAGATTTAATCGAAGAAACTTCTAAATATCGCCAACCATAAAAGTTAGTTCGTGGAGGATTTACGCGAACCTCTCCTCCTTTTCCACATCCCGTGAAAAGTCAGGAGCAGATGCGGGTGATTTGCGATGGCGCAAGCGCCCAGCGTAGCTGATCGCATCCATCGGGTGTATTCAGACTTACTGGAGGAGTCGGTGCAGAGGTTTTTGGAGTCGTTGGGGAAGCTGAACCGGGCTTATTTGAGTGCTGTGGAAGAAAAAGTTTTAACTCTTCTGGAATCGGAGTATAGCAATAGATAACGCACTAAACAGTTTTGGTTGTACTGTGTAGTTTGCTAGAGCCAGACGGCATTGAGTGAACTGTTGGCTATGCAACCGACTTTCCAAACATTCTTTTAGGCATTTTTTGAGCCAGGGCTTTGAGGAAATTATGTTTGTATTTCTCGCAGCTTGTTTGATTATGCTAGAAAAATAAGTATTTTAACTGAAGGCATTGGTAAAAAAAGCGAATATTTATATGAATGATATAACGCTCATTGCATTAAAGTATCGAGACTTAACTAAATAGCTAGCTATGCCGAATAGTTATCTAGCCTGACAAGTTAATTATAAAAAATCCATTAATTTCAAAGCTAGGTTGGATTGGGGCATTCCACTAATGCAGCACTTCCGGCAGCTATGAGGTACATCCTAAAAGCTGAAAGCGATGATAAAAGAGGGGCAAGGAGAAAACTATATTGCATAATAGCCGGAAGCGCTGTATCGATAAACGGTAAAAAGCGATCGCTCCAAGAAAATGGGTTATACTTCTCGATGCAGTATTCACCGTTTTAGGAATTTTTAAATCAAAAAATATCGTTTTGAAGAGTTTAAGGAGTATTGATGGTATGAAAGGGATTCACAAAATAACAAGCCTTGGGATTAATCCAGTTATATATTTACTCACAACAGGATTATTCGCTTCAGGGATGTTACTACCAGCAATAGCTCAGGTAACATCTGACGGTACTACCAACACAACTGTCACCCAAAGTGTGAATAACTATACCATTCTCAATGGAATAGAAAAAGGTAGTAATTTATTTCATAGCTTCAGCAATTTCTCTGTACCAACAGGTGGTTCAGCAACCTTCGATTTAGTTAATATACCAAATATTACAACTATATTTAGTCGAGTTACGGGTGGAAATATTTCTAATATTGATGGGTTAATTCGTACAGTAAATAGTAATAATCCAGTCAGTTTATTTTTAATAAATCCAGCAGGGATTGTGTTTGGGCAAAATGCTCGTTTAGATATTGGTGGATCATTTATAGGGACAACAGCTAATAGTATTAAGTTTGTCGATGAGGTGGAGTTTAGTGCTACAAATATAACTGCTCAACCTTTATTGACAATGAACGTGCCAATCGGTTTGCAGATGGGGCAAAATTCTGCACCAATTCAGGTGGCAGGAACAGGTCATAATCTTGCTATCATCCCAACGCCCATAGACGCATTTCCACCTTTTACACGCGCCATAAATCCAGGGGCTTTAACTGTTCAGACACAAAGAACACTAGCCCTTGTCGGTGGGGGCATTTCGTTAGATGGAGCGCATTTGGTTGCACAACAGGGACAAATTGATCTTGGCAGTGTCGGTACAGGCTTGGTCAAGCTGAGTTCAAATTCATCTGGCTACGCGCTCGACTATTCTAGTGTATCTGACCTTCAAGATATTCAACTTTCTCACAAGTCTGCTCTTGACGCGAGTGGTTCTACAAGCAGTGGCGGCATCTCTCTAACAGGAAATAATATCCGTTTAACCGATGGTTCTGTTGGAATCGTACAAAACTTAGCATCCTCTGGCTCCTTGCAAGGCAGTTCAATTAACGTTCGCGCATCAGGACTATTAGAGTTTGCTGGCACGACGACTGATGGCAAAGTTCGTAGCCAATTAATTACAGAAACAACTAACTCTGGAATGAGCGGAGAAATTAGAGTTGCCACCAAAGACCTCATCTTCCGCGAAGGAGGGCAAATTGTCACCCGCACCTTTGGTGTTGGCGGCTCTGGCAATGTCAAAATAAATGCCTCAGAGTCCCTTCAAGCAATTGGTTCAGCCCCTTTGAATCGTCGGTTTCTCAGTGGTATCTTTGTCAGTGTCAATGGCGGGTCTTCTGGAAATGCGGGAGATTTGAACATTTCTACAACAAAATTTACAGCTTCGGGTGGTGCGATTATTTCAACCGCATCCTTTAGTACGGGAATGGGCGGAGATTTGACACTTAATGCTGATTCAGTTGATATCCAGGGGGTTGATCCGGTTTTCAAAGGTGCAAGTGATTTACGAGTTGGCAGTTTTAGTGGAGGAAATGGTGGCAATTTGACTATTAATGCCCGCACGGTGACGGTTCGAGAAGGCGGAAGACTCAATGGAACTACTGTTGGTAAGGGCAGTGCTGGCACGATGGTCATCAATGCATCGGAATCTGTAGATGTCAATGGCGGCTTGATTAGCTCCTCGGCAACTTCTGCTGAAAGCCGTACTCTACTCAACGGATTCACTAGTGACCCCACTGGAAATGCAGGCTCAATCAGCATTTTCACAGACCGTTTAACGGTGCGGTCGCAGGGTAAAGTCACAGTTCAAAATAATGGGCCTACTAACGGAGGGAGATTGCGAATTGATGCAGGCTCAGTTTTTTTGAACAATGAAGGCTTACTCTCTGCTTCTACAAAACTTGGTGAAGGAGGCGATATTTCGCTGCAAGCACGGGATGTGCTGTTACTGCGTCATGGCACTAAAATTTCTGCTCAAGCAGAGGGTACAGGCAATGGTGGAAACATTAGACTCAATGCACCAGTTATATTGGGGCTGGAAAATAGTGACATTATTGCGAGTGCAATCAAAGGACGAGGGGGCAATATTCAAATCACCACTCAGGGAATTTTTGGCTTAGAATACCGCGATCGCCTTACTCCAGAAAACGACATCACCGCTAGTTCCGAATTTGGCATTAACGGTACAGTTGATATTAATAATTTTGGCATTGACCTCACTTCTAGTTTAGTAGAATTACCCATAAACTTGGTTGATTCATCACAACAAATTGCTACAGGTTGTTCTAACAATACTGGCAGTAGTTTTGTGGCAACAGGACGAGGTGGTGTACCGCAAAATCCTAATCAACAGGTTTGGAGCGATCGCACTTGGTCTGATGTCCGCGATATCTCTGCATTCCGCAAAACACAAGCTTTACAAGTACAAATACCCCCATCTTCAGAAACCCTTGTCCAAGCCACATCCTGGCATCGGAATTCCCAGGGCAAAATTGAGCTAATTGCGGATAAATCTTCTGTAAATATCCAACCAGCATTAACCTGTACTGCTGTTCCAAAAATTTAACGTGATTGGAATTCAATAGTGCGATTGCTCTTAGTAGCAACTCACCTGTGTGTGTAAC
The DNA here is from genome assembly GCF_036917355.1 of Nostoc sp. Taxonomy (GTDB): domain Bacteria; phylum Cyanobacteriota; class Cyanobacteriia; order Cyanobacteriales; family Nostocaceae; genus Nostoc. The sequence goes on from NZ_JBALDP010000106.1 coordinate 28,292, forward strand.
TTAAAGGATATTGTGGTTCTTGGCAACTTTTGGTGATCTTGGTTGGGGCAAGGCAGAAGGCAGAAGGCAGAGGGCATAGGGCAGAAGTCGGAAGGGTAGAAGTAATAAATTCAAGCTTTGAGTTTGTTTAAGCTAGTAGTCTGCCAAGGCAACTTTGCTAGGTTGGATTTGGATATAAACGTTGCATTTTGCGGCGAGCATCTTTGGTTTGGAAACCCCAATAGACACCTTTTAATTGAAATGCAGTTTCAATCAACAACTTTTTGAGAGAATCAGTTAATATTATGGCCATCAGTTACCACACTCAAAAACAAGCGTCATTATTTAAATTACTACAAAAGGGGAATGAAGGGGCTGCTGTCGGCAGCCCCTTCATTCCCCTTAAAATGATTATCATTATTGTTAATGGAATAGTTTATTTTCTGGCAGTCCCTTATATCCTTCATAAGTGCCATCATTTGTAATAGGAATTTCAGAACTATTTATTTTTTTACCTTGCTCATCAACAACATAAATTGTGAATAACTTTGGCTAAACCCATTTGCCAATAAAGCCGTGTCGCTTGGTTTTGGAATTTTTTCTTCCCTTTTTATTAATTCGGATTCGACTCCGACCACCATCTACAGCTATAACAACTCTTTGATCTTTAAGAATATCACCTTCAGGTAAAATGCCCATCTGCCGATTTAATATTTTAGATTGCCGTAAGTTGATGCCAGTTTGACCAAATTTGTATGTCAAACGCTCAATTCGTTTTAAACTAAGATTAATTCCCCAACCAGTTAAAGTTGTACAGGCGGCTTCAAATGAGCTAGTAATTGCACCGTATTGAGCAACTGTTGACCATACTAACGGGGTTAATCCTTCTGACATCCCCAACCACTTTAACAGGGGATAAAATCCCTGAAGAGACATTTTATTTGTGGTCTTTGTTGACTTTTTTATTACCATATATGGTAATTATAGAGTAAATAAAACGTTTCCAACTGTTAAGATTTGGCGTTTCCTATAACCATGTTTTTGCATAGTACTATCCCACCAGCTTCTTGTTTGAATCATAGCTGTTTGATTAGCTGACTGAGATTGGGAGAGGTTATACAACAAAATTGCAATACACTGTCCAGCTAAAATAAGTGCAATTTCTCTAATTTTTTCTTCTCTTTCTTTAAGAATTTTTCCATTCCATTCCGTGATGTTCGTCAATTCTAAATATTTTGTTACCTGCGAAGAAAAGTCTGATAATGATTTACTCAAATCTAAAGTTGCACATATATTTTTTTCCATTAAGGTAGATAATCCCTATCTCTAAATTCTTGCTCAAAGGGAATCCTAGCTTTTTTTTTGGCTCAAAAAAGAGAGTCTTGCAAGTTATGAGTCAAACTCATCTTTCTTTTTTAAGTGTTAATACTGTTTAAAAAGTATAAATTTATTTGTACTACTGGGAAAATGATTTAGCGATCGCTTGTTTTTTACTGGATCTGACGAAACCGCATAGCTCCCTATTGCACTTAACTCAGAGCCGCTTTAATCATCAAGGTTAATTTGGGAACCCTATAAATAACCAATGACAATCGTCAGGATGAAAGGGGAGCCAATCTGAGATGATGCTATCAAATAACAAAAATTCTCCTAACAAGGGGAATCTACCGTTACGCTTAGTGCTTGTGCTTCCTTTCGTTTTGCAAATTTTCGCCGCAGTAGGTCTAACAGGCTATTTATCTCTCCGCAACGGACAACAAGCAGTGAATGATTTAGCCAATCGATTGCAACGTGAAGTTAGCGATCGCATTGACCAGCATTTAGATAGTTACCTGAATACAGGTCGTCACCTAGCTGAAATTAACGGCGGTGCGATGGATATGGGATTACTTGACCCGAACAATCCACAGCAACTTGGGCAGTTTTTCTGGAAGCAACTCCAACTGCATAATGTTGGCTATATTGGTTTTTGCTTGCAGACAGGAGATTTTGCAGGTGCTGGACGCTTCTTTGATGATGGTCGCGTTACAGTCGATGAAGTTTCCCGCAAGCGCAATGGCAATCAACATTGGTATATCTACAACACAGATAAACTAGGAAATCGGGCTAAACTGGCGATCGATAATGGTCCTTACATTGCGATGCAAGAAGCTTGGTGTGAAGAGCCAGCAAAGACAGGCAAATCGATGTGGACGCTTTATCAATGGCAATCGCCGCCTTACACCGTATCTGTGTCTGCCAATCGTCCAGTTTATGACAAAAACAAGAATTTAATTGGTGTTATTGGAGTTGACCAACGACTGACGCAGATTAGTGATTTTCTCCAGCAGCTAAAAGTTAGTCCATCTGGGAAAACTTTTATTTTGGAACGCAATGGATTGTTAATTGCAAGTTCCAACAAAGAACAATCTTTTACACTTGTTAATAGCAAAGCTAAAAGGCTTCATGGCTCTGACAGTAAAGATCCACTGATTCAAGCTACTGCAAAACATTTAACTGAGCGTTTTAAGAATTTATCAACCATCAAAGACAATCAGTCGCTGGAATTTCAACTTAACGGTCAGCGCCATTTTATTCAAGTAGCACCTTGGCGGGATGAATGGGGTTTAGATTGGCTAGTGGTTGTGGCGGTTCCAGAATCGGACTTTATGGGACAAATTAATGCCAACACGCGTACAACACTTTTGTTATGTCTAGGTGCATTAACATTAGCAACAATTTTAGGCTTCTACACCTCTCGTTGGATTGCCCGTCCTATTTTGCGCTTGAGTCAAGCATCAGAATCGATTGCAGCAGGTGAATTAAACCAACAGGTAGAAGTACCGCCAGTGGATGAATTGGGTAGATTGGCGCAGTCCTTCAACCGCATGGCGCAGCAGTTACGGGACTCTTTCACCACTATTGAGCAAACCAATCAACAATTAGCTAAAACTAACGAAGAATTAGAAAGTCGCGTAGAAGAACGTACCCACGAGTTAAAGGAAGCGAAACTTACCGCAGATGCTGCCAATCATGCCAAGAGCGATTTTCTCGCAAACATGAGCCATGAACTGCGGACACCGCTCAACGGCATTTTAGGCTATGCTCAAATTCTTGCCCGGACTGCATCTGACGAAAAACAACAGCGTGGCATCGATATTATCTATCAATGTGGTTCGCATTTACTGACTTTAATTAACGATATTCTCGACTTATCTAAAATAGAAGCTCGCAAACTAGAACTACAGCTGGTTCCATTTTATTTACCTGCGTTTCTACAAAGTGTTGTGGAAATCTGCCGCATTAAAGCCGAACAAAAGGGTATTGAGTTTATTTATCAGCCATCGAAGAATTCAGCAATTGGTATTGTTGCTGATGAGAAGCGTCTGCGACAAGTTCTGATTAACTTGTTGGGAAATGCCATTAAGTTTACCGACAAAGGCAGTGTCACATTTAAAGTGGAAGTGCTGTTAGGGGATATAACTAATCTTCGTTTCTATATTCAGGATACGGGCATCGGCATGAGTCCCCAGCAATTAGAGAAAATCTTCCTCCCCTTTGAGCAAGTCGGGGATAGCAAACGTCAAAGCGAAGGAACGGGATTAGGACTTGCTATCAGCCAGCGATTTGTTGAGTTGATGGCCAGTCAAATCCAGGTTGAAAGCCAATTAGGGGTTGGTAGTAAGTTTTTCTTTAATATTAACTGTGCGATCGCAACTGATTGGGTACAAACAAATTCCCTAACATCATCTGGGAGAATTGTCGGATATGTTGGCGCAACCCCTATCAAAGAGAATCGTAAAAAAATCCTAATTGTCGATGATCGTTGGGAAAATCGGTCAGTGATTGTCAATCTTTTGGAACCCCTTGGTTTTGAGGTTCTCGAAGCCAACAACGGAGAAGAGGGTTTAGAAAAAATTACACGCCATCGCCCCGATATGATCATTTGTGATTTAGCCATGCCCGTCATGGATGGCTGGGAAATGCTCAAACAATTGCGTCAGTCCCAAACTTTACGTGATGCCATTGTGATTGTCTCTTCTGCCAGCGTGTTTGAGATTGACCGCCAAAATAGTTTAGATGCTGGTGGTAACGATTTCTTGGCAAAACCCGTGCAAGCACATGAACTTTATGCTGTATTAGCCAAGCAATTACAATTAAATTGGGTATATAAAAATACTAGTACAGAATCCTCAATCGATACAGATGCAAGCGCCAAAACCATTTTAAGTCCAAGTATTTCTGATTTAAAAGGGTTATTAGAACATGTTGAAACTGGGTACTTTAGAGGTATCCGAGAAGAATTGGATCGATTAGCTCAATTAGATGAGCAGTATCAACCCTTTATTCGAGAACTCAGGGAATTGGTTAAAGGCTTCAATATTCAGACAGTTCGTCATTTTCTCCTAGAGTCGATAAACCAATCTCAGAAATCAACAAAGATTTAGGTAGGAGATTGAAAACTAATGGCAACTCATAGTACAAGTCAAACAATTCTGATTATTGACGATAATCCAACTAATATTGAAGTGCTATATGATGCACTCGACCGAGCAGGTTATAAAGTCCTAGTAGAAATGGATGGTTTGCACGGTATCGAAACGATAAAAAATTACCCTCCTGATTTAATTTTACTAGATGTAATGATGCCAGAAATTGATGGCTTTGAAACTTGTCGTCAATTAAAATCTCAACAGATCACCGGCGAGATTCCGATTATTTTCATGACTGCTCTTAATGATACAACTGATAAAGTCGAAGGTTTAGCCTTAGGAGCTGTCGATTATATTACAAAGCCATTTCAACAAGAAGAAGTTCTTGCACGCATTAGGATTCACCTGAAACTACGACAAGCAAATTTAGAATTAGCTCGACAAAAGGATATTTCAGAACAACGGGTACAAGAACGCACCGCAGAGCTTTCGCAAGCGCTAGATAATTTTAAAAACGCACAATTGCAATTAGTGCAAAGTGAAAAAATGGCAACCTTGGGTAACTTAGTTGCAGGGGTAGCGCACGAAATTAACAACCCTCTTGGATTTATCAAAGGTAGCCTGAATAACGCCCAAGAGTATATCCAAGATTTATTTAAGTATGTGCAATGTGTGCAGCAACATTATCCCCAACTGACACCGGCCGTCACCAACCTTGCCGAGAAAATTGACTTAGAATTTCTTAGTGAGGACTTACCAAAGCTGCTAGGTTCGATGCATGTAGCAACAGAACGTATTATGGACATTAGCACTAGTCTCCGCACCTTTTCCAGAGCCGATACATCTGAAAAAGTTGCTTGCGACCTGCATGAAGGAATTGAGAGTACACTGTTAATTTTGAAGTATCGCCTCAAACCGTCCCAAAAACGTCCAGCGATTGAGGTAATTACAGATTATGGTAAATTACCGCCTGTTAAGTGCTTTTTAGGACAATTAAATCAAGTATTTATGAATATCCTTGCCAATGCAATTGATGTATTAGATACAGAAAGCGTTGGGCGAACATTTGCCCAATTACAAGCTAATTCTCAACAAATTATAATTCGCACTGAAGTATCCAGCGACCAAAATACGGTAGTAATTAAAATCAAAGATAACGGGTCGGGAATGCCAGAGGATATTAAAGCACATATCTTTGACCACTTGTTTACCACTAAAGACGTTGGCAAGGGAACAGGATTGGGATTAGCGATCGCTCGTCAAATTGTCGAAGAAACCCATAATGGTAAGTTGATCTGTAACTCCATTTTGGGCGAGGGCACAGAATTTGTTATTAAGATTCCAGTGTCTTTATGACAAGTTCTGTTCTTAATTACGAATTACGAATTACAGAAACTTTTCGTTCTTTTACTTTTATAGTTGCAGATAATTGTAAAGGCGTAAAAGTCGGCAAATGGTAGTTTGGCGACATCTCTTGAGAGGGGGCAGAGAAGAAGCAACTTGCCCCTGATTAGCAATTTATACTAAAGTGAATAGCAACTATCACTGTTAAACGCCCAAGAAAAACCCTATAAAATTCATGAAGGGTATTAATACAGCACTTCCCGTTGTTATGAGGTAGAATAACAGCAATTAGTAAACCAGTTTTTTAAATGTTGAGGATTTATTAAGTCGAGTGAAACTGAGATGAGTTTATCAATCATTTATGTTGTAGTTGGAGCAAAGCTGCGGAAAAAAGACTTGAGTTGTGACCACCATAACTCGATGGGGTTAAAATCGGGAGAGTATGGGGATAAGCAAAGAACTTTCGCACCGACAGCTTCAATCATTGGTTCAATAAATGCTAGTTTATGTGCAGGTAAATTATCCATAACTACTACGGCTCCTGACCACAATTGAGGCGCTAAAAACTTCTTAATAGATACATTAAATGCTGTGCTATCCATTGAATTATTCATCGTCATTAATGGCACAACTTTTTTGATACTAATGGCTCCAATAACTGTAACTTTTCCACCACGATAAAATGGTTTTAATTCGTATACTCTTGTTCCCGACTGTGAACGTGCATGAGTTCAAGCTATTCCCAGTATTACTCCTGTCTCATCTAAAATACTAAGTTATCTGGCTCTATATCTCTAACCTTTTCCCAATATTCTGCTCTCAGCTTTTGGACTCTTGGAGTTGCTGCTTGACTACTCCGCAATGTTTTTTTACGATTTAATCCCAATTTTTGTAAGGCGCGGCACATTGCAGTTCGACTCACCCCATTTCCTGTTTTCAATGCAAATAATTCACAGAACTCAACTATTGTTGCATCTTGATTCTCTACAACCAGTTCTCTTAACTCTACTTCCACATTTGTGAGATGACTAAACTGGGGTTTACCTCGTTGTTTGGGTTGTAAATTTCCCTCGATTTGTTGTTGCTTTACTAGCTTTTGCACTAAACTTTTGCTAACAGCAAATCTGATTGCCACTTGACGAATTGATATTTTATCCTGAATATGTGCTGCAACTATTTTTTCGCGTAGATCGATTGAATATGCTTTCATAAAAAGATAATATTTTTATTCTTATTAACTGTACCCTATAACAGCAGGAATTGCTGTAGTTATGGTTTTTGATTATATACAAAACTATCCCCACCGGACAAAACAAATTTTAGGGATTAGTTATGAACAGTTACAATCACCGTGGGATTGCGCGATAAAACGGCACCAAGAAATTAAAACAAAACTCCAAAGCCAGAAAATAAGAATTAATGCGGCTGGTGGTGGTCGTAAAGAATTGTTATCCATCCAAGAACAAATCTGTTTATGTCTGTTTGATTTGAGGCAGATGCTAACATTTCAAGTATTAGGAATGTTATTTAGGGTATCTAAGACAGAAGCCAACGATACTTTTCATTACTGGATACCAATACTGCGAGATGTTTTCCCAGCTAGTTTATTAGAAAAAGTCTCAAATAATGAGAGCGATTTAGTATTTGTTCAGGAAGTATTAACGAATGGCTACTAGTGGATAGCTTGGAACAGTCAATATATAGGCATTCCGACCAAAAAGAACAACAAAAATATTGTTCTGGGAAGAAAAGACAACATACTTTGAAAAGCCAAATGATTGGAATGCCAGAAGGAAAAGATATTGTTGAGCTAGAAGTAGGTGTTCCTGGGCTAACAGCAGACATAAAATTGTTTCGTCAATCTCAGCAAAAATTTGATAAATCTCAACCTTTTTCAGGTGATAAAGGATTTCAAGGCGGCGAAAACATCACTACGCCTCATAAAAGAAAACCGAAACAAGAACTAACTCAACAGCAAAAAGATGATAATATTGCTTTGTCCAGTAATCGAATATTTATTGAGCATTTAATCTGCTTGCTCAAAATATTTCGGATTGCCTCACAGAGGTTTCGGTTAAATCTTGAGACTTATGAGCAAATTATTTTAACAGTTTGCGGATTAGTTAGGTTAAGAATCGGTAGCTTAGTTCTGCCAACTTAGTTACTAGCAATAATTATAAATTTTGAGAAATTAGGAGTTAATTTTTATGCCTCTAAACTCTCACTAACTATCTCAACCCCTTGTAACTACGTTTTGATGCAAATATCAAAGTTTTGTCTCAAAGCTTTGAACAGTCTGGCTTTGGAGTTTTCGGACAAGTCTATTAACAGAAAAACCAATCGGGGCTGATAGTAGAAAGTTCAAGCAAGCTTTAAATAATTTGCAGATATACAAAATTTGGCTCAAACTAGTGCTAGTGTACTATAGGATTTCTAATTTAGGATTTAATTTGCTTGAAAATAGTGTGAAAAGCGAGACTGTTTGTGGTGGAGCTACCCTTGGGACAAGAATCTGTCGCTAGAACGAGAAAAATAGTTCACGTAGATATGGATGCCTTCTACGCATCGGTGGAACAGCGAGACAACCCTAGCTACGCCCGGTAAACCGTTAGTAGTCGGTGGCAGTCCGAATCAGCGAGGCGTAGTTGCAGCTGCCAGTTATGAAGCTAGAAAATTTGGTATTCACTCAGCAATGCCTTCAATAACTGCGATTGCTAAATGCCCCGCACTTATCTTTGTCAGACCGAGATTCGACGTTTACCGAGAGATTTCCGCAGCAATCCACGCTATCTTCAAACGCTACAGTGATTTAGTGGAAGGGGTTGCGCTAGATGAGGCATATTTGGACGTTACTGAGAACAAGCAGAATATCACCTATGCTTCTACTATCGCAAGACACATCAAAACTGCAATTTTCCAAGAAACCCAGTTGACGGCAACCGCAGGCGTGTCGATTAACAAGTTTCTTGCAAAAATGGCATCAGGGCAGAACAAGCCCAACGGACTAACGGTGATTTTGCCAGAACAAGCGATCGCCTTTGTAGAACAGCTGCCGATTGAGAAGTTCCACGGCATTGGAGAAGTTACGGCGGCGAAGATGCACTCACTCGGCATTCACACTGGCGCAGATTTGAAAGAGCGTTCGTCGAAGACGTTGCCGAAGGCATCGCTCTTGGAGCTAACACACCACTTTGGGAAAGCTGGTCATTATTACTACAAAATTGCCAGGGCAGAAGATGACCGCCCAGTTGAAGCAAATCGAGTTCGCAAGTCCATTGGTGCAGAAACCTCATTTGCTAGAGATTTAAGTGACCATAGTGAAATGTTACAAGAACTTGAACAGATTGCCCAAATTGTCGAGCAACGGTTAGAGCAGCATGAAACGCGAGGACGCACATTAACTCTGAAAGTTAAGTTCTCTGACTATCAGCAGTTAACCCGCAGTAAGACAATGCTTGCTCCCATTAGTGAAGTTTCTATGATTTTTGAGATAGCCAAAGCGCTGTTTGAGTCGATTGATCTGGAGAATCGCAGCATTAGATTACTGGGCATTTCCTTGTCCAATTTGGATAATGCCAAACAGTTACAAGCGATTCAATTGCCACTATTTCAGAATGGGAAGATCATATTTTAGCGCAGATGTAGTCTGTTCAGATGCTGACAACTCGGTTATGGAGAGAGAGCGAATCAACTCCCGAATTACATCAGTTGCAGGTCTACCTGTACTTGCACAATATTTTTCAAGTTTTTCGCTTTCAGCTGATGCAAGATTTATTGTGATTCGTTTGACAGCCCATTTTTTGTTCATGACTTGCTCTATTGATCAAATTTAATGAATTATCTAGACTTAAAATGCCTTGTGCAATACTTAACAAATATATAGATGTTAAGCACAGCATACTTGCCGTAAAACTATTTTTAGCACATCCCTCCCCAGAGTATTTACCTATAATCCAAAACTTCACTGATAAATCATCTATATGAACTTTAAAATATTTGAAACGAGCTTGTATTTTTGTAAATATTGTTAAGCAAAGTGCAATCGAAGTGAGCCTTGCAAGAGGCGTATAATCAGCAAGTGTTGTCAACTGAATTTAGTAAACCTTATCTTCATACATGCAATCGCCCTTTCAATAGCCTTGTTTGCTAGCAAGCTGGTCGTTAACTTTGCAATGCGGATTTTCAATTGCTCTTGGACGGCTGATCGACAATAAAATCACTAAACTTGATTTAGCCTACAACTTTAGTCAAGGCAGATTTAGTTCTATTTAGATTTTCTTTACAATCAGCTCTTAAAAAACATTTGAACATCATGATGATCGAACTGCTGCTAAAAAATAATAGTTTTTGGTTATCACAGCTACAATCCTCAGATGCGCTCACGTATGTTGAGCATCTCGTAAAGATTCAGGTCTAATATTTAGGAAGCAGTGATGGGCAAGACAGATAACTATTAGAATTAGCCAGCAGTGCTTGTGCAAAAAAATCAATCACAGCTCTACCTTGACGACGACAAGTTTGCACTACTGTCAATAAATTGGCAGTGTGTTTAAATCTGTTCATCGAACGGGAGCCGCCACTAACTTTACGTTTTGTCACAGCCAAACGAAGTGAGCGTTCGGCCTGATTATTATCAGGAGGAACTTCAGGGTAATCAAGGAAATACCACCATTGATTTGCTTTATCGCGCAAAGAACGTAAAAGGTGGCCGGCTGTAGCTCCTGCAAGATTAATCCATTGCTCAACAGAGGATTGCAACTTGGATTTGAATTTATTGACCCAATCGTTATAACTCAAGCAGTCAAGAGTCTCAAACCATCGTGCATGATTCCTAAAGGCTTCATCAATTAAATCAACAAACATTTCGCCAATAGCTTGGTTGTGAAGACCTGGAATTAAGATTAACTTTTTGAAGTGACGGCGTAGATGAGCTAAACATTTCTGTTGGGCAACAACTTGATAGCCATTGTAAACACTAAAATCGTCACTGCTGAGTACGCCTGTATATTTAGCCCCTAAAATCGTTTCTAATTCGGCTCGTGAACGAGTGTCAGCCGCAGTAAACAGGCAGAAATCAGAATTGGCAACTACCCACAACCATTCTTTGACTCCTTTAACTGACCAAGGTGTTTCATCCACATGGATGTTAGGTTGTGTCTGTTTTACCCAATTACTTAATTCAATAATGCATGGTTCAATCGCTTGTTGGATTCGTTCATTTGTTGCTACTAAAGTGCCTAACCCAATTTCAATCTGTCCTAATTCCAAAAGCATTTCTTGCTGTTTTTCGTAGGGCATGTGTGCATAATTGTTTACCCATCCTAAAAACGCCTGCAATCTAACTCCTAAATCTTGCCCTGGAACGATATCTGGCGACCATGAGGCTGTTTGTATATTTCCACAGCATTTACACACGCACGTATGGCGTTGATACTCAACTATTTCAATGGGACGTTCTACTAATTGTGCTACAGACTGTTTTTCTATTTTTACTGCCACGGTCGCAAATGCTTTTTGACCGCAGTAAACACAATCTTCTGGACGTAAGATTTCATAACGATCTACTCTGCCAAAACCAGAGCGCGTTTTTCCCTGATGTCCTGGTTGTCCGCCTGGTTTCCTTTTGGGATGATTTGATTCTCCGTCCAAGGATGCTTTTTTGTTTTCGCTCTTTTTCAGAATATCCCCAGATGGTGGTTTCGATGAGGTAGAACTATCCAAATCTCGGCTGACTTTTAAAAGTTCTACTTCTTGCTGTAGTTCTAAGATTGTTTTCTGTAACTCACGTATTATCTTGCCCTGCTCAATAATTATCTCTACCAGTTCTTCTTTTGATAACTGGTTCAAGCTTTCTCGGTCTAATTCTTGAGGCAGGTTTTCGTTCATATCTGTGATAGTCCTCCTCAAGTGTTCCTTTTGTCAATACTCTGTCACCTGAATCCTTACAGCATCTCAACGATCCGGCTATTCACCAGACAACTGAAAATATTCCTTACCCTTACACTAAAGAACACGCACTACATTGGATTCAACGCCATAGAGACATCACTAATCAATACGGAAAACCACATCTATTAGCAATCCGCAATCCACAAGGGCAACTGATTGGCTCAATTGGTATTGGTGAAATTGATGAGAGACATCCTCATGTTGCCGAACTTGGTTACTGGCTTGCCTCCTCGTATTGGGGACAGGGAATCATGACACAAACCGTTCAGGTTTTCCTCCACTATACTTTCATAGAACTCGGTTTACTTCGTCTTTGGACACGAGTATTTGAGTTTAACTGGGGATCGCGTCGAGTTCTAGAGAAAAATGGCTTTAAGCTAGAAGGCATTCAACGCCAGCACTTATACCGTGATGGCAAGTTGATTGATGATTATTTATATGGATTACTGAAAACAGATTTAAGCTGATAAGCATAAGTGCAACCTGATCAATCTCCTGCAAGGGCGATATGCCATTGGGCAGGAATCCCCGGTCTTCAAGGAAACACAGTAATGTAATATCTGTGCGGGGAAAGGGTAAGGGATTTAAAATCTTTTCCCCTGCCCCAAATATTTTACTTCGTGGGGGTACCATCTTCCCCTTTGACCTTAAAAGAGCCAAGTCACGAACCTAATTCTCTGAAAGCCTTGTGTAGTGTTGAGGAATTCAACCTTGATCAACGATCTTTAATATTTAGATGCGTTCGCCCTACCTTGCTTCCCCTACCTTCTAGGGGAATTGTAATTATAAATTCTGTACCTTTATTAAAAGAGGAAATACATTCTAATGTTCCCTGATGTTTTTGAGTAATTATTTGGTAACTAATAGATAAGCCTAAGCCTGTGCCTTTTCCAACTGGTTTTGTCGTAAAAAAGGGGTCAAACAGTTGCTTTTGAATATTTTCCGGGATACCACGACCATTATCCGCAATAGAAATAACTACTAACTTCTGGTCAGCAATGAAACTAGTACAAATGCAAATTTGAGGATTATTAGTGGTTTTTTCACCGACTATCGATTCTTCTAAAGCATCGATTGCATTTGCAAGAAGATTCATAAACACCTGATTAAGTTGTCCAGGATAACATTCTACCAATGGTAAATTGCTGTATTCCTTGATGAGTTGAATCGCTGGATGATTAGTTGTAGCTTTGAGGCGATGCTCGAGGAGCATCAAGGTACTATCAATACCCTCGTGAATGTTTACCGCCTTCATCTCTGCCTGATCTAGGCGGGAAAAGTTACGTAAAGATTGTACAATTTCTGTAATTCTTTCAGCACCAATTCTCATAGAAGTTAGTAACTTTGGTAGGTCTTCTATTAAGAAATCAATATCTATGGCTTGTGCTTGCTTTTGGATTTGGGCTACTGGTTTAGGATAGTATTGCTGGTATAGTTGCAGCAGTTCAAGTAAATCTTGGGTGTACTCATTGGCAGGGGTTAAATTACCATAGATAAAATTGACGGGGTTATTGATTTCGTGAGCGACACCTGCCACTAACTGCCCCAAACTAGACATTTTTTCACTCTGCACCAGTTGGGATGCTAGCAGCTTTGCTTCTTGTTGTAATTGTGCTTGTGATTGTCGTAATCTTTCCTCTGCTTGTTTGCGTTTAGTAATATCGTGGAGAATAACGACATATTCTTGAAAATCTTGATGCGGTCGGTCGGAAATAGAAACTTCCAAAGTTCGCACATCAGTTTTGTGGAATAGGGTGTGTTCACTTCGCTTTGTCCATTGCTGTGGATAGTCAGGAAATTCAAATATCCATTTGCTGAGGTGATTTCCTAGCAACTCAAATGGTTTGATATCAAAAATAGATTCAGTTGCTGGGTTTGCCTGCCTGATAGTACCCTGCTCATCCAAGACCAAAATACCATCTTGGGCAACAGTAAACAGGTGTTCGGCAGCTTCTCGTGCCTCTGCAATGGCTACTACTTGGGGTAAAGTTGTCCAACAGGCCACAGCTACTCCTATAAATGCCGCTGTCATCAGCAGCACAACGAATAAATTTTCATCTGTAGCTTTTGTCGCCGTGTTAAGGTTAGCACCAAATAACCAGCCCGTTGTAACTGCACTGCATATTAAAATAATTAGGATGCTTACCTGGAGTATGACAGAATCCTTAATAATTACCGAAGAGCGTGTGCGGTAATGTCGCCTCCACCAACTTAAATGAAAAGGCGGGAAGTTAACGTGGCGGATTAGCGCATCAATTCCGATAATCCCAATTGGAAATACTAGACCAATCAGGAAATTTATCCAACCCCAGGCAACCCCCCCCACCAATAAAACCACAATTTCTAACAGCAGAATGCCCAAGGATATTCGAGGAAACAAAACTTCTGGACGATTGCGCCCCAACCAAAGCCCTAAATGCAATAACATAAAGGAGGCAAACCAACCGATATTTCCCACTGCTACAATTTGGGTTACATTTGCCCAAATCAGATAAAAGGAGCAAAGCACCAAAGTTAAGCTCAGAGCAGGCACAAATACGCCCCGACGCGACACAGCAGAAAAGACTGGTGAGATATGGTTATCTAAGGCAAGTTGATACAAAATTCTAGGGCAATTAGAAACTACTGTTGCAGAACCTAACAGAGAGGCAGACACCAATAGAAAGGTGATGTTAATTTGGGCCCAGCTTCCCCAAAAGGGTTTAGAAGCCGCCACAAGATTCAAAAAAGCATTATCATCCAGACCTGGCGCTGTTGCTAATCGCATCATCACCCAAGACCCGCCGATAAAAATAAGTGGCATCATCCAAGCAGCAATATCCAGAAAGCGCAGCGTTTGCTTGGGATGACGGCTATCTGCGACAAAGGAAGAAGCCGTTTCACAACTGTAAGTAGCGTAGGAAACGAAAAAGAACCACTTTCCCCAATCCACGAAGCTCAAAGATGACCAACTGTTAGGAAAAAACCCAGGGCTAGCACTAGAGAAAGTTAACCAACCAAGACCTTGTACACAAAAGGTAGTTAGTAGCCCAAAAGCTGGAATTGCAAAAAATAAATGCAAAATACTCAGCGCACGAGTACCACTAAACGCTACTGCAAACGGCAGTAGCGTAAAGCCAATGTCCAAACATAATTTAGGACAGGCAATGCCTAGCGATTCTAAATTCACTCTAATTAAATCAGTAAGAACAAGAGTATTAACTGATAAGTAGGAAACCCAGTTAAGAAGGTATCCAATAGCAGCATAGCGAGCTAGTCCAGGGTAGCGTTTGAGCAGATGGCTGACATAGTTCGGCGTTCCTCCTGCCACATTAATAAAATGCATTCCTAAACGCTTGACCTGATAGTTAATCAGCATCCCGACAATTACAGCAGGTATCCAAACAAAAATAGCTTGTGAACCAAGAGCAGCATGAATTGCAGGAACTAATGCTACCCATGAAATATGAGCTGTCAAACCGAAGCCCCAGCTTTCAACAGCACTTAGGCTTCTAGTTAAGCGAGGGTATGAAGATTGACTTACAGATGTATTGTCTTGTTTGAGCATGATAGGCAATGCGAAGCTTTTTGGTTAACCTTATTAGCTAGAGTTTCCACCTCATAATTGTTCTGAAGGTAGACTTTTATTGAAGATGAATTATCCGCGAATCAATAATAAATTCCGGTTTATCTGAAGATTTATTTGATAAATAACTTATTAGATTTAGCGCCTCTCGGCTTTTCCAGATTTTTAGAAAAAAGTCAACTTTGCCAATAGCATCGTATATTACTTCTACTCCGGCTACTGGCGAATTACTTTAGTCTTTACCTATTTTTGCCAAATCAAACTTTTCTGTAACAAGTTCCTCAACAAAATAATCTAGAAATTCAATGTAGTGATTTTGCATGATAATTGCGTGTGCATAATCTCCCCTGGCTGCAAGTTGATACTTTTTCACCAGATTATCGGAGGGTTTATTGAAAACAACTGTATTTGAATAAGGGTTGAGAAATGGATTGAAGTCTCTTAACTTCAGTTGTATATACAAATGCTCTGCTTTGGCTACACAATCAGCTACTTCTAATCCAAAGTTTGAACGCCTTTTAGAGATTTCATGCCATAAACAAAGTGAAGTATGTCCGTTGCGGCTACCTCCAATAGTCATATCTTGAGCGCCGATATACTCAATATCAGATGTGAGAGCTTCAACCAAATGTTTTTTAGTAATAACAATGCCACAAGGGAAAGGGCTACCAATAAATTTATGTCCTGAGATTGACAGCGAACTGATAGGTCTGTTGAAATCAATCCAGTTCAAACGCAAGTAGGGAAGAAGCATTCCCCCTAAAGCGCCATCAACATGAATATAAAATTGGCTGACTTGTTTCATCTCCAAAACATTGAGAATCTGCTCAATATCGTCTATTGCCCCTGTAAAAGTAGTACCCAGGTTCAGGCAAATAATCGCAGGCAGATTAGGTACAAGTTGCTTATAGAAATCACTATAGTCCATTTCTTCCGATGGTGTTTGTACACCAATCTTGCAATACGGAACTCTAAAAAAACTAGCTGCTTTACTCACAGAGTAATGTGAAGCATCTGAGGCATACAAAATAGCATTAGGATAGTTTTCTCTGCCTAAGAGTATTCCGTATAAGTTACCTTCAGTTCCACTGGTAGTTACGTATCCCCACCAATCTTGAAGGTGGTACAAATTTGCAAAAAATTGCAACACTTCCTTTTCAAATTCTCGTGAATCAATTCGATAATGCGATTTAGTAAAGCAATCTCCTCCAAGGTTATTAATTGAGTATTTAAGAAAAGGTAATAAAAATGTATGATCGTGTTTTAAGTTATAGGGATACCCTAAATGAAACTCAGATGCTTCATTAAGAATTAGCTGATATTCAGAAAGAAAGTCAACATCCATTTTATTATCCCAAATTTTGTTGTTAAGTAATTCTTTTAAACGTGTTCAAATAATCTCAAGTAGGTGTAGAAGCACTAAGCGCATTTCTGCATCAGCACCTTTTGTACCAAAACCACCAGTTTGGACATTGACTTCTTGAAAGTTAACATTTACTTGTACATTTAATTACTGAGTAACTCTGCTCTACAACCATGTTTTTCAGTTTGCATTTGGTGTTGATTCAACAGTTAAAGAGCGGATTAACTCTCGAATTATATCCGTTGCTGGTCGTCCTGTTATTGAGCAGTATTTCTCTAACCTCTCTGCTTCGCTTGATGTCAGATTGATTGTCAGGCGTTTGATAGCCCATTTCTTATTCACTGATTCAATTAACTCTACTTGAAACTACTTATTTAGTATCAATCATTCGAGATGTTATCACAATGATAAAATTAATGACATTAGCTTCAAGAAGCTGTAAAGGAAACACTACTAACTTTGAAGTCGAAGTGAAGAGTTAAAATCTAGCTTAAATTATGAATTTTAAGTATTTTATAAATAACAATTATGAATAGAGCATAAGCTAAAAGTTTTTCTGTAATTAATCATTCAGTGGAAATACTTGGTAACTATACCAGAGCTTAATAGCCACTGTGTTCCTACTAATTAGCCAAATCATCATCTATTATAGTTTCAATCACTAGACAAAGACTTGACCATACCACTAAGCAGGTATATAGGCGCTTTCGCCCCGAACACGAGTGCGTCCCCCTTTCGGAGAAGGGCTTTCATCGTTCGCGCTAGTGTCTCCTTTGGAGACGGCTAGGCATTTTATTTTTTGGCTCTCCTTAATGGTGGAATTTAATTCATATATTTTAAAAACCAGGATAAGCAACTCCTAAATTTCAGTGCTTTTACTGTGTTATTTATAATTATTTTATCCTTAAATTATAAATTAAATAAATATTATTTAATTTATCAATTATTATTTAATAAGCAAAATTTTGCGTATGGAAACTAGCCATTAATTTAGGACTGATATTCTATGGAAGATTTGGTATTGATTGACTCAATTATTTCTGGGACAATTCAGCCAGATAGTGAGTATCTTGAAAAACAACTCCAACAAATTAGTCAAAAAATCTCAGCCATAATATATCAAATTATTGCTGACAAACAAAGAGCTAATGCTTGTACCTTTATTAGTCCAAATTGTGACAGTATCCTAGCAATCAAATCATCCCAACTGCAAGGGGATATTCACAAATTAATTTCAATTATTCATCCAGAAGACCAAAAGAGTTTTCAGGACTCACTGAATTTCGCCATCCATTCTTTACAGAACTGGCATTGGTCAGGACGGCTAACTTTACCTAATGGTGAATTGAAGTGGTTTCAAGCCATCTCTGAAATAGACCAGGCACTGACTGACAAGATTATTTTCAACGGTATACTGATACCTATTACTAATCCCAAAGTCCATGATGTCAACAGTGCCACCAATTTTCACTATCTTGTAGAAAATGCTAATGATATTATTTACTCCTTTGACATTCAAGGAATTATTACTTATTTATCTCCCCAATTTACTGAAGTTTTTGGTTATCCTACCTCAGATTTGATAGGAGACTCATTTTTTCGTTTCATTCATCCCCATGATTTACGCAAGTGTTATAGCTTCCTCAATTGCCTTCTGAAAACTGGGGAGAAAAAGTTAGGACTAGAATTGAGATGCCAACTGAAGGATAAAAGTTTTTGTTGGTTTAAAACCAACATTTCACCTATTAAGAGTCAGATTGGAAGTATTGTAGGCTTTCAAGGAATTTTTCATGATATTAGTGAGTATAAACTCATGGAAAACTCTCTGCAACAACAAACTAATATTTTGCAGATGATCCTTGACCAAATGAGTGAGGCAGTGATTGTTGCTGATGAACAAGAGAAGTTTCTCGTCTTTAACGTGGTGGCAAAACGAATGTTTGGAAGTGGTGCCACCAATACAAAAAGTCAGGATTGGTCACAGCAATATGGACTTTTTTTACCAGACCAAGTAACACCAATTGCTGCTCAAGACTTGCCATTAACACGGGCAGTTCGAGGAGATACAGTAGACAATCAAGAAATGTTTGTGCGTCATGCTCAAGTACCTGACGGGTTATGGGTACTGGTTAGTGGTAGACCATTAATAGATGCTCGTGGAGTGTTACAAGGAGGGGTTGTTGTCTGTCGTGATATTACTGAGCGTAAACAAGCCGAAGCAGATTCGTCTCGCTTGGCAGCAATTGTGGAATTCTGTGAAGATGCAATTATCAGCAAAACCTTGGATGGAGTGATTATTAGCTGGAATGCTGGAGCAGAAAAACTCTTTGGCTATCAGGCGCAAGAAGTAATCGGTCAACCTATGACGCTGCTTGTGCCGGCGGAGTGCATTGATGAGGAAGCCCAAATTTTGAAGAAATTGAAGCGAGGAGAACAGGTTGAACACTTAGAAACTTTGCGTCAACGCAAAGATGGAACGCTGATTGATATTTCCCTAACCATTTCTCCAGTCTTAGATACAACAGGTAGAATCATCGGTATTTCTAAAATTGCTCGTGATATTAGTAATCGAAAACAAGCCCAAGAAGCTTTACGACAGTCAGAAGCCCAGTTGCGCCAGCAAGCAACCGCCCTAAAAAATACTTTAGAAGAAGTGAAGCGAATGCAGACTCAGCTAGTGCAAAATGAAAAAATGTCGTCTTTGGGGCAGTTGGTCGCTGGTGTAGCCCATGAAATTAATAATCCAGTTAACTTTATTCACGGCAACCTAGCTCATGTGCAGGAATACGTTCAGGATTTATTAGGATTTGTGCAGTTGTATCAGCAATACAACCCCAACCTCGCCCCTGAGATTCAAGCTGTTGCTGACGATATCGATCTGGAGTTTTTGCAGAAAGATTTACCGAAAATACTGGCTTCTATGAACTTGGGAACGGAACGCATTCGCCAAATTGTGCTGTCGCTGCGGAACTTCTCTCGGATGGACGAAGCCGAATTCAAGGCGGTTGATATTCACGAAGGCATTGACAGCACACTGCTGATTCTGCAACATCGCCTCAAAGCCAGACCCGAACGACCAGAAATTGAGATCATCAAAGACTATGCGGCACTACCGCTCGTAGAATGCTATGCCGGACAGATCAACCAAGTATTTATGAATATCTTGACCAATTCAATTGATGCGATAGAAGAGAGGAATGCTAATTGCACTTATAAGCAGATTGAGAAAAATCCAAATCAAATTACAATTCGGACATCAGTTATCGATGCTGTGTGGGTAGAAGTAGCACTCAGGGATAATGGGGTCGGTATTCCTCAACAGATTAAACACCGAATATTTGATCCTTTCTTCACCACCAAGCCGATTGGGAAAGGCACCGGAATGGGTATGTCTATTAGCTATCAAATCGTGACAGAGAGACATGGCGGCAAACTGGAGTGCTTCTCAACCCCCGGAGTAGGAACTGAGTTTATTATTCGGATTCCTCTCCGGCAACAAAGACAACCCTAGCTACCCCCGGTAAACCGTTAGTAGTCGGTGGCAGCCCCAATCAACGACGCGTAGTTGCAGCAGCCAGCTATGAAGCCCGTAAGTTTGGCATTTATTCCGCAATGCCTTCAGTAACCGCTTTTGCGAAATGTCCTGGGCTTATCTTTGTCAGACCGAGATTCGACGTTTACCGAGAGATTTCCGCAGCGATCCACGCTATCTTTAAACGTTACAGTGGTTTAGTGGAAGGGGTTGCACTAGATGAAGCATACCTGGATGTTACTGAGAACAAGCAAAACATCACCTACACTTCTACTATCGCAAGACACATCAAAACTGCAATTTTCCAGGAAACCCAGTTGACGGCAACCGCAGGTGTGTCAATTAACAAGTTTCTTGCAAAAATGGCATCCGGTCAAAATACGGATATCCCAGAATACAGGAACTTATCAGCGAATCAGAGACATTTTGCCAGAAAGTGGTATGGGCGTGGATTGCTTTTTAGGGACGGGAGCCAGTTTGATTTGGCATTGATACAACTCGACCGCTATACCCCCCAATCACCCATTCAGGTAATAGTTGCTCAAAACGACCATTTTTTCTTCTCTGTATACAAAGGCGAAAATGAGAAGTTGATTGTCTCTTAGGTTGCAATTGCTGCCATTGAGCAGTGCCAATAAATTTATATATTCTATTGAGATGAATAACTCATTGCCTTGCTAAAACGATTTATTTACTTTTCCCTGACTTGGAAAAATTTTTTAATTATTTTTTAATATTCCCATTAGCTGATGCCCTCAAACCCTCACAGCCCCTTATTACTCTAGATACAAATTAACTATTTCCTCTCAAGTATCTTTAGGTAGAACTTATAAATTTATAAAATTTGTAGGATTTTAAACGGAAACTTATTTTAGTTAATGTAGTTTCAAAATAAGACTTATATTATCTGTTGAACAATGCCAAGTAGTTACTTTACATCAATACAAGAAAGAGAAAAAATATTTTGCACAGAACTAGTTAAGTACGGTGTGGAGTATGAAAAAGCGGTTATAGCAGCTAAAATTATAGCTTCTGGGCAAAAGGATGAGCATTTATCACCCTCAGAGATAGAAATCGTTAAAGATGCTTGCAAAAAGTGGTCAGAACAGAATCAGCGCTTAAAGCGTTTGAAAGCTGTTGTAAATCAAATTTAGTTTAAGTTGACAACAAGTTTCATGCAGTACCCAGGAAGCAATAGGAACAATCAGCCCAATTTCATCAGCATAATAAATAGTTAGACATCAATAACTTGGTGTTCGACTATGAAAGTTCTTGAAACAGAGCGTTTAGTTCTTCGTCGGTTGACAGTTGAAGATAGCGAGTTCATTCTTGAGATATTGAATGACCCTTTGTGGTTGCGCTTTATTGGTGATAAAGGTGTGAGAACTCTTGATGATGCTCGTGAATATATTTTGAAGAATCTGGTTGCTATGTATGAGCGTCTCGGTTTCGGATTGTATTTGGTTGAGCTAAAGGGAAAGAGCGTCTCGATTGGAATTTGCGGTTTGATAAAAAGAGATTCCTTGGAGGATGTGGATGTTGGGTTTGCCTTTCTTCCTAAGTTTCGGGGAAAAGGATACGCCTATGAATCTGCTTCTGCTGTCATCATGTATGGGAGAAGAACCTTCGGCTTAACTCGTATTGTCGCTATCACTACACCGGACAATTATGGTTCAGCAAAGCTGCTCAAAAAACTAGGACTAAGCTTTGAGCGAATGATTAAACTATCTGATGATAGTAAAAGTGTTAGTTTGTTCATTTCTGATGTCTAACAACTATGGTGCAGCGGATTTAAGAAAGCCACTCGTGTTGAGTTGGACTTTTATAGCAACCTCTGACCGCAGCCGTTATGCCGCTAATTTCAGTTACCGTCAAAAGCATTTCACAAGATCATCAATGACTGCAATTGTATGTCTGAATTATCTCCCAATTCTTGTTGTAATTGGGATAGTTGATTTTCTAACGCTTCAGCAGTCTGAATGAGATTCGACTCTTGGGCTATTTTTAGCTGAGTTTCTTTAATAGATATTTTTCTCACCAGTTCATTAACTGCATCGACTGAATCATCATTTTCAGTAATCATAGCTGAATTACGATTCCTCTAAATTCTGTTTTGAGATTAATACTCTGCTTCAATTTGATAAAGAGCAGGATTAGCTTCAATGGGTAATTGTTGTTCAAAAATCTCATTTTGAGAAATGCGTTTAGAGAATGCCAATTTCCAAGCTTCTTTACTAGACCATTTTGCAATATTAATAAATTGAAATCTCTCTGTTGGGTCAAGACTGCGATGTAACGCAAGTATCTATAAACCCTGGCTCATTTTTCATCAACTGAGCAGTCTGATTCCATTTCTGAAGAAACTCATCTTCCAAACCTTGAAGAACAGAGAAGACATTGATCAGTACCACAGGTGAATCCATAAAGGCTGTTTTTTAAACTCTCTCATGCTAGACGATAGCATTTTCAAACAGAAGCTGGGATGTACTTATAGTAAGATTATACAAGTTTTAGATGCTGCTCACCGACAAAAATCATCAACTCTCAACTCGCGCCACACATCAGACGATTGCCACCCGGAGTTACCCACGGAGCGTAGGGGGCGATAGTGTTCAGAAATATATTCGGATTCGGAAACGTAGTCTTCAATGTATACAGGTGGATTTGGTTCAATCACTGTTTCAAGAATATTTTGGCTCTCAGAAATCTCAATGGGTTCAGCCGGTGGTGGGGTTACTTCTGCTTTCTTGCGAACTGGGTTAGGGTTTTTTTTTGATGAGTCGTTTCATATCTATAGGAATCATTCGGCTTTCTACCAAGAACGGATATCCCAGAATACAAGAACTTACCAGCGAATCAGAGACATTTTGCCAGAAAGTTAGTTGTATGGGCGTGGATTGCTTTTTAGGGACGGGAGCGGAGCGCGATGCCGAATAGCCCGCTAACGAAGGTGGTCTTATTATTAAATGTGAGCGCAAGACTAAAAATAAAGGTAATGCGGTTTATTGACTATGGATACTCGCATCCCAGAATGTATTCGTCCAGTAT
>NZ_JBALDP010000107.1:0-11989 GCF_036917355.1 Nostoc sp.
CTATCTTACACAACTTTTTTATTACGATCGCACGCAAACTCGGTTTCCGAACTATTCCTCAAGCACAACGCGCACTCTCCAACCAACTCGATAGAATTTTTTCTTTCTTTGTATGAAACCACCCTGCCCTTTTTAAGGGGGGTTAGGGGGGATCTAAAAGTGCCTAAAATCACAGCGAAAAACTTTTCAAACATCCTCTTAGATACTTTGGGTAACAAATATGGGTAAGTTTTTTGAGACTTAACGAGAAAAGTCAGTTAGCGAATGTTGTACCAGCCAGCAATGTAAGCCCACCATTAACAGCGCCAATGGCAGCATCAACATTGGAATGATTTCTAAAGTTGTCCAACTTGCAACCCAGCCGGCTCCAGTGGGTACGATCGCTGCCCCCAAACTGGCAGCACTAGTGGCAATGCTAACAGCCGCAGGAACATGGGGGTCTGGTAATCGTTGAGGGATTAACCAAATGGTAGCAGGAAAGATGGCTGCCAACCCAAAGCCAATCAACGGTAAGCTAATCCATTGATCTGGCAGTTGCCACCAAGCAAGCAATCCAATGATTACAAGACTGAGCGACATACTGATTGTGCGGACTGCCCCAAGCGATTGCAAGAAATAACCTAAGATGAAACGCCCCAATGTTAATCCCACCCAGTAAGCACTAACGCTGTAACCCGCAATCAGCGTGGGAGTGTGACGAGCGACAGACTGCACAGTGTATGCCCAGTTACCAATGCAGGCTTCTGTGCCAACATAAACCAGCAAAAGTAGCCCAGTTAGCAATACTATCGGAGTTTGCAGCGCTCTGCCCAGATTTTCTAAGGCAGTTGTCTTTGATGGCAATACCCGTACTGTCATTGGTGTGTAGTTGAAGATGATTACGCCCAGTACGCTCACAATTAATAGGCTGACAATCCCGGCTAATACCCCATAAACTTGTCGCCAGTTCATGCCAACTGCTAACAAAGTAGTAGCGATCGCCGGGCCTGAAAGAGCGCCAATACCATAGAAAGCATGGAGCAAACCAATCAAATTCGCACTGCGGGAATCTTGCACAATGTAAGTGTTGATGCCTGCATCAATCAACCCAATGCCCAATCCCAACGCCGATCCAGCCGCAACCATGAGAAACCAGGAGGGTGAGATGGCATAGATTGTCAACGCCATCGTCAGCGCACCCGCAGCAATCAACAGCATTCGCGCTAACCCCAGCCGACTACTCACCAGACTGCTGGTGAATGCTGCCAGAATGTAGCCGCTAATTTGACTGAGAAACAGCAGGGTGACGGTTGCTGGAGTCAGGTTATAGGTAGACAGAATCGAGGGCAGAAGAACTCCTAATCCTGCTTCAGCAATGCCAATGGCAATAAAAGCATAGAAAGCGATCGCCGAACCTATCCACAGAGGCGGTAAGGTGCGTTGATAGTCTGTCATTGGCTGGAATGCTCCTGCATCGGAAAATTTGACTGCTGAGATTTACTCAATTAATCAATCGCCTTATCCTTCCTTGTTGAATGCCTGACCTGCTAGAAATGCTAATGCTAATGTACCAGCGATCGCACCCCACTGAAGAAGCGGATTTTTATCTAGCCAGTCGGAAACGCTAGGTATAACTAAGTTACTAAAATCACCCTTAACTCTGTCGTCTTCAGGAACAGATTGGTAAAAATTATTTGGTGCATCTTCAGACTTCGCCTCAGAAGAACGTAGTAAATCGAAGCCGACGAGCAGTAACAGTGAATCTACTAATGATGGTGAGACGCGCTGTACCACATCTAATATTTTAGCTACATCCCCAACCAAGAAGTCACGAGTTGGATGTTCGGCTACGTAGAGAATAGCATCAGCTACAAGTTTAGGATCGTAGTAAGGTGGTATCCCGGAAGGCTTTACACCTAATTTCGTCAGACCATTATTCCAAAAGGGAGTATTAATCACCGCTGGTTTCACACTCGTGACGCTGATGGGCCATTTTTCATGTTGCAACTCCAGGCGCATGGCTTCGATAAAGCCCTCAACCCCGTGCTTGGCTGCCGAGTAAGCACTTTGGTAGGGGAGCGATCGCCTACCTTCCATTGAAGAGACATGAATTAGTGCCCCCCGTCCCTCACGCTTCAGATGGGGTAGGGCTGCCATTGCACCATACACTTGTCCCATGAGATCGACATCAATGATATGCTTAAACTCTTCTGGTGTTGTGTTGTCGAAAGTGGCAAAGATGCCGATAGCAGAGACATGTACCCATGTATCGAGTCGCCCGTACACTTCCACAGTTTTATCTGCGATCGCTTTAACTTGCTCAAATACTTCCACATCAGCTACATAAAAAGTTGCCTCACCGCCAAAGCCGCGAATCTCCTCCACTAAAGATTTTAGCTTCGACTCACTCCGAGCCGAGACTACGACTTTTGCGCCGCGTCTAGCAAACTCAAGAGCTGTGACACGTCCGATACCGCTAGAAGCTCCAACGACCGAAACGACTTGCTGATTGATTGGCTTTAATTGCATAAGGTTACTTTTTAAAATAAATTGGGAATTGGCTTCGACAGCGTTAGAGACTTTAGCTTCAATAGGTAATTCAGTCGCTTTGTTAGTATCAGTTGTTATTAAAAATATTTCTTAATAACTCTCCTCTACATATATGTTAATTATTATTACAGTTGCATTTCTCTGTCTATTGGGGAATCTGAAAGCGCCACAGGAAGTAGATGTAAGCATTTTCTAGACTTTTAAGACTTTCGACTAATAAACATCAGAAACTTAGTCAACAAATCTCACAAAATCTCATCTGTCGCCTTTTACTTACTTTCAGAGGATGTTTGAAAAGTCTGTAGTAGTGTATGAAATATTTGTTTACCCCACCCTAACCCTCCCCTTCCAAAGGGGAGGGAACTAGATTTTTCGGTTTCCCCCCAATACATCGGGGGATTAAGGGGGGTAATTCGACTTGTGTGTACGCCATAGCCTTTCCAAGGAGGAATTAAGGGGGGTAAAAATGTGATTAAACACAGCCAAACACTTTTAAAACAAACTCTCAGACTCAACTTTCAAATGACACAATCTCCTGATGATATTTACTTTTTTTACAAATAGCTTTTTAGTCTGATTCACTCCTCAAGACAGATGCGAAAGCAGATTTAATTGAACCTCCCGCTTCCTTAAGTTTCAGGGCGATGGGTTGCACCCAAATCAATGCTAGAGTGTGTGGCAATGCTGCAACTTTATCTGATTAAATCTGTTTAAGGGAGCCATTGTAGTCCCTTGTTCTGTAATTTCTGCTCGATATGCTGCATTTCCTGAATAGTTTCTCCAGTCACGATCGCATAAATTTCGGTGTAGATTTTTCCGTATTTGACCCTCTCTAAAGCCGACAGAACGATTAAGTCCTTGCGATCTAGTTCTGGTTTTAAGGTGACTAAAATTGAATCTAATGTTCCTTCCATGCGGTAGCTACTAGAATATTTAGCAACTTCCTTTCCCAGTCCCAGTAGGGTGTGACGCTGCAAGCACAACGGAGTCGATCCATTGACTCGGAAATTGGCATCGATTGCATAAAATTGTCCGTCTCGATTTTCCAGCACATCAAACCCAATTACGCCGAAATAACCCTGTTTGTAAGCATACTTACCAATGGCAGCAATCATCTCAAAGAATTTGCTCATGTCAGTGTTACGGTAGTCAATCAGTCCGCCTAAATAGTTACCTTCGGGAGTGACGAGTTGGCTGGTAGTGCCGATGAGGGTTATCTCTCCCGTTTTGTTGACATAGAACTGTACGCAGTAATTCTGCACTTCATTCTTGACGAACTCCGAGACAATAATCCTATCGAGCAACTTAATATCTAAGTATTTCTTGATTTCTTCGAGGCAGTAGTTCAGATCGCTGAGGCTTTTGATGATATAAGTGCCTTCCCCTGAGAGTCCGTGGGACGTTTTAATTAAGTAGGGAAATTGTGGTAAATGAATGTCTTCTAGACTACAGGTGTGCAAATTGTAACTCTCGTATTTTGGACATTGCACCCCCAGTTCGGCTAGGGTTACTTTGCTGAGTAAACGGTAATGAGTGTCTGAATCAATAGCGTGTTTTTCAGGTTTTAGACGATCGAAGGGAAATAGAGTGATGAGTTTGTCAAAGCGTTCGCTGTGGCTGAGATCGTCCAGATAAGTTAAGCGATCCATCAGAGACCTATGAGAGTAGCTGAAGCCAAAATGCTCTTGCCAGTATGCAAGCAGCGACTTTGGCGGCGGATTAATCATAATTCCTGGAATGCGATCGCCTAATACAGCTAAAATTTTCCAAGGTTCCTTTTGGCAAATCTTGTCAAAGGAGGTTTTGGTGGCTTCACTACTGCCATCTTGAATAAAATATTTTTCCAGGTTGGGATAAGCAGCCCAACTGGCAGTTGCAGGGTAATTTAGGATAAACCCATAAGATGCATCTGTGATATCCTGAGCAAACAGATCGGAAAGAGAACTCCCTTGAAAGTATTGAAAGTTATATTGTGAGTTCATTTAGCCCTCCCAAAAACCGCATCCTCAAACAATTGGACAGATACATCTTCTGTCTGCACTCCTGCCAGCAGAACCCGATCTTGGTCAGAGACAATTTCTTCAGTAATTGCAGCTAAGGCTTGGGAAAACTTCGGTGAAATCAATCTATCTTTTGGTTGATTTTGTTTGTAAATCAGTTGCAATTGTTTTGTTTTACTAGATTTTATAGCCTGAAGATTGCTATATTTTTTTTGCATAAGGCTAATATTTGATAATTGACTTTTATTTATATATCTTACTTATCTTTTAATTAACTCTATCAAACGAAAGAAGTAAATTAGTTTATTTATTATCCTAAAATAACATGAATACTAAATGATTGTTCATCTGATAAAACAATAAGCATGAAGGTGTCAATATGTAAATATCTCAATACAGAGATATTTAACTTAATTTTTCTGCTTTCTAGTGCGCTCGTACTTTGAAAATATTCAAGAGGCAATTATAAACAGATATAATTCTTAAAATTGCCTTTACTCTTTGCAGTGGATCTGCCGTAAGTACAATTTGATTCATAACAAAGAGTTATGAAATCATTTTTTTAAGGTTTGATCTAAGAGACTCAATCATCAAATAATTCTTTTGGAATAATAACTGGGTTCTTAGACTTTAAAATTTTCTCAGAACCTCCAAGACTAAGATTTAGTTCAGCTTTTATTATTCTTAGATCAGCCATTTGATAGTGATAGCGCTTGAATTTATCTTTAAGTTCACTATCTAAAAAGGTAGTTTGGAATTGAGCATCCTGAGACATAGAAAGCATTTCGGGTTTAATCTCAACTTCATTAGCCGCAAGAAACGTATTTACAATAACTTGGAATGTTAAAGGCTTTTTGTGATCGAGATGGCTTTCGTAGATAGCAACTTTTTCGCCTGTAATATCACATTTGACTTTACCAGTCTCATCAGCAGATTTCTCAAAAAATTGTTCCTTAATCTTCTTGAGGTCGTCCTGAACTGCATTTCGACAAGCCTCAAAGAATTCTTGATATAACGACTTTCCTCTTGCAGCTATAGCTGTTAGGTAGGAGAAGTCAGTCTTACTACCATCTTCACGCTCTATCCAGAAACAACTTGTAGGCATATCGGTTCTATCTTTATAGAAACGTTTTACACCACATCCAATCTTTTTGTCAGCTTCAGGATGACGCTCAATAAGGGCGAGAAGCATTTCACGATCATCAGTATCAACCGTTTGACCATTACGATACCTTTCAAGCATTTGCTTAAAGTATTCTTTGGCATTCTTCTGAAATTTGAACTCTTTGCCATTCAGAACAATAGGCTGTCTTGCCATTAGCTTTTTCTCTAGATGTTACTTGATACGTAATAATACCCGCAATGTTTCAGAATGACATCTTGAGTCAGCTACTCACGGTAAATTTCTGAATATTAGTCTTTACAACTCAACTATAAAACTGTCTCGCAGATGAAAATCAGCTTCTACGCCTTGATGAGTTAACGCCCAGTAAGTAATCTCGCCATCTCTATGTTTGATAACTGTAGTAATGCCAATTTCAATGCCTTGATTTGCCAAGACGATTTTATCCAAATCGACATCCAACACAAGTGCTAAACTGTCAACTTGATTCTGAACGCTAAACGGTAGCTTTTCAAAAGCTGTTTCTTCTTGCATCCCTTGACGATAGCCATCAAAGTGATAGACATTCCAGTGTCCGGTAGGAGAGAGATTAAATTCCCAATACTGTGCAGAATCTTTGATGCCAAGGAAAAATTCAAAGCAAGTGTCTTCCCACAATTCATGCTTGCGTAATGGTGCATTTGATAGTGGAACAATTGCAATTTCTTTTAAATCGCCTCCAAGGTTGTAGTTAATGGCAAGTTGATTAGAATTTCGAGAAATATTGCCTGTAATTTTCAAATGAGGAAAGGACTCGGTAGAAGGGAAAGGTTGCAGAGAAAATGTCTGGTTATTCATTTCATATCTTGGATAATTTTGCGAATCTGCGTTTCTTGAGATTCAATACTTTCAGTCAGCTTAAACTGGACGATTGCTCTTGCCAAGTTATGTTCTGGGTGCTTAACTTTGAAGTAGACATTTCCTGCTAAATAATCAGCAAAAAATCTTAGTCCTAGTTCAAAAGTAATTAGACGAATGGCATCATATATGTATGCATAATCATTTTCGGTCAGAAATGCCTTAGCCACAGCGAGATAACCCTGGAGGATTTCCTGACACAAATCGGTATCGAAATAAATACTTTCCCAATTCTCGGTTTCTTCGCCAGCCGGATTGCAACCCGATCGCAGGCAATCACCAATATCGTAATGTACCAGACCGGGTTTCACGGTGTCCAGGTCGATGACGCTGACGGCTTGCTGGGTAACAATATCAAACATCACGTTATTTATTTTGGGATCGCCGTGCATCAGACGTAGGGGTAGCTTGCCTTCAGCTTTAGCATTTTCTAAGATATGTGCAAAGGCTTGGCGAACGCTAACAAACTGTAAGCAATAATTAACTTCCGAAGATTGACGCGCACTAGTTTTCGCCAAAACTTCCTCGTAATGCTGGAGATAAAACGGTGTAATATGGAAGCCTTCGAGGGTGTCAGCAAGTTTTTCTGCTGGCAAATCGCTGATTAGATTGTGGAACATCCCCAAGGCATAACCGATTTCTTTCGCGTATGAGCGATCGCGCATACTATCAAAGGACTGGGAGCCTTCAATAAAGCTGATTGCCCGCCAAAATGAGCCATCTGCATCCTTCCAGTGGTCTTGAGCGTTTTCGGTCAACAGTACGCGTGGCACTTCCCAGCGACGATTCAGGGGTGTATCCTGCAACCTTTTTTGAACGTGTTCAGTTAAGGTACGCATATTCTGCATAATCAGTTGTGGCTGACGAAACACCTGTGTGTTAATGCGTTGCAGAACAAAATGTTGTTCCTTTGAGGAATCTTGAGTTGCTAAAAAAGTGTCATTGATATTACCGCTACCAAATGCTTTAACGCCTGTAACCTTTCCCAGTTGGGCGAATTGGTTAGCGATCGCCACCAGATTTTCTGTACCGTGTATATTTAATTCTTCTATCATCTGTTTCATCTCTACTACTCCTCACGTACATTGCACGAAAGCAATAGGGGATATCGTAGCGCAAGTATCAAGATAATTTGTAATTCGTAATTGATTAACAAGATGTCAATTATGAATCTTTAAAAGTACTAGAGCAATCCTGAATTCATTCGTGAAAAACAAGATTTCTGACTGGTTCCCAGTCTCTAGACTGGGAACCCATTCTGGAAGGCTCTGCCTCCAGTAGCTTGACAAGAGGCAGAGCCTCTTTTAAACACATTCCCAGCCTAGAGGCTGGGAACAAGACGAACCCCGTGCTAACTCAACAGTTAGGAAATCTCATCGCTATCAACCCACTCGTCATAAGATGAGTCATAACCAACGTAGTGAAGATAGTATTGCTGACCTTGGATTTGCTGAATTGTTGCGGAATACCAAGCCTCTTGGTCATCATCCCAACATTTTACCTTTTGACCTACTGCATATCCATTTTCATCAGTGGAGCGAAGATCGCGAGTGCGAATGTCATCTTCGCCTACCCACTCGTCATAAGATGAACCGTAACCAAGGTAATGAACAAAGAACTGGTCATCTTGGATTTTCTCAATAGTTCCCTGATACCAATCCTCGTCATCACTATCCCAGACTTCTACTGTTTTGCTTACTTCATACTGAGTCTTATCTGATTTCTCTGATTTAACGGCAGATGAGACATCTTGAATCGGCTTTTGTTCCTCTTGTTTGATTTCCTCTTTTACTAGAGTGTATGCTTGTAAAATCAAACTGCGAGCGACAGTTTGAATTCCTGTATGCTCGTAGTAATTGGTAGTTTGATCTAAGAATGCTGCAACCAAATCTAAATTATCATCAGCAATCTGAATAAAATTACCCAAATTACTAGAAATTGATTGCGGCGTTATGCCTGTTTTGGATACTAAATTATTCATCCAGCCTTGCACGGAGTTGAAACCCTGACTGATAAAACCAACTTTATCAGAAGGATTACTGCCTGGAAGAAAGTTATTAACGGCTAAGAAAACCGGATTTTGAGTTATTGCACTAGAATCAGTACCACTAATAACTCCGTGAATTTTGCTGAGAAAGTCAGGGCCCAAGGGCAGAATTCCATCTAGACAAACTAAACCTACCATCCGCATTAGGGATGCATTTTGATAGTTGTTAGTTAGGGAATTAGCAAACTCTTGGGGATTAGGTTGAGGAATACCGTTTAGTTTGCAAAAGGCGATGATTTCGACAGCAATTTTCAATACCAAATCAATGGATTGAGTGACATCGGCTTTAGGAGTAATGTTGCCTAAAAAAGAGAGAAAGCCGATTTTTTCACTAACTTTATTTGCTAAAGCCGCCGCTGCCATCGCTGTGTCTGCCTTATCAATTGTTTGATAAAGTTTGATGGCAAACTGGTAGCCTTTTTGAGGATCTATGTATAAACTAGCAGCGCGATCGCGGATTTTCTGAATTACCTTAGCATCCGTTTCTCCAGTAATGACGCGGATATTATTGTCAAACCCCGTCAAATTGCTCCATTCACCTGGTGCTACATAATCAAGAGCCTTTAAAACTTTGACAGTAATATTGTCAGTCGGTAACTCGTCAACCAACTGAATAATTGATTTATCCATCAGCCGATCCTCAAAACTCCAGATATCGTTACAACACGGTTCAGAGCAGCCCACATCGAGCGCTGGGCAATTACTAAACCGTATTTATAGAATTCCCCAACCTGACCAAAAAATAACGATGTTAGTAACAGACGCTACACCTCAAGATATTGCATAGGCGATCGCAACAGCTTGAGTCTGCGAGGGATGCGTAGGCGCAGCCCTTCTCTACGAGAGGCTACGCCAACGGCTGCGCTCAGGAACCACCCGTCGTAGACATCGCTTCCCAGACAAAACCCAGATGGATTGGCAAACTTAAACGCAGACAGCAATTCTGAATCCAAAATAGTATTATTTCGACAAAACCACGTTTTGACGCACAGCACGCTTGCGATCGCTTTTACGAGTACCTCCAGCCATCTGATACTCATGGCTATTATTACCATATTTATAAGCAATACCACGCAAAATTTTCTCAGAATAGTCTGCTAAATCCTGTTCATTTTCGACGAGCTGGGTTAGCAAGACATCGATAGTAGAGAGGGTGGTATTGTATGCTTCTAGAGATTGCCGCACTCTTTCGATTTTTTCATTATAATCTTTGACTGTTAACCCCTCTCCGACATCAAGAGTTTGACTAATAGATTTAACGCTTGCTAGACGTAGTTCGGCTTTGCCAAGAGTACGTGAATTGCGTTTTCGCCTTCCCATAATTAATACTCATTTTCTCAATTTCTCATAACTCTATAGTGGACAATTGTTGAAAAGGTTGTCATACGTGGAATTGTTGATTTTTCTAAAAAATTCTAAAATTTATTTGCTTTATACCAATTTGTAATTACGAATTCTGAATTACCAATTACGAATTGGTTTAACATCAAAGCGGAAGTTGCTACAGCTTGCGCGAAATACGGAAACGTTAAAGCGGAAGTTGCTACAGTTTGCACAAAACGCGGAAACGTTAAAGCAGAAGTTGCTACAGTTTGCACAAAACGCGGAAACGTTAAAGCAGAAGTTGCTACAGCTTGCGCGAAACACGGAAACGTTAAAGCAGAAGTTGCTGCAAGCAAAGCGGAAGTTGCTACAGCTTGCGCGAAACACGGAAACGTTAAAGCAGAAGTTGCTGCAAGCAAAGCGGAAGTTGTTACAAGATCAATCGCTCCCTTCGGCTACGCTCAGGACAAGCTCATTACAAGTCGCTCCCTTCGACTTACTTCGACTACGCTCAGTACAAGTCGCTCAGGGAGCTTTCGACTTCGCTCAGGGAGCGGGAGTGTTTTTGTGGTCGAAGCTAGCCAGCCTACTGTAATGAGTTTCATTTTGACATTCGGCTAACTTATGCAACAAATTTGTATCCCCTGAAATTAGAGCTTGCTTCTTTTTTCGACTCCAACCTTGCACTTGTTTCTCACGCTCAAAAGCATCTACTACGCACTGATAATACTCACAAAAAACTAGCTTCACAGGCAACCGTTTTGCCGTGTGCTTTGCACCCTCACCTTGTTGATGTTGCCACAGCCGCCGCTCAAGATCCGTTGTACTACCCGTGTAGTAACTACCATCAGCACATTCAAGAATGTACATATAAGCCATAAATTGATTTGCGCGATCGCTTTCTATTAAAAAAGTGTTTTCTAAGTAAAGTGTTTTCTAAGTAAAGTGTTCCCTGAGCAAAGTGTTCCCTGAGCGAAGTCGAAGGGAACACTCTCCTGCTAAATTTTCAGCATCCTTGTAAAACTTGAATAGGAGTCAACTTTAGGTCAGCAAATACCAGTGAAGCGATCGCCTGTTTTCATCAGTACATTGTTTGACTTTTGTAAGCGATCGCTCCGAAATACCAAAAGTGCGATGCCTGCGGCGGGCGTAGCCATCGCAGTACCAGTAATTGATTACCTTAAGCAAAACGTTCCCTGAGCAAAACGTTCCCTGAGCGACTTGTACTGAGCGTAGTCGAAGTAAGTCGAAGGGAACATTCTATCTAATTGCTCTTAGTACCAATGCCATTGCAGAGGTGCTTATCGCTCACATTGGGATTTGATTGTAAATAAAGATGTAGCCTAGCGCAACTGTAACCGATTAAATCCTCTAAGTTATTTAAGTAAGCCCAGACTTTCACGGTTTTGTCAAAACTAGCAGAAGCGATGGTCTTGCCATCGGGGCTAAATGCGACGCCAATGACCGCATCGCTATGCCCTTTGAAGGAGGTGATTTCTTTAGCTGTCACCGCATCCCAGACTTTCACGGTTTTGTCATCACTAACAGAAGCGATGGTCTTGCCATCGGGGCTAAATGCTACGCTATAGACCACATCGCTATGCCCTTTGAAGGAGGTGATTTCTTTAGCTGTCACCGCATCCCAGACTTTCACGGTTTTGTCAAAACTAGCAGAAGCGATGGTCTTGCCATCGGGGCTAAATGCGACGCCAATGACCGCATCGCTATGCCCTTTGAAGGAGGTGATTTCTTTAGCTGTCACCGCATCCCAGACTTTCACGGTTTTGTCAAAACTAGCAGAAGCGATGGTCTTGCTATTGGTGCTAAATGCTACGCCCCTGACCGCATCGCTATGCCCTTTAAAGGTGGTGATTTCTTTAGCTGTTGCCGCATCCCAGAGTTTCACGGTTTTGTCATCACTAGCAGAAACGATGGTCTTGCCATCGGGGCTAAATGCTACGCTATTGACCCTATAGCTATGCCCTTTAAAGGTGGTGATTTCTTTAGCTGTTGCCGCATCCCAGAGTTTCACGGTTTTGTCATCACTAGCAGAAACGATGGTCTTGCCAT
>NZ_JBALDP010000108.1:0-121174 GCF_036917355.1 Nostoc sp.
GTTCGACGAGATTCATACTTGTTAGTTATCCATTTTTCTCCACCCTCTATAAATCATTATTATTTTTCTCTCGTTGTATGAAACCACCCTGCCTCTCCGAAACGGAAAGGGAGGAGAAACGAAAAATTAAGCTTTTTGCTCCCCTCTCCGCGTCGGAGAGGGGCTGGGGGAGAGGTCAAATAAGACTTGTCGAACTCACGTTAAAATCATTCCTTAAAAACAAGATTCCTGACTTATTTAAAAAGTTGGGAATCTTGGTATTTCAATTCTCACAAATCAGATTTAATTCGTATCAAGTCAGAGTTTTTACACACAGCTTTCAACGGTTCCTCTTGCAGTTTAAAGCCAATTCATAGTAGTTAATCTTCAACCGCTACATAAGGTTGTGGTTCCCGCGAACGTTGGGCAATTTGTTCTCGCCGATACTTTGCAAGTTCGCTGTAAAGCCTCTTACGAGAGAGATTTACACTTCCAACAGGCTCATGATCTAGAAGTGTATGCCAAGGGGAAAACAATATACCCTCATCTAAGCGTTTGCGTTCTTCAAAGTCAAATTTCTGACTAGGAATGCGAACAGTTGCAACTTTAATAAATGGTGAATCTGCTTCTTGCCATTCCTTAACGTGGTCTTCAATCGGCGTTTTTTGATCATCTACATAAAACTGAATTAGAAAGTCAAAAGACGCTTCTCGACCTTCTTCAGTCAAATATTTTACCAGCGTTTCTCGAAGGTAATTTTCTGATTCTGGAAGTGTTTCTGGTGGTTGTTCAGGCTGTTGAGATTTTACAGATAATTTTACAATCCGCTCACCAAATTTAAATGGAGCCATACTCCAATATTGAATTAAAAGTGGATTGCCTACCTTTTTGCTCCCAATTTTTTGCAAGATAGCAAAGGCGTAACCAAGTTCTTCCAGCCGTTCTGAGGAAAGTTTTCCACTACCTGCTTGGGAAAGATCGGCGTAATCACGAACGTCTTTAGTCAAGAAAATAGGATAATTGTTAAGTATAAAATCTTGAGTTTTTTCTTCATCATCCAGCACTTTTTGCCCGTCCACATTCATCACCTTAATGGCTATACCGCGAACATCAGGCTGGCTATCGGAGTGAAATTTACCACGTTTTTCAGGCGAACCACCACTAGAGAAACGAATCCACGCAGGATAGGTTTGGGGCGTTTTGAACAAACCTACTTTCAGATATTCAGGAAGATTGGGTTCAATAATGAACTCTCCCCAAAGGAGTCCATGACTTTTGCTATGAATTTGGCGGAGGTCTGGACCTGTTTTTTGTTGAGCTTGGAGGCTAGTTGCGATAATCTCGTCAATTATTGCTTCCTGCTCAGTGGTAGATGACGTTGGGTTAGTCATAAAACATTTGATGAGATATCTTCATTATCCTGAACGCTTCAACCTTTTCAAGTCAATCCGGTTTCCGTACAAATAGCTTGTAATGGTTTATCCCAAGGTTCAATCGGTATTTGGGACAAATAGGCAAAATCAAAGACAATTCCGATAGTCGGCTTTGTCTGCCACTGCGGTAAACTGAACAAGCGATCGTAATATCCACCGCCATAACCCAAACGATATCCTTGATAGTCGCAAGCTACACTGGGAACAAGAATCAAATCTACTTCGGCAGCATTTAAGATTGGAGCGTCGGGGTGTGGTTCAGTAATGCCATAAGTGCCGCTTTGGACAGAATCATTCGGTGTCCAAATATGCCAAGACAGAGATTTATTAACGCAGCGAGAAAATCCCCAACGGTATTTGGTGTTTGCAAATAGTGGACTGAGGTCAGGTTCTTGGCGAAAGCTAAAATAAGCGAGTATTGTTTTTGCTTGGGTAAACAAAGTAGAGTTTTGTAAATGAGAGCTAATGCGATCGCTTTTTTCTCTCCATTCTCCAACGGACATTGATTGACGTGTTTTGAGTAGAGTGCGGCGCAGTTCTACTTTATTTAGTTGATGATTAACTTTATCCATAAAAATAGTCAAAAAAATAAGCTGGGTATCACCCAGCTTGTATCACTCTACATTCACCAGTACATAGTTATGCAGCGTGTTGACGATACCACTCAATAGTATTCTTTAGCCCTTCTTCAAAGCTTACCTGAGCCGTGAAATCAAAGGCTTGCTTTGCCCGTTCAGTATCTAAACATCGGCGGGGTTGACCATTAGGCTTGTCAGTTTGCCAAACAATTTCACCCTTAAACTCCATCAATTCGCAGATTAGAGTTACTAAATCAAGAATGGAGATTTCATAACCGGTTCCCAAGTTAACTGGTTCCGATTCGTTATAGAATTGAGTCCCCATCACAATCCCCCGCGCTGCATCTTCTGAATACAGAAACTCACGGGTAGGACTGCCATCACCCCAAACTGCAAGTTGTTTTTCTGCATTAATTTGGGCTTCGTGAACTTTGCGAACTAATGCCGGAATGACGTGGGAACTTCCGGGGTCAAAGTTATCTTCTGGGCCATATAAATTTACTGGCAGTAGGTAAATCCCATTAAAACCGTACTGCTGACGGTAAGATTGCAATTGAACTAAAAGTGCTTTTTTGGCAATTCCGTAAGGGGCGTTGGTTTCCTCTGGGTAGCCATTCCAAAGATCGTCTTCTTTGAATGGCACTGGAGTGAATTTGGGATAGGCGCAGATTGTGCCAACACAAACAAATTTTTCTACTCCAGCTTGATAGGCAGCGTGAATTAGCTGGGTTCCCATGATCAAGTTATCGTAGAACAGCTCTGCGGGTTTTTCGCGGTTCAAACCGATGCCACCGACATGAGCTGCTAGATGTATGATTATGTCTTGCTGGTCAACTGCAAATTGGCTATTTTCCCAGACACGCAAATCGCGATCGCGCGATCGCGGTATTGTAATTTTCTCGCGGTCGGCTCCTGCTTTACACAGTTGATCTATCACCTGACGACCTAGAAACCCCGACCCACCAGTGACGAGAATCCGTTTATTTTTTAATACTAAGGCGGTCATATTTTATCCTCTGTGATGCGAATCAGAAGTGCAAAGCGCCCAGTGTTTGACGAATAGTCGCAATATCATCTGGAAATTGCGAACCTTTTCCATTGGGTGAAGTATGACCCAATGCTTGTAAGTCTGCTTCTACCATTAGGGAAACTAGTTCTTCAAAGGTTACTGATGGTGCCCAGCCCAAGTTCTGACGTGCTTTGGTAGAATCGCCAATCAACAACTCTACCTCAGATGGACGCAGGTAACGCTCATCAAACTCTACATAATCTTGCCAATTAAGATTCACATAACTAAATGCCAGTTCTAAAAACTCGCGCACCGAGTGGGTTTCACCAGTAGCAATTACGTAATCGTCTGGCTGGTCTTTCTGTAACATCAACCACATT
The DNA here is from genome assembly GCF_036917355.1 of Nostoc sp. Classification (GTDB taxonomy): domain Bacteria; phylum Cyanobacteriota; class Cyanobacteriia; order Cyanobacteriales; family Nostocaceae; genus Nostoc. Next base: position 3,380 of record NZ_JBALDP010000108.1, read on the forward strand.
GCTTTGACGTAATCTTTCGCATAGCCCCAATCTCGCTTGGCATCTAGATTACCCATGTAAATCTTTTTCTGCTTCCCAGCAACGATACTAGCTACCGCTCTAGTAATTTTGCGGGTTACAAAGGTTTCACCGCGGCGGGGTGACTCGTGGTTAAAAAGTATACCGTTACAAGCAAATAAATTATAAGATTCACGATAATTTACAGTTTGCCAGTGAGCGTAAACTTTCGCACAGGCATAGGGACTGCGGGGATAAAAGGGCGTTGTCTCAGTTTGAGGTATTGCTTGTACTAAACCGTACATTTCTGAAGAACCCGCCTGGTAAAATCGCACCTGAATTCCGGTACGATGCTGGTAGTCTCGAATTGCTTCCAACAGACGCAATGTCCCCATTCCTACTGCATCTACTGTGTATTCTGGTGAATCAAAGCTTACTCTGACGTGGGATTGGGCGCCGAGGTTGTAAATTTCTACTGGCTTTACTTCTTCTAAAATACGCCGTAACGTTGTACCATCCGTCAAGTCGCCGTAGTGAAGAAACAACCGTACTCCCTCTTTGTGGGGGTCTTCGTAAATGTGGTCGATACGGTCTGTGTTGAAGGTAGAAGTCCGGCGAATGATGCCATGAACTTCATAACCTTGTTCCAACAAAAACTCACTTAGATATGAACCATCTTGTCCAGTAATACCAGTAATCAACGCTCGCTTCTGTTGCGTCATACTTAATTATCCCTTATTGTCTTTGATTAAAAATTTACAGCCAATCTGATACAACCTAGCAACTAATTGCTGAATTGCCTAATGGGAAACCTACGAGTTCTTATGGTTATGAGACTTTTTCCGTAAATAAATATACTTAAAAAAAAGTAATCTAGCACGTAAGTTCAACATTAGATAGCTCAAGATTATTTAATTATGTATATTTTCTTTTACCAGATAGATCGAAATTATTTTTATGTATGTTGTTTTTTGTCAAAACTTCATATATCTCTAGTTTTATGAAGACTTAATAAAATAGCCATTTTAAAATTAGACTTCTGGCAAAAGTGCCAAAGATCCACACTTACAGAAGGCTGAATATAAGTACAAAAGCACAAATTATAGAAACAAAGATGAACAATCCTTGAGCTTGAGGGGGGAATTGGTACTTAGGGGCATTAACTGCCCCACAGAATCCACCCTAAGTAGTTACTCAGTATGCGCCGTTATTTTTGGGTAAAATTACCACATCAACAGTTTTCAAGATGATCCATAAATCAAGCCAGAAATTCCTAAATTTGACATAATGCAGGTCTATTTGGACTCTCCGAGGATAGGGAATGTCATTACGCCCAGATACCTGCCACAAACCAGTAATTCCTGGACGGATTGTTAAAATCTCGTCAATGTGACAACCGTATTTTGGCAGTTCTTCTGCTACCAAGGGTCGGGGACCGACTACACTCATGTCCCCTTTTAAAACGTTCCAGAACTGGGGAAATTCGTCTAAGCTAGTAATTCGCAAAAATCGACCAATTTTGGTAATCCGGGGGTCTTGTTTCAGCTTAAAACTGCTCTCAAATTCTTGCCGCAATTCGGGTGATGTTTCCATCATTTGCATGAGGATTTCGTCCGCATTGCTTACCATTGTTCGGAATTTAATACAACTAAACGCTTTGTAATTTTTCCCTACCCGTTCCTGGACATAAAAAATTGGTCCTTCTGAGCTAAAGGCAATCAGCAAGGTCAAAATTAAGTAGACGGGGAAGAACAAAATTAATACCGACAGCGAAAACACTATATCGAACAGTCGTTTGGCTAACTCTCCGTTTAAACCCTGAAAAGATAAACCTTTGGGCTTAACTTTTGGCGTCTTTGTTTTTTGACCGCGTTTTAAGAAACGCGTAGACGCTCTAGTGTCTTGCCTTACGCCTCGCTTGCCGGAGAGGAGTGAGCTCTGGGCAGTCATCATACTCCTTAATAATCCACACCACACATAGTCCCAATATTAAAGCCAAAATGAGATGCTTCTGGGGGAAATTGCCAAAAGCCTAAAAAAATAAGACGTTAATCAAGACCATCATTCCGAAAACGGTCTTTTTCGTTGCACTTGTTTACAAAATCTAGATAACGATCTGCAAAGATTTGCGGTGAAAACTGCGCGGCGTGCGATCGCATATACTCGGAATTGAACGAAACCTCATACATTTCAAACTTTTCTACTGCCTCCACCAAAGCCGCCTCTGTTTGCGTCTTGAAAAATATACCTGTCCCTGTATCCGCATTAGAGCGGATATCTCGTACTGTTTCTAAAGCACCCCCTGCACCATAAGCAATTACTGGCGTGCCGCAGGCTTGTGCTTCCACTAGGGCAATTCCAAAATCTTCACAAGCTGCATACACAAACGCCTTAGCCTTAGACATATATTTTTTTACCACATTATCGGGTTGCCAACCGAGTATTTGGATATTTGAGTTTGCCATCTCGCGAATCTTATTCATTTCATCTCCTGTACCAATGACTACTAATGGTCGTTTTAGTTGATTAAAAGCCTTGACAATCAACGATATTTGCTTGTAACTCACTAACCGAGAAACTGTCAGGTAAAAGTCCTCTTTCTCAGAGAGAAACGGAAATTCCGCAATATTCACTGGTGGGTAAATGACTGTTGCTTCTCGCCGATAGCAACGCCAAATCCGCCGAGCTGTATGCTGCGAGTTGGCAATGAAGTAATCAACGCGATTGGCACTCAATACATCCCACTGGCGCAAACGATGTAATAAATATCGCGTCAACCATCCAGGTAAACCATTACCCAGTTTGCTGTGGCGCAGATAATCAAAGGTCAAGTCCCAGGCATAGCGCATAGGGCTGTGACAGTAGCAAATATGCATCTGTTCGGGAGTGGTAAGGATTCCTTTGGCAACAGCATGGGATGAAGACAGAATGACATCATAATGCCGCAAATCCAGTTGTTCAATTGCCAAGGGCCACAAAGGCAAGTATTTTTGTATACCGTTGCGGGCATAGGGAAAGTTCTGGAGAAACGTCTTGCCAATTTGACGTTTGTATAAATAACTTTCTCTATTGCTGGATTCAAAATCTATGAGAGCATACAAATCAGCATCAATGTGATTCAAAATTTCTCGTACAACGAGTTCTGAACCACCGGTGGCTTTAGGTGTTAGCCACTCATGAACCAGAGCATATTTCAAGGGCACAGCTAACTTGAATAAGTGGAAAATACAAAGGCTAACTTGATGACGTTAACTGAAAAGTTTCCCCTTGTGATTAATTAATGGGAAGCGCCCCAGATTAGCACATAAGACGGAATCTTTCCCTCAGAGGTTCCAGATGGATGCGGCAACCTGATAATCTCATGAATGGGGAGTCGGGAACTTGTACTGAGCGCAGCCGAAGTATGGGGAGTCGGGAATAGAGAATAACCAATAGTTATTCTTCCCTTGCTCTCCCTGCTTCTCCTGGTTTTCCACTCCTCTACTCCCTACTCCCTTGATAACAACTGATATAAAAAGGGTGAATTTATGCGAATTCTGATTATGGGTGGTACTCGGTTCATTGGTGTCTATTTGACTCAACTACTAGTGGAAAAAGGACACGAGGTAGTGCTGTTCAATCGTGGGAATCGGCCAGCACCTTCTTTAGAGGGAGTAGGACAAATTATAGGCGATCGCACAGATGCTACTCAATTAAAAGCAAAGTTATCACAAGAAAACTTTGATGTCATTTTTGACAATAACGGGCGAGAACTTACTGATACTCAACCACTAGCAGAAATTTTTCAAGACCGAGTGCAACATTTTGTGTATATGAGTTCTGCGGGGGTTTATCTCAAATCCGATCAATTACCACACATAGAAGGCGATGCTGTAGATCCCAAAAGTCGCCATAAGGGTAAACATGAAACAGAAGCTTACCTGACTCAATTGGGATTACCCTTTACTTCTATTCGTCCTACTTATATTTATGGGCCCCGTAATTATAATGAGTTGGAAGGCTGGTTTTTTGACAGAATTGTGCGCGATCGCCCCATTCCCATCCCCGGAAATGGCTTGCATATTACGCAGCTAGGTCATGTAAAAGACTTGGCGCTGGCAATGACTCAGGTTTTGGGCAATAAACAAGCCGTAGGGCAGATTTATAATATCTCTGGCGATCGCTTTGTCACTTTTGATGGTTTAGCCCGTGCCAGTGCTGTAGCGGCTGGTAAATCACCCGATGCTGTCAAAATCGTTCACTACGACCCGAAAAAGTTTGATTTCGGCAAACGCAAAGCTTTTCCAATGCGGGTGCAGCATTTCTTTGCTTCGGTGAATAAAGCGCAAACAGAATTAAACTGGCATCCTGAATATGATTTGATTTCTGGGTTGCAAGACTCTCTGGAAAATGATTATTTGGCTAATGCAAAAGACAAAGCTGATGTTGATTTTTCTGTAGATGAGGAGATTTTACAAGCGTTGTGAGTTGTGCAGCCAGGGCGAATAGAATTCGCGGCTATACTGGCATTGTCCGCCTCCGCGGACTAAGGTCAAATTAAGGGTTTGAAACCCACTTCCGTGGGTTTTGTATTTCGACTCCGCTCAACACAAGTTTGTGTAGACGCGGTTTCTAACCGCCCGTTTCGCTTAAGTTGACTGATGCGATCGCATTTTCATAAATCATCAGGGTTAACGCCTAACTCGCGCAGTTGTGCTGCTAATCTGTTAGCACATTGACTTTCTCGTTCTAGCGGCGTGAGAAGCCAATTCCCGGATGCATCATACCAACGTAGCCACAATCGCTCAATTCCTTGGTAAGAACCTTGCCAAAGTCCTAATCCTAGTTCCAAACCCGGCATCCACACCCGCGGGGTACTCAAGTCCAATTCGCTGTAGCGGTCTGCAACTAATTGGAATGCTTGGAGTTTGTCAGTGTAGCGGTCAAACACAATGTAGTAAGGAACTCGCAAAATCCGCTCATAAACTTCCCATTTGGTCGGTGGTTGGTTAATCTCCCGCAGAGTTTGTCCTAAGTCTTCTTTTTCAGTGCCAGGAGAAAGCAATTCTACCACTACAAAAGGAGCGACCCCTTCTTGCCAGATAACATAACTCAGACGCAAGTTTTGCTGTTCGTAGAGACGCGAAACTCCCACAGCAGCAAACCAGTCTGGGCGTTTGTACCACAGTGTATGCCGGAGGTCGTAGTAAAGATTTAAGTCAGTGGCAACAAATACCTCCTCTGTTGGATAATTAGGAGGACAGAAGGTTTCCCGCAGAAGTTGGGGTTGAAAAAGGTGAAATTCGTCAGGCAAACCAGAGTCCTCCGGGTATTCACTGGGAAGATCGTACATGGTGGGTAGGGTTTCTTTTGGAGGGCGTGGCGGGTCTGTTTGGTACATAAGCGGAATCGTGACCGACTAAACTTAAAGTTAACGGATCGCGGTAAAGGTTTAGCAAACTAAACAACAGATATGAATAAAGTTGAGTACCTGATTCTCAGGTCTGCTTTAGAGTTTTCTGAAACTCTCAAAAATGTTGCAGAAGAGCATAACATCTCTCATGCTGAGGTGGCATTAGCAGCAAATTGTCTATTTCAGAATGGAGATATCTTGGCAGAGATAAACATTAGTGAAGACGAGATTCGAGATGATGTAGGAGTCCATCAAGTTAGATACGATCTAGATGGATATGAGGGATACCCTTCACCCCTAGCCCCTTTTCCAGAAGAAGGTGAGAATGATAACGATCAAATCTCACGAATCTATAAATGGCTAATTCCTAACTATAAAGCTAAAAGACCACTAGTGTTAACCCTGTCAGAAATCGAGGCTTCTTTAGAAGGGAAACTTGGAGCTTGGTACTACTTAACTCCTCAAGGAGGAACTCGTTGGGAATCGGTGACTTATCCTGATTGGAATCGTTATCATACGCAGCGTCTTGGTTGTGGCCCTGGTGAAATATCTGTGTCACAAATAGTAAGTCCCGATCGCAAATTTATAGAAAAATTTCTTAACATCGATTGCTATGTGTGTGCCGTGGTTCATATTTCAGGGACAGAGGTCTGGGATATGCTGGAACCTTGGCAAGCAACTTACTGGAAGATTTTACCTAGAGGCTACATAGTTCGTTACCAGAGTAGGCAAAGTGATTGGCATATAGACTCAGATACTTCACCAGAGTGGATTGAAGCAAATGACCAAGCTAATAAATGGTACTGGGAATTTCGGAAATGGTATAGAGATCCTGAATTTGAATAAAAAAGAAGAAGTAGTGTAAATGTTTTTCTGCAATTTTGTGAAGTACAAATATATTTGAAAATGAATGAGCGCGAAAATATTCAACAATATTTCAGAAATCTTCTAGAAATTATTGAAAATCAAAGACCTGGATACATTGCTGTTTTAAAAGAAGGTTTACTCGATGATGAAATTCAGAATAGCATTACAACTCATCCAATTCCTGAAGGTTTAATCGCTATATATTCATGTGTTAAAGGATGTTGCTTTGAACTTCCTAATAATTTTGATTTTCCTACATACTTACTTCCTGGATACAATTTAATCGAAATTGATAAAGTGGATAGCGTTATAAATCGTTTGCATAGCGTACATAAAAATCCAGATTGTTGGGGATGGCAACCAGATATGATTCCTTTTTTATACGGTAGCGGAGGTGATTACTATTGCGTCAGAACTTTGTCAGACGATCGATCGGTTGTACGGATTCCTAAAGATGATGTTTTATATATAATTTGTCAAAGTATTAAAGATTTTATTTTAATACTTACGGAATGCTATAAACAAAGTGCTTATTTTTTGGATGAAGATAGATATCTGGAATGCGATTATGATTTAGAAGAAAAAATTATAGTAAGTTTAAACCCTAATTATTATTATCAAAATGATTTAGATTAAAAAGAATGATAAAACGCATAAAATCCATTTATTATTAAGTTAAAGCAAGAACTTAATAGTATAGATTGAGTTGATATTGGGTAAAGATGTATACTTGATTTAATATTTAAATTAACTGCTTATGGGACAATATCCACTCCACAATGTTCTAGGAGCCAGAGCGCGTTTAGGTGAAGGCCCCATCTGGGATTCTACCCAAAACGTAATTTACTGGGTTGATATATACAACCATCGCGTACATCAGTTCAATCCTGCTACAGGGAAAGATTTGTTTTTTGATGTGGGAGATGTTGTAGGTGCGATCGCAACGGCAGGTAAAGATAGATTAATTATGGCACTGCGTCATCACCTGGCATTCCTCAACACCCAGACAGGTGAAGTTACTCCTATTTTGGAGATTGAAGGAAATTTTGCAGATAACCGTCTCAATGATGGCAAATGTGACCCTCAAGGTCGATTTTGGATCGGCTCAATGTGTTCTTTGGAAAAACCCCAGGCTAGCCTCTATCGCTACGATCGTGATGGTTCATTACATATCATTGAAACAGGATTGACGATCTCTAATGGTCTGGGTTGGAGTCCGGATCAAAAAACTTTTTATTTGAGTGATTCTCCTCACAAAAAGATATACGCTTACGACTTTGACTTAGTAACAGGTCGCATTACTAATCGCCGGATTTTTGTTGATTTAACTCATGAATCTTTCTACCCAGATGGGTTGACTATAGATAGTCAAGGAAATATTTGGTCAGCGATGTGGGATGGTTGGTGTGTGATTCGTTTCAACCCCAAGGGTGAAGAGATATTGCGGATAAAACTACCTGTGCAATTACCAACCAGTTGCACTTTTGGTGGCGAAGATTTGCAAACACTCTACATCACTACTGCTTCAGTTGGGCTCAGCCAAGGCGAGATAGAAAAAAGTTTCTACTCAGGTGATTTGTTTGCTCTCCAAACTGATGTTACTGGATTACCTAGCTATGGTTTTGATAAATAAAGTAGTATCTGTGTGCAAGTGAAGTGGATTGAGGGTTTAAGTTTAAACGCATAGGCGCTTCTCTACGAGACGCTACGCGAACGCCTTCCCGCAGCGTAGGGGCGCAGAGGAACGCAAAGTTTTTTGAGTCTATTGGCTATGAATTTAGGCAAAATTTTATTCAGGGAGTTTTAAATAGTAAACATCAGTCTTATGCAGCTTTTTTTGAGTTCACTTTGTACCTAACGGTGTATTTTCACTAGTTTGATTTTGTGGTAATAGGTAAATAGCTCCAGATATTAAAGTCAAAGCAACAGAAATCCAAAAGGCAATCAGAGAGGGACTTTGCCATACTTCAGGTAGTGGTGCAATCAGAAGTGCGATCGCAACTATTTGACTAACAGTTTTGAGTTTACCCCAAATATTCGCTCCGGTAATTGTTGTTTGATTTACTCGCCAACCAGCGATCGCTAATTCTCGCGCTAAAATCAAAAACACTCCCCAAGCTGGCACTTTTCCTAGTTCAATAAAAACCATCAACGGCGCAAGTACCAAAAATTTATCCACTAAGGGATCGAGAAATTTACCCAACTCACTAATTTGGTTGAGTTTCCGCGCTAAATAGCCATCTAACCAATCAGTTAACGCAGCGGTGATAAAAATCGCCAAACATATCCATCTAGCTTGAGGTGTGGGGTTGTACAAGCCATAAAGCAGAAATGGTACACCCAGAAGGCGAGAGAAGGTAATCCAGTTGGGTAGGGTCATTGAAAATTCAAAATTAATTAGTGTAAAGCAACAAATAGCCAAGCAAATATGCAAAATATATGCAGATTAGTGTATCTGAGTGTGGCTGCGTGGGAAAATCTGTTTTCTGTAGCTCTCTTAAAACAATACTATGACTGAACACACAGATTCCCAATTCCGCATCGAACGCGATTCGATGGGCGATCGCCAAATTGCTAGTAGCGTTTATTACGGCATTCAAACGCTACGAGCCATAGAAAACTTCCCCATTAGCGGCATAAAGCCTTTAGCTACTTACGTAGATGCTGGATTAATAATTAAAAAAGCTACAGCGATTGTCAATGGAGAACTAAATTGCATTCCCCAAGATATTAGTCAGGCGATTGTGCAAGCAACTGATGAAATCTTAGCTGGGAAGTTCCGCGATCAGTTTGTTGTGGATGTTTATCAGGCGGGTGCTGGAACATCCCACCACATGAATATCAACGAAGTTTTGGCAAATCGCGCCTTAGAAATACTTGGTGAAGAAAAGGGCAATTACAAACGTGTTAGTCCCAATGACCACGTTAATTATGGGCAGTCTACCAATGATGTGATTCCAACTGCAATTCGCATTGGTGGATTATTGGCATTATCTAAGACATTACACCCAGTAATAGATGGTGCGATCGCATCTTTAGAAAAAAAGGCTGTAGAATTTCAAGATATCGTCAAATCTGGCAGAACCCACTTACAAGACGCTGTACCCGTGCGTTTAGGTGAGAATTTTCGGGCTTGGGCGCAAATTCTTACAGAACATCAAAACCGGATTTACACCGCCTCTGGGGATTTGATGGTGCTGGGTTTGGGAGGTAGTGCAGCAGGAACGGGGTTAAATACTCATCCCTTATATCGCGCCCGTGTGGTAGAAGTTCTTTCAGAATTGATTGATACTCCTTTAGAACCTGCGCCGCATCTCATGGCAGCTATGCAAAGTATGGCGCCATTTGTGAATGTTTCTGGTGCGTTGCGGAATTTAGCCCAGGATTTAGCCAAAATATCTCATGATTTACGGCTGATGGATTCGGGGCCAAAAACAGGCTTGAAAGAAATTCAACTGCCTCCAGTGCAACCCGGTTCCTCGATTATGCCAGGGAAATATAACCCCGTGATGGCAGAGATGACATCAATGGTGTGCTTTCAGGTGATGGGTTATGATAGTGCGATCGCTTTAGCCGCACAAGCCGGACAATTAGAATTAAATGTGATGATGCCGCTAATTGCCTATAACCTAATTCACAGTATCGAAATTCTCGGCAATACCATCGCTGCACTCACCGAACGCTGCATTGAGGGAATTACTGCCAATCGGGAACGTTGTTTAGCTTATGCCGAAGGCAGTTTAGCTTTAGTAACCGCCCTCAATACCCACATCGGTTATTTAAATGCCGCAGCTGTCGCCAAAGAATCTTTAGAAACTGGTAAATCTCTGCGGCAAATTGTTTTAGAACGAGGATTAATGAGTGAAACAGATTTAGCCACAGTGTTAAATCTAGAACAAATGAGTGGTATCTTACCGCTCAAAACAGAATAATAGGTTATGGGTTTGGGTTACAGGTTATAGGTTACTAGCCTCTATTACCTGTTCCCTGTCCCCTATTCCCTATCTCCTACCTATACCATGCAGACTCAAAAACCAGCTGTTAGTCTCATTCGGGCTACATCTTACGAACGAGAGGCTTTACGAGAATCCTTAGTCACGTTGCTGGAACCTTTCGGAGGAATAGCAGCGTTTGTAAAAAAAGGCGATCGCGTTTTACTAAAACCGAATCTACTTACAGGATCGCGTCCTGGTAAAGAGTGTATCACCCGTGCCGAACTAGTTTATGAAGTTGCCCAAATGGTAATTGAGGTTGGCGGTAAGCCATTTTTGGGCGATAGTCCTGCTTTTGGTAGTGCCAAGGGCGTAGCAATAGCAAATGGCTATCTGCCTATTCTAGAAGAACTCAATCTTCCCATCATCGATTTTCACGGTCAGCGTTACCAAACCGTCAGTGACAATTTTAACCATCTGCGACTGTCTAAAGAAGCAATGGAAGCAGATGTAGTAATTAACCTACCGAAAGTGAAATCACATGCCCAGTTGACATTAACACTGGGCGTAAAAAACTTATTTGGTTGCGTCCCTGGCAAAATGAAAGCTTGGTGGCACATGGAAGCAGGAAAAGACGCGAACAGATTTGGTGAAATGTTAGTAGAAACTGCCAGAGCGATTAACCCTGACTTAACCATATTAGATGGCGTCATCGGTCATGAAGGTAATGGCCCCAGCAACGGGGAACCTCGCCAACTAGGCATTTTAGCAGCCGCATCAGATATATTTGCCTTAGATCGCGCAATGGTGGAAATCCTCAATGTTTCTCCTGAACAAGTGCCCACAGTTGCAGCTTCTCAAAGGTTAGGAGTTTGTCCAGAACTTGCTGCCATAGAGTTTCCGCATTTAAATCCTGACTTATTAAAAATAGAAGATTGGCGGCTACCAGACAAGTTAATGCCCATCGATTTTGGTATGCCCCGCGTAATTAAGTCTACGTTTAAGCATCTTTACACCCGATTTATCAAGGAACCAATCAGTGTTTATGGAAGGGAGTGAGGAAGAAGCTGGGGAGCCAGGGGAGCAGCACTTCTCTACGAGAGGCTTCTCTTTCAGAGACGCTAACGCGAACGCCAACGGCTACGCTCAGTGACCGAGGAGAAGTTGCAGTAAGTTTTTCTCTGTCCCTCTGCTCCTCTACACCTCTGCCTCTCATGCCCAATCCCTAATCAATCCTTAATTTAGTGCAAACGTCGTTACAGCAAATTCATTTATTAGCAGAGTAATCTGTAATTACCCTCCGATTGCTTAACCAAACCGCCCTATTATATTTAGTGGCGGTTTTTTTAGCTGATTAATTTGTTATACAATTTTTCGTCTTAGATTTTGATTTATTCGAAAAGTTATACGGATTTAGGATCTGGAAATTGGGATTGAGTATTTTGTTCAGATATGGGTAAAGTTTGGTAATAACTTACTACACCTCTAGTCCATCTTCTAAAACTTATTTACTCTACCTTTATATAGATTGACAAAATACCTGTGATATTACACAGATTTCAAAATTTAAATTCTTAAATATTTGTTTAGTGATATCACTGAATCCATTCTGCCTTATACAGTTGACGTATCTGTATTTATTCGGTAGTTATAGTTGGTTATAAAAATCATTACTACTTATTTCTTCTCTGGCGTCAAATATTTTGAGTATAACTACTATATAACAACCAAAAGTACGGAGAAATATTCAGTGCAATTGCGGTTTTGTGTCCTGTATCACAAATTAGCAATTCCAGTAAAATGACCTTATCAAAGGCTTTATAGGATGTTATAATCATGAAGTATCGGATAAATATGTTTTGCTAATTAATCTTTAATCAGCGAAAAAATGTAACTTATGATGCTGTCAAAGTTTGCTTTGCGTATGCAACCCGTTACACCATACAGGGAAACATCTGAAAATAATAATTACAAAATAAAACATGATTTGTTTACTTGTAACTTTGTATTAAGAAGTCCATGTATAAAAAGACTACTATGACAGTTGTATAACTGGTTTAAATTGTAGAATGCTACACATTTTACAGTTTAAAAATAGCTAAAATAGCATTAATACTCTCACTCAGAGAGTAAACCTACACAGTGTTACGAAGAACTTCAATTTTGTATGAATTCAAATAGCCAGTCTGCCAATGCCGCTACATATTCCCAACGTTTGGCAGACATTGTGGGAACTGCGATCGCTCTGTTGACTCTTACCCTACCCGTATTTGTCATCGCCCACTATTCTTCAACTAATGTTCAAAATAACCAGCAACCTCTGATCCAAAACATACAAGGAAATCAAGATTGATCGAGCTTCACAGCTGCATTTCCTCATGAGGAGACCTACAAAAAAGCAGAATACTGATTTTGTAGATAATCTCTGTAGATGTGGATGTAGTTCGTCAAGAGTAAGCTAAATCTGGATTGTGTGACTCCAGATTTAAGTTGTCTTAACAAAGTTCGGACAGAAATTCGTATAACAGCAATTAAGGGCGGAGGATATCCATAATACCCTCTTGGAAAAAGCGTTGCGAAGTTTGCTCGTAACGCTTTTTCTATTTTTTGGCTAATTCAAGGGAATAGGTTACATCTGAAAGTTTCTTCCCCAGTGCGCTATGCCATAGATAGAACAAATACCTTGGGAAGAGATCCATATTGCCCTAAAATTCTACACGGGGAGCGAAGCTGACAGAGTGCCCCCATGATTCACCGTTATCAGAGGAGTTTTTTGTGGACTTATCTCGTATTCCTGCCCAACCGAAACCTGGTCTAATCAACGTTCTCATTGAAATTACTGGCGGAAGTAAAAATAAATACGAATACGACAAGGAACTAGAAGCTTTTGCTCTAGACCGAGTACTTTATTCCTCGGTACAATATCCTTATGACTACGGCTTTGTACCTAATACTTTGGCTGATGATGGCGATCCCCTAGATGGTATGGTCATAATTGACGAGCCGACCTTTCCGGGCTGCATTATTGCTGCACGACCAATTGGCTTTTTGGAGATGATTGACGGTGGCGATCGCGATGAAAAAATCCTTTGTGTTCCTGACAAAGATCCGCGCTACACTCAAGTAAAATCCCTGAAAGACTTAGCACCACACCGCTTAGATGAAATTGCTGAATTTTTCCGTAGTTATAAAAATTTGGAAAAAAAGGTGACTGAAATTCTCGGTTGGCAAGATGTGGACAAGGTTGCAGCTTTAGTAGAAAAATCCGTCAAAGCTTATAGAGGATAATAGAAAAGTTAGGAGTTAGGAGTTAAGAGTTATGAATTTTTATTCTTAACTCCCCTACAGACGCGATTAATCGCGTCTCTACTCATAACTTTCGCTTGTTACGGTTCGCAAAAACTGCCACCAAACCCAAACCAGAATGCAGCGTACTCTCCTTTTGGCAAAAATTCATAATTGCACCCTTACGGGGGCGAATATCAACTACGTGGGTAGTATCAGCATTGATGAAATCCTTTTGGAAAAAGCTGGTATCTTACCTTATGAGCAGGTGCAAGTAGTTAATAGTGCCAACGGTCAGCGCTTTATTACTTATGCGATCCCCGCTCTAGCTCATTCAGGAATCATTGAGCTAAATGGAGGTGCGGCACGTCTAGGCATTATTGGCGATCGCTTGATTATAATGACTTACGGGCAGTTCACTCCAGAAGAGTTAAAAAGTTACTCTCCTACGGTAGTCATTGTGGACGAAAAAAACAGGCTGTTGGAAGTGCGGCGCTACGATGACCTGCTCAGTAAGGTCTAATTTCAAGAAAAATGTCAAATTTTGAGTTGTCGGATTCCCAGAGCTACATACCTGAAAAGTCATCTACCCTGCCAAGTAGCCCAGCAGGTGAATTTCTCGTGCAATTCTGGGGTGTAAGAGGTTTGATTCCCACTCCCAGTAGCAATACCAGTCGTTATGGTGGTAATACCGCTTGTGTAGAAATACATGTAGCTGGGAAACGCTTGATTTTTGATGGCGGTACAGGCTTACGCATATTGGGTAAAACTTGGCAAGAACTGCAACAGCCACTAGAAGCCCATTTATTTTTTACCAACTGCCAATCAAACCGAATTCAAGGATTTCCCTTTTTTGCTCCTGCATTTATTGGGGAAAATTGCTTCCATATTTATGGCACAGCTGCCTCAAATGGAGCCTCAATTAAACAATGTCTGTACGATCAGATGCTCCAGCCGCACTTTCCTTACCCTTTACAGGTAATGCAGTCAGAATTGCAATTTTACAATCTGACTCCAGACAGTGACGTGAAGTTAGATGATGTCACCATTACAACTGCATTAATTAATCAAACTCAGCGGTCAGTTGGCTACCGAATTACTTGGCAAGAGTATAGTGTTGCCTACATCACGGATTTGCACCAGAATGCCGATCAATTGGAGCGAGAGCGGATTTTAGAGTTTATTCAAGGCGTTGACTTGCTGATTGCCAATGCCACTTACACTCCTCCTACATCTCACAACCATGATTCTGCTGATTTACTCTGGCAAGCTGCGGTGAACGCAGCTCTGAGTGCTGGCGTCAAACGGTTAGCCATTTCTCATCATCATCCAGATGACCATGATGATTTTCTCGATCGGGTGCAAGTCGATATTAAATCTGCTTTTCCTCAAGCCATATTAGCCCATGAAGGTCTAGTATTATCTGTTGGTAAGTGATTTTTTTGATACTTGTTGGTAGAGCGTCCAGAAAGAAGACCAGGGGGCAGAGGGGCATCCGACAAATGTATTGTAGATTTATTTAGATTTTGCGTTTTGACCGATGCCCAGAGTTGTCTGAGCATCGGCTTAGGGCGATAGCGCAGCCTCTTTGAGTCCCTTGGCGTCCATCGGTGAGAGGTTAAGATAATCTTACTTTTGTCAATTATAAATTACGCTGAAATTGGAGGAAAAGCACAGGTATGAAGTTAACTCTTGTACTAAGATGTAGTGCAGGAGATATTTGTTTGCCAAGGGCTATATAGGCTGACGTTAGGTGCTTGAGCCACTAGCTGGATGTCTCCATTAGGATCAACTACCCAGCTTTGGGCTTCCACAATCTGATTAGTAGATTTGGTAACAGATGTAGTAGATTTTTTATCTGTAATTTCCACAGATAATTTATCCGTTATTCTCTCTGTTGCTTGTGGGGGCAAATCTACCCAACTTGTAATCACTGCTCGTCCCCGCAGAGGCTCGTTAGGACTAAGGGGTAATCCACCGCGTCCTGTGGCGATAAAGCGACTAGCGGTTTGTCCTCTTCTGGGAGTGCAACCTTGAGCGATTTGTTGGGATGCATCGACGAGGTTAGAGGGTAGTTGAATTAAGCCACGACTAGGGTCTACATCGGGTGTGTTTAGTTCTACAGTCCCAGCCACCCCACGTTCAGAACTAGCAGTGATATCACTCAGGGAAGTTGGGCGTGAGCGAGATTGAATCCCAAAGAGACCTTTGACTGTAATCTCAACATTACCACCCTTACCAGTGAAAGCATTGGCGCTGATGTTGCTATCTTCGCTTGGAACAGCAACAATGAAGGGGGTCTTGATAGTAACATTACCACCATCGCCTCCTGCTTGAGCAGTGCCAGCAGTGGAAGATATTTGACTATTACGGCGGAGTAAGAGCAAGTCTTGCAGGCTGAGGTTAATATCGCCACCTTGATTGCTAGCTGTTTGTGCCGATATTAGCCCTTGGTTATCTAAAGTCAAATTTTCTGCTTGAATTTGAATATTGCCACCTTTTCCGCTACCTTGGCTATTTACAGCGATTCTTGCATCGTCTTGAACTGTGACCGTTTTGGAGGGAGTGATATTTCTAGGTTGAATGAAAATATTTCCGCCATTACCTGTAGAGCCAAGTTCAGTGTTAGCAAACAACCCACTGTCCTTTCCTGTTAAAATCAGATGGTCTTGTACCCTTAAAGAAATGTCCCCGGCTTGACTGTTAGTGGAAGTAGATGTGCGTAATTGACCGCTATTGACTACTTCAACTGTGTCTGCCGTGACCGTAACACCACCTGCGTCTCCCTTTCCCTCGGTTTCCGCAGTTATTACAGCACCATTTGTTACAGACAGTCTAGCAGTAGTAATGTCGAGCTTACCCCCTTTACCTATACCTGTTGCATCTACTGAGCTAGCAATGAAGCTGGCAGAGTTATTAATACTATCTACTCCATCTAAGGAGACAGCTTTACTGGCTCGAATTGTTAAGTTGCCAGCATTTCCACGTCCAGAAGTAGAAGTGTTTATTTGAGCGCCACGAGTCAGCGAAAGCAATCCTGTGCTGATGTTTATATTACCTCCATCACCGACTGCACTTGGTCCCACTCCATTAGTTATTGCACTACCAAACCTATCGAATGAGATTAGCCCTGAAACCTGAATTGTCACGTTTCCTGCATTTCCCTGCCCTTGAGTGTAAGCTGAGATTCCACCACCATTTGTAAGGGAAAGTGACTCAGCGATGACCGTGACGTTTCCTCCTTGTCCTGAGCCTTGTACTAAGGTGCTGAAGGCACCACTGGGTAATTCATTACTACCTACCCCCTTTATAAACACAGGTCCACGGATTTGAATCTTAACGTTGCCTCCTTTCCCTTGTCCAAAGATACTAGTTGCCAGTTCACCACCATTTGTAAAGGAAAGTGACTCAGCGATGACCGTGACGTTTCCGCCCTGACCTACTCCTCCAGGATTCACTGTACTGAAGACACCACTGGAAAAGTTATTGCTACCTACTCCCTCTATCAACACAGGACCACGGGTTTGAATCATAACGTTGCCTGCTCTCCCCTGACCGGAAATGCTAGCGGCTAATTCGGCACCATTTGTAAGGGAAAGTGACTCAGCTACAATAGTAATATCTCCTCCCTGTCCAATAACTCCAGGTCCTATCAAGCTGCCCACCCCGCTGGAAAAACCACTAAGCGGAGAACTGCTCCTGCCCACTCCATCCGCAAAGACAGAACCGCGAGCTTGAATCGATACATTGCCTGCGTCTCCCTGTCCATAGTTGCTCACATTTAAAACACCGCCGTTGGTCAAGGAAAGCAAGCCAGTAGTAACTGTGATGTTTCCAGCTTTACCTACACCTCCTTTACTTACAGAACTGAATACAGCACCTCCATTGAGGGAAACTCGATCGCGCACATTAATTACGACGTTACCCAGATTTCCACGCCCACGATTGTTTAATGCAACAATCAAGGCAGCATCATCAGCGATCGCAAGTGACTCAGCAGTAATACGAATGTTGCCACTGTTGCCAGTGGCTCCAGTCTGGACTAAGTTCTGAATGAGACTGCCACCAGCAACAGTTACTGTTCCTGTAGCATTGAGGGTTATATCTCCTGCTTTGTTATCAACTTCTCCCAGTCCTGCGTTTATTCCAGATATGAGAGCACTTCCCTCCAAAATTTCTATATTCCGCGCATTAACTATAATGCTGCCCTCTTTGTCATCAGGAACAACAACTCCACCACTAGTGAGGGAGACATCTGCCCGTGTTGCTCCCTCTGGAAAGCTTAGACTCAGATTATTGCGATCTACCTGAAGCCCAATTGTTCCTGCTCCTGCTAATCCTCCTAACTCTACTCGCCCACCAAAGGCATACAAACCTGCACCATTAATTTTAATGTTGCCACCGACGAGTAATAAACTTCGACCATTGGGAACACTCAGACCAAAAACTGATGGGTTTGCTGCTGGTGCGATTGAATTGTTTTGAATCGGCGCAGCAACAATTTGATTAAATAGCAAAGCCGAAGGCTTGACCGTCAACAGTGGAGGAATATTAGGATTTGAAGCGCTAAAAAAACCTTGATTACCAAACCCAATAGCATTTGCAGTAGTTGCTACAAATGAACCTCCGATATTTAGGCTGGCATTTGGCCCAAAAATTATCCCATTGGGATTCATCAGAAACAAGTTGGCTGTACCATTGGCGCTGATTAATCCATCAATATTCGATACTGATTTACCTGTTACTCGACTAATAATATTCTGAATATTTGAAGCGTTATTGAAGTAAGCCACACTCTTGGTGGGCACAGAAAACTCTTCAAAACTATGGAATAAGTTACTTCCTGCTTGGGTGCCACCTTCAATGATTCTAATGTTGTTCTGTAATGTGACACGAGAATTATTAAGTAGAGTGCTATCAGGGGTAATTTGGGCAGAACCACAATTTGCCCAAAAAGCGATCGCAATACCCATCCCCACACAAACAGCAGTTGTTGAATCAAGGTTAGTTTGCATAGTGATTGTAGTGATGGGTATTTTAAGCTGTGTCATCGCTTTGGCGTAAGCGTTGCTCGCCGTTGGCGTTCGCGTTAGCGTCTCTGAAAGAGAAGCCTCTCGTAGAGAAGGCATCGCTTCAATCCTTTTGCCTGATTTTATTCTGTTAAGAGTAGTGAAAAGAAATAACTTTTCTTAAGAAATACTTAGATCAAGTCTATATCCAACTATTTCTTGTGCGATGGGCGTCTCGCCACTGGTGTCAACTTCATGTGAAAGTTACTAAGCGAGAATGCTTTGAGATCGTTACCTCGAAAAGAAGTCTCTGACTCTTCACGCCCCTCATTGAGGCTCCACCTCCCTTACTCGAAAAAGAGCTGCAATGACAAGCATTTCCAGCCAGAGGCTCTTAACAAGGTTTTAAAAGGGTTTTGGCTTAAGTTGACACCCAGCTTTTTCTGTGCGCCTACTATTCCACACAATTAAAATCGCCTATATTGACCCTACGAAGCATTTTGCAACTCGGCTGTGCGTATTGAAAGCTGCTCTGTCTTATTACCCCGTTGCACTTTTACTTGTAATACTTGACCAAGGCGACTGTCTTCCACAACATTCTGCAATTGTTCAGCACTGGTAATTGCTTTACCATCAACTTGCAGAATTACATCCCCGCGTCGGATACCCGCAGATGCCGCTGGAGAATTGGGGACAACTCGCATGACAAAAACACCATTAATTTCTGGTATTTGAATAGGAGAGTTGGGATCGGTGTTATTTTGCTTGGCGAGATCGGGTGTCAAAGTTAGCATTTGTACACCTAAATAAGGGTGAGCAACTTTGCCATCGCGTTGCAGTTGCGCGGCGATCGCTTTGGCTTTATCAATAGGAATTGCAAACCCAATACCCATCGCATCAGGGCGAATGGCTGTATTAATACCAATTACTTCACCTTGACCATTCAACAGTGGCCCGCCAGAGTTACCAGGGTTAATAGCAGCGTCTGTTTGAATGAAATCCAAACGTTTGTCACTAATACCGACTTGGGCGCTGGAACGTTTGAGGGTACTGACAATTCCCAAGGTAACGGTGTTATCAAATCCCAAAGGATTACCAACTGCGATCGCCCAGTCTCCTACTTGGACATTGGTGGAAGAACCCAAGGGCGCTACTGGTAAATCGTTACCAGCGTTAATCTTGACTACTGCCAAATCTGTAACTTCATCAATACCTTGAACTTTACCTTCAAAGGTGCGACCATCTTTGAGTCGGACTGTTACTTTATCAGCCTTATCGACCACATGAGCATTAGTCAAAACTAAGCCGCTCTTGTCAATAATGAAACCTGAGCCTAAACCGCGTAACTGCTCAGAAGGCATCTGTTGGGAGAAACCGTCACCAAAAAACCGCCGGAAAAAGGGGTCTTCCATAAATGGATCGACGCGGCGAGTAATTGTTCGCTCAGTATCAATGCGGACAACTGCTGAACCAACACGATTCACTGCTGCTGTAACAAAGCTAGTACTACCGATCGCAGCGGTGGCTGGTGATTGCCGTTGAGCAATTAAATTTGAAGTATCAAGAGCAGTTATTGTGGGTGCTGGTTCGGCTTGGGAAGGTAACACCTGCAATGTGCTAACCGCTAGCACAACTCCTAGCGCGATCGCTAAAACATGAGTACTGAGTTGACGTAGAGACCGAGATATTTTGGGAAATCGCATAATCACAACCTAATTTATAAGCCTAATTGTTGCTTAGTCGTGACAAATCTATTTACAGTTATTTTTATTTCAGGTTTCGCCTGCTCTTTTCCAATACTGGGGTTAGGGCATTTTGCGAACTACCTGTAATCAACTTAATAGAAAATTTAACCCAAAAGCTATTATGGACATTTACCCTTTACAAGTTCGGTTTTTACCCATCAATAAAACTTTTGGATTGCTAATAAGACTAGTCCGCTCTCTGTTCTAACTCTAGACTATGGATGAACTAACTTTTGTATAAGATTTCATTCCGATTAGCTGCACCTAGCTGGGGTAAAGAGTTGATGGCTGAGTGGGGAGTGAGGTTAACAGGAACGGTGAGAGGTAGTTGTAATTGTTTAACAACATTTTGCAAAAGTTGATCTTGTCCAGTCCGCAAACCCCAGACATTTGTCCCACGGTTGATAATAGCAAACCAAACCAAACCGCGATCGCGTGTGGGCATCACTCCCGCTAAAGCGCTCACATCCCGGAGAGTACCAGTTTTGATCACAGTCGCCAGGGGAATGTGTCTAGTGTGTAGTGTCCCCCGATGATCGAATCCAGACATGGGAAACAAGTCAGCCAGATTCAGTTGATGGGCAGATGCCTCAGCTTGAATAGCCATAAACATGGCACAAACAGCCCTGGGGGAAATGCGATTTTCCGGGCCCAATCCAGAACCATTGATTAACTGGATTTCCGCTTGTGGCACCCTCGCCAGGTTAGCAGCAGTTGATTGGACTACAGGTGCTCCCCCTACTGAATCTGCCAGCATCTCTGCCATATCGTTGTTACTATAAACGTTCATTTCCTTGAGTAGTTGCTTCAAGGGCAATGAGCGATGACGCAGTAACAAAGTTTGTTGAGGGTTTGGTTGCGCCTCAACTTTCACCCCGCCGGAAATCACAACTTGAGGCTTGGGCGTTCCCTTGGGCATGATTGAGTATGTATAAAGAGCGGGACGACCCCAAGTTGCACGATTTAGCGTTTGCTTGAGCATCAAACCGGCTAGCATTGGCTGACGTTGAAAATTCATGGCAAAACTGCCAGTAATAATCAAATTCCCCTTTACTTGCTTGATGCCCATTTTATTGAGAGTATTACCAAGAGCGATCGCTTCTTCCCAAACAAACAAAGGATCGCCACGGCCTGTAACCACCAAATCGCCCTGCACAACTCCATTTACCACTGGGCCAGTGACACTAACCAAAGTATCAAATTGGTAATCTGGTCCCCAAGTTTTCAAAGCAACTAATGAAGTGGCAATTTTAGTTAAAGAAGCAGCCGGCAGAGGTGTCGTACCTTGGTGATTTGCCATTAGCATCGGCCCCGACTGCATCCAAATCCCCTGACTCTCAGCCAGATTTTGCGCCACCACTTTTGATGCGATCAGCTTTTTTAAATATTCCTGCACCGTAGTCGCCCCAGCTGGATTTGGATCGGGGGCAAGAACCAAGCCAGGGCTACTTTGCCAAGTTAGTGCATCTAAGGCATCTAGAGGTTTGATTTGTACCCCAGCCATTTCCAGCCAAAGCGACACCAAACCTGAACCCAATAATTCCAGCATTTTTTATTCCTCTGTTAGGATCTCAAGCGTTGTTTACTGTGCTAATATACAAGCTTTTTTACAAAAATCAGTATTGAGTCATAATAACTGGTGTTTTTCTCATCTGTAAGGAGGGTGAATTATATTGTTTTCGTGGCTTGCTTGGATAATGCCAAAATGCCCATTGCTCATGAAGATAGCCGTATGAAAATAAAAATGCATACTCCCAATACCGTTCGGTTAAGGTTTTTTGATGAAAATTCTAGATCGCTAAAGATGCGATAAATCATCACAAAGACGCGATAAATCGCCGTCAAGACAAAAGACTGATTATTGTAGAGACGGCGATTCATCGCGTCTTTTGCCTTAACCGAACCGTATTGCGCATACTCCTGCAAAGAAGCAAGCTACGCGCAGGGTGTCGCAGCCTGAGAAGAAAAGGCTTTACGCTGTGCGATCGCTCTTGGTAATTCTATAACCTTGAAACCAGGAAAGGGAAAGTATTCAAAATTCTCCCCCTTTTTCCTCTGCCTAGAGTGACAAAAGAAAGTTACCCTACTTTCTTTCTGGATGCGCTGCATCCTCTGGTGAAGGAGTACCCATCCGGTTAATTGTGGCAATCATCTGATACAAGCGCCCCAAATCGCGTTGATTGAAGTACAAAATGAGGCGAGGTAATCCAACAGTTTCATCTTGTGCTTCTTGAGGTAATGCCTGACTTTTTTCAATTTTTCCTTGAATAATAATGTCGCTAAAATCAGCATTTAGTTGTTCTAATAGAGCGTCTGATATATCTGTCTTCAGACGGATGACTAACTTCTCGCTTACATAGCGGCTGGAATGATAAACTTGGTAAAAACGGGTGATAGCATCACAAGCCACATCCAGGTTATCTGTCACCGTGTAAAGGCTAGGGTCTTCAGGATTGACAAGACCATTTTGCACTAATTGCTTATCAATATATTCGCTCCAAGAGCGCCAGTAATCACCACCAGGGCGATCGATTAGAACTAAAGGTACTGGCCCAAATTTACCAGTTTGGCTTAATGTCATACATTCAAAAGCTTCATCTTGAGTACCAAAGCCTCCTGGAAACAAGGCTACAGCATCACTTTCTTTGAGGAGAAACAGCTTGCGGGTGAAGAAATATTTGAAGTTAATTAGCTTGGGATCGCCCTCGATAAAAGGGTTTGCTTGCTGTTCAAAGGGTAACTGAATATTTAATCCAAAGGAATTTTCTCGCCCAGCACCTTCATGACCCGCCTGCATAATTCCACCACCACCACCAGTCATCACCATAAATCCTAATTGAGAAACAGCGCGAGCAAACTCAAGAGCCATTTGGTATTCTGGTCTATCTGGCGCTAGACGAGCAGAACCAAAGATGGTGACTTTACGAACGTGTCGGTAATCATAAAAAAGCTGGAAACCGCGCTCCATATCTGCTAATGCAGCGGATAATATTTTCCAATCGAGACGCTCAATTTCGTTATCAGCTAGACGAACAATAGTAGTAAGTGCTTGCTGAATAAATTGCCGATTTTTTAATGTCGGTAAACGAACGATCAATTCAGCGATATCCGCCTGTAAAGACTCTAATGTGTCAAACGACGCAGATGAGGTCATGAGAACTGCTGCAACAATGGCATTATATTTTACGTGAACTACTCACACTCTAGCAAGCGGGAATAGCACTCTGATGTGCAGTTAGCAAATTAATTCAGAACTGGCAGAACTGGTTTTGAAGCTGAAAATTCTAAAATTTTTTTGATAAGGCTTGTTGTGATACTTCAACTTTTGAAAACCATAGCAAGTTCTCTCGGTCGATCAATTGACATAACTCCCTCACTTAGGTTATTCGTCGTCACAATATACAGCAGATTTCAAGTTGGTGAGGTACACAAGCTAAATCTGTTGCCCAAATATAAAGCGTCTTTTACACCTGAATTCGGAATTCTGTATTCTGTATTCTGCTGTATATCAAGGTTTGTGTAAAATGCTATGACTTACATCTATAGCGTATATCAAAAGAAAATTTTGTATCTTATTGCCAGATTTTTTGGGAATTAATGCCCATAATAAAAGCACTCTAACCCTAATCTAAGAAAGTAAAAAAGCTCTCTAGACCACAATACCGTTTAGTTCAACCTAAAATCCTTGGTAGAGACACGAAATTGGACTGGGCAACTCTTGGAGATGCGATCGCGAACACCCCGCCATGCTAACGTCCTGCTGCGCTAATGCTTCTTTACAGGTCAAAAATCAGTACCAAAAATCCTTAACAAAGCGTATTGCTCTAAAGGATTGTTGCTCGAAAACTGTCTCAATTACACTTCGACACATTAATGCATAATGTGAGCTATTTGTATAGTGCCTAAATCCTAGTAGAATATTTTCGCAAATCTAAGTAGGAAGATAGATGGAAGTTTCTGGACGCATCAATTACCCACTGAATCCTCCTCCCCCTCTTGAAGATTTTCCCGTCCTTCAAACTGAAAAATATATCCTACGGCTGGCTTCAACTGAAGAAGAATTAGAATCAATTTTTCGGTTGCGCTTTGAAGTTTTTAATCTTGAACTAGGCTTGGGATCTTCTGCTTCTAAGTTTACCCAGATGGATATAGATAAGTTTGATGCGGTTTGCCATCATTTAATCCTAATCTCCAAACATACGGGTAAAACGATTGGAACTTATCGGATGCAGACCTATATAATGGCTTCTCAAAGACTAGGCTTTGATGCTACCGATATATTTAATCTTAATGGAATTCCTAATTCTGTGCTTCAGGTATCAGTGGAAGTTGGGCGTGCATGTATAGCTAAAGAATATCGCAATAGTCAGACACTTTTACTACTCTGGGAAGGGCTGGCAAATTATCTCATTTGGAGTAAAAATCAATATTTCTTTGGTTGTGCATCATTACTAACACAATGTCCTGGGCAAGCTACTTGGGTTTATGATTATTTTCGGCAGAATAACTTGATGCATCCAAGTATTTTGGTTTATCCAAATTCACAATTTTGTCTAGAACTGACTCAAAATTGTCCAGATTCATCTAATGTTGAGATTCCGAAAATTTTGCAGGCCTACTTGAATATTGGAGCTAAAATATGCAGTCTTCCTGCTATTGATCGGCAGTTTAAAACTATTGATTTTTTAACTATATCTAATATTGCAGACTTTGCCAGATGGCGTTATCCAAGTCCTTTCAAAAAACCCTTACCACTGAGGATTTTTCACGATTAATGCTAATGTTGCCGACTTATCTAAGGGACGCGAGAAAAAATATCCTTGTCCATATTCACAGTTCAACTTCTTCAGAAATGCTAGCTGCTCTTTTGTCTCTACTCCTTCGGCGGTAACATCCATACCTAATTTGTGTGCCAGTGTGATAATTGTCTCAATAATTTCTAAATTCTTGCCATTAGTATCTATCGGGCTAACAAAAGAACGGTCAATTTTCAACACACTAATCGGAAAGCTATGGAGACGGCTTAATGAAGAGTAGCCTGTACCGAAATCATCAATTGATAACTTAATGCCCATCTTCCGAAATTCTGATAGTGCGGCATTTGCCTCATCGCCATTTTCCATAATTGCACTTTCAGTAATTTCTAACATCAGACTGCTAGCATCAAGACCAGTCGAGTGCAAAATTTCTCCAATCTGTTCAATTAAATCCCGTTGAGAAAATTGCTTGACTGAAAGATTGACGCTGATTTTCTCTAACGAGTTTGTTGGATGGCTCACCTGCCAGCTTTGCATCTGGCGGCACGCCTCATATAGTGTCCAGTAACCAACCTCGACAATCATTCCGGTTTCTTCTACTAGAGGGATAAAATCTGTTGGAGAAATAAAACCACGCTCTGGATGCTGCCAGCGGATTAGAGCCTCAAAGCCTATAAGCCTGCCATTCGTGAGGGAAACAATCGGTTGGTAATAAAGCTGAAACTCGTGGCGTTCGATCGCTCGGCGTAGATCGTTCTCTAACTGCAATCTAACCAGAGCCTTAGTATACATCTCTTGGTTGAATAGTTCATAGCGAGCTTTGCCCAGCGCCTTGGCTCGATACATAGCTGTATCAGCGTCTCTTAGCAAGTTCTCTGGTTGGTCATAGTCTACTGTCGAACTCAGGGCAATGCCAATACTTGCCGTTGTAAATACTTCTTGCCCATTAAGCTCAAGGGGTAATGTCAGTTCTTGTTGAATTCGTTCAGCTACTTTGATGGCTTCTGACACATTCTGGATTTCGTCAAGCAGGATGGTAAATTCGTCTCCCCCAAGTCGTGCGGCTATATCCGTGGAGCGTATGCATACTTCTAATCTATTTGCAATAGCAATTAGAAATTGGTCTCCTTTTAGGTGTCCAAGACTATCATTGATCACCTTAAACCGATCCAGGTCGAGAAATAGTACAGCAAATAAATAATTCTTCTGTCGCTTGGCTCGCTGAAGTGTGTGTTTTAAGCTCTCCATAAAGAAAGCCCGGTTTGGTAGACCTGTCAGTGCATCATGAAACGCATTATGTCGTAACTGTTCTTCTACCTGCTTACGCTCGTTAATTTCAGCTTCTAATTGCCTGTTAGCCTCTAAGAGTCCAGTAAATGAATCTTGTAATTGAGCAGCCATTTGATTATGAGCTTGAGCAAGAACTCTTAGTTCGTTGATGCCCTCTACTGTAACGATTTGGTCTAACTTCCCATTAGCGATTTCCTGAGAGGCAATGCTCAAACAGAGAATTGGTTGAGTAATCCAATGAGAAGTAATCACTCCTATGGCTGTAGCCAATATCAACGAGCCCAAACACAGCAACATAGTGGTTCGGGTGTTAGCTTCGATATGCTCCATAAAGTCGGCTTCTGGAACCACTACGATAATCAGCCAATTTAGCCCACAGTCGGCTGTAAGGGGCATTAACTGTACAAATTGCCGCTGCCGATCAATTTCAAATTCTAGCTGTTGGCTAGAAGAAATGTTTCTAAAATTACCAAATTTTGACTGCAAATACTGTGTTGTCAGATGAGTGATCCGATCGCTGCTAGCGATCGCTCTGAGCCGTTTGGATGTCTTTTTTCCTCCCTCATTACTTAAGATAAAAGGTTGCTCCGCCGTTGAAGTTGCTACCAACTCTCCAGAATGCTCGACAATAAATGTCTTTCCTGAGCGACCAATCTTTAAACTGTGCAAAAACTCACTCAGCTGTGAGAGAGATAACGTTGCATTCGTCACTCCAAGCAAACTACCTGTCTGGTCATAAAGAGGTTGGGTTGCACTGAACGCTAGACCTGATGAAGAAAAATATGAATAAATTTCTGTGCAAGTAGTTTTACCTGCTTTCACAGCATTTGTATACCAGGGACGAGTGCGAGGATCAAAGGTTTGGTTAACTTGAAGTAACCTGACAATATTACCTTGATTATCAGTGGTGTAAGTATAGTAATTGTAACCAGTTGATTGGTCTCTTTTTCGGATGACTAGTGAACCGTCGTTAAGGCGATCGACCGAATGAATTTCTCCTTGTGTACTTGCAAAAGCGATCGGCTTTAAGGGCTTGAATAACTGCATTTGATGCCATAAATAGCGTTTTAAACTTTTTGCATCTTTTAAACTTAACTGACCAATATGGACAGCATTAGCGTTAATCTGAGTGACAAGTTGGGGAGTCTCTATGTAATTGGTAACATGTTGATGAATCCGAGTTGTAACCTCATTCCGCAGCTGAGTAGCAACGTCATTAACAGCTTTCTGACCATTTTTTAAAGATAAGAACGCTGTTAGGCCTACAGCAACAGAAATTTGCACGACGAAAGGTACTACAAGAGCTACACGGAGTGGCACTCTCAAGAACCTTTTGGGAATCGAACGCAAGAAATTCTGCTGTCGCATCTGTGCGATCTTAGCCTCCGAGAGCTTAAAAGCAAGAGTTTATCTTCTTGCCAAGGGAGTATTATCAATCTGCTCTACAGCTACTTTAAACTGCTACCTCGAATTCTGATCGGTTAACAATACCAAGTGGCGTAGCCCGCCGTAGGCATCGCTCGTTCTATACCCTGCCCTGTGTGCCCTGTGCTGGAGGCAAAAAACAGTCCTTTATTCGCCGTTCGGAGAATTGAGAACTATAACCCGCAAGCAAAGCGATCGCTCAATGCACGGTAGCTATGGAGTGCCCTGACCACAGATGCGGCTATACCTAGCGTATTTTACACTCCATTGATATCTCGGTTTCAAAACCAAATCCAGTTTTGCGGGATTTGATACAACCTTGCCCATGTCTTTTTGTAGTTAATAAAGGAGAGGTGTTGATTGCCAATCTTACCAATCAAATTTAAAGTCTGGTTGGCAATGTCGACGACGGGCGTAGCTGCGGCACGTCATCCAGCCCCCTTAACTAGATGATTTGAGAAAACTTTTAAGGAAACCCACTTATGCGCCATCTCAAATTTGCTCCGAGTTGGTTGCGATTTTTAACTATCTTCTTATTGACGATGGGTATATTGTTTCGTTTTTCTAATCTTGATAGCAAAGTTTACTGGCAAGATGAAGTTTATGCCTCATTGCGAATTTCTGGTTACACAATTAATGAAGCTAAACAGCAAATTTTTAATAATCGTGTGATTGGCAAAGAAAGTTTTGCTCAGTTTCAAGGTGCAAATCCAGAAAAAAGCTTAAATGACACAATTATGTCTTTGGCAAAACAAGATTCTCAGCATCCACCGTTATATTACATAATAGCCAGATTGTGGGTGGAAATCTTTGGTAATTCGGTGACGGCGATTAGAAGTTTATCAGCCTGTATCAGTTTGCTGGTTTTTCCTTGTGTTTATTGGCTATGCCGAGAATTATTTAATGTGCCATTATCGGTTCCTAGTGTTGCGATGCCTGCGGCGGGCGTAGCCATCGCACTCATGGCTATCTCTCCAATTCACCTAGTATACGCCCAAGAAGCACAAGAATACATCCTTTGGTTAGTCACCATTTTACTATCCAGTGCGTCTCTGCTGCGAGCCATACGGCTAGAAGATGAGCTAGCAAAAGAACGACAAAAACCCGATTTGTTCGCTATCTGGAGTATTTATGCAGTCACTTTAGCCATTAGTCTTTATACATTTCTTTGGAGTGCATTTGTAGCAGTTGCTCACGGAATTTATGTGATGATAACTGCCAAATTTCAGTTTACTGAAACTGTGAGAACTTATCTGCTAGCATCACTAGTAGGTTTTTTAGCTTTCATGCCTTGGATAATAGTTGTAATTGGTGAATTTTTTCAATTTTTGATTTCAGCAGATAAAACAACAGCGCAGGCAGATTTAATACCTATATTTCCATTTTTATTAATGCAGCTAAGTCGGATTTTTTTTGATATAGACCTTAGATCAGAGAATTCTCTAGGCTATTTAATTGCACTGGCTTTTTTAACTTTGCTAGGATATTCAATTTATTTTATTTGTCAATCAACTAACTATAAAACTTGGTCTTTTATCATCACATTAATTGTAGTACCAGCATTACCCATAATACTGCCAGATTTAATTGCTGGGAGTATACAATCGTCTATCGAACCAT
This sequence comes from Nostoc sp., assembly GCF_036917355.1. Taxonomy (GTDB): domain Bacteria; phylum Cyanobacteriota; class Cyanobacteriia; order Cyanobacteriales; family Nostocaceae; genus Nostoc. Next base: position 32,699 of record NZ_JBALDP010000108.1, read on the forward strand.
ATTTAATCCCATCTTATTTAGGAATCCAAGTAGCTGTTGCTTATCTACTAGCTACGCAACTATATAATGGGAGCGGATCGCGTCGGAACTTTTGGCATATAATCATGGCATTAGTGATTATTTGTGGTTTGATTTCTTCTAAGGTGAGTTCACAGGCAGAAACTTGGTGGAATAAGGGTATGAATTATGGTAATCCTCAAGTTGCCCAAATTATTAATCAGAGTAATCTTCCACTTTTGATTAGTGATGCTTTGGGCAATAATTATGGTCATGTCTTTTCTTTAAGTTATCTTTTGGAACCAAAAGTGCGATTTCTGTTGGTGAACAATCAAAAAATTCCTAAAATTCCTAATGGGTTTACTGATGTGTTTTTACTTAATCCTTCAGAGGCTTGGGGTAAAAGCATAGAAAAAAAGTATAAATTCAAGACAGATATTGTTTATAGTGATAACTATTATTCAATCTGGAAATTGGCTAAAACTCATAATTTGCGGCGACGTAATATCTCACCTAATAATCAATTATCTGCCGAGCTATCAACTAGGCAAACAATTCTTCCATAGCTGACACACTCTTGAAAAGTTCCTTGTTGCACAAATAAGCCTGCTTGAAGTACATAAATCCACTTTTCCCACTTCACTAAATAAGCCTTTTTGTAGCTAAATATACAATTTTTATCTTGCACAAACAACTATTGAGTTTTAATTAATACCTTCGTTACTTAACTAACTTACTATCTACAATTGCAACCCACCACTGTGGAAACTTTGCCAGCAATTTCTTGATAAATATCAAAAGTGCCCGATCGACTTCCAGCACTTGTGCAAGAACTCAAACCCCCAATTGTGTGCAGAATTTACTACCACTTTGAGTTTCTGCATAGATAGAGATTGGACATTTGACTGCGCAACAATAGCCTCGTATGATGATCGTTTATCAGGATTTGGCATAGGCGCGGCGGAACCTTCACCCTGATAATTTGCTTTGAGCGATTGCCTCTATACTACGTCTATTTGGTTAGACATTTTTAATAACTAGTTTTGAGAGTCATAAAGTTGTTTCGTTAAAGTAGATAATTGTTGTACAAGTTATTGTGAAATTTAGTTATGCGGCATCTCCAACTTGCTCCAAATAGGTTGCGGTTTCTCATTGTAGTTCTGTTAATGGTGGGTATATTTTTTCGTTTTTTTAACCTTGACCGCAAAGTTTACTGGCACGATGAGACTTTCACTTCATTGCGGATTTCTGGTTATACGGCAAATGAAGTCAGGCAGCAAATATTTAATGGTCGCATAATTAATAAGGAAAGTTTTGCCAAATTCCAAAGTCCCAATATGGAGAAAGGCTTACGTGACACAATTATATCCTTGGAAGTAGACGATCCACAGCATCCACCACTGTATTATATACTCGCTCGGTTTTGGGTGGTAATCTTTGGCAATTCGGTGACAGTAATTAGAAGTTTATCTGCCTTTATCAGCTTGTTGATTTTTCCGAGTATTTATTGGCTGTGTCGAGAATTATTTAAAGCATCAGCATGGGTATCGGAGGTTGCGATCGCACTCATGGCAATCTCCCCTATTCACTTAGTATACGCCCAAGAAGCACGAGAATACATTCTCTGGATAGTGACTGTATTACTATGCAGCGCTTCATTACTACGAGCATTACGTTTGGAATCAAAAGATCGAGTACTACGCATATTAAATTGGGGAATGTATGCAATCACTTTGGTGCTTAGTCTCTATACATTTTTGTTCAGTGGATTTGTTGTAGTCGCTCATGGGATTTATGTAATTGCCACTGCGAAATTTAGGTTTACTAGAACAGTAAAAGCTTATCTATTAGCATCTTTAGCAGGGTTTTTAGCTTTTATACCTTGGATACTGGTTGTGATAGTTAACTTGTTGCACTTAAAAAGTTCAACAGCTTGGACAAAAAGACATATACCCTTAGATGCTTTAATTAAATCTTGGCTTTTACAGTTAAATCGGATTTTTCTTGATTTAGACTTAGGCTTTGAAAATCCGTTGAGCTATCTAATCACACCATTTTTTATAGTTCTTGTTGGATATTCTATTTATTTTATTTGTCGAAAAACTAACTATAAAATTTGGTTGTTTATTGTCACGTTAATTATGATTCCTGCATTACCTTTAATGGTACCAGACTTACTTTTTGGGGGTATACGCTCACTTGCCGAACGTTATTTATTGATTTCTTATTTAGGAATTCAACTAGCTGTTACTTACTTACTAGCTACGCAGCTAAACAATAAGAGTTTTGCACGCCGGAGAATCTGGAAAATAATCATGGGAATAGTGATTATTTGTGGGCTAGTTTCTTATGGAGTGAGTTCTCAGGCTGAAACTTGGTGGAGTAAAGTTATTAGCTCTGGTAATCCACAAGTTGCAAAAATTATTAATCAGACTAATCATCCACTTTTGATTAGTAATGATTCTGGTATTAATTATGGTAATGTCTTTTCTCTCAGCTATCTTTTACAGCCAAAAGTGCAGTTCCAATTAGTAAAAGACCATTCTATTCCCAATATTCCTGATGATTTCACTGATATTTTTTTACTAAATCCTTCAGATACCTGGCGCAAGCAAATAGAAACAAATTATAATTATAAAACATTTGTTGTATACGGTGACAATAATTACTTGCTCTGGAAAATAGAAAATCCACGTAGCGACAGATTTTTTGAAAAAATTAGGACTTAACCAAAACTAGACGCTGTATTTATGGGCAATTCATATAAATGAATTCGCGTCATTTAGAGAAAAAACTTAATTTATTTTCGACTATTATTTGCTACAATAACCTGAGTTCTGGATAAGCTGAAACCCTCATTACGCCGTTGCTTGATTCTAGTATCTGTCAACGTGCTTATGCTGTTTCAGCCATTTAACATTGAATAAACCTCCTTAACCCGAACTGAGGTTACAATAATTATCTTTTATAAGATATTTAAATAGTTTCTTAATTAAAATCAGCTAAAAACAACAAAAATAAATATTAAACAAATTCTCATCTGAAATTAATTTAAGTAATGATACGATGCTTTAAATTATCCTTTGTGATGAATTCAATGATTCATTGAAAGGTGTTCTATGCAAATAACAGATTTTCTTGGTCTTTTACATCCAGCGATCGCAATTATATTCGTGTTTCCACTCATCGGTACAGTAGTTAATTTTGCTTGGCAAACACGCCAACGTAGATTGCAAATTTTAGCGGGTAGTAAGAGTAAAATTCCTCCAGTGGTGGGTGCAGAACATAAGCAGTTAGGTGAAAGGCTCACAAGTGCAGTTGTTGGATTAACTTTAATCGGATTAAGCTATCCTATTGGCAAAAATATTATCAAAAATCAATTATGGAATCAAACACCTTTTCAAGTTATTTTTATCCTGCTAATATTTGCTGCCACCATCGCTTCATTAGTATTTCTTTATCGGGCAAAACAGCGGGTGTGGCGGGCAGTTTTTGCAACTTTAACTGGTGCAGGTTTAGTAATTTTAGGCTGTCAAGATGGAGTCTATCGCCGCACCAATGAGTGGTATTGGTCACATTATTATATTGGCATTACCGCAGCACTGCTGATGATTTTTTCATTAGCAATTGTTCAAGATATTTATCAAGATAAGTCCAATCGGTGGCGTCTCGTCCATACGATTTTAAACTGCATTGCTTTGTTACTATTTATTGGACAAGGTATGACAGGAACGCGAGACTTGTTAGAAATTCCCCTGAGTTGGCAAGAACCCTATATTTATCAGTGTGATTTTGCTAATAAAACTTGTCCAATGCCAAATGCCCAAGCACCAAAATAAGCAAGGGAGAATAACCCATATCAATGTCCTTCAGGAGTGCTGAGTGGAGAATCTCATTTATTTACTCAGAACTCGGAACGGGCTAAACCTTAGCTATACGCTAGCGTAACCGTTTTGCCCAATGCCTAATCATTGTAGTGGCAAAGTAACAATTACTGTTGTGCCAACACCCTGCTCACTTTCTAATTGAATATGACCACCATGTAATTCCACACATTTTTTAACTATAGTGAGTCCTAGTCCTGTTCCTTGGATTACACCCACATTGCTAGCGCGATAGAAGGTTTGAAATAGATGAGTTTGATCTTTGAGAGGAATCCCCATTCCCCGATCTTTGATTTGGAAAATAGCGAGGCGATTTTTGCAAATCAAATCGAACCAAATAGTATCATTTTCAGGGGAATATTTGATGGCATTGGAAATCAAATTGGTTAAGATACAATTTAGTAAGTCTTCATCCATTTGAGCTTGGGTCGATTCACCTTGACAAGTAAAGATAATATTGTGCTTACTACCTGCATTAAGTTGAAGAATATCTGTGAGTTCGCTACAGAAATTTTCTAAATTTAAAAGTGTAGGTTTGTATTCGAGTTTAGCTGCTTCCGTTTTACTCAAGAATAATATCTCATCTAAGAGATTAAGCATCTGGTTGATAGCATTTTGTATTCGATCGAAATATTTAGTTCTCCGGGCATCAGTTAGTTTATTGCTGTTGTATTCAAGGATATCTACAGCCGTCCGAATTGTAGTCATCGGGGTGCGGAACTCGTGAGAAACCATTGCTACAAAATTTGACTTTAACTCGTTGAGTTCCTGTTCTTTTGCCAACGCTTGACGGGTGCGTTCTTCACTCTCGCGTAGTTGGTTGAGAATTTCACTTCTTTCAATGGCATAGCGAATTGCACGCACTAACCGTTGTATAGTTATTTTATCTTTAACTAAATAGTCTTGCGCTCCTTCTGCTAATGCTTGCAGTGCTAAATCTTCATCATCAATACCTGTTAATACCACAACTGGGATATCAGGTACTGCTGCCCTAAATTCTTTTAATGTGTCCAGTCCAATAGAGTCTGCAAGGCTGAGGTCTAACAAAACTAGGTCGAATCTGCGTTGCTTTCTATTCCCTATCTGAGAATTATCAAGGGTGGACGCAGAGTTTTCCCTGCTAGCTTCTATTGCCTCAGATAACCGTTCAACATGTAACATCTGCCATTGTTCTTGCTCTGCATTTATAAATATCCGGTGTAGCAAATGAGCATCACTTGCACTATCTTCTACTAATAGAATGTGAATTGTGAGCTTTTCCATAGTACAGGGCTATATCAATTTGTTAGATAATCACCTGATTTCCTATTTTTTAGATAGGGATAGAAATCATGCGCTTATTAAAATGTTAATAAGCGGTTATTAGACATATATTTAAAGATACCTTAATTTGCGTTGAGGTAATATAAAATACTGTTCCTATGCCCGGGCCGGTTCCAACTTAGCTCAGATGCGATTGCCATAACGCTCAACGATTTTTTTGTAGATAGCTAGACCAATGCCTGTACCAGAAAATTCTCGACGAGTATGAAAATGGCAGAAAACCTCAAAAATTCGCTCAAGAGATTGAGACCATTATCCAGAGCGATCGCTAGATGTAAATTACTAAGAGCTAGACTGAGGGTAGTATCACAGTCAACGAGAACAAATTTCTGACCGCGAGTACCCATATGAGAATAAACATAGCTGCGGTAAGCTACGCTAATGCACCAACGTAGAGACAATGCAAGTTTTTGACACAAAAAACAAGTGGAGATGTAGTGTAACACCACATTTCCACTCTAAATTTAGTGTATTAGGGTTACAACAAAAGACCCCACGAGCTGATTAAATGTTGGGAAAGTTCAAATTAATTAACGTGACTCAGTTCCTTGATTGGGGCTACCTGCTACACCATCGTTTTCTGGAGCTTCTGGAGTAGCAGTGGATTTAGCATCACTCTTTTCCGCATCACCAGTTTTGCGGATACTTTCGTCGACAGGGGTTTCGCCGTCAGCAGAAGCAGTAGACGCAGGTTGTTCATTATTAGATTTTTGTTGTTCAGCCATGATTACATCCCTTATTATTTATCCTTGGCATTATCTTAAAAAATTAGGAGTATGAGTGCATCTATCTAGAATATAGTTATGGCTGATTCCTCCCTCTATCCTAAGTATTGTTTTGTACTACTCATGTCTGCTGACAAAAATCCATAAATATAGAAGTTGTTAACCTTAGAACCCTTGCTATCGTTAATGGAGAACCTAGAAGGGGTTTTATCTCCAAGATGCTTTTAAAATTGCCTTATTGATAGTTGCCAGGAAATAGCAAGCGATCTGAGTCTGGCTAGGCGAATAATATGGTGTGATGATGGTGATACAAACTACCAAAGTCTAATTAATGAACCAGAACAATCTATCGTTACCATCTGGATGTATCCTTCGCAAGGCAACCTCTGGGGATCAGTGGTCGATTCGATTGCTGGTATTTTCAGCCAAACTCGATCCAACCCAATTAAATTGGCAGCAATTTTGGGTAATTGAATACAATGAGAATCTGATAGCTTGTGGACAGCTGCGTAATTTCTCAGGGGCACAAGAACTTGGTAGCTTGGTCGTTGCATCAGCTTGGAGAGGTCGCGGTTTGGGTAGTTTGCTAACGCAGCATTTGATTAATACAGCAACGCAACCACTTTATCTGGAATGCTTAGGTAAACGACTGGTGCAGTTTTACAGTCGCTTTGACTTTGTACCAATCTCTTTTGAAGACTTGCCACAATTTCCCAAGACCATAGGGTTATCTACGCTCAAGGAGAAATTTAGATTCTCGCAGTTAGCTAAAAAGCTGCTCAAAGTTCCTGTGGTATTTATGGAATATCGAGGTGAGACTAATTCGTAATTTTAAGATATGCAGAACAAAGCTTGATACAAGATGTTTCCAGCCTTTTACCCTCCCCATTTCCTATTTCAACTTAGAGGTTTAGCAAAAATCGTTAGTAAGACAGGCCCTAGTAAATAATGGTGATTCAAACACAATAGCCCAGCAGAGGAGCCAAGAAGTTGACGTTGATTAGGGCTGTAGAGTCTAATTCCACGGGGAGAGATAGGCAATAATTGAGGTTCTGTCTCTTTTTTGGAAGTAATGTCAACCAAATAAAAGCGTCCACCAGGAGAAAGTACCCGTGCTATCTCACTAACGACCTGCTTAGGTTCCAAATAGTGCAAGAAACTGATAGTACTGAAAACGGCATCAAATTGACCATCAGCAAAGGGAAGAGACTCAGCTTTGCCCTCAATATAAATTAAGCGTGGACGGTGGCGGTTGCTTTGTCTTGCTACCCGCAACATATTAGCAGATAAATCCAATCCGGTAGCTTGTAGATTGGGAAACTGAGTAGCAAGGCGCTCAAGTAAGCGTCCAGTACCACAGCCGATATCAAGTACATTTGCTGGCTCTGGTAAATCGACGTACTCCAGCAACCGTTGGTGAACGGCTCGATAAAACACTGAAGGAAAGAACCAATCGTAACTTGATGCCCATAGGTCAAAAAGTAGCTTTTTATTATTGAAAAAGTCATCAGTCATTAGTTTTCACAGCTTTCTTAAAGCTTGATGCTTTTTGAGGGTAAGTTTAGCTGCGCCTCCAAGAATTTGGTTAATAACACAAATTAACTATAGCGGTTCAGAATTAGTTGTAATATCGGGTTTTTGTTGGCTTAGGTGATTTCTCATAAAAAAAATACCTCTGTTGACGAGTTTCGACTTCTCTGCGAGACGCTACGCGTTAGCGGAGCTTTCGCTTTAGCGATACGCTCAACTCTCGACTGCTCAGTTGGTTGAGCGGAGTCGAAACCAACGGCTATGGTAAATTTATTACTAGAATTCACCTTAGTTACACGAAGCTAAAGACTGGCTAATATCTAGGTTCAATCCCAGATAAAATCAATGTTTCTACTGACTTGCTATCGAGGGGTTGAGAGAAAAAATATCCCTGTGCATATTTGCATTTCATAACTCTAAGTTGCGCCAGTTGCTCTAGTGTTTCTACGCCCTCTGCTATGACATCTATATTTAGACTCTGTGCTAGAGCGACGATCGCTTGAACAATCTCTAAGTTTTCTCCATTAGCACCAATCTTAGCAATAAAGGAACGATCGATCTTCAAGGCATTACTAGGAAAGCGATGCAGATAACTCAAGGATGAATAGCCGATGCCAAAATCATCTAAGTGTAATTGGATATTCATCTGTTGCAGCTGCAAGAGCATAAAAGTTGCTAATTGAATATTTTCCATAAGTACGCTTTCGGTAATCTCCAGCTTTAAACTGCCAACTTCCAAACCAGTCTCTTGCATAATTTGGTTAATTTTATCAATCAGGCTAGGTTGTGAAAACTGCTTAGTAGAAAGATTTACGCTGATTGTTAAGGGTGGGTCAGTAGGAAATTGTAGTTGCCAAACACGCATCTGCCGACAAGCCTCGCCTAGTACCCAATAACCAATAGGGATAATCAGCCCAGTTTCTTCTGCCAGGGGAATAAAGTTGTCTGGAGATACTAATCCATGTTGCGGGTGCTGCCAGCGAACGAGAGCCTCGAAGCCAATAATTTTGTAAGTTTCTAATAAAATAATTGGCTGGTAGTAAACCTGAAACTCCTGGCGTTCAACTGCCCGTCGGAGATCCATTTCTAACTCTAATAGCTGCGTTACTTGGGTGTACATGGTTGAGTCAAATATTTCATGGCGTGCTTTACCCAATGCTTTAGCGCGATACATTGCAATGTCAGCATCGCGCAAGAGTTCCTCTGGTCGGTTATAACTACCCTTGCTCAGGGCAATGCCAATACTGACGGTGGTAAATACCTCGTACCCACTGAGTTGGAACGCAAATGTCAGAGTTTCGTGTATCCGCTCCACTACGCTGATTACGTCATTGGGATTTTGGAGATCGTCGAGCAAAATTGTAAACTCATCTCCCCCTAGACGGGCAACTGTGTCTCCAGTACGCAGGCAATTTTCCAATCTGCGAGCAAGAGCAGTTAGTAGTTGATCGCCAATTGTATGGCCGAGACTGTCGTTGACAACTTTGAAGCGATCTAGGTCTAGAAAGAGAACAGCGAATGTATAGTTCGCGCGTCGTTTTACCTGCATGAGCGCCCGCTCTAGCCGTTCCATAAATAAGGCACGGTTTGGCAGGCCAGTTAGGATATCATGAAAGGCATCATGAATTAATTGGGCCTCCGCAAGTTTTAGGGCAGTAATATTGCGAGCGATACTTAAAACAAAATATACTGAACCATCGTTAGCTAGTTCAGGGACAAGACGGGCATGGTAATGTTTTGTTTGCTGCCCGATCGCTAAACTGCATTCAAACTCCGTTTCTTCCTTGGTTTGGAAAACTTGCCCAAGCTTGCGATCGCATATACGACAAAATTCTTCTGGTAGACTTAACTCTACATTTGTTTTGCCGATAAATGTCTCGGCTGATATTCCTGTAACTTTTTCAATAGCTGGATTAACGTAAACGTAGCGCAATTGGGAGTTAAATCTGGAAATAATATCAGGTGCATTTTCAACAAGTGCTTTGAATTCTTGCTGGCGACGCGCCAGTGCCTCCAGAATTTGGTTGCGTTCGGTGATATCCTGAAAGACCAAAACTGCACCAGTGATGTTGCCGTTGTCATCTTTAATCGGTGCAACACTATCATCAATTGGTATTTCTGTACCGTTTTTAGCAATAAGTATCGTCTGTTCTGGTAGACCTACAGTAACGCCCGATTGAAGGACTTGCTTTACAGGACTTTCAATTACTATACGAGTTTTTTGGTGAGCAATATTGAATACTTCTGTTGCTTCTTTACCAAATGCATCTGCATAATTCCAACCCGTCAGTACCTCCGCAATTGGATTCATAAAAGTGACAGTTCCAGATTCGTCGCTAGTAATCACAGCATCTCCAATACTTTTAAGTACGGTAGTTAGCCATTGTTCATTCTGTTTGATTTTTTTTTCAGTTTGATGTTTAGAAAGGGTAATTTCAATCGTGAACTTTAATTCTTTTTCTTTGAAAGGCTTGAGAATGTAGCCAAACGGTTCTGTCACCTTGGCTCGATTCAATGTTGATTCATCTGCATTAGCAGTCAGATATATGACTGGAATATCAAAAAGATTATGAATTATTTGAGCAGCCTCCACACCGTCCATTTTTCCTTTGAGGTGAATATCCATTAGAACTAAATCAAGAGAATCATCTGCTGCTTTCCTAATTGCCTCCTCTCCCGAATCGGCAAGCCCCATAACACTGTATCCAAATTTCCTGAGCCGACTTTGTATATCCATTGCCACGATGATTTCATCTTCAACAACTAATATATTTACTGGGTTCATGATTTTGTTTAACTTATAAAGTTAGAAATTTTTAGTCGGGAATATAATTTTATACTCTACTCCCTTGTTACTGGTAAAGTCGATATTGCCTTGTAGCTGATGTATTAGACCTTTGACTAATCGTAAACCTAATGATTCTGTAGCTTGAAAGTCAAAATCTTGGGCAAAACCGACACCATTATCACTGATAGTAAGTGTAAATAAATTGGGTTTTATGGAGCAAAATTCAATACAAATTTCTCCCGGTTCTCTTTGGGGAAAGGCATATTTTAGAGAATTTGAAATAAGTTCGTTGATAATCAAACCGCAAGGAATAGCTGCATCAATGGCTAGAAAAACCTCCTCAACATTCATTTTCAAGGTAATATCGCTGGAATTAACGTTGTATGAATAAAATAAATTAGTTACTAAATCTTGGATATAGTCGGCAAAATTAATCTTTGCCAAGTCTTGAGATTGATATAGTTTCTCGTGGATTAGAGCCATTGATTCAATCCGGTTCTGACTATCTTTGAATACCTCAAGGGCTTGATTGTCCTTGAGATACTCTGCTTGCAGGTTGAGCAGACTAGAAATAATCTGCAAATTATTTTTTACCCGGTGATGAATTTCTTTCAATAGCACTTCTTTTTCTTGAAGCGATGCTTTAATCTGCTCCTCTGCTTGTTTACGCTCCCGCCTCACCAGTGCCTCGCGCAACTCGCGGGCAACAGCAGGGGTAAGTCGTGCTAGATTGCCTTTGATGATGTAGTCATGGGCACCAGCTTTCATGGCGGCTACTGCGGTATCTTCACCAATAGTTCCTGAGACGATAATGAATGGCAGGTCAAATCCACTTTCCTTGACCTGCTTCAATGCAGCAGGGGCGCTAAAGGTGGGCATGGAGTAATCGCAGATCACGATATCCCATGTTTGCCCTGCGATCGCAGCTTTCATGGCTGTGGGTGTATCAATCCGTTCAAAGGTTACTTCGTAGCCACCACGTTGCAGTTCGCGCAGCATCAACAAAGCGTCGTCTTCTGAATCCTCAACAAGTAATATGCGCAGAGGTATACCCATATAATTCGTAATTCGTAATACTTCGGCTCCCTTCTCTACGAGAGGCTGCGCCAACGGCTTCGCTCGGCACAAGTCAGGGCAAGACGTTCAGTACAAGTTCGTAATTCGTAATTAAGAAAGTCAGCCTTACGTCTATAATCTGATTTTGGAGGATTGGTAGAAGCTATATCCTTGGTGGTGATTCGTTTAAGACAAACCAGTACAACCCTAGTTGTCGCACTGCTTCACTGAATTGGGAAAAGTCTACTGGTTTGCGAACATAGCTGTTGGCTCCCAAGCTGTAACCATTGATTAAGTCTTGCTCCTCTTTGGAGGAGGTGAGAATGACCACGGGAAGAATTTTTGTCCTGTCGTCGGTTCGCAGCTGTCGCAAAACTTCCAGACCATCCATTTTAGGCAACTTCAAATCTAGAAGGATGAGATTTGGCATAACGTTCATGTCGCGATCGGCGTAGACACCTTTACCAAAGAGATAATCTAGGGCTTCCACCCCATCGCGTGCCACCACTACCTCGTTCAAAATATTGTTTTTCTTAAGTGCGCGTAGGGTTAGCGCTTCATCATCAGGATTGTCTTCTACCAGTAAAATCATGCTGTATTCCTCTAGTTAAAGGGTGAAGTAAAATGTTGCGCCTTGTTCCACTGCACTTTCAGCCCAAACACGGCCACCATGACGGTGAATGATCCTCTGCACAGTAGCTAGTCCGATACCAGTACCTTCAAACTCAGTCATGGCGTGTAGGCGCTGAAAAGCACCGAAGAGTTTCTCAACATAGGCCATATCGAAGCCTGTGCCATCATCACGGACAAAATATACATAGGTATCATCTTGCAGCAAAAGCCCAAATTCTATCCGTGCTTTTTGATGTTTTCCTGTAAACTTCCAGGCATTACCTAGCAGGTTTTCTAGCACGATCCGTAACAGATGAGTATCACCATTAGCAACCAATCCCGGCGTAATGATAAACTCTACTTGGCGTTCAGGTTGGGTTTTGTGCAAGTCTGTAGCGATCGCCTCTACCAGTGCGCTCAGATCGACCTTTTCGTAACGCATCTCACTACGCGTTAATCGTGACAGATTTAGTAAATCATCGATGAGTTGTGCCATTCGCTGGGTGGCTGCACGCACTCGCTGGAGGTAGTTTTGACCTAGTGCGTCCAGCTTATCAGCATAATCTTCTAGGAGTGCTTGACTAAAGCCATCGATGCTCCGTAAGGGGGCGCGCAGGTCGTGAGACACAGAATAACTAAATGCTTCCATCTCTTTGTTAGTGGCTTCGAGTTGTGCTGTGCGTTCTGCAACTCGCTGCTCAAGCTGGACGTTCAGACGCAGAATCTCTGACTCCGCCTTTTTACGCTCATTAATTTCAGTTTGTAATTCTTCGTTAGTGTTTCTTAGTTCGGCAGTCCGTTTGTTAACCTCTATTTCTAATTCATCGCGAGCCTTTTGGAGAGAATTTTCCATCCGTTTGCGTTTGACGAGTTCCTGATTGGTAATCGTAGCTGCTAAACCGACGATCGCAGAAGCGATAATGCTGCCAAAAATAGTCAGCAAAGTTGTTTGATGAGCGCTGGCATTTGCCTCCATTGACCGCTGTTTCAACAACTCATTTTCTTCGTTCTCCATAGCTGTAGTCAGCATTCGGATGTCCTCCATAATCTGCTGACCCCGATCTGTCTGAACTATTTGCAACGCGGACTCTAAGTTTTTGCTCCTAGCGTTAATCGTCTGTTCAATCAAAACCAGTTTTTTAGTTATCAGAGGTTCAAGGCGATCGAGCCGCCGCTGTTGATTGGGGTTATCCGCAGTCAATTGGCGTAGAGTCTTAAGTTTCTGAGCAATCTCGCCAGTTGCACTGCGATAGGGTTCCAAATACCGTTCTTTGCCTGTGAGAAGATAGCCTCGTTGTCCAGTCTCTGCATCTTTAATCTGTGACATTACTTCTTTTGTCTTTTCAAGCACCTCGCGTGTATGTGTTACCCATTGAGCGTTTTCTCTATACTGAAGCAAACTAAGATATGAGATGATGCCAACACCAGTCATAATTGCGACTGCTATTACAAAACTGCCTGTATTCTTTTTGTAAATAGCCCATTCCATTTTTTACCTTCCTAGTTGAAAAAGTAGCTGCTGACTAAAGTGGTAAAAACGGTGAGCCAGCTTTTCTACGAGAGGCTGCGCCAATGTGACGCTTTGCGATCGCAGCGTTAGCGCTGTTAGGAGCTAATTAGCTCTAATAAAGGATATCTATAATCAGTTAATGATTGTGACCGTATATTTTCTGAGACATGAGAAGGCAAATAATAAATTTTGTTAAATTATTAAGTATATTTTCGCAGACATATTCACAAGATTTTCGCTTGCATAAATTATGTCAATATGTTATGCCACATCAGTGATTGCACTTAAAAACCTTTATTTATATTAGCTTGATATTAAATTGATTTAAAATAATACGTAGGCTAAATAGAAACATAAACTACTGTCAGTAACCGGAAAAATTTTGCATCGTTAAGGGATTGAGCTGAAATGTTTGTCAAATAGTGGCAATTTGCCCAAAAGCGTTGTCCTGTCTACATTTTTGCCCTGAAAATCGAGCTTCTCTACTAAGGAGAGGTTAGGGGGTTAGGTTTTGGATGGGTTTGTCAATATGAAGTGAAAAGTAAGGACAAATTATCGGGAACTGTAGTATTTGAATGTGTAGTTAATAGTACTCCTTCTAGCTCTGTAGAGAACCAAAGAAAAAGTCATAAATGCATAAAACTACAAAAGCGAACTGTATTTATATATAGAGGTTCAAATACAAAAAACTCAATCTAGTTTGAAATTATCAAGGTAAAAAATTATGACAAGCTTTATTCAAGTTCACTCACACAACGATCTACTGCACCCAGTCCGCGAGTGGTTGGAAACTATAGAAATTCATAACTCCAAATTGGCTCATTTCCTATGCAAAGCTATTCCTGCTCAATGTCCCTTTGAACGAGACATCACGCTGTTTGGTCGGAAGCTATTACATATTCCACCTATGTGTAAATTAAATCCTCTATACGAGGAAGTGGTTGGTTTGCGTTTTAGAGCGCTCTGTTATCTCGCCGATAAATGTGGTGAAGATATCACAGCTTATTGCTGATAGCCAGTTGGATTGTTCTTCGATCGAGCAGCGATCGGTAATTGCAGATTTACGGTTGTTACTTACTCAGGTTTATACTAAGCTAACGTACACCTAATTAGATGTTTGGCTATTAAGTAGCTAGCACTATTGTTGCTTTCCGTATCCTGCTGAAATTATTAAGATCATCATGACGCACATCTTACTGATTGAAGATGAGGTCAAACTGGCACGATTTATCGAATTGGAATTGAATTATGAAGGTTATCAAGTCAGTATTGCCTACGATGGATTAACTGCACTCACCGCAGCCAGGGAGTTGCATTTGGATTTAGTAATTTTAGAGTGGATGTTGCCTGGTTTGTCGGGGTTGGAAATTTGCAGCCGCTTGCGAAGTATAGCTGAGAAAGTGCCGATAATCTTATTAACCGTCAAAGATGAACTGAGCGATCGCATTGCAGGTTTAGACGCTGGCGCTGATGATTACCTCGTTAAACCCTTCAGCGTTGATGAATTATTAGCCAGAGTCAGCGCTCGCCTACGAAGAAGCAATCAAGTAGAGTACGCAGATGTTTTAGAATTTGAAGACCTGAGTTTAAATCGTCGCACGCGGGAAGTGTATCGAGATCGGCGGTTAATTGAGTTAACTGCTAAAGAATTTGATTTATTAGAATATTTACTGGCCCATCCGCGACAGATAATTAGCTGCGATCGCATTTTAGAGGAAGTCTGGGGTTATGACTTCATGGGCGATACCAACATCATTGAACCTTACATTAACTACCTGCGCTTGAAACTTGAAGCCAATAATGAAAAATGTCTCATTCAAACTGTGATCGGTGTTGGCTACACATTGCATGATTGAATTGAGAATTGGGGAGAGACAAGCAAAAGACTTTCCAATAATTCTTCCTTATTCCTTCTGTGCCTATTGCCCAAAAGCAAAGCCTTACAACATAGCAAATTTTGGCGTTTTTGGCAATCTCCACAAAAACTCATCCAACTTAGAGTTAATTATATTAGGATGCACAAAGCTATCATCATCCAAAATCCAAAACTCAAAGTGGCATGACCTATCTAGAAACAGCAGCGCAGTTCTACCGCGAAGTTGCCCAAACCCCACAAGTTGGACTTTGTTGTGTACAAAGTACGCCCCTGCAACTACCAGGATTAAAAATTCCTTTGCCAATGCAGGAAATGAATTATGGTTGTGGCACCACTGTTCACCCCACCGAACTAGGAAACCAACCTACAGTGCTGTACGTCGGCGTTGGTGGCGGCTTAGAAGCGTTGCAATTCGCTTATTTTTCCCGTTATGCAAGTGCTGTAATTGCCATTGAACCGGTTGGGGCCATGCGGGAAGCAGCTGCACGTAATTTGGAAATTGCTGCTCAAGAAAACCCCTGGTTTAACACCAGCTTTGTCGAGATCCGCGAAGGTGATGCTTTTAACTTACCTGTTGCTGATGCTAGCGTTGATATCGTGGCACAAAATTGCCTTTTCAACATCTTTGAACCAGAAGATTTAACTCGTGCTTTAAAAGAAGCATATCGGGTGTTAAAACCAGGTGGACGCTTGCAGATGAGCGATCCAATTGCGACTCGTCCCATTCCAGCACATCTTCAAGAAGATGAGCGACTAAGAGCCATGTGTTTATCAGGTGCGCTCACATATCAAGAGTATACTGAAAGGATTATAAATGCTGGTTTTGGTCAAGTTGAAATTCGTGCCCGTCGTCCTTATCGCCTACTAGATTCCCAGACTTATAATTTAGAAGAAAACCTACTTTTAGAAAGTCTGGATTCAGTCTCATTTAAAGTTGTAATTCCAGAAGATGGTGCTTGCATTTTCACTGGGAAAACGGCAATTTATGCTGGTTCTGAACCCTTCTTTGACGATTTGGTAGGTCATATACTTCAGCTAGGTATTCCGGCTGCGGTGTGTGATAAAACTGCTGCTAAACTTGCTGCTACCAAGCCAGCAGAAATAATTGTTACCGATTCAACCTGGCACTATAGCGGTGGTGGTTGCTGTTAATTTCTTAACAAAGAATTCAGGAGTCAGAATGGGCTAAACGCCACGCTACCGCTAACAGAATAATTCTGTGCGACACTTCTCTACGAGACGCTCCGCGAACGACAAGCTCAGTGCATCGCTGGGTAATAAATGCACAATTTGAATATTTCACTAATTACATTCTGAATTCTGATTTCTTGTTTATAAACTCCAAAATGTTGTTAATTAGTCTGTTTTTAGCTACGCTTTTTTTAGCATATTCAAATGGAGCAAATGATAATTTTAAAGGTGTAGCAACGCTGTTTGGTAGCCGGACTAGCAGTTATCAAACAGCAATTTTGTGGGCAACTTTTACAACTTTTGCTGGTGCAATAACTGCGACTTTTTTAGCAGGAGCATTAATTAAAAACTTCTCTGGAAAAGGACTATTACCTGATGCGATTGCTAATTCTCCAGAGTTTCATCTTGCAGTCGCGATCGCTACTGGATTGACTGTAATTATTGCTAGCCTCATGGGGTTTCCCATTTCCACAACTCACAGTTTAACAGGTGCGTTGGTTGGCGCTGGATTAGTTGCGATCGGACTACAAGTTAATTTTGCAGCTTTAGGAACTTCCTTTGTTTTGCCTTTATTACTCAGTCCAATCATTGCTATTCCCTTGGGAGCAGGAATTTACAGCTTATCTGGCTATATTAATTCAAAATGGCATCTACCAGTTAACCAAAAAATGATTGATGGTTGTCATTTTTTTAGCGCTGGAATTGTCAGTTTTGCTAGAGGATTAAATGATACTCCTAAGATTGTTTCACTCATCCTAATTATTGAATATTTCTCTATTCAGGGAGGAGCGATCGTGATAGCGATCGCAATGGCACTTGGCGGTTTACTCAACTCTCAAAAAGTTGCAATAACCATGAGTGAAAAGATTACCTCAATGAATCATACTCAAGGCTTATTAGCAAATATAGTAACTGGAGTTATGGTGATTGCAGCTACTCGGTTTGGGCTTCCAGTTTCTACTACTTACGTTTCAGTTGCTTCTATTTTTGGTGTAGGATTAATTAGTAAAAAATCTAAATCTAATACTCGCATTTTTTATCAGATTCTACTATCGTGGATTTTAACTTTACCAACTGCTGCAATTATTAGTGCAATAACATACAGATTATTACAAGGTTAGAAAAATTGAATATTGTGCAATTTATTAGGAGTAGTAACTAATGCAAATTCAACCAAAAATTATACGAGATACAGCAGTCACAGCCTTTAAAAACAAACTCAGTTCACCTTTGACAAAAAAAGGAATCACTGTTTTACAAGTTAATCTAGGTAAGCGTTGTAATCTTGCTTGTACACACTGCCATGTCGAAGCCGGGCCAAAACGTACAGAAGAACTTTCTCCTGAAATTTGCCAACAATTGATTTCACTAATCCATAAATTTCCCGAAATTAAAATTGTGGATTTGACTGGTGGCGCACCTGAAATGAATTATGGATTTAAGCCACTGGTAGAAACAGCAAAAGCAACTGGTAAACAAGTCATTGTCCGGTCTAATTTGGCCATTTATTTTGAAGATGGATTTGGTGATTTACCAGAATACTTTGCTAAACACCAAGTAAGAATTGTGGCTTCTCTACCCTGTTACCTAGCAGATAATGTTGATAAAATGCGCGGTACTGGTGTTTTTGATAGTTCAGTCAAAGCTTTGCAGTGGCTTAACCAACTCGGCTATGGTAAAGACCAAAATTTAATTTTGGACTTGGTTTTTAATCCCCAGTTGCCCACCGATGAAAAGTTTTCTTTAGCTCCCGAACAGAGTAACCTAGAACGAGATTACAAAATGTTCTTACAAGAACATTTTAATATTGTGTTTAACAACCTCTTCACCTTTACCAACTTACCAGTTGGTAGAACCAAAATGCATTTAGAACGGAAAAAACTATACGCTAGCTATTTACAGTTTTTAGAGTCGCATTTTAATCCCAGCACAGTTGAACATTTAATGTGTCGCGATGAACTTTCAATTGACTATCTGGGCAATGTATATGATTGTGACTTTAACCAAATGATGAATTTGCCTGCAAAAACTCGTAATGGTGAAACTTTGACAGTTGGCAAATTGTTAGAAGCTGGCAATTTAGACTTGATTAATGAGGTACAAACTGCTGCTTATTGCTATGGTTGTACTGCTGGGTGTGGTTCTAGTTGTGGTGGCGCTTTGCTCTAATGTCTTTTATCGATGAAATTAATCCTGTCAATGCTTTGATTGTGGGAGCCAGCCAAGGTATTGGTTTGGGCTTTGTGAAAAATTGGCTACAAGATCGCAGAATAGCTAAAATTTATGCAACTTCTCGTCAACCGAAATCGGCCTCAGAGTTAATAGCTCTTGTAGACAAATATCCTCAGCGATTAATTTGTTTGGAGATGGATATTACTGACGAGTTACAGATTATTGAAGCTGTTCAAAAAATACATACTCAAGTTGACAAACTGCATTTGGTAGTCAATTGTGTAGGACTATTACATGAAGATACTTTGCAACCTGAAAAAAGCTTAAAACAGATCAATTCAGAAAATTTGCTACGCTATTTTCAGATAAATAGTATTGGTGCTGTCTTACTGACTAAACATTTATTGCCTCTGCTTCGTCATGGAGAACGCAGCGTGTTAGCCACTATTTCTGCTAAATTGGGCAGTATTGGCGATAACCAACTTGGTGGATGGTATGGCTATCGGGCTTCTAAAGCAGCACTCAATATGTTGATGCGAACTGCGGCAATTGAGTATAAAAGAAGTTGTCCGAAAGCATTAATAGTAACATTACATCCTGGTACAACTGATACCCGCCTTTCTCGTCCTTTCCAAAGAAATGTACCTACGGAAAAATTATTTTCAGTGGAACGTACTGTTACCCAATTATTGGCTGTCATCGAACAGCTTCAAGAAGGTGATAGTGGACACTTTTTCTCGTGGGATGGGAGCAGATTGCCTTGGTAACTGCGTTACGCTTGTGCTAGTAAAACTCACGTTACTTGTAACCAAAGCCTATGAAGTTTTTTGTGCCAGCAGCTAGGGATGATATCAAAGCAGAGCAAGTGTATAGTGCGATCGCTCAGTCTGTCAAAGCACCAATAACCGAAAAGCGTATTTGGAAGTTACAGTGGCGCGATCGCGAAATTGATATGGAATGCGAGGTAGGTAAACCCTTACCATCCTCTTATCAAACCGGGAAAGAGCTAGTTATGGCAATTTTTGAGTGCGAAAACCTTTATAAAATTTGTACTCTTACCCGTGGAGGAGTAAAGGGAGAACCTATCTTGGTTGGCAAAAACTCTGTATCCTCAGCAACATATTTTTCAGATAATGTAAATAACTGACTCTGCATTTTAATATGCGATCGCTCTGGTAATGTAGTAGATAAAATCGCCCACCAGATATATCAAGGTATGATTAACATTCAGATTTTCTTACCTGAGTCGATGAAAGTCTTCGTCGAAGAACAAGTAGCTAAAAGCGGTTATAGTTCAGCTAATGAATATCTTCAAGAGCTAATCTTTCAAGACCAACAGCGCAAGAGTCAACAAGGAAAACGCGCTCATTTGATGGCAAAGCTTCAGACACAGAGTCAACTGAACGATGAAAAGTTTGAAGTCGTTGCAGATAAGTTAGCTGACGAATTTGCGCTATGTGTTGGGTCAAATTTAGCAATGCTGTCAGATTATGCTGTGACTCGTGAGAGCATTTACGAGGATCATCCTTAGCAGTGGTATACCTCATAGATACTAATATCCTGGTGCGTTTTATAGATCGTACTTTTGTTACAAATTTTATAGTACAAATATACTTAACTAGATAAAGGTGCGTTACTCTGGTGCTAATGTACCTTGCTTAATAGTAAATTAAAGCTAAAAATGGGAAGTATCTATAATCAAGATTTCTTTAATAATTTAGTTTTGAATCCATCTGAAAGTTTATCTGTAGAGATTAAAAGATGGATCGATCCTCAATCTAAAGAGGGTATGGCGAAGATAGCCAAGGCTTGCATTGCCCTCAGAAATAATGATGGAGGTATATTTTTGATTGGTTTCAACAATGATGGTTTGCCTGATATTCAAGGAGCGCATCAAAATCCAAGAGAAAGTTTTCATCCTGATGTTATTCAGTCTATTGCCAGTAAATTTTGCAGTCAACCTTTTGAAGTAACAATTCACTATCTTAAAAAAGATGGTCAAGAGTATCCAGCATTAGAGATTCCTTCTGGATTTATAACACCTGTAGCAGCAAAGGCTGGCTTAAAGGATGAACAAGGTAAGGATCTAATTAAAGCTCATAGTGTTTATGTGCGAAGTCTGAATACAAATAATACTGTTAGCAGTTCAGAACCTCGCTGTAATGACTGGGAACGCATCATGAATTTATGCTTTGAAAATCGTGAAGCAGATATTGGTCGTTTTTTACGCCGCCATCTTGGTGGTGTCACGCCTTCTCTGCTCCGTGAATTGGCTTTCACAATTGCACAAGGAATACAACCAGAGGAATCAATTGAAGATATACTGCGATGTTATCTTCAAGAAAGTGAAGAAAGATTTAACACCGTAGTTAAAGAACGTAGTATTACTTTACCGGAGCATGGTACTTCGCAGGTAGCATTAATAATTATCGGAGAAGTGCCTCAACACTCTGCAAATGAGCAATTCTTTAATCTCTTGAGTTTTAATAATCCTAAATATACTGGTTGGCCTGTGTGGCTAGATAGTCGAGGTTTCGTTGACAAAGACCAACCTTATGTTTATAACGGAGCTTGGGAAGCGCTTATTGTTAGTCTGAATTCAGGTTGGAGCAGGGACATTGACTTCATGCGGTTCGATCCAAAGGGTAAATTTTATCTGAGGCGAGCATTAGAAGATGATATGTCAGTCAAGAATTACGCACCTCCCCCTATGACAGTTCTTGATTTTGCTCTACCTGTAATTAGAACGGCTGAAGCTATAGCAGTTGGTATTGAGTTTGCAAAGGCAATGGGTTGTGAGCCAGAAAAAACGCAATTAGCTTTTGCATTTAAATGGACTGGCTTGCGGGGACGTAGACTTAGTTCTTGGGCAAATCAACAGCGTTCTATTTATTTACAAGGTTCAGCATATCAAGATGAAGTTTTGGCGTTTGTTAATCTACCGCTTGAAACACCTCGCTCCGCGTTAGCACAGTACGTTAATCAGGCTGTTAGCCCTTTGTTTACAATTTTTAATGGATATCAACTGAGTATAGATGTAATCGAAGATTTAACTCGACGGTTGATAGAAAGAAGGTTGTAGTCAGAATACTAAGAACTAGGAAACTCTAACTCAGCGTTTCCCCGTCCTAACTGCACCACCTCAGATGATAGGTGTCGCTCTAACCAATCTTCCAAATCAGCCATTACCTCTCGATAATTGAGGTCACGCTGAATTTCGTGATAGGCTTCTGGATACTCAATTCTCAGCTTATCTGTATAGTTTACCCGTTGATAAAAGATGTCGCTTCCCGCAGGTAAAGCTACTCGGTCTGCACCACCGTGGAGAATCAATAATGGTAATTGCCAATCACCTGCGTGAGCATTAATCCAATCAACTGTTGCAAAAAATTCTGTAGCTAGACGAGCAGTACCAAGAGTATGTCGCAGTGTATCCTGAGCGATCGCAGCTAAAACCTGCGGATCTCGTGAACCAGCACTGATATCAATGCCTGTATTCAGGGTGAAACGCGGCCACACCCGTGAGAGCATTTTTCCTAAAAGTACCCGAATCGGTGAAACTCCAACTTTCCCCAAGGTTGGCGCAAGAGCGATCGCTCCCTGCAATAATGATGCTTGTTGGGGATAACGCAGAATGTAATCTAAGACAATCACCGCGCCTAAACTGTGACCCAAGAGAAAAATTGGGCATCCAGGATTCTGAATCTGAATTAACTGTAAAAAAGCTCCTAAGTCTTCACGAAACTCACTCCAAGCCTTGATATAGCCTTGCTGACCTGGTGAGCGTCCATGACCACGCAAGTCTAAGGCGTAGACAGCGTATTGCTTGGGTATCAAATGCTCAATTACATTACTGTAGCGATCGCTGTGCCCTCCGAGTCCATGCACAATGGCTAATATTACCCGTACTTTACCCTCTGGATGCCAGCTTTGATAATACAGTTCAAGTCCTCCCACACCCTGGAATCTGCCTTCTTTATGACAAGCTAGGCGATCTCTATGGTCAATCATCTGGTTAATTTTTTACGTATTTTCCCAACAAGCTACTAAAA
Source organism: Nostoc sp. (assembly GCF_036917355.1). GTDB lineage: Bacteria > Cyanobacteriota > Cyanobacteriia > Cyanobacteriales > Nostocaceae > Nostoc. The sequence continues at coordinate 55,415 of NZ_JBALDP010000108.1, forward strand.
AGTCAACATCTAATAGAGTAATTACAGTGAATTGAGTTACCCTCATGTAGTTAAAATACCCTGAAAATAATTCCACAACTTCTAACCGTGGGTTAGTTAATAATACGATCTCAAGAATTACTATTATTTTATGAATTCAAAGAGGGTATTATCAAAAGTTCTTCTAGCGAGTCAGTTCAAGAAGACTTAGCTGATGGGGCAACTTCTGAAGTTCACACCGACTCAAAATCTAGCCATCAGCAGGAAAATAGAAAACAATCAGCAACTTTGCCATCCTTGAGTACCGCAGCAATCAAGCGAGTAAAAGAGGGTGTAGCTGCGGCTGGCGATCGCGCTGTTCGCCAAATTATCGAAAAAACTCTCAATCGCCTCGAAGCTATAATTCAAGGGCATTCCGAACCTAGAGCCAACCCTGAGCTGCGTCGTTTTGTGATGCGATCGCTCATCCATTTCTTTTTTAAAGTAAGGATCGAACACCTCGAAAGGATACCTCAGAAAGCTGCAATTCTAGCAGTCAATCATCTCCACCACATCGATCCTTTACTCCTTTTAGCTGAACTCCCCACGCAACCTTACTATTACATCCTGGGCGATGCTCGTACTCTGTATAACAAGTGGTGGAAGCGCTTCATCCTGGATTTTTCAGGAGGCGTGATTCCTTTGGAACGGGTATGGAAAGAAGAAATTGCTGTCATAGAAGCGGCTAAAGCAGGAAGGCAAGATTTAGTTGAGCTAGCCACAGCAATTAAACAGACAGTACCCACAGGGGAAGACATGCATACACTGCGACAAATAGACCGGATTATTCTGGCAATTTTGACTCGTGGGGATGGGATGATTCTCTTTCCTGAAGGAAGACTAGGAACTGCTGAAGCTCAATTACATCTCCCCTTGAAGCGCGGGACTGTAATTTATGCCTTGCGGGCTGGTGTACCGATTATTCCAGTTGCGCTGATTGGAACTCACGATCTCTATTTAGGAAAAGAGTTAACAATTCGGGTAGGCGAACCATTAGACTTTCCCCAAACAACCAGACCAAATCGCCAGGAAGTAGACATCGCTTTGGAAAAATTGCAAAATGCGATGCTAGCTCTTTTACCAACCGATTACTCTGAACCAACCGGATTAAAGCTGTTACGTTATTTACTCAATCATATATTGTGGTGAGAGATTATTTTTCTAAAAAGTTTGTCACTTTGAAATTTGATGTCCCCTCCCAACAGTGGTTCAAAAACGCATTTACCTGAGCATCTGCTGCATCAACCGATTCACTAGATGCATTAAATTGCACTGCTGTCACAATGTATTCAAAGATAATTACAAACTGCTTTTGGGGTGAAATTCTTTCGACTACAATTGTTTCACCTATCTTCGGAATTTGAGGTAGATTTACCACAAACGTCTCAATTTTCGGTTTATCTAATGGATTTTTAAAATTGAAGTATTTACAGTAAACAATAATTTTCACTTAGACAACCACCAATAACATTATAGATAATCAAAATTATCCTTAAATTGAAAAATTGTAAGCCCCGATGAAATCTGATAAGTATTAATTACGAATTACGAACTTGTGCCGAGCGAAGTCGAGGTATTACGAATTAGTATTATTTCCCCTGCCATAACTGCCGCAACGACTGAAAAATCTTGACAAATCTCTCTTCTAGCCAGACCATAACATAATCAAGCCATTCCAGAAGTTGCTCTAAGGGGTGCTTTTCATAGCCAGTTGAAGTTGCTTTCGTTTCTATCCAGTCTGGCTGCGCCTCAACTTGACTGCTTTGGTGAAATTGCTGTTGCAAAATTTCCCCTTTACGACTCTCACTTTTAGTTTGGGAAATACGGGTTTGAGTTTGTTTTACAGAGGCGACTTTTCCAGATGTTTTTCGACTTGAGGTAAGATTACGACTTGGTTCTTTTCTTTGTACCAAACCAGATCCGACTTTAGGTTGTTTTACACTCAAATTCTTTTGTGGAAAATGCCCTATTGATAAACTTGGGGCTAAAGCAGGATTTATTCCCCCAGAAAGTGTAACTGGTTTTTCAGCAACGGTTTCGCTGTCACCAAATAAATCATTCCACGTTAGCCAAGGATCGTTTGTTAAATCCTGATTCTCTATCAGAGGGCTTTTGGACAAAGCTTTTCTAAGGCGTGATGGAAATAGTTTACTTGGCAATCTCTCATTACTGGTGGTTGTCTCAAGTGTTTTTCTATTACCAACACCAAAAAAGTAATTAAGTGCCGCCTCAATCAAAGCCTGAAAATTCTGTGAATGAGTTTCTAAACCATCAGCGTTAGTCGCAATTTCTCCCTTTGCAGCTAATTGCTCTTTGCCATAAAGAAATATGTTTAACTGAGTTTGGGCTACTTGGATAACTTCCTGGCTACGTTCTTGCACTGGGAATAAAGCATTCGATTCCAATTTAGCAACGGCTATATCTAGAAATGCTACTAATCTATCTGTATTAAGTAAATCTTTTGACATACCCTCCGCTAAAACTGGAATTTTAGCTGGATTTACGTCAGTGAGTTTTGCTAATAATCGGTCAATTTGTGGTAATAGTTGCGTTTCTTTTTTAGTTACAATCAAACGCCAGGACTGCCAGTAATTAGCAACTTCATTAATAATTCGGTCTTCTAATTTTGCCTGTTGTTCGGGTGTTAAGATATCTATAATTTCATTGTCGGCAGTAACAAGTACTAAATTTCGATTCATCAAATTTGTGGCAATTCCTCGCACTATTGGCAGACGCTGTTGAAGGGCATTGTCTAATTGTGAAGGGTTGAGACTGACAGCTTGATTAGCCGTAATATTTGATGATTGAGTAAGATTAGAGTTTTTTTCAACGAATTTCAGCCGAAAAACTCCCAATAAAGCCAAGGGATTGAAATGTTCAGATGCTTTCGTAGGAGTGGAGGCGGGTTCATCTGATGACAGGTGATTGACTGCCTCTAGTACATTTTGAATGGGACTATCAGCATTGGGTAGAGTTTCAGGCTGGAAATCGGTATCATTTGGTTGTAACTTTAATCTAGTTTGTGGTTCTTTAGTATGTAGCGTTTTCCCAGATGATTCAGATGACTGAAACAGTAGATACACTGGGTAAAGTAGTACCTCAACACCCCACTTAGTGGCAACTTGCAAATGCCGAAAGGTATGTTCCCACTGTTGTGTCACCCGCCGAGATTGCTGGTGGACAAAGTTAAATAGTCTGCTTTGATAACGACCAGAGGAACCAGAAGACATAGTAGTAATTTTTCAGTTCAAGTCTTGTTAAGTTGTGAGACTCGCGCCAAACAATAAAAACGACCAACACCTCATCTTAGCGAATATATGACCCCGACTGTCTCTCAATCCCAGACCAAATTTATCTCACAAGCAATTGAGCAACTACGCTCTTTTTGTCAAGTTAATATCCAGTCTACGTGGCTGTATCAGGAATCTGACTTAGTTATTACTGATGTTGTAGCTGCTGATTTGTCTCATTGGCAACCTGCCCAGTTGAATGCTAAAGAACATATTGCTTGGACGGGCGGGAAAAAAGTGCTATGGCTAGTGCAAAGATTGGTGGTTCCTCAAGATTTACACGGTTATCCTTTGGCGGGGTTATCTTTGCGGCTGGCGCTGGTTTGGTGGGCGGATTCTGCTGAGATTTATGTAAATGGCGAGTTAGTGCTGGAGGGTGATTTATTTGATTGTTCGCCGAGAGTGCTTCTCAGTCAGGGGGTGACGCCAGGGGAAGAATTCACTGTGGCTTTGCGTTTAGTGAGTCCGGGACATTGTGATGGTGCTTTAGTGCGATCGCTCCTAGTTTATGAGTCTTATGTTGATAATAATCCCGATCCGGGTTTTGTGGCTGATGAGTTAGCTGTAGTGCAACTTTATTTAGAAAAATTTGCACCGGAGAAGTTGGATGTTTTAGCAGCGATGGTGGGGGAGGTTACGAACCGCCAAGACGCCAAGGACGCCAAGGAAGAGCTAGTAAGATCGTTTTTGTCTCTACGTCAAAATTTAATTCAATCCGACATCTTAGCCCCCCAATTGATTGGGGGTTGGGGGGATCAAAAATCTAAAATTTTCCTGTTGGGTCATGCTCACTTAGATTTAGCATGGTTATGGCCTGTGAGTGAAACTTGGAATGCGGCGCAAAATACTTTTGAGTCGGTTCTGAAGTTGCAAGCAGATTTTCCTGAGTTAATTTTCTGTCATTCGACTCCCGCACTTTATGCTTGGATTGAAGAACATCGCCCAGATTTGTTTAGGGCAATTCAAGCACAGGTAGCCGCCGGACGTTGGGAAGTTGTTGGCGGAATGTGGGTGGAACCAGAACTCAACATAATTGCTGGTGAATCAATAGTCCGTCAGCTACTGTATGGTCAGCGCTACATCCAGGAGAAATTTGGCAAGTTTTCAACTGTGGAATGGGTTCCAGATTCTTTTGGTTTCTGTGCAACTTTACCGCAGTTTTTCGCTAATGCCGGAATTGAGTATTTTGTGACGCAGAAGTTGCGGTGGAATGATACTACTAAATTTGATTATGGGGCTTTTTGGTGGCGATCGCCTGATGGCAGTGAAGTCTTTAGTTTGATGTCTGCACCCATCGGTGAAGCTATAGATCCAGTTAAAATGACATCCTACGCTCTTGAATGGCAAACTCAAACTGGTTTACCAGAATCTCTCTGGCTTCCCGGTGTCGGCGACCACGGCGGCGGCCCCACTCGTGATATGTTAGAAACCGCCCAACGCTGGCAAAAGTCTCCTTTATTTCCAGACTTAGAATTTACGACGGCTGAAAAGTATTTACAGCAAATCAGTAAAGGAGGCAGAAGGCAGGTGGTCACTGAGCGACTTGCCTTGAGCGAAGTCGAAAGGAGTCGAAGTGAGGCAGAAGGCAGTAGTGATGATTCTCCCTTATTCCCGACTTGGAATGACGAACTATACTTAGAATTTCATCGCGGTTGCTACACTACCCACGCAGATCAAAAACGCTGGAATCGTCGTTGTGAAAATTTATTATATCAAGCTGAACTATTTGCTACCTTGGCAACTGTAAGCTGTGGTGTGACATATCCTAAGGCAGAAATTGAAGCAGCTTGGAAATTAGTTTTATTTCAACAGTTTCACGATATTTTACCTGGTTCTTCAATTACCCAAGTTTACACAGATGCCTTGCCCCAATGGCAGCAAGTGGAACAAGTGGGAACGAAAATATTACAGGAATCACTTTTAGCGATCGCATCTCACATTACCCTATCAGAACCACCAAAACCCGATAGTCTACCTATTTTTGTTTTCAATTCTCTCAATTGGCAACGTTCTGAGATAATCTCTGTAGCCTTACCCACACCACCAACAACTACCCAGGAATGGCAGATTTACGATGCTTTTGGAAACCAGCTTGTCTCCCAATTATCTGAACCATCAACCCTACTATTTCTCGCCACCGAAATTCCACCCGTAGGCTACCGCATATTTTGGCTTTCCCCTTCACACTCCACTACAGACGAGATGAATCGCGTCTCTCCGTCATCTCCCCCACTCTTCCCAGACTGGATTTTAGAAAATGAATTCTTGCGAGTTGTTATAGATCCTGACACGGGAGATTTATCAAGTGTTTTTGATAAAACTTATCAGCGAGAAGTTTTAAGTGGAGCGGGGAATCAACTGCAAGCTTTTAAAGACAGTGGGCAATATTGGGATGCTTGGAATATAGACCCCAATTATGCTCAACATCCCTTACCCTCAACAAATCTTCAATCTATTCAGTGGTTAGAACAAGGCCCAGTGCAAAGTCGTGTACGCGTAATGCGTCAGTTGGGTGAATCGGAATTTTGCCAAGACTATATTCTGCAAGCTGATTCACCTCTGCTGAACATTGCTACAACTGTCAATTGGCAAGAAAATCATGTATTAGTGAAAGCTGCTTTTCCTCTAAATATTGAAGCCGACTTTGCTACTTATGAAATTCCCTGTGGCGCGATTCGCCGCCCAACTAAACCGCAAACTCCCGCAGAGAAAGCAAAATGGGAAGTTCCTGCTTTGCGTTGGGCTGATTTAACAGCAGAAGAAACACAGATAAATACTGCAATCCCAAATCGTTATGGCGTCAGTTTGCTCAATGATTGTAAATACGGTTATGACAGCAAACCAAATCAACTCCGCCTAACACTGCTACGCAGTTCTAATTGGCCAGACTCAGAGGCTGACCGAGGTTTTCACGAGTTCAAATATACCTTGTATCCTCATGCTGATAGTTGGGAATCAGCTCATACAGTACGGCGTGGCTATGAATTGAATATACCGTTGCAAGTGATATTCAATTGGCCACTGGCTAAACCCTCCACTACCGCTACCGGCACTATTGAAGGAGTAAGTTTCCTAGATTTATCAGCTGAAAATTTAATCTTGATGGCCTTGAAGCCATCTGAAGATGATCCACAGCAGTTAATTCTGCGATGTTATGAATCTCACGGAGAAACAGCCGAGTTATCTTTGCAAAGTGATTTAGGGTTAAATCTCGGAAATACAGTAGATTTATTAGAGCGTTCCGTCAGTACTGAATTTGCATCTCAGCAACAAAATTTGATGATACAACCTTGGAAAATCGCCAATTTTAAGGTGATACCAGCGATTAATCCCAGGTTGAAGTGAGCCACTATAGTTAATGTTTAGTGATTAATAGAACAACTACTAACCATTAGACATCTGGTGAACGAAATATGTGTTATGCAAAACCTTTGTAGAGATGTAACATTGCTAGGTCTCTACATTCTTTTTCACCAGATTCCTATTAACAATTGGCTTATTTGGATCACCATTGCTCAATAGACATTTCTAGAAATTAATTATCTGCCTTATCCGAAATATTTAGTAGGCAAAATTCATGTAGCTGGAGGCTTCCCATAGCACTTTTTGCAAGCTACGCGTAGCCTTTCCGTTAGGAGAAGGGTATTATGCCTACGTTATTTTCACTTCCATCTCTAATAGCGTCGGCGGATAATCTGGTATCGTCCGTAGGGCTGCCGTCGTTCAATAATCTGGCGTTGTCCAAAGCCCTGCCGTCTTTGGATTATCTGCCGTCTTCCGTAGGGCTGCCATCGTTGGATTCTCTCGTATCGTCCGTAGGGCTGCCGTCCTCGGATTCTCTGGTATCGTCCATAGGGCTGCCGTCCTCGGATTATCTGCCGTCGTCGGATTCTCTGGTATCGTCTTGACCGCCGTTGAGCAATCAAAAGCTCTCCGGTTTTATTTCCAACCAGGTTAACATCTGGTGCAACGCTCTGTTCATTCAGAACATTACTTAGAGAAATATCTTTCGCTTCAGCTAATGAGGGCGGAGACACAAAGGCAAATAGCAATACTGCTATTGAAGATAACTTCCTGAAACCTTTCATGTTTTTGCTTCTCTAAACTTTCGGTAATAACTTTATTAAAACACTTTAAAGTCTGAAAGTTACGGCTCGCGCACTTTTTTAAACTTAATTTAGTATGAACTTCAATATTGCAATTTCACCCTTTCGTATAATTGCAATTTTTATAAACTTGTGTATATAAATAATTAGTATCTAATAGGATGTAATTTTTTTCACCACATAGATAAAGTATACAGTTATTAATTAAACAAGCTACATTTTTTTTGTACAATAGGTTAAAAAGCCTTGCTGTGTAAGGGAAATATCCTCCCAAGTTTTGATTTAGATAAACCTTAGATCGAAATTATTCCCATTTCATAAGATGTATCAAAACTGTATCAAATACAAACGATAGCTGCTAAATATTCTTAGTAGAAGCTGTAAATAATAATATGTCACTGGATTTTTAGCTTCAGGCAACTATCTTGTTAAGGGCTGCGTTTTTTCTATCTTATGCCTGACTTCTTTACAAGAGGATGCACTTCGACTACGCTCAGTGACCACGGCAACGACTACGCTCAGTGACCACTTGCTTTCTGCCTCCTGTCTGATTGTTGAGCGTAGTCGAAACACTGCCTTACACATCCTTTAAGGATATCTTCTGCTACCTCCACCCACTACACCAATTTTATGGCGATAGGAGAGTTCAGCACCAAACCAACCAGAAGCACTGGTTAGCGTACCGACAACAAGCGAGATTAACAGTCCCCAAGGTACGATTCGGGATTCAGCATCACCTAAGCGTAAGAGAAAGTTAACGAGCGATAAAACTAGTATAGAAACGTTAAGTATCAAATGCGTCCAACCAGCGGCGCGCTTGCGGACTCGTTCAATTTTCACAAAGTCGCTCAGACCGATCGCAGATGCAAGGATGCCTCCACCTAATCCAAGTCCGATTAACCATAGCGAAGCCCTAGCCCAAAAGAAATCGTCAGTTAACCAATAACCAATGTCACTTCCCAAGGCAGCGGCTAAAAATGCTATGGGAAAGATCACACTCAACGGGTGTAGGGGATGTCCGGCGATCGCAACTGTACTAGGTACACCAGTATCGCGATACTCACTGTCGTTACTTTCAATAACTGGTGGAATATTTGGGAAAGGTGTTGAACCTGTTTGTGTTGTTTCTGTAGTTTCCATTATTAGTATCCTGAATTTATGAACGTTACATTTTTCGGCTGAAGAAATGTTTTTAACATCAGCTTCAGCTTGTAGGATAGTTTGCCTACTTCTACTTTTAGTGGGTTGACTTGACTAATTTTACGCTGGAAGTTAGTGCTACTTTCCCATCACCGGATAATCGAAAATCTGTTTTTCTAATCCAGGATTGTCTGAACATTATGTAAGTTAACTCTTAGAGGTTGTTTGAAAAGCACATCCTTGAGTAAATTTAATAAACTAACAGCAGACTTTTATCTATCTGGCGATGGAATATAGATTTAAATGTTGTCTATCTAATTTCAATTTTCAATTTTCCCTCCGTACCCTTTTTATCCTTTATTACCTCTGCACTTGGAGCGATTTGTTATAAAATTGACACAAACCCAATATTTCAGTTGAGTTATTCTGACTGCTAAAACTTTTTTATACAATGCTCTCAGAACGTTTTACCGCGGCCCTTACCTACGCCACCCAATTACACGCTAACCAACTTCGTAAAGGTTCAGGCGTCCCTTATGTTGCCCATTTATTAGGTGTTACCAGTATTGCTTTAGAATACGGGGCAAATGAGGATGAAGCGATCGCAGCTCTCTTACACGATGCGATCGAAGATCAAGGTGGCGCTGCAACACGAGAAGAAATTCGTCGTCGCTTTGGTGACAATGTAACGGCAATTGTAGATGGTTGTACTGACGCTGATACAACTCCAAAACCCCCTTGGCGACAGCGCAAGGAGGCATACATTGCTCATATTGCTACTGCTTCCCCATCAGTTCTGCTGGTATCATCAGCGGATAAACTTTACAATGCCCAGTCTATTCTCAAAGATTATCGCATTTTAGGCGAATCACTTTGGGAACGTTTTCATGGGCGTAAAGAAGGTACTCTTTGGTATTACCGGGCGCTTTTAGAGGCTTTTAAAAAGACTGAAAGCACTGTAATAATTGAGGAATTAGAACGGGTAATTTTGCAAATTGAGGTATTAGCATCTAAATAAAAATTTTATTTATCCAGAAGTAGATAAAAAATTTCTCAAAACTAGACAAATAAATTTTTTATAAACACGATATAGTCATGTTTCTCAAGAATAAATTTTGGCTTTTAGGTTCTCTCTCTAGATAAAAAATCTTTCTCTCGATAGATAGGTGTACTGACATTATTACGGCTGCTATGTTACCAATATGACGATAGTAAGACAAAATACCCTAAATCCAACTGTAAATCCTTCAGTAAGTCCTCCAGAAAACTTGGCAGAAAAGTATATGGAAGCAGAGCGTATGCGTGATGTTCTGCTTTTACTGCAAAACTTGATTAACAGTGAAGAAGCCACTGTAAAATTAATTCTGGATTGTCTTTATGATGTTGGTTCAGTCAATTTGATTAATCAAAAGCTTCGCCTGAAACCTTTAAACAGGGTGATGAAATTAATTGCCCGAATGTCTAAACCAGTTTTTAGAACCTTAGCTTTAAATTGGTTTAAAAAGAACTGTCCCCAACTGATTACTAATTGGCTACACACGCAAGTCTCTTTTGAAAATCCCCAAAAGACACCCGAACAAGTAGCTATTGAAGTTGTACAACTGGAACCATATTCCATACCACAAACAGAAAGTCTGAGCCAAGAGATTAAAAATCTGCGCTCTCAGGTAAGATGGCTAGCTGGAATTTCAATAATTGCGATCGCTGTTTTAGTAGTAAGAGCCACTTGGTTAAACTGAAATCTATGAATGATAAATTATGAATTATGAATTATGAGTATTATGTCTCTACCCAAACCGATCTTGGAGGATATAGAAATACACTTGCTCTTGGAGGGTCTGTATCAGTACTACGGTTATGACTTTCGCAATTATGCTCTTTCCTCACTCAAGCGCCGTATTCAAGGCTTCATGCAATTAGAAGGATTAGCAAATGTTTCTGCATTGCAAGAGCAATTACTCCACAACCGTCCCTATTTAGAAAGATTTTTGCTTGCTCTGACGGTGAATGTAACCTCAATGTTTCGCGATCCCAGCTTTTATAATACCTTCAGAAATCAGGTTATTCCCTTCTTACAAACCTATCCATTTATTCGCATCTGGCACGCTGGATGTTCAACTGGTGAAGAAGTCTATTCAATGGCAATTTTACTGCAAGAAGAAGGACTTTATCACCGTTGCCGCATATATGCTACTGATACGAATGAGAAGGTATTACAAAATGCCAAAAGTGGGATTTTCTCGCTGAAAATGATGCAGGAATATACTCAGCTTTATTTAAAAGCAGGCGGCAAGAAATCTTTCTCAGAATATTATACAGCAGCTTATGATAACGCAATTTTTCGCTCATCCCTAAGAGAAAATGTTGTTTTTGCCCAGCATAATTTAGCCACTGATAGTTCTTTTAATGAGTTTAATGTGATTCTTTGTCGTAACGTCCTGATATATTTTAATCAGTCACTTCAAAAGCGGGTACACGAACTGTTTTATAATAGCCTTTGTACTTTTGGGATCTTAGGTTTAGGAAGACAAGAATCTATCAGATTCACCTCTTATGAGCCTTACTATGAAGAGTTAGTCAAGGGTGAGAAAATATATAGGAAAATAGCAGGTATGTGAAAAGAATGCTTTGAATGGGTAATTGAATTATGAATTATGAATTATCCTAAAATAACTAATAGCCAATATCGCAAAAATTATAAATAAAATTGCGCTCGTTGTCAAAAGACAGTCTGTCAAACATTTTTTATTGTGTTCAGAAGATAGATTTAGCGAGCGTTTAAGGTAAATTACACATTAAAGTATTTAAGGAGATTGTCGATGCAACTTCTCGAATGTCCTCTTGTTGCAGTCATTGCTGGAGAAAATGCGGTTCATGTTTCTCAACTACCTTCTATATGGCAAGACATTGCTAGAGGAACCACGAGTGTCGGACTTTCCCAACCCCAAAGCTATGTTGAGATGGCACAGCTATTTTTGTATAAATTAGAACGTGGTGATGTTGACTTATTTCGCGATCGCCCCCAACTAGCTCATTTGATACCTTCATTTTCCCAGCTATTTACACAACTAGCATGGGAAACCTTAGAGTTTTTTGGGCAAGACTTTCTCAAACACAGCTATCCGAACTTTGCAGAAATTCTTCGCGATGTGGAGTCAAAAGGAATCAATTACGCTGATGAAGTAAAAGTGGCTCGCATCGGCATAGATTTATTCAATGAATTTGGTTATGAACTACCAGCAAGTTTTTATCACGTGCATTTAGCACCAATTTACCGCGATCATATTTTTGAAGAACGTGCTTTGCGATTCGATCAGCGCGATATCGAGCATAAACGTGCTTGGGATGCCATACTCCATGCAGGTAAGGTATTTGCTATTCAAATGAAGGTGCAAAGTATAGCTTCTAAATACGGATTTACTTATCAGCATGGCTGCGGTTGCAACTCTCATTTATCTTCCATTGATGTATCTCGTGGGGCGTTTGAATATGAATTGAGTCCCGACAAGCGTCAGCGATGGATTCGCAGTTTCATCTGGACTGCTTGGTACGAGTATGCTTTCTTTGCGATCGTACCAAATACGAGTTATTTGGTTTAATAAGAAAGGAGTCAGGAGTCAGAATTGAATTGTGTGCGATTAGTGAATAGCGCAAGAAGGTAGCGAGTCCGCCTACCCTTACACCGAGGTACACGCAGCCACTCGTAGAGAATATCTTGATTCTTACCGGATGTGAAGTGTCTTTGGCTTTGCTCCTAAATTCTGACTTCTGAATTCTGACTCATGAATTCTTCTTCAAGAAATCGGTTCAAAAACCATTTGCGGAATCAACACTTCATCTTGTAATTGTCCAACACCTAAAAAGCGAGTCTCTTCTTGATAAACTCGCACTATCCCAGTAACATCAGAGTTCAGAGAAACTCGCTGACCTTGACACCATTTTTGAGCAGATGTTGCTGGTAAAGTCACAGACAACAAATGTTGTAACGCTGCATCAGAGGCAAGAGGTTGGAATGTCCCGCCTTGCAATTTAGCTTCTAAGTCGCTAAAAGTGAGACTATCTGTTAAATCGAAACCACTGCTTTGGGTACGGATCAAAGCCGCAAGAGTGCCACCAGTTTCTAAGATTGCACCTAAGTCACGAGCGATCGCTCTAATATATGTACCAGAACCACAGGCGATCGCCACATCCAATTCGGGAAAATCTCCTTCTCTCCAATCCAAAATATCTATCTGAAAAATTTCCACTGTTCGTACTGGAACTTCCACCATTTTCCCTTGGCGGGCTAAGTCGTAGAGACGTTTTCCATCCACTTGAATTGCACTATAATTCGGTGGGATTTGCTCAATCTTGCCTTCAAATTGTGCTAGTGCAGTTTTCACCTCTGCTAAACTCAATCCCGGACAAGCTTGAGAATTAATGATTTCACCTTCTAAATCATCGGTTGTAGTCTGCACGCCCAGACGAATCGTAGCCTTGTAAGCTTTGTTTTCTGGCAGATATTGCAATAATCTTGTGGCTTTACCAAGTGCGATCGGTAAAACCCCTGTTGCAGCTGGATCTAAGGTTCCCGCATGTCCTACACGTTTGAGGCGCAACAATTTTCGCACTCGCGCTACGCAGTCGTGGGAAGTCCAGTCAAATGGTTTGTTTAAGTTGAGAAAACCTTGAAATAACACAAAATCAATACTTACAGTTTCTAAACTCTATTAAATACTTATTCAATGCTCAAAGCATTAATATTTAGCAATTAAAGTTTATTTAAGCATTATTTTATCAGTATCAAGACATTCTCTAAGCACTTTACCGAATAATATCCAAAAAGTGCAGATAACGCCGAGTATTTTCCGCAAATATCACGATGTCATTTATAACTTCTAAGACATAAAACTGTAATAATCAAGAAATATAATAGAAAACTTCATGAAAGGTTTTATTGTCAATCAAAGATTTTTCTTATAGCGCTTTTAGCCAAACAACTATCAATATATTTTAGGAACATAAATCAAATGAAAAAATCAATCTTCATTACTACATTGTTTTTTTGCTCTATGTTGATTTTGAGTTGTAGTAACTCTGGCAATAATTCTGCTCAACAGAATAAAGTTAATCCAGTAAATACTGCAACAGCTATCCAAGTTAATTCTGAATCTATTTCTGTAAATCAAGCAAAACTAGATAACAGCAAAAAAACTATTAATTCAGCATCAACTGAAAAAACATCTCTTAAAAACAATCAATCCAAGGAAATTAAAAACGATAATCCAATTTCTGGTACTATCAAAGATATGCAAAACGGAGACTTGAAATGCTACGTTACTGTTGTCGATGGAAATGGCAAAGTATATGAAGGTGTCGGTGCAGTCTTTGAGGTTTGCGAACCAGAGAAATACGTCAACAAAAAAGTAAAAATGTCTTATTCTCTAGAAAACGTCAGTGATTGCCAAAGTTCTGAACCTTGCGGGAAAACAATCAAAGAATGGTTAATTAGCAAGATAGAAATTCAAGATCAATAATTATCTAAATCAAGTAGATGATGGGGATAGTTGACCAGTTGGGCATATCTTCGGTAAGCTAACTGTAACTTTAGTTCCTTGCCCCACTTCACTTGATAAAGTAATATTGCCACTATGTAACTCGACACAAGCTTTAGCGATCGCTAGCCCTAAGCCTGTACCAGGAATTGTGTCAACGTTACTTCCACGACTGAAGGATTGAAACAAATTTTCTTGATCTGCCATCGGGATACCAATTCCGCTATCTTGAATGTAAAAAATTGCTTCTGATTCTTTGCCGATCAGGTGGAATTCTACACTACCTCCATCTGGAGAGTACTTAATCGCATTGGACATTAAGTTAATAAAAATTTGTTGCAAAAGTCCGCGATCGCCCCAAAATCCATGATGATTACCAGTAATTTTAAAAATCAATTCGTGGCGATCGCCTACTGTTTCTCGCTCTTGTTCTAAAAGGTCAGAAAAAAATTGCAGTAAATCGACTGAGATTGGTTGAAACTTGGGTTTTTCCAGTTCAAGTTGGTTAACCAGAAGCATATTATCCACGAGTTTGGACATATACCTGGCTTTCTGTTCAATGATTCCCAAGAACCTCTGTTGTTTGGACTCATCTAGTTGCTGGCTATGTTTTACCAAAGTTGATGCCGCAGCCAAAATTGAAGTTAGCGGCGTTCGATACTCATGGGAAACCGTTGTAATTATTTGGGATTTAAATACATTGAGTTGCTTTTCTTTGGCAAGAGCTGCTTGAGTTTGGGCTAACAATTCCGCCTGTTGAATAGCGATCGCTAGTTGCACTGATACTTCATTGAGCATTTCTGCATCATCAGTTTGCCAGTGTCGCTCCCCGGAATTATGGTGAGCAATCAGTAAACCCCAAAGCTTAGGTGTTGGGTTCCCATTGTTGCTCAGATTAATCGGAACTACCAGATTTGCCTTAGTATTAAATTGCTCTTTTAGGCTGACACAATTACACAAGCCAAGCTCATAGATATAAGGGATTGGGGATTGGGAATTGGGCACAAGAGGCAGAGGGGCACAAGGGCGGAGGGGCACAGGAGAAAAACCTACTGCAACTTCCTCCCTGCTCCTCTGCTCCTCTGCTCCCCTGCTCCCCTGCTCTCCAGTCCCAGCGCCAAAGCGATCGCACAATGCCACAGTGCGGTATGACTCAACTGATGAGGCGACTATTTTGCCATCTGTATCTGGGGCAAACTGATAAACCATCACGCGATCGCACTTCAGAAGTTGCTGTACTTCGGCTACAGCCGTATTCAAAATTTGCTCTAGGTTAAGAGACTGGCGAATTCGTAAAGCAGTTGTGGCAATTAGGCGTTGTCTCTCCTGAGTTTTGAGCAGTTGGGCTTGCAAGCACGACTGCTTAATGGCGTTGCGGACTGCTAGTTGCAGCACATCCTGTGTAAGATTTTGCTTGACTAAGTAATCCAAAGCACCCCGTTTCATTACCTGCACAGCAATTTCTTCATCACCGCGCCCTGTCAACATAATCACGGGGACAGAAGTCTTAAATATCTCCTGCTGGATGCGATCGAAAAGTTCTAACCCACTCATATCAGGTAGGCAAAAATCCAGCAAAATGACATCGCAGCGTACTTTTTGGCACAAAGCAAGTCCTTCTTCTGCACAGTCTGCCTCCAAAATCTGGTAGGACTGGTGCGGATCTTTCAAAAGATATCGACGATAGATTTTCCGATCTGCGGCACAATCATCGATGATAAGTAGCGTCCATGTGTCCAACATAAGGTTATGAGGATCAGGGAGCCATATAGATCCCTTTTATCCAGATTGTGTTTTCTTGCATAATTCTAAAAATAATATAAAATAAGTGTAAATAAAATCTAAATTCTTTAGTAATCCTAAAGAAACACCAAATAGTCAAAAAATAGAAAAATCGGGAGAAGGAATCTAACAGAGACAAACAGACACAGTGACTCAAAAAGGAAAATGTCTCTGTGTCCTCTGAGCCGTCTCCTTTATTATCCTTTTTCCCCGACTGCTAGATCGACAAAAAATAAACAACTTAATCCAACACAGGCGGCGTATTGGCTTCAAGCCAGTAGTCTACAAATGCCTGGATCGTCTTTTTTAGTTCCAGAGCATCCATCGGTTTTACCAGATATCCATTTGCGCCCTTTTGGTAGCACAATTCAATATCCTTGGGGTTAGATGATGTGGTAAAAACAACGATGGGGATTCCCTTGAAAGTCTTGTCTTGCTTGAGCCGATCTAAAATGTCACGCCCATCAATACCTGGCAAATTGAGATCGAGCAAGATTACAGAGGGTCGTAATACTACTTTTGAGTTAGGTAGGTCTTCGCCTTTAGTGTAGGCATCGTTCCCCATTTGATAAAGGAACTCTAAAACCTCATCTCCATTAGTACAACGGTGTATGGGATTCTGGACGGACATACGCCGCATCAGACGTTGCAGCATCCGAAAATCTTCATTGCTGTCCTCAACAACGAGCAGCGGTTCATGAAGTTTTTTTGTCATTCGTAGTCTTAAAAGAGCTTAACAAAAATATATATTTAGTCATTATCTTAAACTATTCCAACGTAAAATAAAAAATTGAGCCAACGCCTACAGTAGATTTCACCCAAATTTTACCGTTATGAAGCTCAACAATCTTCTTAACAATAGCTAGTCCAGCACCGGCTCCTCCACCGTATTTTTCCTGGGAATGAAGCCGCTTAAATAATCTAAAGATAGTTTCTAGGTGATGCTGTGGAATTCCAATGCCGTTATCGCGGATATAAAATATTGGGCATTGGGTATTGGGCACAAGAGGCAGAGGGGAAAGACCTACTGCAACTTCTCCTCGGTCACTGAGCGCAGCCTCTCGTAGAGAAGTGCTGCTCCCCTGCCCTGCCTCTTCTTGAGAAAAGTAGCCAATCTCAACCCATTGTTCTGCCTTATCGTTGTATTTGAACGCATTACCAAGCAGATTACTGAAGACTTCATTAACCAAGACTCGATCGCACAAAACTGTTGGTAGAGGCCGAGGAATGCGAATATCCACAAGCCCAGAGTCTTGGCGACTAGCACGAAAAACATCAATTACTTGGTTGAGCAATTCGTTGAGGTCAGTTGCTTGCAAGCGTAGTTGTGCTTGTCCTAGCTGCGAGAGTCGCAATAGAGCATTAATCAGAGTTTCCATGCGTACAGACAAGGATACTACTGTTTGCAAGCACTCCATTCCATCATCATCTAATACTTGGGCATAGTCTTCTAGCAACACTGTCGAGAAGTTATAAATGCCTCGCAAAGGTTCCTTGAGGTCATGGGAAGCGGCGTAGGCAAAAGATGCTAGTTCTTGGTTGCTGCGCTCTAACTCCAGGTTAATTTTAGCTAATTCATCTGCTTTCGAGAGTACAATACCAACGATCGCATTATTCAAAGCGATCGCACTGTCAAGTTCGCAAGGTTTCCAGGGTAGAGAAGTTAATCTAACCGTTTCTTGCCATTGTTCAAAGGATTTTCGTGGAGACAGGATATAGCTACCATCTGCCTGTGCTTGCATGGATTCCTGTGGATTTCCTGCCCAGTGTACTGTTTGGATAACTTCCGGGCGAAACCAAAGGATGTAATAGCGCCGAATTTTAGAAATCCGCAGTAGCAACAAGCCACTAGCAGTATCTTTAAATATCAGTGCCTCTGAGTAAAGCTTCGGCAGAGAATTAGTAGAAAATAGGTTGTCACTAACTTGGGTGTCTGCCCATTCAATGAGTGCCCGAACTTCATCAATATTTGGTGTTGTTCCTACAAGAGTAATTTCATTATCTAGACAAACTGCCGCTCCAGAAGCACTAACAAGATCGAGCAAGCGAATTTCCGGTTTGATTAGAGCATCGATAAAATTGTCTGCTTGGGAAATAGATTCTAGAAACTCAGACTGTAGCGATTTGAGTTTTACTTTATAATCCCATTCCGAGTGACTAATTTTATGTGCTAATTCTGAAGACGCAATCTGTCCTAAAAATTCGCACATCTTGCGGACTTCGTAAGAAATATACTTTGGTGTTTGATGGTGACAGGATATTAATCCCCAAAGCTTCTGCTCTTGAATAATTGAAATCACCAAAAGAGCCTTCACCCCCATATTTTGATGATATTGAGTACAACACCAATCAAAACTCCGTAGCAGACAGTAGCTTAAGTCAAGATGCTGATGTGTTGTCGGATTTTCCGTTGGAACTAGTTTGACAGGTTCGGCAGTCAAATCGGGAAGAAATCGGAGAAAGCAGCGCGTGTATAACTCCCTAGCCTGCGCTGGAATATCTGTAGCAGGATAGTGGAGTCCTAAATAAGGTGATAAATCTTCCCGTTTAACTTCTGCAACAACAGAACCCGCTTCTGACTCGTCAAATTGATAGACCATCACCCGATCGAAACCGATGATTTTTTGGACTTCTTGTGCGACTAAATGCAAAAATTCTCCCAGATTGCATGTCCTTTGCATTTTAGCGATCGCTTCACTCGCAAAACTATGAAAGTTTAAGAAACTCACCTCAAATTCCGAGTCAGTTGGTTCTAGCTCCAGAATTACAGCTTCTTCTGTACGATGAGCAATAGCATCAAAGTATATTTCTCCATACAAAGTATTTATTAATACTTTAAACGCATTAGCGCTGCCAACCTTTTTTACTAAGCACTGCTTGACAATTTCCACTGGCTGAGGTTCAAGTAAATAGCTCAAAGGTTGACCGAGTAAATCTTCTGGAGCTTTGCACAAATATACTTGAGTATTGTTACTAACTTGCAGTATCTCTAGCTGAGTACTGAGTGCCAGGAGAATGCCATGAGGTTGAATGGAGCCAGGTATGTGAATAGGTTTGCGATCGTGGTTTGTTAGGGCAGTAGCTTGGGCTGTAGTATATTCCGGCTGGCTCATAACTGAACTTATGTAAAGCTAGTTTTTAAAATAGCGTAATTAAATGTCATATTTCTTTAAAGTATAGGTCGAGAAGTATGAATGCGATCGTATATCAATTGGGCTTGTTACGGTTTTTACAATAAGTAGGTAAGCGCAAATAATTAGAAGATAGTTTTCGGTACGTTATAGAAGCTGTAATATCATGTACGTATAGCTAGTTATGATTTACACGCATATTTATTGCTCCTACTGAGTCTAATAGTCACTGCCGTCTTAAATACGGTGAAAAGCTTGACTATCGTAATATACCTGACAAGTCTCCATCACATTGTTAGCCCGTTTTCACTAGCAACTTAGCGCAAGCTGCAAGAAAACCACTGATGAGTGGATGAGGTTTAGAAGGAGTTGACGAAGTTTGCGGCACAAACAAACTTGCTAGAAAGAAGGGATGAGCTGGTAACTCCAAGATCCGAGGTTCACCATCTTGGTCTGTGCCAGAAATCTGCATACCTGCCTCAATCAGAGCATCACGATACATCGGATTGATTCCAAAGTGGCAGAAGTATTCCTCAACTGCTGCGTTGTTGCTGTAGAGATCGCGAGCAAGACTGTTGGGTTGAATATTGACAGTCATCTTCTTTCCTGCAATGTTACACGCAAGCGGAGTCAGAATTAATCGAGCAGCAGATGGCTCGAATTCAGCACTGGTAGCATCTGCAATCCATAATACGTTGCGGGCAAACTCAATAACCGCATACTGAAATCCAGCACATGTTCCAAAATAGGGCTTGTCATTTTCACGAGCGAAGCGAATTCCTTGGAGCGTTCCTTCCAATTCCCGAACATCTCCTGGCCCGCCAAAGATGCCATCAAAATCCTGCAACATTGCACTTGCATTAGGCTTGGCAAGAGTTTCTGTTGGTATCCATGTTTCTGTAACTTCTAGGTCAAGAACTGCTGCGGCATGACGGAGCGCTACGCCCAATGTGGCTTGAGGTGGAAACACTGGGTGATAGTCACCAACAACCGCTACCTTGATTGGTTTCATTGGCTTACCTCAATTTGTAGTATTTTGTAGTACAAAGTCTTGTCTTCAGTGCTTCTACCACTCTACAGACAGATTCAAAACTCTGCCCCTACCAATAACTTGAGGGCTAACTGTACAAATCAAATAAAAATCATCACATGCAGTAATGCAACACCAATATCCAACATCCAAAATCCGAAGCTGACTATGGTGTTGGGAACTTTTTTTTTACGAGTTTGGCTCCTTTGATATCCAATAATTGTGCTAATTCGGCTGTATTCAATGACTTGACGAGACTCAAACCAAGAGACTTACTAGAAATGCTTTGAGTGTAAGCGGCGTTCAGGTACGGTGTATATTGCGGCTTGACTGCAATGTATGTTTGGAAGAAAGGTAAACTTAAAACATTCATGTAACGACGTGCTTGAGAAGCATCGCCAATCATATCAGCAGGTAATGCTACTTGTTGATTTGCAGGGTTTGCATTGCCAATGGTGGAAAAGTGTGTACCACCAACAAGCATGACGAGATACTTTTGGGAATTTGCCAACCAGGAGAAAGGTACAATTTGCTCGGATAAAGCTGGTGCAACTGTATCATCACTACTGCTGACAATCATCACTGGAGTTTTAATTTGACTTAAGCCAGCTTTGCCGAAAATCGAACTAGTAATGGGATTAACTGCGATCGCAGCTTTTACTCTCTCATCCCGCAGGTTATAATCTTTGCCAGACTTGCTAATGCTCAATTCTAAAGCGCGACACTGGAGCAGTAAAGACATATTCCAGGTATTTTGTAGTGCTGCTGGTTGACAGTCTTGTTTTAGCTGCTCAAAGTTGATTTTAGCGCCTGCCAGGGCTAAGGCTGTGTAGCCTCCCAAAGATTGACCAAATACTCCGACTTGTTGCAGATTTAGGCGACCTTTAAACCGTGAATCAGATTGATTACCTTTTTGCAATTGATTCAGTATATATGTTACATCCAAAGGTCGGTCTTGAAATTCGCTTGGTTCTGCTACTTCAATAGCGTGTCCTTTTAGCAGAGAACGCAATTGTTTCGCGTCACTACCAGGGTGATTGGGAACAACGACAGCAAATCCGTAAGAAGCTAGATGAGTGGCCAAATATTGAAAGTTACTGCTGTCTAAACCCAAGCCGTGAGAAATGACAATTATCGGTGCAGTCTTCTGGACATTGGGAATATAAACATCAGTCAATAAAAGCCGATTGCGGGTTGAGTCGAAAAACTTCAGGATGTATTTTTGCGACTTAAATTTTCCCGGAAGCTTTAAATCGGGCAATTGCGAGAAATTGGGTTGAGAAATGCCATCAGCTTCTATTTTAGACCTTTGGGAAACAGCTGCGATCGCCTGATGGGTTTGGTTAACAAGTTTCTCCAATTCCGTAGCTATTTCCAAAGTCTCGGCGACATCAAGGCGAATGCTGCTGGTGGGATATTTACGCAACACATTTAAAAGTGTCAAGCCTCCCGATTCACCAGAGGCTAAAATTAGCGCCGAACGCAAAGCACCAAATCCTGGTTGACTGGTTTTAATCACTTGCGTTAAGCGATGGAGTAAAAATTCTCCTTGCGGTGTGTAGAGAAGTTGAGAAACTACTACTGGACTAACTTTCACACGATTAAGCAAAATCCGCCGCAATTCTTGAAGCTGTTCTAGAGGCAGATATCGCTGATAGGCTGCTAAGTCTTCGTTAATTACACCTGTTTTGGCGTAGTTCTCTAAAGTTTTGACTGAAATGGAAAGCTCCAAAGCTGAATAAGATGCATAAATCCGCTCTGCTGCCAAAACAGAATTACTAATTCCAAATGTTGGCAGCACCATTGAAAGAACCAGCAATAAAGAATTTTTTCTGAGGGTGCTGGCCCAATTACCAAACAAACTATTCATCGCTCAACTGTTTCGGTGGTCTGGTTTTATCGGGTGTTGGCTTTGGTAGTTATTCGGGCGCCCTGCTTAGTTTCTTTAAAGTTATTAGCCTCAATTTTATCAAAACAGAATTTAGGAGTCAGTAGTTATAATTCACGATGAATTATGTATGACTTGCGAATGTAGCTGGCTGAAAATAATGGGTATAAATGGGTTTAAAATTTCCACCAAATCTGAGATTTAGTAGTCAAAAAAAGTAGTGATTCCCAATTCCCTAGTAATGTATTCTGACTCCTGAATTCTGATTTTTGAATTCTTTTGCAAGGATATTTCGGCTATAAAGTTAACAATCAAATCCTACAAAGTCACGCAGATGGGTAAAGTATCCAACTGACTTAAGTAGTTTGCCTTCACTATTAAATCATAACAAATAAAAAATAGTCTGCCTCAGTATTTATGTTGTAGCTTTGAATATTCCACAAATTCACTAGATGAAAAATCCAGTAAAAATCCTGAAAAACATGGCGATTAATCCGCTTTTCCCAAAGCGATCGCAACTGAACCTGTAACTACTAAACCCGCTCCAAATATTGCTATGAGGGTGAAGTGTTCTGGTGGTGTCCAAGAAGGTGCAATAACAGATACAACCGCAACTGCTATTAATGTCACAATGGGAGCTAAAGCTATTACTGCACTTACTCGTGATGCTTCCCAATGTTGTAATGATTCAGAAAAAGCACCGTAAGCAATTAAAGTATTCAAGGCACAAAAAATCAACATTCCTAAATGGAAAGTATCAAGTATAAAAAGTGATTTAACTTTGGCTAGAGGAGTGAATAATAAAGCACAGCCTCCATAAATAATCAACATGATGCTGGTAGAAGATAAAGATTGTAATAACTGCTTTTGTGCCAAAGCATAAATAGCCCAAGCTGTCGATCCTAGCGCAATTAAAACACTACCTAGTATATATGTGCCATGTGCTGTAATTAAATTTGTTAGTTGTTCGCGAAAAAATAAAAGATAACCACAAATCATGACACTAACGCCAATCCATTGAGACAGCCGATAATGTTCTTTAAAAATTACTAATCCTCCAAAACCTAATAAAAGACTAGATAATTGAATGAGAACTTCAGCGTTAGCAGGCGATGTTAATGCTAAACCTTGGGTAAACGAAAAGTAATTAATCCCTAAAAATATTGTCGCGATCGCTAATAATTTTCCAGAAGCAAAGCGCAGTTGTTCTAAGTTTGGTAATTTGCCGCGTATCCCTAAATACATAGCAAGCAATACAAATGATACTAAAAAACGAAACCAAATTACGGTATAGACATCTAGTACTTGTAGAATTACTGCAAGAGCAATAGGTAAAATTCCCCATAATAAGACCGTCAATAGCGATAATGCTAGCCCTAAGCGCCACCGACCAGAACTTTGATGTAGTAACATTAAAATATCCAAAAATTAGGACTGATAAGTAAGTTATATATAATTTAAATATCTGAACATTTTATCAAACTATTATCGACAAAATATATTAATAGTTTAATTAATGCAAATTCAATATAAGATAACCAATTTATCTAACTCAATTTATTATTCGTAGCCCAAAGAGTTTTTTTGTATTCACGTAAAATTCGTAATTTACGTGTTCATTTTACATGAATATTAAATTTCAAACTTCCTCGGAAATGTATACTTTATCTCGGTGTTACTTTATAATACAACTATGGGGATTATACCCATAATCAGCTTAGTAATCTTTACGACTGCCTTATCTAGTTACTTATTGCTGACCTCAAGAGGTCAATTTTTGCTCAAATCTTTGGTGACAAAAATAAAGCAGCAACAGTGGAAATTCAGATATGGCAAACCTAATTACTTGAGATCGAGATTTTCAAGGACTATAACAATTGCTGTCATTATTCTGGCAGCAGTAATAGTTGGAAATACTGTATCAGCAAAGATTACAGGTCCACCCCCAGTTTCACTCAAGAGCGTATCGGTTCCAGAACCTGACAATCTTGGAGACTTCGTAAGAGACAAAACAGCTGCAATCAAGTTAGGAAAGACTCTTTTTTGGGATATGCAGGTTGGGAGCGATGGAAAGACCTCCTGTGCTAGTTGTCACTTCCATGCTGGAGCTGACAATAGATCCAAAAATCAGATTGCTCCTGGGCTTTTGCGGGTCAACGCCGATGGTACAGAGAATCCAGATTCAGTTTTCAATGTCGGCGGGCTACCAAACTATCAGCTCAAACCAGGAGATTTTCCCTTCCACAAGCTGTCAAACCCAAACGATCCTACGACTGTTGTATCTGACCGTAACGATGTCAGTTCTTCTCAGGGGATCTTCAATACGAAGTTTGTGGATGTCACACCTGGAAATGCAGAAGACAAAGTTACAACCGAGCCAGATTCGGTGTTTAACGTGGGAGGTATAAATGTGCGACGCGTTGAGCCGCGTAACACGCCAACCGTGATTAATGCCGCATTCAACTTTCGCAACTTTTGGGATGGAAGGGCACAAGACATCTTTAATGGGGTGAATCCTTTCGGTTTAAGAGATCCTAATGCTGCTGTCGTCAAGGCTATAAACCCAATTAATGTAGAATTTGTGAAAGTCAGCCTCAAGAACTCGTCTTTGGCATCTCAAGCTGTCGGGCCGCCACTCAGTTCCTTTGAGTCATCCGCAGATGGTCGGACTTTTCAAGAAATTGGTGATAAGTTCGGCGGTAATCAGTTCGGGCGAATTGACATAACACCTCTCACCGTTGGTAAGGGTAAAAAGCTCCCCCGAAAACTTGCGAAAAAGTTATTACCTCTTAGACCGCTAGGTAAACAGATTGTGCATCCACAAGACAGCGTTTTAGGTAAAGATAGTAGATCGCCTAAACCTGGACTTAAAGATAGAACATACGAGCAGATGATTCAAGATGCCTTCAAGCCGGAGTGGTGGAATTCTAATCGACTCATCCAAGTTGACTCTGACGGTAAACGGACTATTGTCAAAAGGCCCGATCGCTCTTTGAAGACTAATGAGTACACATTGCTAGAGTACAACTTCTCGCTATTCTTTGGGCTGGCAGTTCAATTGTACGAGTCTACGCTCATTTCCTATGATACGCCCTACGATCGCTACTTAGAAGGAAACACCAGCGCCTTAACCGCGCAGCAACAACGAGGGAAAGGACTGTTTGAGGGCAAAGCTCTGTGTATTGCTTGCCACAGTGGATTAGAATTAACAGCTGCTTCAGTCAGCAACGTGGCTAAAGAGGGACGAATCAAACGTGCGCCGTTTGGGCCAAAATCCCCAGAAGACACTGGTTTCTTCAATATCGGTGTCAGACCTGCCACAGACGACCCCGGTTTGGGTGGTTATGATGGTTTGCAGAGTAACGGTCAACGTAATCCGCTTTCAGAAGCACGATTGGCTCAGTTGGGTAAATTTAAGAATCTCCTGGGCGAAAACCCCCCAACCCTTACTCCACCGTTGAATTCCAGTGAACCTGTGTTTGCAAACGGAGCTTTCAAAGCACCAGGACTTCGGAATGTAGAACTAACTGCTCCCTACTTCCACAATGGAGGTCAGGCGACTTTAGAGCAAGTGATTGATTTTTACAATCGCGGTGGTGATTATGGAGTACTTCCACCGCTAAATCTTTCACCAGTAGAAAAACAGGAATTGGTCGCCTTTTTAAAAGCGCTGACTGATAACCGAGTTCGGTTTGATAAAGCGCCCTTTGACCATCCACAATTGTTTATCCCTAATGGACATGTGGGTAACACTAATTATGTTGTCAATGACGGCACTGGTAAAGCTACAGATGACACAGTGGAAATTCCTGCTGTTGGTAGGAGTGGTAATAGTGGAACACCAAATTTCCTCAGTTAATCTCATTTCACGACGAAATACCTGAATACAGATAGATATGTAGGGATGTACAAATGTACGTCCCTATTTTTGCGATTTGGTGCAATTGCGAAGTTAGTAGTGAGGGCTAAAGCCCTCAAGCCAAGGACTAAGGTGATTTACAAGAATAAATATACCGATGCCGTTGGTTTCGACTTCGCTCAACCAACTGATAGATCGAGAGTTGAGCGTATCGCTAAAGCGAAAGCTCCGCTAACGCGTAGCGTCTCGCAGAGAAGTCGAAACTCGCCAACACAGGTATTTTCTTTGTCGGAAATCACCTAAAGTCCTTACTACAAACTTATTCACCCTACTCAATGCTGAGTAGTGAGTACCTTGCCTTAGAGTAAATTACTCAGCACTCTTGCTCCACCAAACTTTATGTGGTGGACTAGTAGTTACGATCGCTTGACTAACGAATGCGTAGGCGTAGCCCGCCGGAGGCATCGCCAAATTTGGGTTCTATATTGCTAACTTTGGTATTGTCTAGGTAATTATAGACTCTTCTGGAAACTTCACGGACAAAATCTCCTGCTCTGCGATCGTAGTTTGGTCTTTGCACCAAAACACCTGCTAAATAGCTTTTGCCGTTGGGCATTTGAATAATACCCGCATCACCAATGATAAATCTCAATGTACCAGTTTTATGGGCTATGGTCGCTCCTTGACCGATACCTGCTGGTAGTAAACTATTGGTTTTGACACGGCGCATAATGCCTAAAACTCGATCGCGGCTAGTTGGGGATAACAAACGATTATTAGAAACTAACGCCGCCAATCTGACTAAATCTTTGGAACTAGTTGTATTTGTGCCGCCGATATCTGGAAGTAGATTCCGAAGTGCTGTATTTTGCAATCCCCAGCTACGAAAACGTTGACTAACTTTTGCTGCACCACCCAAGCGATCGAGAACTAGATTTGTGGCGGTATTATCGCTGATTGTCATCATCAAGGTAGCGGTTTCTAGGACGCTAAATTTAGTGCCTATGGGTTTGTACTGCATAATTCCAGATTCACCAACCTTTAAATCGCGCCGCATCACTAATTTATCGGTGAGTTTAATTCTACCTGCATCTATTTCTTGGAAAAGAGCCACTAATAAGGGAAACTTGATTGTGCTGGCAGCAGCAAATCTTTTTTCGCCATTAATATCTATATAGTTTCCTGTATCTAAATCTAAGAAAAATATTCCCGGATTCAATGTTTTATAACTTGCTAACAAAGTGCGAATCTGAGAAGTAATACCAGCCATCTCTTGACCAAGATTCACAACTCCAGCAAATGTCGATGCATCTGTGGATCTGATGGCAATATCTTCTCGATTTTCTCCAACAAGGGGATTATTTTGGCGGTTAAATGAATTGAATTTGAAACTCCAATGAGAACGGGAATCTCCTTTAACTGATATATTTTGGGAAGTAACATCATAACCAGGAGCTAACTCGACGACAAAACGAGTGGTTTGAGGGTCTGGTTTGCCGAGGCGAATTTCTTTTACCGCCTTACCAAAACTTCGTTTAACAGTATCGGAATTAAAATTAGTTCCAGGTAAGTCAATCACTAATCGATTAGGATTATCTAATAAAAAGGCTTTTGGTTCTATTCCCGAAGTGGTAGTTAAGTCTAATTGGTTTTGGCTAGAATCATAGTACCAAGACTGTAATTGTGAGGCTTTAGCTTGTCCTGCAACTAGAACCAAACTGCTTAAACCAATCGCCAGTAGATGTGATTTCATGTTGTGAATGTGGGTGTGCAAGTAAGGATCGACTAATCAGGTTTACTTAGATTGTTTTCTGATGACTGTGCTGAACTTCCGGAGAAAAAGTCATAAATCCCGTTGAGTTATTTTTACCAAATGAGGTTTGGGATTAGATAAGCACGATAAATCATCATTACTTATTTAAAGTAAATTGCTGACAGTTTAATTTGTGTGTGAGTTGACAACAACAGAAATTGTTAATCTAGCGGAAGGACGAGCGAAGGATTAATTATGTTTCCAGCTTCTGTTTTGTAGAGAGAGAAAGTAAAACCTATTCACTAAAACCCTAATACATATAGATTTGAAGTGAAAGCCAGCTTAGAACCAGCTTTTAGATATTGTCTCGTTCCCAGTCTCAAACTGAGAATGCCGTCCTAGAGGCTCCACCTCCCTTGCTTACGGTGTACACACAAGTCTGTTGACCTGCACCTTTGATGCATCGACTTGCAAAAATTAACCTTCTCTAACTATATTTGAACAACCACGAGTTTAACCTAGCGCAGCGAGAATGTCGGGAGGTCTTTCTATATGCAATCAAAAAGGCTTTGGATAAATATGGTTTTAAGCTTTATCTACCTGCAAATATTTGCGTAGCTTCTGAAATAGCTGTTTCTGTCCCATGTAGTTTTCCGGCTATTTGCAAATGGTAGGGAGCGAACAAACTTGTATATAGTGGTGCTAGTTCTCGGATATCTAACTGCAACTTTTGGTGCAGGGCGATCGCACTCACAAATCTCAAAAACGTATTGCTTGCACATTTAAAGGGCGATCGCCAATCCTCACAAATCTTAAAAACGCATTGCCGATTAAAAGAGCCAGCAAGTCCTACTGGGGCAGTAAGCTGCTGGCTGGTCATAAAGTTCACTTGAGAGCGCAAATAAATGCTTACCTGGTCAATTAGCATTGCCGATTCCGCAATAGTGCCAGGTAACGGAACGCCCTGAACTAACAAAAGTGGTACAGAAGTTTGTCTAAGCAAATTGAGGTTGTAGGTTTGATTTGCGGGTGTGAGATATTATGTACTCACACAACACAACTCAAATCAACCCCCACAATCACCTTCCCGAACTAAACTACTACCTAAATCCCAATCCCAATCCCAATCACAATCTGCAATAAACTTTTCTCGTTATGGTCATTATGGCCTTTGCCTCCGACTACTGCCGATACTTGGGAGTCATCAAGTTCCTCTAATACTGGAGCTTGCAGATTTTCGTCGTTGGCTGTTTTTGCAAAGATATTGATAGTCATAAATCATGTCCTTGACGTGTAGTTATTCAGCAGCTATTGACTGCACACGTAATGTATCAAACCGGAACAGGAGAAATCAAGGATTGATACAAAACATCCTACTTTTCCCAATTTTCCTACTTTTTTGACGAAGCATGACAAAATGGGGACGGGATAAATACATACGAATTATGAGCTATTTATTACCTCCAAGTTGGGAGAATTTAATCTCTCTGGCTGGTTTGACTACACAAAACTGTCCCTCTTTGACTCTCAAGAGGAACAGAATTGAACTAACGCGAAAAAAGGTTAGTTGACAGCTCAGGTTAAAAGAAATCAGCCATCCAAGGAGAACTACCTGCAAATATTTGCGTAGCTGCTGAAATAGCGGTTTCTGTGCCATGCAGTTTTCCGGCTATTTGCAAATGGTAGGGAGCGAACAAACTTGTATATAGTGGTGCTAATTCTCGGATATCTAACTGCAACTCACCCTTTCCACCTTTTGTAACTTCACCGCGTCCATTGGCAACAGAAAGAATGAATTTACCATTGTTTGCATCTAGCAAATTATCTTGAATATCTAAGTGCAATTCAGTTTCAATTCCCGATGGATAACCTCGCATCTCTAGCGCTTTGACTACATCTACTACCCGCAACATCCAACGCATAGTATGCCTGAGCTTGGCAGTTTGCTCTGGTAGCAGCAATGTCAAAGAATCGGTTACAGAACTCCTCCATCGCACGTGTTCAATTTGGGAGCGATGACTGGCAAGAAAAGACCAAAATGTTTGTGCAGCCGCAACTGTGAGAATTACCCAATCTTTGATTCGCAGGATTGCGCCATCCTCTTTTGAATGTTGACTGAAGAGGATATAGCCTTCGGGTTTCTCTTTTGTACCGATAAAATATGCGTAAAATGTTTCCTTCTCATCTGGTTGAATTAACCGCTCCCAGATTGCAGGATGTCGGTCTAAATATCCATGCGTTTGTCTCGCCTGCTGCTGATATAGTTGATGAAAGACTTGATGATTGATATTCACTATAGGTTGCAAAGGTAGGGATTGCTCTCGCACTTGGATATTCCTAGTAGCAACTTCCCAATTACACCAGCTACCCCCTTGCTCATACCCGACTTTTCGATACAGAGTTTGCACAGCTGGATAAAGAGCAGAGAGCGGTATACCTCTAGCATAAAGTTCTTTGAGCGTCTGCTGCATGAGAGCGATCGCAGCTCCCGAACCGCGATACTCTGGAGCAATACCCACTGCGGCAATTCCTGTCATTGGTACGCGCACACCACCCCACCACTGACCCATATCCAGAGTTGCCAATCCACCAACTAATTGCCCAAATCCCCGAATAATACGGAAATTTTCTACGCCAATGAGATTAACATAAGCTTCCTCGCCACCAAATCCGCTGATGAAACACTGCTCAAGGATATATATCAGCTGCTGAATATCCTGTGGATTGGCAAGAGTGCTGTATTCAAATTGAGCCGTCATCTCTCGTACCATTAGTAGGACAAAAACACAATCACACTACAGCAGATGTTGCCCTAATACTTGAGCAATTTCATCGCCATAAAGCCCCGGAATAGCCTCAATTATACTACTGCACGTTTGCTTTTAAATGTTGGAACACCCATACGTTTCTTTGTGAAGCTGCATATATTTATCTCCCGGCTACGCCTTCCCTCCAAAGCATCTTCATGGAGAATTGATATTACACTGGTAAAAATTTTTAATGAGTTACTTCAGGACTGTTTATTCTATTTTTAGGGCAGTTGCTCTTAACAAACCACTTACAAAAAATATGTTAATAAGTTGGATTTACCTTATAATTGCAATTCTTTTTGAAGTTTCAGGCACAACTTGTATGAAATTATCGGAGGGATTTACTAAAATAGTTCCTTCAGTATTAATATTTGTCTTCTATGGACTTTGTTTTACTTTTTTGACCTTTGCCCTCAAGCGACTTGAAGTAAGTGTCGCCTATTCTGTCTGGGCTGGATTAGGAACTATTCTAGTAGCTCTTATTGGTATTATTTGGTTTCGCGAATCTGCCACATTCATCAAACTTGTGTCGATCTCCTTAATCATCATCGGGGTAATTGGGATCAACGCAAGTCAGTGAAGGAGGCAGGAGGCAGGGGGGCAGGGGAGCAGAGGAGAAGGTTTGTAGATTTTATACAGCTTAGTATTGGCTGCTTTCGCTAAACATTACTTAGGTAGCGGTGAACAAATTGAATGGCAATTGAACCTTCTCCGACACCGGATGCCACCCGTTTAATTGAGCCATAGCGCACATCTCCGGCTGCGAAGATTCCGGGAATGTTGGTTTCTAATAAGAAAGGAGAGCGTTCTAAAGACCAACCACGAGGAGATTTGCCATTATGTAGCAAGTCTGGCCCTGTGATGATAAACCCCTGAGCATCGCGTTGAATAACGCCATCGAGCCAATCAGTTTTGGGGCTAGCACCGATGAAAATAAACAGCGATCGCGCCGACACGGTTTCGGTTTGTCCAGTGTTGGCGTGGGCGATCGCAATTGCTTCTAAATGTTCCTCTCCCTTCACTTCCACGACGCTGCAACCCGTGCAAACTTTGATATTTTCAGTTGCAGCAATTTGGTCAATCAAATATTGAGACATACTTGATGCTAGTGACTCACCCCGCACTAACATAATCACTTTGCTGGCATACTTAGAAAAGTGCATTGCTGCCTGTCCAGCAGAGTTTGCCCCGCCTACCAAGTAAACCTCTTCGTTGGCGCAGGCGATCGCCTCAGTCATAGCAGCACCATAATAAATTCCTGCTCCTGTGAGCTTCTCTGCTCCTGGAACATTTAGCCAACGGTAGGAAACGCCGGTTGCAACTAAAAGTGCATGGCAACTAATCTCGCTACCATCTGCCAATTGCAGAACCCGATAAGGATCTTCCAGTCGAACCCCAGTTACTACTTGAGGAGTAAGAATTTCTACCCCAAATCGCCGCGCCTGGGTGACTCCCCGCCTTGCTAAATCACTCCCACTCAAGCCAATAGGAAACCCCAAATAGTTCTCAATCCGCGAACTCGTACCTGCTTGGCCTCCTGGCGCTTCACGTTCAATTAAGACAGTACTCAATCCCTCAGAAGCGCCATAGACGGCAGCGGCCAGTCCGGCAGGGCCAGCACCGACGATCGCTAAGTCATAGAAGGGACGCTCTGCCTGAGTTTGCAGTCCAATTTTGGCGGCAATCTCTAAATTAGATGGTTGAATTAATCGGGAACCATCGGGAAACAGCACCAATGGTAATTGCTGTCTACAATCAGCTTGGGCGTATTCCACCAGTTTTGCGGCATCCGGTTCTAGTTCAATATCTAACCACTTGAACGGAACCTGGTTACGTGCCAGGAAATCTTTCACCTGATGTGAAAAAGGCGACCAGCGATTACCAATGACTCGAATGCCTTCAAAGGGTGGGCGGAATCCAGCTAGCCAGTCATCTAACAAATCATCTAAAACCGGATATAGCCTCTCTTCTGGTGGATTCCAGGGTTTGAGTAAGTAATAATCAAGTCTGGCACTATTAATCGATTTAATCGCAGCATCCGTATCTGCATAGGCCGTCAACAAAGCGCGTTTCGCATCGGGAAAGATGTCTTTTGCCCGTTCCAGGAACTCCACGCCTCCCATTTGGGGCATACGTTGATCCACCAAAAATAGAGCAACTGCTTCATTCCGCAATTTTAGTTGCTGCACTACATCCAGAGCCGTGATACCTGAATCTGCCCGGACAATGCGGAAGCGATCGCCATACTGATGACGCAAGTCTCGTGACACCGCTTGCAATACTTCTGGATCGTCATCGACGGTTAAAATTGCTGGTTTCGCCATAACTACTGTTACTTAACAATTGCAGTGTCTAGCCGTTGTCTTCAAAAATTCGTCGTTAAAATATCTACTGTTTAACCAGTTGCTTTAAACGAAAGTATGCCTCTTCTGGTGTCAGCGGTTCCGATTGAGTTTCATTGGGTATATAAAATACCCAGGTATCAGGAAAGTAATGCACCACAAAGCTGGGAATCAAACCCAAGTTTACTGCTTGCTTGCCGAGTTTTTCAGTTTGTTCTTCTAAACTCAGTTGGTCATGAAATGAGTGTTCAGCCATACTTTTGCATCTCCCTGTACTTTATTTGACCCTGGAAGAAGGTTCAAAACCAGTATTGCACGAATCACCTAAAGGTGATTTATCACGTTCCAGAATCAGCTTGAGAATATTTTGGTGTTAGACCTAGAATAATTTCAAATATGCTTTCGTAGAGAATCATAAAACTATTTGGATCGTTCAGGGTAATTGAAATTGGATTGAATCAGGCAACAGGGCATTTTTTACGAATTCTAAGTAAGTATGCGATCGTTGGTGTCAACTTAACGTGAAAGCCACCCTAGAACAAGCTTTTAGATATTGTCTCGTTCCCAGTCTCCGACTGGGAATGCCGTCCTAGAGGCTCCGCCTCCCTTGCTGGCGGCAGAGCCGCAATTGAAGTGCATTTCCAACCAGAGGCTGGAAACAAGGTTTTAAAGGAGTTTCAGCTTAAGTTGACACCAATGGTATGCGATCGCTTCAGCTTGCGTAAGTATAGTGGTGGACAGAGTACAAGGAAGCCATAAAGAAATGATGATTGCGTCACCGATGACTCGCTAACGCTTCTCTACAAGACGCACTCGCGTTCGCTATCGGTGACGCTAGCTCCCAAAGGAGCTGAAAGGACGGATGATTTCTGTTGTCTCTCTGACTTGCCTCCAAGTGTTGTCTTTTGGCACAAGTAACAGTAATGCTTGTTTAGCATCGCACCAACTTTAGAGAGAAAAGCTCAATTTCCACAAAATCGCAATGCTTATTTAAACCCCAATGGGAACAAATCTCTCCAACAGGCTAATTGTTGGCTGTAATGACTGGGCTTCAACAAATAGCGCACTTTGCTCACCAAAAGCAGTCCAATTTTGGTTATTGGATAAAGGCTCAGAAGCAACAATAACTTGGTTTGGCTGCTTGAGTTGATCGTAAGACCAATAAAGAGTAGGTGCTTGTGTGCGATAAGCATAGCGAATTGCTGCAACTGCTTGACCATCACTGACAATTACATTGGCACTAAAGCTGGTGTTGTGTTCTGATGCCAACTTAGTCAATTTTTGAAGTGTGGCATTTAATGCTGACAACAGAGTGCTCTTTGGAGACGACTGCCATATTTCCACTAGTAGGGCGAAGATGTGTTCAGAGTCAGTCGTACCTTTAATCAGGCGGTAAGTGGAATCAGAAAGGCTCTCACGTATTGGTCTACAAAGAGTTTGTTGAAAGTTTGATATCTCGCCATTGTGCACAAACAAAAGTTTCCCACTACGAAATGGCTGACAATTGCTAATGTCGAGGGATTCACCTATTCCAGCTAATCGGACATAGCCTACAGTACAACTGGATTGTACATAGTTGCTCAACTCTTCTAGATTCGGCTCGTTCCACAGCGGGATAGTATTTCGGTAAATAAAGGGTTTACCCACTTCGTCGTACCAGCCTACACCCACTCCGTCTCCACAAACTACTCCTGATTTTAATTCCAAAGGACTGTAACTTTGTTTGTAGAGCGAATGCTCTTGTTTATACAGCAACTCATCTAAGAGGATGGCGTTACCAAGATAGCCAATTAATCTACACATAAGAAAACGATGTTGCTGAAAGAGTAAGAAAAATCAGTCACAAGCCCCGATAGAAATCGAATCTTTTAACTGGACAATTATTGCAAATCATTACTAATTTAACAACTATTGTTTATCTTGTGTATGTTTGATCTATGACTTTAGTCATGGTTTTGTTGTCTTGCTAAAAATATAGAACAGAAGCTAAAGTAATATTTATTCCTTACCTTTGTTTGAACTTTATTTGTGAATTATTCGTTTGCATTCAAAGGATTTTAGAGAACTATGCCAATTAAAAAACACATTAATCTTAATCAAGGATGTTTCCTTAATCCCGCAGACAAACAGATAGTTGTCAATTTAGCTAGTGAAGATATTTTAAATTTGATCGCGCAAGAATTAAAAACTCGTTACTCTCCAGAAACTCAAAAAAACCTACTTGAGGAGAGTTCAAAGTTATTACCTAATTTTGTATTTCAAGAATTATTACAACGCCAACAGCAGGTAGTAGATATTAACCCAGATAGTTTAATTGTCGTTAGCTGTCAGATAGCAGAAGCAGAAGTCGATGATTTGGGATTTGATTTAAATGTCGAAGTATATTTTGTAGTTGGAGATACAAAAAGTCAAAACCATTTTCGGGCTAATCAAATAGTCCTTTGGTCGAATATATGGGGTGATGAAGAACAGCCTTTTGATTTAGAAGATGAGCTAGGCGAACAATTCTGGGCAAGTTATCAAATTCAGTTGCTTTTTGATGAAAAAGAGCAGCAAACAATTGAGCTGGAGCTATCACAAACAGATGATTATGCCGCGAGGTTAGAATTTGCCCCATCACTAAAAAGATTTTCCCCATCGATAGTTCCCTTTACGGATAATGACTTATAAAAATTATTATCCGCACATACAGTGAATGTAAATTAATCATTTATATTCACTGAGGATTTTATTTTTTGAAGTTCTTTTTTAAAAGATGAAGTCTTCAATTCCTTCTACATTAGACCTCTTGCAAAAGTGCTTTTTGTACTCTCGTGGGAACAGGGAAAAGGTTAAAGAGGAAGGGGTAAAGGGTAAAGGTTTTATATTTTCCCTTTTCTCGACTTCTGCAAGAAGTCTATTCTCATTGTGGTTCGATAATTGAACCCATAAATAAAATGTTTCCCGTCTGATTATCCCTGATGGCACAGAAGAAGGGGCGATCGACAATCATTCGGAATGGTTCTAGTTCTTCTCTAAATGATGTTGCTACTATTCCCACTGAAGTAGCCGCAGCGGCTTCGGTGCCTTCTTCGTTCACTTCAACAAAAGTTTTATGCTTAACTTGGCTAATGGCAAAATTTTTACCCATACCAGAAAAATTGGCTTTGTTGCTGAAAGCCTCCCCCATACCTAAAGTTTTTAAAGCATCATTGAGTGTAATCTCGTAATCTGTTTTGAAGCGGGGTAGGCGAATAAACCCTTTTTGATTGTTGAACTGAGTCATCCATTTTTCCCAATTCTCAACATTCAAGTTTTGATAAAACGCTTTGAGGTTAGAATTCTTTTTGGGTAAGAATATATAAAAACTTATCTTACCATCTTTCCCATAAGGTAAACTAACTGCCTGAAATTTTTCGCTTTCATAGTATTTATAATCACCCTCTTGTGACATCATTGGGTATTGTTTTTGCCTGTTAGATGTGATGTAAAAAGGGTATGGAGCTGTTTCTTTCTTGTCAAACTCGTTACTCCAATTACCTTTAAAATATATGGCATTAATCAGAAATAATACCTGATTTGGTTCAATTTTATCAACTATTTTAGTGATTTTGCCGTTAGTATTTTCGTTGACCCAGTTATTAATAATACTAGATGCAGCGGCATTTTGAAAGTTTAAATTGCTGACTTTGGCTTGATAGAAGTCTTGGGTTCTCTTGAGAAAGTCTGGCGCAAAGCTAACATTTTGATTTGCCCAAAGTGAGTTAGCAATATTCAATTGCACTTTCGTATCCGAATTGTCTAAAAGCTGTTTTAATACCGCCGCATAAGAAGAGTTTATTTCTGGTAGATTCATACCCTGTAATTCTAGGGTTTTTGCCATTGCTTGTTGAGTCGAACCGCTAGCGCCGTTGTAAGTCATAGCAAGAGCGATCGCAACACTCGAAGGTGAGATAAAAATATTTTTCTCACCTTTCTCAGCTTTGAGAACTTCTGAAAATAGTTTGAAGCCAAACTTATTGCTAGACTCAACTATTTTTGTATCAGTGTTGACTGTTTTTTTTTGCAATGGATTTTCTGGTTGAGGTAAACTAGATTGGGCAAGGGCACTTTTATTACTATCGACTTGAGAACACCCTAATACACTGAATAAAACGACACTTGCAGCTGCCAGAGCATAACGTCTGCCTAGACTAACACCGTAACGTCTTTGCAGGAAATTTTCTTTTGCATCACTCAATTTATGGCGATTCATTCTGCTACCTCACTTGCCAAAGATTCCCGATTTACGCTTAGAGTTGACGCAGATACTGTGTCAATGATTAACTATTGCATTTACTCCAATAGAAAATTGGGACTGTTACAGTTTTCGTAACAGCAAATTAGTAGCTCAGAGTAATAAAACACAACTTGTGGAGTTGCTAATTCCTTATTGAGACGGCTATACAGACGACTTATAAAAATTTTGATTTCTAAGAATTTTTATCTTTACGTATAAACGTATTGTAAGCTACGTAATCATAAAATAACCACTTTTGTTAGGTTTTTATAGATCGAATAACGTTTCTCAGAGGCAGGAAATCTCGTTCCCACACAGAGCATGGGAACGAGAAAAACGCTGTTACACAGATATTTGTGCTACCCTATTTCAATTAATAGGTACACTCCACCAAGCTAAACTGTAGGGTTGAGTCGCTTCATTGAGCTTTTGACGAAACTGGACACGGATTTTGTAATTGCCAGTAGCAGTAACAGGGCAAAAAATATGTTCTACACTATCAATTTGGCTGATTGAGGAGCAAACAGCACCAGCTTCAGAATTTTGAGCATCAGCTTTTACTAAGTATAGGTCGAGATTATTTAAGCCGCGATCGCGAAAATTTTCGCCTAGATCATATTGCTGGTTTTTATTTTTATCGTTGAGTTCTACCAATCGATCCCAACTCAGGGTGACAGCAACAAAACTTCCCTGCTTTAACGGTTTTGCTAATATATAGTCAACAGATGCTCCAACATCAACTGTGCGATAATCCCAACCAATAGCCGGCACCGCAGCTGATGCTTGCCATTGACCAGCACTAAATTGCTGATAAGCGCGAAATACATTCAAATGACCCGCTCCCATTTGGGCATCTAAGGGAATCTTTGGATCTTTATAAGCATCAGAATCTAGCCAGTTTTGATTTTGCTTATCAATTAGCGTCCGAGTCATTCCCAACTTTAAACCATCGCCACTATCTAGAAGTTTGTCTGCTGAATTCAGCAATACAGCTTTCATCACTTGATGACGCCGAGAATCAATGCTCCAGTGGGGTTGTTTTGTCCGCATCTGTCGGTCTGCAAGTTCCTGCAACAGAGCAACGGTGGCTGTAACTTGAGGTGTTGCAAAACTTGTACCTGTAACCTTGTTCAATTTGCCATCTGGATTGAGCAAAGGAATATTATTACCAGGAGCAACTAAACTGATAGCGCGACGCCCATCAAGGTCAAATTCCCTTCCAGCTAGTCTTCCACTCACCCCTTGGTTAACACCCGCCAGATTAGCCACGTCTACTTTGTTAAAAACTCCCCCTCGGCGGGATGAAAAAGCCACGTTTATTCCGTTAAAATTATCTGTAGGAATAGGAATACCGCCTTTCCCCTGGTTGCCAGCGATCGCATACAAAACATCATGAGCGCGACTAGACCAGTCAACACATAAGGTTAGTAAAGCATTACCGTCTAAAGTAGCTTCCGGTCGAGGGTCGCGGCTCAGAGGTTCCCCAAAGCTAAAGTTAATCGCACGGACATCGCCACCATTTTGGAGCGCTATGTGCTGTGCCGACAAGCACTCTTCTGGCTGACCCATGTTTTTAGTCGAACCCACCGCCGACGAATACAATCGCGCTCCTGGAGCAACTCCTGGCAAAGCTTTGTCTTGACTCACCATCACACCAGCGACATTGTAGGCGTGCGGGTCAACACCATTATTAGACTTAGCTGGCTCATTGCGTAAGAAAACTGCTGCTAAAGATATGGCACGATTTTTAGACACCGCCTTATCCCACCCAAACATTCCCGGCCGGCCAATTTCCACTTGACCAATAGCAATCTTACGACCGATTAAATTATAAGGAGATTTGTGTAGCTTCAGAGCATCAATGCCGTTAGTTCCTAGTGCAGATTCTAAAGCTGAAGCAATTACTGGCGCACTCAGACAAGAAGCAGTTAATCCCCAAAATATCCAGGTTAGTTTTTTAGTCATTAGTTATTTAGTCATTGGTCATTTGTCATTTGTCATTGGGTATGGTGAAGAGGACAACAAGATAAGGGGATCTAACTTTTGTCCCCTTGTGTTCCCTGCTCCCCTGCTCCCCTGCCTCCCCACTCCCCAAAAAACCGGGATCAAAATTATGAGTCTTGTTCAATGTTTTGTTACAATGCGTACAGACGAGGACGCTTAAAAATCCACTAGCCATGACCCAAAACCTATCTCAAAAGCCCATTGTAATTTCTCCATCTATCCTATCAGCCGATTTTAGTCGCTTGGGTGACGAAATTCGTGCCGTAGATGCAGCTGGAGCGGATTGGATTCATGTTGATGTCATGGACGGTCGTTTTGTACCTAATATTACGATAGGCCCTCTGATTGTGGAGGCGATTCGTCCGATTACAACCAAGCCTCTGGATGTCCATTTGATGATTGTGGAGCCAGAAAAGTATGTAGAGGGATTTGCTAAGGCGGGTGCTGATATTATCTCCGTACACTGCGAGCATAATGCTTCCCCACACCTGCACCGCACCTTGGGGCAAATAAAAGAGCTTGGTAAAAAAGCTGGTGTTGTACTTAATCCTGGTACCCCTCTAGAGCTAATTGAATATGTTCTAGATTTGTGCGATTTAGTACTAATTATGAGCGTCAACCCTGGTTTTGGTGGTCAAAGCTTTATCCCTGGTGTATTACCAAAAATCCGCAAGCTGCGCCAAATGTGTGACGAACGTGGTCTTGACCCCTGGATTGAAGTGGATGGGGGACTGAAGGCAAATAATACCTGGCAAGTTTTGGAAGCGGGAGCCAATGCGATCGTCGCTGGTTCAGCTGTGTTTAACGCTAAAGATTATGCTGAGGCTATTACAGCAATTCGCAACAGCAAGAGTCCTACTCCAGAATTAGCCAAGGTTTAATTCATTTTTGAATTAATCAATCATTAAATATGGAAGTGAAAAAAATGTAGAGGCGTAGCACAGCTACGTCTCTACAGGATTCTAGATTAATTGCACTAAATATCTAGTATTCATAAAAAATAAGGTAGGCAAATTGCCCACCTTATTTTTTTTATATATAGATAAAAAACTGGAAGCTATTCGAGTTTTGAACCTTCCAGTAGTTGCTATATAAATTGAAAGTTTAGAAACCAAAGATAATCCAGGTTGGGAGGACTAGGATTACAATAGTCGAAAGAGAAGCGTATGAGCTACTAGTTCTACCAGCCAAGGACAACAATTTCACCGTAACTTTTCTATTTCCGTTCCTAGAATTGATGTTAAGCGTTTGCTTTATTAACTAAAGCAACACCAACCACAGGATAGAAAGTTTTATCAGCATTACTCGCACCGTCTGCAGTCAGTGAAAGCTGTGTAAAATTTGGATTGGGGGGAATCCACCTCGCCAAATTCTCTTTGCTGAGACTTCCTCAGAAAAAGAACCACCAGTTAGTAACAGTTGGATTATTGGTCTTGGTCTAGGAGTTATTTACTCCATGAAATGCTGACTACTTTTGTAATCAGTTTGATTTATTTCGTAGTTAGAACTAATCGTTGATTTTATTTTTTAAATTAACTTGCTTGCCAAATCACCTCTATTTTGGTTTAAGTTGTAGTTGTTATTAGTTTACCAATATCATTAGTATATATTTGCCATTTTGGCAGATTTTTGCAAAATATTATCAAATTCATACTGCTATAGAAAACCTGTCATGCTATAAATTTAAAATTAGCATAACAGGCTTTCAGTAATCAACTTTAGAGCGGAATCTATTGATTCCAAATACTTTTTAATTGAATCCACAGGATTTCAAGGAAATGTCTTGAACATTTTCTGGTTTTAATGGCGATTTGCTTGATTGATGTTCGTTAATTTGCTGTGTCAATCTCTGGTCTAAACTACCAACACGGAGTTCTGCTTTTTGCTTTCTAACGACTTCTAGATAAGCTACGTCTTTAATTTTGCTTAAGCAGCTGATGAAACATTATTATCAGACTGGGAATTATGAGCGTGTTTCAGCATTTTTAGATTTTCACTTTGCTGTTTTTTTGTCCTATCGGCTTGAGAGTTCTCTTTGAGCAATCGATTGTAGGTGCGATATGGAATGTAATGCAGAGGATTATAACCACCAAATCGCAGCATTAAAACACATGCCCAGGAATACTTTCCAGCAAGAATTGCTTCAACTACTTTGTCAAATTGTTGAGCTTTCACTGTCTTATCTAAGTTACTACTAATACCAGCAAGGTCTTGATTCATCATAGTGTTTAGTTATTTTGGGTGAAGTAAACTATTTTCTTCTCTGCGATTGTTGATGTTTCAATTGAGGTGTACAAACTGCACTAGCTTTTTTGCAAATCTTGAATTGCTTGTGGCAAATTATCAGCAGTGGAGCGGTGTTTGATGTTTACAAGGGATAAAAATCCATAAGTAAATAAATTTTCTTGGTTCACACGCTTATATTTCTTACTACTGTTGGATTAGGCAATTTCCGGGAAGTTTGCATATTTTTTTAGACTAAGAGAGAAAATATAATTATCATTGAGCGTTAGCAACACCATTCGTATTTATACTATTTTTTCTCGTTGCTGTCATCTACTAATCTAGTATATTTATAGGTCAAATTTACTGAATATATTCCTATACTTACTTGTGTATTGTGCAGCTTTTAGTTTTGTCCTCTTTTGCTAATTCTTGAGGGGTCTTACCCCTCACCCGATATCATTTTAAAACCTTTATTATTGTCGAGTAACTAAAAAACAATACCATTAAATAGAATGTAAAACAACTTGCAAAAATATTAGTCGATAGAGAATAAAACCTTTCATAGCAATAGGATTGAACTTATTTTTCAATAAGTTCGATTAGATAATGATACTTATTAGACTTGTCTTTATTGGCTTGCAAAGACTCTAGCTTTAGCGCATCTAAATATAATCACTGTCAACTGCTCGTAAATATTTCATAACGAGCAGTAAGTCATTCTAAAATAGACCAGTTGTAAAAGGAAATTACTGGTTAGGGATAATATAAATAAATAGTTATCACGAGCCTTATTTGAGTCAAGAAAAAGATCCGCAAATGGATAAATTTACTCAAAAAGTGTTGCAGGCTAAGTCTGTACAAGATTAGAGAATTTCAGAATAGATATAAAGCTAATTAACACAGAACATTATTAAGTTGATTCAGCAAAAAATTATGATATGAATATTTAACAGATTTATAGAATTGAGATTACAAATGTAGTGGCAATTGAGCTAAGTGGTGGTATCAATATGCGATCGCCTTTATCTCTCCAGACAACTACGCAATCAATTACTTGACAATGAGCTATCCACGGGTTATAGTATGAGTCCAGCTTACTAAGACTCGCCCTTACTGATAACGCTTCATATCCTAAAGTTTGGGCTGTTTCTGTTAAAGGCTGGTGAAATTCACTTGTAGGACTTGCTGGCGTTAAATTACGCAAACTGTAGAGGTTTAAGCGTATTTTCAAGTATTGGCTAGTCATTGCCAAAGACCCAGCACCACAATCTGAATTAACTTTGCTGTTGAGTAAAGGAATAGGCACGTCATAACCTAGCTTTTGATTGTGAACGTAGTCTGGGAACTATTAGCAATATTTATGGCTAAAGCTAGTAATATTTGCATTTTTTGAAACAGTAGTCTTAAATTCTCAATGCTTCAACTCTTACCATT
The DNA here is from genome assembly GCF_036917355.1 of Nostoc sp. Taxonomy (GTDB): domain Bacteria; phylum Cyanobacteriota; class Cyanobacteriia; order Cyanobacteriales; family Nostocaceae; genus Nostoc. The sequence continues at coordinate 98,020 of NZ_JBALDP010000108.1, forward strand.
ACTGAAATTTTCCTTCGCTTCCGGAAATACTCGGAAAATAAAATCGCAAACCTAAAGTCTGCTTTCTCAGATAAAGACAGGTTAAATTCGCTAGGGACGTACATCTGTCATAGGTGTCAACTTAAGATTGAAGTTAGCTAAGAGTAAGGGTTCTATGCCCTCATCCCCTAACCCCTTCTCCCATATTGGGAGAAGGGGAACTGGAGAATTTGCTTCCTTTTGCTAATTTTGGGAGAGGGACTGGGGGCAAAACTTATACAGTCAGAAGATTTCAGCTTAAGTTGGCATCTATGACATCTACGTGTGTTGCATCAAAACGAGAATCGCTTTGATAGTCAATCAATTAATAACTAAGTAAATCCCCCAAATTGCCATTGGCCGCAGGTAAGTGCTAGCGCGAAAAGTACCAGTTGCGGTGATAGCTTCTGGCGTGCGAAATTGCAGACCATTTTCATAAATTTGCTGCACCACAGCTTGCGTCAACCTCAACGCTTCATCTTTCATTCCCATCTGCACGAGAAAAGCCGCTAGCCCAAAGTTTATCCCTGTCCAAACTTCTAATGGATGAGTAGCTTTGGGATTTTCTGGTGAACCATCACGACGAACACCATTAGCAGCACCAAACTCACCATTACAGAATTTCAAAAAGCAAGCGTCATAAACTGTTTTCAGGGCAGAGAGGGCGCGATCGCTCGGTACAATATCAGGTAAGTCCAGCAGACGGGCGTAGAATTGTCCGCACAATTGATCTGCCATTACCACATCGGAACCACTTTTACTATCAAGTCGGTAATATTCGCCATTCCAGAGTTTTTCTTGGTAAATAGGAAGAGATTGTTGTAACCAAGTTTCATAAGTGGATTTTTGCGCTGCCAACTCTGTTGTGTCACCGGTCTGGTAAGTTAATAAAATATCGCTAATTGCGATCGCAGCTTCTAACGCCGCTAACCACAACCCACCACAATAGGCGCTGACACCTTGTAATCGCCAATCATCAAAGGTTTGATCGGGTGCACCAGAATTTTCAGGAATCCCATCGCCGTCGAGGTCAAAAGTTTTCAGGTAGTCGAGAGTTTGAACGATCGCATTCCAGCAATCTGCCAGGAATTCCACATCGTCAGCACCCGTGAGTAAAAAATCACGGTATACTTGCAAAACGAAATCACTACCTAAATCTTTCCATAAATTACAGTCTTGATAGCTGGTGTAGTTGGTTTTCTCCCAAACGTGTTCGTTCGGTGCGCCTAAATCGTGGGGTGTTGCACCTGCAACTTTGCGAACTGCAATCGGGCTTTCGGCCTTGATTGTCATGTAATAGCCAATTATTCGGGGAGTATCATCACCTTGAGGAATCGCCCGTGCAAATGCCCGAATCACCGACTTTTCTAATTCTGGAAACAGCATCAGCAGGGCAAAAGAGCCATACAACCGCACATCTAGACTTTCATACCAACGGTAATCTAGGCACTCCAGCACTGCAAACTGACCGATGGGGTTAAGTTCTGATGCTGCACTCCAGAGAGTACCGCCGCTAGTGAGGTCATAAAGCTCATTAAATAGAGCCATTTTAAACCAGTCGGGTAAATCTTCCCGGTCGATAATGGGTTTTTGCCAACTTTGAATTTGCGATCGCCAAGTTTGGTATTCTTGTAATGCGGTGGATGCGATCGCCCAGGCGTTGTTGCCATTGTTACCAAAAAAGTCTGTATATCTGCGGTAATAGTTGACTCCAGCCGCAAATTCTGTAATTGGCAAATCCCAAGCGACGACAAAGGGAATTTCGAGAGTTTCGCCTGGTTGGAGAGTGAAACGGATTGCGATCGCAGCCCCAATTTGTGTATTCTCTGTTGCTGGAGTAGTATCAACATAATTGGGCAAAGAGCCATCTTGGGCAAAGCTTTGCCATACCTCATCACCCGTACCTTCAGGATTCCAGCGGCTATGATGAAAGACTTCCACCTGCGGATGTTTCAGCGTCGCAATACACCAAGTTCCGTCGCCTTCTTGCAAAGGTTCATCACTACCAACCCGACCTAAAACACAGCCAAACTGTTGTGTATTTTCAACTATCTGGTTGCAGTTTCCTTGACTTTCGCCCCAGCGCGGTTGGTATTCGTAAACCGGACTACCATCATCGCGCACCCGCACTTCGGGAGATTTGAGAGCATTTGTAAACCAGCCCACCATATTTTGCCAAGTCAGCATAATACTGAGAGTAATCGGTGTATCTGTCGGGTTGTGGGTATTCCAGAGGAATATTGCCACAGGGTAGCTAGTTTCTTGGTAATTACCTGCCCAGACTGGGGAAAATTGCTCACAAGTCAATTGTGCTCGAAATGTACTTTTATATACAAACCAGCTACGTGGATATAGTGCGTGATAATCACCCGTTCCCTCTGTCTTGGCAGTTGTCGGATACCATTGCCACGCTTTGAGAGTGCTATCATCGGGCGCTTGGGTAGACAATGCGTAGGCTTGGGAAGATGTGCTATTGGATTCAAACACACTGAACTGACAAGCGGGAATGTTTTTGAAGGTATGCTCACCGCCGTCGATGTGCCACAGGTTAAAGTCTCCCCGTGAAGAACGACCGATGCAACCTGCACCAAAGCCGCCTAAAGGCATACCATGCCAAGGGCCATCATCAATATTACTTGCATAGCGGACTGTATAAGGTTTATCCCAGCCTAAGCCGATGGGACGGCTCCAAGTGCAAGAGGGAATTTTTAGAGAGAGTTGATTTGTCATCGCCTAATGTTACAGCGTGCAGTTACGTCAATGAAGACTAGCGTGATGTGAGATTTTTCTCAAGGTAGTAGCACGGTAATGCCCATTGATATCCAATACTTCTCGCTTTGTGCATTTTTTTATTCTGAATCGGGTTTTGGGAAAAGGTTAAGGGGTAAAGGTTAAAGGTTTTTTCTTTTCCTTTTCCCTTTAACCGAAAAGTATTGCATTGGTGTCAACTTAAGCTGAAATTTTTTAACTAGTCGTAGCCTGCTCTTAGACATCCCTGCCGTAATTACTACTGAATTACAAGGTATAGAGCTTATCCCAGTCACTAAGACTTTAATATTGTGCTTCTACTGCGTGTTACTCAACTGCTACTTGAACTTTAAATCTAGAGTTTTTAACTCTAGTGGGTAAATAACTCGTTAATCTGGGTATTTTAAAGCACAGAGGTAATTTTCTCAATAGTTTTAACAAAACAAGATGACACAATACGCCCTTGTGGTTGAAATTGCTCAGAATGACAACAGTTTTGGCAGCCTGACTAAACCTATTGATGATGCAGAGGCTGTGGTTAACACAGAAAAATTTTTGCTGGTGGTAGATGAGTTTGAGAAAGTATTTACAGTTTGTATAGATAAGGAAGAACAGCAAAAATTTATTGAACTACTAACTGGGGTAGTAAAAATTCATGATTCGCGGTTAGCAGTTGTAATTACTATGGGAGGGGATTTTCTGGAATCCTGTTTAGATAATCCCTCTCTGACTCACCTGATTCAAACCCAGGCAGTTTTTATGCCGCCTTTAACTGGAGTTGATTTAAAGGAGACAATTGCCAAACCTGCCAAGCTTCAGGTTCATAGTGTTGAAGAAGCAGGAGTATTAAAAATTCTCCAAAATCTTAAACAAGAACCAGAGAGTTTGCCATTGTTAGAGTTTGCCTTAACTAAACTCTGGGAGAAACGCGAGCAAAAGAAATATCAACTCACCCAAGAAGAGTATGAGAAGTTGGGAGGATTAACTGCGGTGTTAAATCTCCACGCAGAAAATGTTTATCACTACCAAGATTATGAGAAAGAATCCCCAACTCAAGAACGCAGTCAGCAAGAAAAAGAATGGATTAAGCAGATTTTTCTGTGGTTAGTGCGAACGGGAGAGGCAGAAAAGGATACCCGACAATGCCAACCAAAAGCCACATTATTAAATATTGCAGGTGATGATGCCAATCAACAGCAACAACTTAATGAGTTACTAGATGGTGAAGCGGGATTGGTTAAGGGACGCTTATTAATTACAGGGAAAGATGAGAAAGGAGAAGTCTGGATTGATTTAGCCCATAAAGCTTTAATTGAAAGTTGGCAGCAGTTTGCCGAGTGGCGACAACAAGACCGAAACTTGCGGCCGTTGAGCGATACATTAGAAAATACTCGACGGGAATGGTTGAACGAAAGGCCGGATGACAAAGATTTAATGCAAAAGGGATTGCTGGCGGAAATCAGGGATGACTGGCAACAATTGCAGCCCCATTTGCAATCACCCCAACAAGATGAAGATTTGTACCAGCGCAGCGATGCTGATGAAAAAGACCGGATTGCCGAGATGGAAAAGGCGCTTACTGAATCCCAGTTACGAGAGAAAGCGGCTAGAGTAGATGATTTATTGCCCTTACAACCCCTAGATAGTCTAGTTTTGGCAATTCAAGCTATGGGGGAAAATCAAGAGAAACTACCCCAGCAGATACTTGCACCAGTTCAGAACAGTTTGAATCGGGTGGTGAATAAAGCAAGAGTCTCAATTCCCTTTCGTGGTCACGAGGGGAATGTCTCTTCTGTCGCTATTAGCGCTGATGGGCAGACGATTGTTAGTAGTGGTACTGACGGCACTGTACGGTTGTGGAATTACCAAGGTCTTCCCTTAGCTGAACCTTTGCGCGATCATCAGGGTAATGTCAATTCTGTCGCTATCAGCGCCGATGGGCAGACGATTGTTAGTAGTGGTACTGACGGCACTGTACGGTTGTGGAATTACCAAGGTCTTTCCTTAGCTGAACCTTTGTGTGGTCATCGGGGTAATGTCTCTTCTGTCGCTATCAGCGCTGATGGGCAGACGATTGTCAGTGGCGGTGCCGACGGCACTGTACGGTTGTGGAATTACCAAGGTCTTTCCTTAGCTAAACCTTTGTGTGGTCATCGGGGTAATGTCTCTTCTGTCGCTATCAGCGCCGATGGGCAAACGATTGTCAGTGGTGGTGCCGACGGTATGGTGCGGTTATGGAACTGCCAAGGTCTTCCCTTAGCTAAACCATTGCGTGGGGATAAAAATAATGTCTCTTCTGTCGCCATCAGTGCCGATGGACAGACGATTGCCAGTGGTGGTGCCGACGGTATGGTGCGGTTGTGGAATTCCCAAGGTCTTCTCTTGGCTGAACCTTTGTATGGTCATGAGGGAAATGTGAGGTCTGTAGCCATCAGCGCCAATGGACAAAACATTGTCAGTGGCGGTGCTGATGGTACGGTGCGGTTGTGGAATCGCCAAGGTCTTTCCTTAGCTGAACCTTTGCGTGGTCATGAGGGAAATGTGAGGTCTGTGGCCATCAGCACCGATGGGCAGACGATTGTCAGTGGCAGTGATGGCGGCACTGTGCGGTTGTGGAATCGCCAAGGTGTTGCCTTAGCTCAACCTTTGCGTGGTCATGAAGGCAATGTTAGGTCTGTTGCTATCAGCACTAATAGTCAGACAATTGTTAGTGGTAGTACTGACGGCACGGTGCGGTTTTGGAACCACCAAGGTCTTCCCTCAGCGAAACCTTTGCGCGGTCATAAGGGTTGGGTTTATTCTGTCGCTATCAGCACTAATGGTCAGACGATTGTCAGTGGCGGTACTGACGGCATGGTGCGGTTGTGGAACCACCAAGGTCTTGCCTTAACTGAACCTTTGCGCGGTCATGAGGGTTGGGTCTATTCTGTTGCCATTAGCGCTGATGGGCAGACGATTGTCAGTGGTGGTAGTGACGGTACTGTGCGTTTGTGGAATCTGCAAGGTCTTGCCTTAGCTGAACCTTTGCGCGGTCATGAGGGTTATGTCAATTCTGTCGCCATCAGTACCGATGGGCAGACGATTGTTAGTGGCGGTGATGATGGCACTGTGCGGTTGTGGAATCGTCAAGGTCTTGCCTTCGCTGAACCTTTGTGCGGTCATCAGGGTTTTGTCAATTCTGTTGCCATTAGCGCTGATGGGCAGACGATTGTTAGTGGTGGTACTGATGGCGCTGTGCGGTTGTGGAATCTGCAAGGTCTTGCTTTAGCTGAACCTTTGCGCGGTCATAAAGGTTGGGTCTATTCTGTCGCCATTAGCGCCGATGGGCAGACGATTGTTAGTGGCGGTGATGATGGCACTGTGCGGTTGTGGAACCTGCAAGGTCTTTCCTTGGCTGAACCTTTACGCGGTCATGAGGGTTGGGTTTATTCTGTCGCCATTAGTGCCGATGGGCAGACGATTGTTAGCGGCGGTGAAGATGGCACTGTAAGGTTGTGGCGGGGTGACTGGCGTGCATGGTTGCAAGTTTGTTGTGACAGGTTACGTTACCATCCCGTCTTCACCAATCCGCAAACAGAGGAAGCAAAAGCCGCCTGTGAAACCTGCCAAAAATATGTTTGGAGTAAAGTCAGCGGGTAAAAACACGGCATTGCTGTACCTCTAAGAAAGTCTGCACTCGACTCAATTGCAAACGCCTATAAAGGCAGTAAGTAAGAAAAGGAGAACACAAAAAAGAGATTTATTATCTTCACCATTTAGGCTCAGAACTCCAGTTTTCACCTTCAAAACTTGGAAGTTCATGCTCAAAACTCGGAACTTTATGTTCACAACTGCAACAACCGAGGTCCAAGGGTAAATTATGGTGAGTGAAAAGCTTAGGCGTAACCCGCACTTTGACAAAGCTCACCCTTTATTCTTGGAATTTTTATTGGTGTTATTGAAACTTAACTGGTATATGTGGGCACTCTAAAATTAAGCAATATACTGGAGATTAACTTCTATGTCCACAGCCCCAATTAGTGCAACACTAGCGCAATCAGATAGAGATGCTGTGTTGCAAGCGATCGCTACAATTAAAGAGAAACTACCATTTTTGATTGATTTAAGTAACGAGGAGCGAAAAGCTTTACCCAAGATGGGAGATAAAAGCCGCGCCTTTGTCAGCAAAGCATTGGAGGTGGCGACACAGAACCCAGAGTTTTTACCGCGATCGTTTGACCTTAATGAGATGCGGAAAGACGTACAATTATTTGAAGCTTTGTATCCAGTACTGCTGTCTTTGTCGCAATTACAAGAGTTGCTAGATGATACATCTATAGCAGTGGGTAGTGAAGCTTATGCAGCCGCGTTGCAGGTATATAACTATGCTAAAGCTAGCGGACAAGGCGCTGGTTTAGATGGAGTAGTTGAGGAAATGGGGCAAAGGTTCGCCCGTAAATCACGGAAATCCAAGCCTCAAGCCGCAGCGTTGTAGAAAATAGCTCGGCAATAGCACTTCTAAGGTGCAATAGACTTCTTGCAAAAGTCGGGGTAAAGGGTAAGGGGGAAAGGGTAAAGAAACTCAAAATCCTTTCCCTTTAACCTTTACCCTTTTCCCTAAGAGTGCAAAAACATATTTTTGCAAGAGGTCTAATGTTGAGGCTAAGAACTCGGATGTTGGAGTAAATTGCTCGGCGTTCCGAGTTCTGAACTCGAAGTTTCAACCTCAGAACATGGAAGTTCGAGATAAGAACACGAAATTTAAAGCTCTGAACAGCAACGTCCGAGATCCAAAGGTGAACGATCGTGAGTAAAAGACAATTACTTTCCCTTTTAACTCGGAACTTCGTGCTTTGAATAGCAACAGCCGAAATTCAAAGGTGAATTATGGTGAGTGAAAGGTGTAGACGTAACCCGCAGGAGATATCGCTTCCATAATTATTAGCAGAGTTGAAGGTATAAAGCTTATCTCTGCTAAAGCAAAACCTTAAGTGCTGGAATTTTGCTTATTTTCAGGAAACTTACACTTCACCTCAATTTCAAAATTACTCTCTGCCGAACCTTCAGTTACGAAGGGGATACCAGTTTTTCCGCCTATCTTTAAGCCAAACTTCAGAGTCACCTCTTCGACTTCAGCAGCACCTAAATTTTTAAAAGCGCCAATGGCATATTTGGTATAAGCTCGAATTTGATGATGAACTTCCTCAATCTTGACAAATGCCTCTTCCCGAAAACCGTAGGATTCTTTCTCCTCATCAACCTCCGGTGTAACTATTTCTGGAACACTTGGCGTTTCCTTTGACTCGAACAGAATTGTATAGATTTCCCCGTCTTCTTCAAAGACTAAACGTTCTATGTTCGACATCAAGCCCTCAGATTTTAGGTGTATTTAAGTTATCTTATTCTGTAACAGACAATTTAAATACGTATAGATGGCTCGTTACGCGCTTGTAGTTGGCATTACAGATTATACAAATCAGCTTTCCAATCTCACAAAACCAGCTACGGATGCCGAAGCAGTCGCGCAGGTACTAAAAACGCATGGTGATTTTGAGGATATCGTTGTTCTTAAAGGGAAAGTTAGCACAACTAAGTTGGCTGAAGCTTTAAAAACACTTTTGCAACAACAAGCAGTTAAAAACGAAGCGCTAATTTACTTTACAGGGCATGGCATCAGCGTCTCTGACAGCTTAGGAACACAACAAGCATATCTAGCAACCTCTGACTTGACAATTGTCACTCAAGGCAAGCAAATTATTGAACAAACAGGCGGAATTAGTCTTTTAAGTCTCAACAATTTAATTAGAGACTCCGACTTGAGTAGTTTAGTAGTGCTGTTAGATTGCTGTCATAGCGGTGAATTTTTAGAACGCAATCTGATCGAAAAAACTCTGACTGCCTTTATTTCACAGCGCGATTACTACTTTATTGCTGCTTGTAGAGGTTTTCAACAAGCTTATGCCAAAAAAAGCGAACAACACAGTATTTTTACAACAGCTTTGCTGGCTGGTTTGTCACCAGACAACACTAACGATCGCGGACAGGTGACAGGCGATCGCCTCTTCGATATACTTGCTACAGAACTCAAAGGTAGCGGACAAGAACCAATCCGCATGGGTTGGGGGCGTAGCATTACTCTAATTAACCACAACATTCAAACCCAAGCTCAAACCTTTGAGGTAAAAGAAGAATGTCCTTACCAAGGTTTAAAAGCCTTTGAAGCAGAACAAAAACAGTTTTTCTTTGGGCGCAAGCAGGTTGTAAGGAAGATTCTGGCGAAACTGGCACAAAAGCCCTTTGTCCCGATTATTGGCGCTTCTGGGAGTGGTAAATCTTCTGTGGTTCAGGCGGGTTTAATTCCAGAATTAGATGATAGAGTCTGGCAAATTTTACCGCCAATCAAGCCAGGATTTCAGCCTTTGCAGGAATTGAGAGCAGTTTTGAAAGCATTTTTTCCAGGGGCGAGAAAAGAAAAATTGCTGTGGGAGTTGATTACTAATGAACCGAATCCTTTACCTGTAATTTTGGAGCATCTCACAGGTGCAAAAAAATTTTTATTGGTAGTAGACCAGTTTGAGGAATTATTTACTGTCTCGGTTGCTGAAGAAAAGCAGAGATTTATTGAATTGCTGACTCAGGTAGTAGAGATGACCGATTCGCGGTTGTCAGTTGTGATTACCATGCGATCGGATTTTCTCGAACCATGTTCAGATTATCCGTCTTTAAATAAATTAATTGAAAATCAGCTTGTTTTGATGCCGCGTATAACTGGAGTTGATTTAAAAGAGACAATAACCGAACCTGCTAAACTTCAAGGTCATAGTGTTGAAGAAGGGCTATTACTGAAAATTTTAGAAGATGTTGGCAAAGAACCGGGATATTTGCCGTTGATGGAGTTTGCTTTAACTAGACTCTGGGAAAAACGCGACCAACAAAAGCATCAACTCACCCTAGAACAGTATGAAAACTTCCAAGGATTGACAGGGGCGCTGAATTTTCATGCAGAAAATGTTTATTTTTACGAAGATTATCAGCACGATTGCCCGACTCAAGAACGAAATGAACAAGGCAAAGACTGGATTAAGCAAATTTTCCTGCGATTAGTGCGAACCGGAGAGGGAGAAAAGGATACCCGACAGCGCCAACCAAAAACTGAACTGTTAACCATTGCTGGTAATGACCAAGAAAAGCAGCAAGCATTAAGTGAATTGCTAGATGAAGTATTAGTGAAAGGACGTTTGCTGGTAGCTGGGAAAGATGAACAAGGAAAAGCTTGGATTGATTTAGCTCATGAAGCCTTAATTGAGGGTTGGGAGAGGTTTGCCCAATGGCGACAACAAGACCGAGATTTGCGGCGGTTGAGCGATCGGTTAGCGGATGCTTTACGCGAGTGGGAGAACAAAGGGGAGAATGAAAAATACCTAATGCAGGGGGGATTGCTGGCAGAGGTACAGGAAAATTGGCAACAGCTAGAGTTTTTATCATCACCTCAAGCAAAGAATTTTTATCAACATAGTGATGCTTATGAACAGTACCAGATTGCCATATTAGATAAGGCACGCACTGAATCACGATTGCGAGACAAAGCTGCCAGGATAGAAAATTTATTCACTGTCCAACCCCTTAATAGTCTAGCGCTGGCAATTCAAACAATGGGTGAGAATCTAGAGAAACTACCCCAGCAGATTCTCGCACCAGTTCAGAGCAGCTTGAATCGGGTGATGAATAAAGTAAGAGTCTCCATTCCCTTCCGTGGTCATGAGGGTATTGTCAATTCTGTTGCCATCAGCGCCGATGGGCAGACAATTGTCAGTGGCGGTGAAGATGGCATGGTGTGGTTGTGGAACCGCCAAGGCCTTCCCTTAGCTGAACTATTGCGTGGTCATGAGGGTATTGTCAATTCTGTCGCCATCAGCGCCGATGGACAGACCATTGTCAGTGGCAGTAGTGACGGCACGATGCGGTTGTGGAATCTCCAAGGTCTTCCCTTAGCTGAACTATTGCGTGGTCATGAGAGTTATGTCAATTCTGTCGCCATCAGCGCCGATGGACAGACCATTGTCAGTGGCAGTAGTGACGGCACGGTGCGGTTGTGGAACCGCCAAAGTCTTTCCTTAACTGAATCATTTCGTAGTCATCAGGGTCATGTCTCTTCTGTCGCCATCAGCGCCTATGGACAGACCATTGTCAGTGGCGGTAGTGACGGCACGCTGAGGTTATGGAACCTCCAAGGTCTTCCCTTAGCTGAATTGCGTGGTCATGAGGGTATTGTCAATTCTGTCGCCATCAGTGCCGATGGGCAGACAATTGTCAGTGTGGGTGATGACGGCACGTTGAGGTTATGGAACCTCCAAGGTCTTCCCTTAGCTGAACCATTGCGTGGTCATGAGGGTGGTGTCAATTCTGTCGCAATCAGCACCGATGGACAGACCATTGTCAGTGGCGGTAGTGATGGCACAGTGCGGTTATGGAACCGTCAAGGTCTTCCCTTAGCTGAACCATTGCGTGGTCATGAGGGTTGGGTCAATTCTGTCGCCATCAGCGCCGATGGACAGACCATTGTTAGTGGCGGTAGTGATTGCACAGTGCGGTTGTGGGACTTCCAAGGTCTTGCTTTAGTTGAACCATTGCATGGTCATGAAGATGGTGTCTCTTCTATCGCCATCAGCCCTGATAAGCAGACCATTGTTAGTGGCGGCGCTGATGGCACAGTACGCTTGTGGAACCGCCAAGGTCTTCCCTTAGTTGAACCATTGCGTGGTCATGAGGGTTGGGTCAATTCTGTCGCCATCAGCGCCGATGGACAGACCATTGTTAGTGGTGGTAGTGATGGCACAGTGCGGTTGTGGAACTTCCAAGGTCTTGCTTTAGCTGAACCATTGCGTGGTTATGAAGATGGTGTCTCTTCTATCGCCATCAGCGCCGATGAGCAGACCATTGTCAGTGGCGGCGCTGATGGCACAGTACGCTTGTGGAACCTCCAAGGTCTTTCCTTAGCTGAACCATTGCGTGGCCATGAGGATTGGGTCAATTCTGTCGCCATTAGCCCCGATGGGCAGACCATTGTCAGTGGAGGTTATGACGGCACGGTGCGGTTATGGAACCGCCAAAGTCTTTCCTTAGCTAAACCATTGCGTGGTCATGAGGGTGGTGTCAATTCTGTCGCCATCAGCACCGATGGACAGACTATTGTCAGTGGCGGTGAAGACGGCACGGTGTGGTTGTGGAACCTCCAAGGTCTTTCCTTAACTGAACCATTGCGTGGTCATGAGGGTGATGTCAATTCTGTCGCCATCAGCGCCGATGGGCAGACGATTGTCAGTGGCGGCAGTGACGGCACAGTGCGGTTATGGAACCGCCAAGGTCTTCCCTTAGCTGAACCATTGCGTGGTCATGAGGGTGATGTCAATTCTGTCGCCATTAGCACCGATGGGCAGACGATTGTTAGTGGCGGTGCTGACGGTACTGTGCGGTTGTGGCGTGGTGGTTGGCGTGCATGGTTGCAAGTCTGTTGCGACAGGTTGCGTTACCATCCCATCTTCACCAATCCGCAAACAGAGGAAGCAAAAGCTGCCTGCGAAGTCTGCCGCAAATATGTTTGGAGTAAAGTAAGTGGGTAAAAACACGGCATTGCCGTGCCTCTAAGAAGGTTTGCACTCGATTCAATTGCAAACGGCTAACAACTGCAACAACCGAGATCCAAGGGTAAATTATGGTGAGTGAAAAGCTTAGGCGTAGCGTGTCGGAGACAGAGGCTGCGCCAACAACAAAGCTCACCTTTTGAACTTGGAATTTTTATTGATGTTATCGAAATTTAACTTGTATATGTAAATCAGCTTGAGCTGGCTTCTGCCTTCACTCCTGAACTGCGTTCCTCGACAACTTATGAAAAAAATTAATACCAATTATTATTAACTCCATCAACCCTATTGAGTTACAGTAGTTTATAGCCTAGCTTTTGCAAAGTAATGTTTGTCGCTGTGCAATGCTCTGGGAAAATCAATGGTAAAAGATGCATCCGAACTAGAAATTACTACCGACTCATCAGCAGTGGTAGATGCCATTAATAGCTTTGTCGATCAATTATTGGGTGTTGGTAACGATGCCCAAGTCATTCTCAAAGCAGTTGAGGCAGATCCGGCTTGTGCGATCGCTAACGCTCAAGTTGCCGCCTTTTATCTATTTACTGGTGGCTCTATTGCCTTAACCAAGGCTAAATCTCATCTGAAGGTGGCGAAATCTTACCTAAAAAGAGCGAACGATCGCGAAAAACTTTACGTTGCGGCAATAGAGGCATGGGCAAACCGAGACATTGCTCAAGCGATCGCTCATCATGAAGCGATGTCTACGACGGGCTTCGCCTACGCCATTGCTTTTCCCCGCGATTTAGCCTCGGTACATCTAGCCCAATACCACTATCGAAATTCCGGTAACAGTCAGGGAATGCTACTAATTGCCGAAAAAGTTTTCGCCGCCAATCGTGACAACCCCTATATGTACGGAATGCTGGCCTTTGGATTAGAAGAGTGCCATCGTTTAGCACAAGCCGAAGAATATGGACGAATTGCGATCGCTCTGAAACGAGATAACCGTTGGGCACACCACGCTGTTGCTCATGTATTAGAAACTCAAGGACGCTTAGAAGAGGGAATTAGTTTAATGGAAAGTCTTAGCGATACTTGGGAATATGGTAGCTCGGCTTTTTATGGACATCTTTGGTGGCATACATCTCTTTACTACCTGGATATTGAGAATTTTGCCAAAGTACTAGAGATATATGACACGCGCATTTGGGGACGTGCCAAAAAAGACAATGGACGCGAACAAATTAACGCGATCGCCTTGTTGTTACGGCTAGAGTTACGCGGTGTAGATATCGGTTCCCGCTGGCAGGAACTTGCTCCTTACCTGCAACCACGAATACACGAACACACCCTTGCCTTCCTGGATTTGCAATATATCTATGCATTGGTAAGGGGCGGTAAAGATGATTGGGCGGCAGAGATGTTAGAGAGTATGCAAAATCATGGAGAAAACGTCTTACCCTATGGGCGGCGGACTTGGATAGAGGTGGGAGTGCCAGCTGCTAGGGGGATGATTGCTCATGCTCGTGGGGATTGGGAAAGTGCGATCGCTCAACTAGAGCCAGTATTACCCGATTTATACTCCACAGGTGGATCTCATGCTCAACGAGATTTATTTGAGCAAATTTATCTTGATGCACTAATTCGCGATCGGCAGTATCACAAAACCTTAAATGTACTAGAAAAGCGCAATGCATCTCGCGGCAATATTCCCGTAATTCAAAGGGAATTAGCTAATACCTACAGCCAGCTAGGACGCAGCGATAAAGCACATCAAGCTTCTCAACTTGCATTAGAACTATCACAACGTTATCAAAAAGTAGAGCAAACAGTATGACGACATACGTAAATCTCGGAAAAAGTGGATTAAAAGTATCACGCTTGACTTTGGGTACTATGACTTATGGTTCTCGGAAATGGCGAGAATGGGTACTAGAAGAAGAAGAAAGTCGCCCGTTTATTAAACTCGCTTTGGAGTTGGGCATTAACTTCTTTGATACCGCTGATGTTTATTCATTAGGTGCTAGTGAAGAAATTCTGGGACGGGCGCTCAAAGACTTTGCCAAAAGAGATCAAGTAGTTATTGCTACCAAAATATACAATAAAATCGGAGATGGCCCCAACGATCGGGGACTGTCTCGCAAGCATATTTTTGATGGCATTGATGCCTCATTACGGCGTTTACAAACAGATTACGTCGATTTGTACCAAATTCACCGCTGGGACTACGAAACGCCCATAGAGGAAACCCTAGAGGCGCTGCATGATGTAGTCAAATCAGGAAAAGTTCGTTACTTAGGAATCTCCAGTGTTTATGCATGGCAGTTTGCCAAAGCCCTTTACACGGCTGACAAACACGGTTGGACTCGCTTTATATCGATCCAAAATCACTACAACTTAGTTTATCGAGAAGAAGAGAGAGAGATCATACCTTTATCTCTAGATCAAGGAATTGGGATCATTCCTTGGAGTCCCTTAGCGCGTGGTTTCCTCGCTGGAAATCGTAGCAAACAAGACTATGGTCAAACCGTGCGCGCAAAAACCGACGAATTCGCCCACAATCTCTACTATCAAGATTCAGATTTTCAAATAGTCGATCGCGTCGTAGAACTAGCGCAAAAACGCGGCGTGAAACCAACACAAATTGCTCTAGCTTGGCTATTGCATCAACCGGGTGTAACAGCTCCGATAGTTGGTGCTAGCAAGATTGAGCATCTCAAAGAAGCGGTTGAGGCTGTAGATTTGCAGCTTTCCGATGAAGAGCGTAAATTCCTGGAAGAACCTTACACACCACATCCCATCTTAGGACATCAGTACCCAACCATCTCCACCAGTCGCTCATAGCAATATCTGTTATTGGGAATGGGGAAGAAAAGCAGAGGGGCAGAGAAGCAGGGGAGCAGAGAAAAAGTTGCAGTAACTTTTATCCCTGTGCCCCTCGACACCTCTGTCTCTTGTACCCAATGCCCCTCAAGAGTGCTGATTAATAAGTGCTGAGTAGGGAATCTCATTTCTTTACTCAGGACTGGGAACGGGCTAAACGCCCCACGAACGTAACTCGGAACTGTTTTGCCCAATGCCCAATGCCCTAATCTCTAAAAACTTATGACATACGTAAATCTCGGAAAAAGTGGATTAAAAGTATCACGTATTGCCCTTGGTACTATGACCTTTGGTTCTCGTAAACTACGAGAATGGGCATTAGAAGAAGAAGAAAGCCGCCCCTTTATCAAACTGGCTTTAGAGTTGGGAATTAACTTCTTTGACACAGCTGATGTTTATTCACAAGGTATCAGTGAAGAAATTTTAGGACGGGCACTCAAAGACTTTGCTAAAAGAGATCGAGTTGTAATTGCGACTAAAGTCTTCGGTAAGGCTGGTGAAGGCCCTAATGACAGAGGACTATCTCGCAAACATATTTTTAATGGCATAGATGCTTCCTTGCGGCGGCTACAAACAGACTACGTAGATTTGTACCAGATTCACCGTTGGGATTATGAAACACCAATTGAGGAAACCCTGGAAGCACTTGATGACGTAGTTAAATCAGGTAAAGTGCGTTATTTGGGAATCTCTAGTGTTTATGCTTGGCAGTTTGCTAAAGCTCTTTACACGGCTGACATACACGGTTGGACTCGCTTTGTGTCCATTCAAAACCACTACAACTTGATTTACCGCGAAGAAGAACGTGAAATTATACCTCTATCTCTAGATCAAGGCATTGGGATTATTCCCTGGAGTCCCCTAGCACGAGGATTTTTGGCAGGAAATCGCACTAAAGAAGGCGGTCAAACAGTAAGGTCAAAAGTTGAAGATTTAGAGGGGAACCGCCAGTATCAAGAGTCAGATTTCCAAATAGTTGCTCGCGTCGCTGAGTTAGCGCAAAAACGCGGTGTAAAACCAGCACAAATTGCTCTAGCTTGGCTATTGCATCAACCAGGACTGACAGCCCCAATTGTTGGTGCAACTAAGATAGAGCATTTCAAAGAAGCAGTTGAGGCTGTGGATTTGAAACTTTCTGATGAAGAGCGCAAATTTTTAGAAGAGCTTTACCAACCTCATCGCATCATTGGGCACCAGTACCCAGCGTAGCAGGCACTGGGGAACGGGGAGATGAAGGATATGCGAATACTCTTGATATACTCCCCCGAATGCGATCTGTTAAATTCGGGGGATTGTAAACTAAAACAGCGATCGCTTTATCTGTTAAACCTTCTTGATATTTCAGCGTCAGTACTTCGAGCCATTTTCGGTCAAATTCTGGGTGCGATCGCAAATTGTAGCCAAAATTGGGGACTATACAGCCAACCGCGTCTGCGTGACATCAAACCAATCCCAATTACACATATACCGAATAGTGTTGCTCTCGTTCTTGGTTCTGGAACTTTCTGCGGTGTCTGGAAGGAACCACTCAAAAAAGCTTGACCTTTCAAGGGAGTAGTTGGATCTCGATCGAGTGACTCAATTTCAATAAAGTATCAGAATTAAAGCCTGAGACAAATGCTTTTGATATGTCGGTTGATGGGATAAGTGTTAGAGTAACTTCTGTGTCATATACTACCTTGAATGGAAACGTAGTTTGGGCGATCGCTTTTGCCGTACTTGCATCCATGCCCAATAAAGAAAAAACTAGTGGAATAAGACACACCCGATTATACGATACAAGAGTTTTGGTCATAATAAATAATAGAGCGTAGTTTACTACCGCAGGCATCACAACGCAACAAACTATATCATCCATCTATCTGCTTTTTTAGGCAGTATTCAGGATTTTTATTCATACTTGTTATTTCTAACGGTACAAGACAAATAACTAAAAATGGTGCAATTTAAAAGTAGTGTAAATATGGTCAATTATGGACGCTGCCAAACGCCTTGCTACTCTAAATCGCATCCGCAAACTCAGCCGTCTGATGGATACATCAATACGTATCCCTTTGACAGGTTTTCGCATTGGCATAGACCCAATCATTGGTCTAGTTCCAGGTGCTGGTGATTTAATCAGTACAGCGTTTTCAGCTTACATCATATTTTTAGCGACTCGGTTTGGCATCCCGCGTCAAGACTTAGCCAAAATGATTTTTAATGTAGGTTTGGAAACAGTCGTTGGTACTGTGCCTTTAGTGGGTGATTTGTTTGATGCTTTCTATAAGTCCAACATTCGGAATTTGGCAATTTTGGAGCAACATTTGACAGTAGTTGAACCAGAACTAAAAAAAGTGTCTGATGAACTTTACTCTCAAAAATTCAGCCAAATTTAAGTAGGAAAAGCGCGTAGTTTACGGCCGCAGGCATTGCCATTGCACATTTACTATGTATTTTCTAGTACATTACTAGCCAGTTGTAGAGAAGCGATGACCGAGCGCTGTGGGTGGGCTGCTGAGTTCTTCTACAGCGTTGGGTCAACAACTGGCAATTTGCGTCTGTTCTGTTGATATCTTATTTAAACGGCAATTCAGAGATAAGTTATGCCAAATTGCCAGAACCTTTGAACGTGGTATCGTCACTTCAAATTTTTCTTAAAAGAGAAATGGAAAGAATTGATGAGCGAACCTATCGGTTAAATTAAGCCTTGGTGTAATTGAAAATATTGTAGAGTATAGAATTGTCCTAAGTATTGCCCTACGCAACTCCCCCTATGACTACCGCACCCTTAAGCTGGGAAGAACTAGAAACCCTCACGGACTATCAAATAGATACCGTTAATGGTCTCACCAATGCTAGAGCCAGGTTGCGCTTGTTTGGTCAGCCGGAATCTGATGTGCGGGTAACGCTGTACCGCGATAACCACGCTTGGTGTCCCTACTGTCAAAAAGTTTGGTTATGGCTAGAGGAAAAACAGATCCCATATCGCATTGAAAAAGTGACAATGTTCTGCTATGGGGAGAAAGAAAGTTGGTATAAACGTAAGGTACCATCAGGAATGCTCCCCGCGATCGAGCTAGATGGACGGATTATTAAGGAAAGCGATGACATTTTGATCGCTTTGGAAAAGGTATTTGCTCCATTGAACCAAGGGATGGAAGACCGCACGGTGCTGCCTCTACGTCAATTAGAACGACTTTTATTTAGAGCCTGGTGCGCTTGGCTATGCTCTAGAACCGATTCCTCTCAACAAGAACAACGCAACCGGGAACAATTTATCGGAGTGGTGGCTAGGGTAGAGGAGGCTCTGGGTAGCACCCCAAGCCCTTACTTTCTAGATAGCTTCGGCATCGTCGATGTCATTTTTACGCCATATCTTGAACGGATGAATGCGAGCCTTTACTACTACAAAGGCTACTCACTGCGAGAGGAAAACCCTCGTTTGAGCGCATGGTTTGCGGCAATGGAAAGCCGACCGACCTACTGCGGTACCCAGAGCGACTTTCACACCCACGCACATGATTTACCACCTCAGATGGGGGGCTGTTGGGAAAACGGCGAAACCCAGATGCTTCTCAATAAAGCGCGGGTGGATAACGGCCCCTGGTTCGGGCTACCAGACGTTACTTATCCAGAACCAGAAAACTCCCGTATCGAAGCTCTTAAACGAACAATCGATCATCGGATCAATATTATCCGAGTCAACCCCTTAGATGATAAATTGTTCGATCTAGCGCTACGTTGTGCTTTAACACACATGATGACAGGGGAAAACTGTGTACCTCCATCGGGATCTGATGTCGCTCTCCGATATTTGCGCGATCGCATTAATGTACCACGAGACATGTCTATCTACGCAGCCAAGCGATTGAGGGAATCCCTGGAAAAAACCGCAGCCCTTGCAGGTGATGGACAGCCAGCCCCCATTCCCACTAAGCATCGACGAGATCAAGACCCGTCTAACTTTGCCATCAAGTAGGATTTCAGATATTTATGCCTAAGCGAACGGCCGCAACCATGTAGCGAAAGATGTAGTCTAATAACTCAATATAATTACGAGCAGCTTCAAGAGAACAACCCCAAACTGTCAAACCATGATCCCGAATTAGTAATGCGGATATTTGCGGTGGAGTGACGGCAAAGCGTTGTTCAATATCACCAGCAATCTGGGCAACTTGGAGATGATTAGCAAAAATTGGCATTACACAACAGGGATTTTCTTGCCAAACTCCCAAACCTTTGAGCATTTCTAGGGGTGGTAAAGGTAAACTATCACCTTCAACCAAACGAGAAACCAAATTGCTCTCAATAGAATGTATATGATAACAAGCTAGTGATTCTGGAAACAGGTGGTAAATTAGTTGATGAATAGCTGTTTCAGCTGAAGGTATCACCTGGGTGGCTGATCCTTCTATTTTGCCATCTGGAGCAATGAGAACAAAATCGTTGAGTAATAACTCACCCTTAGATTTACCACTAGCTGTAATCCAAAAACTACCATCAGTTAATCGAGCCGATAGGTTGCCGGCAGTTCCTAGCATCCAACCTTTTTGGTAAAAATACCGAGCAGTGGCAATTAGTTGCAAACGAGGATCTGCTATCGTTGGGTTTAACTCCATGATTTTGCTAAATAATCGCGGATTTGGAAAAAATCATTCCAGGGAATATAGGGTTTTTGGTGTTCATCTAAATATTGTGATAAAGGAGAGCGTGCAAAGACAACAGAAGCTTGCAATCCCATATTTAGGTCGGTGATAGAGTCACCAATAGCAATCTTTTCATCGACTGGGTACCGATCCATAACTTGCACCTTAGCGATCAGTTCTGTATCTCCTTCGTATTCAGAATTTACTTTTAAATAAGCACTGCTAATATCGACATCTACAGCATAAATTTTCTCTATTCTATGAACTATTCCATCCAAAACAACCTCTACCATTCCCCGTAATCCCCCAGAAATTACTATTAATGAAACTCCCTGAAACTCCAGAAAATCCAATAACTCTATAAACCCAGGACGTATCAATTGAGGTTTAGTAAATTCCAGAATTTCTGGATAACTTGCAGATGGAATTGATTGCAGAATTTCCTTGACTCCCTCTCGCAATGTCAGCCTTTTGGCATACATTTCAGGCAGTAGTTTTGCAGAAAGTACTGGTGCAAACTTTTTCAGAACCGCGACAAAAGTTTCGTCAACTGTAATAGTGCCATCAAAGTCACAAAAAACAATTCGCTTCATACTAATTTGTAATTCGTAATTTGTAATGTTTGATAATTTAGAATTGAGCAAAGAAAGGTAGAAGGCAGAAAATATCTTTTGCCCTCTGCAAAGCGGGTTTAAAGCCCCTAAATTTATTTATGGGGATTACTTTCTGCCTTCTCAACTCACTAGGGATTGGCGGGTGCGAATTTCTCTGCCTGTATATTGGGGTATCCAACCTTCTGTGGTGATGAAATAGCGTACTGCTTTCACGCGTCTTGCTGGGGTGAGATAAAACCAATGTTCGGTTCCGGCTGGAATGTTGATATATTCTTCTGGTTGTACTGTCAGTTCTACTTGACTACCATCAGAACGTACAAAGCCAAAAATCGCTTCTCCATCAATGATGTAGCGCACTTCATCATCTGCATGGGTATGAATTTGGTCAAACTTTGCCATTGACTCATCAAGGTTAGGAATCCCTTGATGAAGGACAACCAAATCACGAGATTTATAGCCTGCTGTCTGTTGTAGTTGCTCAAAGTAACTATCTATTGCTTTGAGTACTTGTTCTTTTTCATCTTCGTTAAGACTATCCTTTGCCAACAAATGTTGGAGTTTGGGGTTATCTCCTACAGTCTGACGATTAATTTGAATATTCAAGGGGGCTAATTCCTGAGCAATGTGAATTAAATCGGTGTGAAGAGTTCCATTTTCTAGTTTGAGAACTGCCATTTTTGACCTCCAGTAAAATAGTTAGAATAAAGCTTTTGAGGCATAAGGGACTTCCAACTAAAAAAAATATTCTATCGCTGTGTAGGTAGAGAGCAGCGGCAGAGAGAAAAATGGTATTAGGTAAATTCTATTGTTAGCGCGGTGAAACTTCTGCATTCAACCAATTGGCAAAACCCTGATTAACTGCTGTCGGAGAAATTTCGGCGATAAAATTAGTATAAGTAATATGCTCTTGAATAAGTTTTTCGATTTCTAAAGCATAACCATCTTGAGTTTTGATAATTAAAACAACTTCTGGTTCTTCAGTAATTTCTCCTTGCCAACTATAAGCACAAGTAATCGGGAACCAATTGACACAAACTGCTAACTTACATTCTAGTAATGCCCGACCAATTTGACGCGCTTCATCTGTATTGTTTAAAGTTACATAGTAGAGTTTCATAAAATTTTCCGACTTACTATTAGAGTGAGAAAATACGCCCTAATCCCTCTAGCTTGGCTACTGTTGCTTGCAAATGGGATAAATGAGTATCCAGAGCTTCCACAGATTCCACAGATGTCCACTTCTCTACAAAAGTAAACTTATTTTATCTCGTTATGCCAGTATATTAGACCTCTTGCAAAAGTGCTTTTTGCAAGAGGGGGAAAAGGGTAAAGGTTAAAGGGGAAGGGGACAATACAGAACCTTTTCTCCTTCCCCTTTTCCCGACTTCTGCAAGAAGTATATTGACTCTTTTGTGCCTCCACGATTATGGGAGCGATTGAGGCTGGTGGCATGGGATTTGAGCTAATTGGCGCACTTCGCCCGATCGATGACTGGGAAGTTTCAGCAGTGCTGCTAGTTGTTTTGCTTATGGTCATTTTGGTTGATAGTTTTAGTAGTTATCTTAGGAAACGTTTAATTTAGGAGGTTGCTGATGAAACCTAAAGTTGTAATTACCCACTGGGTTCACCCTGAAATTATTACAAACTTAAGTCAGTATTGTGAGGTAGTTGCAAATCCAAATAGAGAGACTTTACCGCGTCAAGAAATTCTCAAGTTGGCGCAGAACGCTGAAGCTTTGATGGTTTTTATGCCAGATCAAATCGATGAGGCGTTTCTGAAAGCTTGTCCAAAATTGAAGATTATCGCCGGAGCATTGAAAGGTTACGATAACTTTGATGTTGATGCCTGTACTCGTCAAGGTATTTGGTTCACAATCGTACCTAGCTTATTGGCTGTACCAACAGCTGAGTTGACCATTGGATTAATTATCGGGTTAGCCCGCCAGATGTTGCCAGGCGATCGCTTAATTCGTCAAGGCACGTTTGCAGGTTGGCGGCCCCATCTATACGGCGTGGGATTAGCAAACCGAACACTGGGAATTGTTGGTATGGGGAGCCTGGGGCAAGCTCTGGCTCAACGGCTTTCTAGTTTTGAAATGAACTTGATTTACACCGATGCGATGCCTTTACCCAAGGAAAAAGCCGCAGCTTGGTGCTTGTCACGAGTTTCTCTAGATACGCTATTGGCAACCAGTGATTTTGTTGTGCTAATGGTTCCTCTACAACCAGAAACGTTTCATTTGATAAATGAGACATCTTTAGCACGGATGAAACCAGGGAGTTTCTTAATCAATCCGTGTCGTGGCTCAGTAGTTGATGAACAAGCGGTGAGCGATGCTTTAGCCTCTGGACATTTAGCGGGTTATGCCGCTGACGTGTTTGAACTAGAAGATTGGGCCCGTAGCGATCGCCCGTCGAAAATTCCTCCATCTCTGCTAGAGAAACAAGACCAAACTTTTTTTACTCCCCATTTAGGATCTGCGGTGGATGATTTACGATATGACATTGCTATAGAAGCATCTCAAAATATTTTACAAGCCTTACAAGGTCATTCTCCTCAAGGAGCAATCAATTGTCCAATATAAAATAATTAATAAGTAGTCAATACCTTATACCAATTTAATATGAAGCTGCATAGAATAAAGCTTCCAGGATAAAGTTGTAAGAAGAGACAGAAATTACCTGCTCAAATGTAAGTTGG
>NZ_JBALDP010000109.1:0-68112 GCF_036917355.1 Nostoc sp.
TTTTGACTGGTTGACCTTCAACCGTGACGTATTTGCTGCTCATAAAGCTAGTTTGGGCTTTATTTGGGCTTAATTTTTGTCTAAGTCCCGTTAAGCTTGTCGTAGACTTCCAACGCCACAAATTTAAACTCATCGTAAGAAGCGATTCCTTCGGAAAGCTTCGCTAACGCACCCTTCCCATTAACTGGTACATCTGCACCAACTACCGCAACATCTATCTGACTAATCCACTTCACTAACGCATTCGCCACCCAAGTGCTAACAGTTGTCTCTTCAAACTTAAAATCGCCACTTCTCAAACCCTCACCCAATACCTCTAAACCCTTGGGAGATGTGAGAGAATATCCCTTTTTGGAAATTGCGATCGCACCCTGCTTCTGTAATTCCTCGAATATGCCCTGATAATCTGCTACCTTCTGGCTTTTGGATACAATTCGCTTAGTGAGTTGACCCTTCTTAACTTCCTGCTGGATTCCTCCCAAATCCCACAAAGCCAAAAGAAGACGAGTGCTAGTATTTTTTGATGTCATATTAAGTTTACTTTTTGACAAAAAGCATCATAGTAACTGTATCTTTCTAAGTTATTTATGCAGAAAAAATAACCGAGAAATTGCTGAAGATTTCGACGTTTCAGTTAAATAAACTTATCAAAAATCAAAAATATATTTCCTTGGGATGAATACGATTTCTCTCAAAGGCTGGATGGAATACTTGAGAAAATCCACGAATATGAAAGAGAAACGCTGTAGCTGTGCAGTTGTAAATTGAGTGGTATATGTTTTTTCAATTCCAAGCGAAATAACAGGAATTCCAACTTTGTTTTTGCAACAGCAAGGCTTTTAGCAAATACAGGTGAGAACGAAATCCAATGAACACAATATATAAAGAACGTAAAATAGTTTCGCGTCTATTTGCAGTGCTGCTTTCGGCATTGTTAATGGTGCCCTTGCTGAGTAGTTGCGGAGGCGGTTCCCAAAAGGCTAATGTTCCACCACCAGTAGATGACACCATTGGTAGAACAGTGAGCGATCGCACAAACCAAACCGAAGTTAAGAAAGGATTGGGTACGGGGCAAAAAGTGGCACTTTTGGCTGGAGCTGCGGCACTTTACTATATGTACAACCAGCATAAGAATGCTCCCCAAGAAGGAGCGCAAGGTAAATACTATCTTTCCAAGAACGGGCGTGTATATTACCGTGATGCTGAACATCGCGCTCACTGGGTAACGCCACCATCAGAAGGAATTCGAGTACCAGAATCTGAAGCACAAAAGTATCGGGAATTCCAAGGTTATAACCGGAGTGCTACAGGTCGCGATCTAACTGGTATAACTTCATCCGCAGCTCCAGCACTCTAGATCGGCGAAGCGTGTGTATAAAGCGGGTTTCCTGGAGGATAACGCCGATCGCGCCCGTCGGAAACACGAACTTAAATCAGGAGACAGATTATGGTAAATGAATTTTTCCGAAAGGCGAAAGACTTACTTTTGGGATCAAACAGCGATCAAGCCGATCAAGATGCCGAATTCCGCGATCGCAATGTACGTCCAGCCAGCGAAGATCCCTACGGCGATCCCGCAGACCCGACATCTTACGGCGATGTCCGCCCAGCTAGTGAAGACCCCTACGGCGATCCCGCAGATATATCGTCTTACGGCAATGTTCGCCCAGCTAGTGAAGACCCTTACGGCGACCCCGCAGATACTGGGGAGTTTGGTGATGTCCGCCCAGCCAGCGAAGACCCCTACGGCGACCCCGCAGATCAGGATTCTCGCCGCTAACGCAAAACCAATCTGGTGATATTGGTTTTCATAGGGTGATGAATTTTGGAATAACAAATAAGGCAGTGGGATTAGAACCTACTGCTTTTTATTTTGGCTACTATTTATATAAATTAAAAATTACGAATTACGAATTACGAATTACGAATTACGAATTATTTCCTGCGATCGCTCAATATTTTGACGCACAGATCGAGCCGAAATATGCAAACCCTCTCTTTCTTTATCAGTCAGCGTCAATTCCAAAACACTCTCAATTCCACCGCATCCCAACCGACAGGGAACACCAATTACAACATCTTCTAAACCGTATTCACCTTGCAGATACGCCGCCACAGGCAACAACCGCGACTGATTTAATAAAATCGATTCTATCATCACACTAGTAGCCGACGCCGGAGCAAAAAAAGCACCTCCCGTATGCATCAATTCCACAATTTCTGCGCCACCGTTCCGAGTTCTTTCTACCAAACGTTCAATTGTGGCTGCATCCAGCAATTCAGTGATGGGAATGCCGTTAACGGTAGCATAACGAGACAAGGGAACCATTAAATCGCCGTGGCTACCCAATACCATTGCTTTGACATCAGCAGGTAAAACGCCCAATTCTAGGGCAATGAAGGTTTCAAAACGGGCGGAATCTAACACGCCAGCCATACCCATAATGCGATCGCGTGGTAAACCTGTTGCTTGCCAAGCTAAATAAGTCATCACATCCAACGGGTTGGTGACAACAATAAAAATAGCATTGGGAGAATGAGCGATCGCATTTTTTGCCGCTTCTACGACAATCTTGGCATTAATTTTCAGCAAATCATCTCGACTCATGCCTGGTTTGCGGGGAAATCCGGCGGTAATTACCACGATTTGGGAACCAGATGTATCAGCATAATTATTTGTGCCAACAATCTGGCGATTATGTATTTCAATTCCCCTAGCTTCCATCAAATCCAGCGCCAAACCTTGAGGCATTCCCGCAATAATATCTAGTAAAACGACATCTGCCAGGTTTTTCTCTGCAACGCGTTGAGCTAAAGTACTGCCAACCCTACCCGCACCGACGATAGTGACACGGGGTAAATTACAGACAATTGAGGAGTTAGGGAAAGAAGACATAAATTAAGATGCGATTTTTCTCAACAAGAATTCAGAAGTCAGAATAAATGCTAAATTCTGAATTCTGACTCCTGAATTCTTTTTACTTATTTAAACTCTTCGAGTTGATCCACACGTAACCAAATATTAGGTGTTGGCACTTTCCCAAACTTAATCAGGGCGTAATCACCTTTGATATCGACAATTTCGCCCTTGGTTTCAAACAAATAAGAAGGAAAGCGAGCATCACTGGCTTTAGCCTCCAGACTGTTCTCTAGTTTTTCGCGCACAGCGCGAACCATATCTCCTTTTTTGACTGCCATGAGTTCCTCTCTCAAATTTGTAACGTCTTTCACCTGCATTTTAAAAGAGTTCCGAGTTATAACTCCTAACTCTTGTAAAGACGCGATTAATCGCGTCTCATGACTCCCCGTAAAGTTTGACACTCGGAGCAAAAATGACTAGATCGCCCAGCTAACCTGATCCGTTGAATTGATGTACCACAAACTCGACAGGGTTCTCCAGCGCGGTTATAAACCCAGGCTACACCACCATAATTGCCGTTAGTACCTTTAACATTTAAGAAATTACTAAATGTCGTACCACCAGCCTCAATGCTGGTTTCTAACACCTGAATTATCGCTGTTCGCAAACGTTCAATTTGCTTGATCTGCAAATCTATACACAAGGTTTCAGGTAAAATCCCACTCTTAAATAATGCTTCATCAGCATAGATGTTACCTAATCCCGCCACCACCGATTGATCTAGTAGCGCAGTCTTAATTGGACGGCGGCGGTTTTGGAGTTTGCTTGCTAGATATTCAATAGTAAATTCGGGTGAAAATGGATCTGCTGCCAGTTTTGCCAAACCAGTGATAATACTTTCTACAGCAACACCAGGCGGAACCCACCATATTTTACCGAAGGTTCGCTGGTCGACAAAACGTAATTCCTGCCGATCCCCAAAGAATAATCTAACCCGCGTGTGCTTATGTAATGGTTCATGTCTATCTAGCCATAATAGTTGACCAGTCATTCGCAAATGAACCCCTAGCCAGCCGGAAGACGAGGAGAGTTCGGCGAGGAGATATTTACCGCGACGATGCCAAGTAGCGATCGCATTTTTTTCAATTCCATTAACAAACTCACCAACAGAAAACGGGTAGGCGATGGTGCGATCGAGCAACACATCTCCACCCGTGATTTCTTGGTTGAGGGTCAATTGATTTAGACCCCTTCGGACTGTTTCAACTTCAGGCAGTTCGGGCATTCAAGCTGAGTTAAGCAGGCAATTGTGATTTATTTTGAGGGATCGGGGGAAAAGAGATGGGGTAGTAACTTACATAGCCGTAGATGGCTCGTATTACTACCCAAAAGAAACCGTAAATACCCGCAGGGCGGCTCTCTTAGATTAGGGTAGGCTAGGACAAAGAATGAATGAACTGAAATTTTCAGATTTCATACTTCAGACTTAAGACTACCCTTCATCATCGCATCAAACAACCCCCTTGTAGCTTTGCTGCTATTTTTTCGGTGCTTTAGCCTTTGGTGCTTCAACCTCGACTAATTCATCCTGGGCAAAGTTGTTGGTATTGATACCAGAGTAATTGACCTTTTCAAAGCGGACAATTACAGGGTATTTGATGCCGCTTTGGTCGATGGAAGCCACAGTTCCTAGATCCTGAAACCAGTAGGATTCAGGGCGGAGAATACGTACTTTAGAACCACGTTGAACCATGATTATTTTCCCTTTTAGTTATCAATCGCCAATCTAGAGGGCTAATTGATTTCACTCTACAACCTCAAGGTCGCAGCAAGAGTCTTTGTTAAGTTATTTGTCTGAATTGGGAAGTGGGCATTGGATTAGGGGAGAGGTTACAGGTGAAAGGTGATAGGGAATAATCTGTACCCTGTAACCTGTACCCTATTCCCTTCTTCACTCCCGACTCCATAGCACATCCAAAATTGCAAAAGGTATTAGATCCCACTTGACAAGGTACACGTTATAGCGTACCTTCGTTCGCAAAAGGTTATTTGTGCAAAGCAGCTTATGTTTTAGTTAAGACAAACACACTTCCCTCATTACCTCTGCCGATCCGTAGGTCGTTATCTATATAAGTGATATCTAACCAGCCTTGCTGTTTGTCACTGTTTATGGCAACATCAATTCCGGGAAATTTTCTACCTTCTTCAATTTGTTGGATAAAAGTTACCGGAGAATTGTATTCTATTAAACGTTGTAAGCCGATAATAGAACGCTCAAATTTCACTTGGACACGCCGACCTGAAACTGGCTCAAATTTAGCAGCAACGCTGACTAATCCTTCTAAATAAGGTAAGCCATAAATCTCAGCTATGTTGTAAACACTGGTAGTATCTACCCGGATATACTGATAGATTTGACCCAGTTTACATAAGGGTAGACGATCTAAGTTTAAAAGAGCCTTGCTATTGGTGTATAGTAATCGCCAATTGCCATCTAGCAAATTACTAGCTTCCACTGGACGGGGTGTAGGATTAAAGTCTTCTAAATTGGCGATCGCTACTAAGATAGCTTGTTTCTGTTCTTCGGTCGCCAGTAGACCGCGATTTGTACCAGCGATCGCATCCATAAGAGCCGCTTTTCCCATCATTGCCTGTAACCTCAAAAATCACTCACTTTCCATCAGCATAAACAAGATATTAATGACATATATGTAGAGCCATAAAAATTACTAAGAATCGCTTGACTTAAGCCTTATGCTTATTAAATAAAAAAATTTCTATCTGAATGCGGATTTATCAACTAAAGGGTTGAAAAGATAACTAAATTAATCCGTGCCAAGTGATAGACTCTAAATGTCAACTTACGTAAACCTTTTCTTGCCCTGACTCGATATGTTGAACTCTCCATTACGTGAAGTAGCTCGTAACCAAAGAGCCGATGTCATCCCCCTAAAGCCAGAGTCCTCTTTGTTGGACTGGTTACAAAACAACGGTCGCATCATCGCCCGTGACGTTCACGAACCGGATTTTCAAGCTGACGAAGAAGGAATAGACTCCCTAATGGGTGTAGATGATGGAATTGGCTACGACCTCGATGATGATGACGATGATGATGATATAGGAATCGCTGAGAATTAGCCTTTTCAGGCTAGGGACTTGGTAGTATCCCTAGTTACTAGTATTCAATTTTATAAGTGTGGAGTGAAGGGAAACTTCTGTGGACGCTAAATTATCTCCTGAGCAAGGATTAAACATTTCTGGAATCGCTCTAGCCTCTTTATTAGCCGTAGGGTTAGGTACAACAGCATTTTTCTTGGATTCGATGGCCAATCGGCTACCGTGGCAAAGTATGTCGCTAACTCTGCCACTACTGTTGTGTGCGTTGGGTTCAGGTGTAGTGGGCTATTGGGTAATACCTTTACTTCAAGCACTTAAAACTGGACAAATAATTCGCGAAGATGGGCCTCAAGCTCATCTCAAAAAAGCAGGCACTCCCACAATGGGCGGTATATTTTTTATACCTGTATCTGTGCTGCTTGCCTGCATATTGTCTAACTTTTCTAAAGAGGTGCTTGCAGTTTCGGCTTTGACAATCAGCTATGGATTGATTGGCTGGCTCGACGATTGGCAAATTCTGCGCCGGAAATCAAATAAAGGTATATCTCCCCGCACAAAACTAGCTTTGCAGGTGAGTTTTGCGGCTGTATTTTGTCTATGGCTGATGTTTAATCAACCTTCTAATATTACAAATATTGCTTTGCCTTGGGTGGGCTTCACACTACCATTAGGATTCCTATTTTGGCCTTTAGCAGGTTTTGTACTAGTTGCAGAAAGCAATGCGACTAATTTAACAGATGGTATTGATGGCTTGGCAGCAGGAACAGTAGCGATCGCACTTTTGGCATTAGGTGCTTTAGTCGCACCAACAGTACCAGGATTGATGGTTTTCTGTGCTGCTTTAAGTGGCGGGTGTTTAGGTTTCTTAGCCCATAATCGCAACCCAGCCCGCGTTTTCATGGGAGATACTGGTTCTCTGGCACTGGGAGGAGCTTTAGCTGCTGTAGCACTATTAACAAACACCTTAGTAGGTCTGTTTATTCTCAGTGGTATCTTCTTCGTAGAAACCCTTTCGGTGATGGCACAGGTAAGTTATTACAAAGCCACGAAGGGCCCCGATGGCAAAGGCAAACGTCTCTTTAAAATGGCACCCTTACACCATCATTTAGAACTTACTGGCTGGTCAGAATTACAAGTTGTTGGAGTGTTTTATATAATCGCAGCGATTTTGGCTACCATCTGTTTAGCGATCGCTCCATTCTGAATGTTTTAAAAACTGCTTGAATATAAAAAACAACTCCCACATCTTCAGGGAGTTGTTTTTTTATAGGATAAATTTATAAAGTCATGGAGTCAATCTAAAATTGTTTGACCGTTTGCGGTCTTCTGAATTCTTTATTCTTCAATTATAGGCATTTATATACTCCCTAACTCGATTCTTCCCTGTTCGCTTTGCCTCAAGCATCGCTTGATTCGCCCGATTTAGAAAATCTTTAACCGTAATCCCTGGTTCTGATACAGCTATTCCAAAAGAAGCGGTGATGCTTTCGAGGAGACGATCGCCATCCTTCAATTGCATTTGTTCAATATCTACCCTTAATTGTTCTACTCGCTTTCTGAGCGTTTCCAGTGTCATATTAGGCATCACAATCACAAATTCTTCACCACCCCATCTGCAAGCAATGTCAAAGGATCGAATAGATTTTAAAAGTAACTTTGCTAATCCCTGGAGAACAATATTGGCAGTCACATGTCCATAACGCGAGTTGTAAGACTTGAAGTTATCGATATCAAGAAAAATCATACTAAGAGGTTGTCCCGATCGTTCAGCTTCTGCTAGCCTTTGTTCCGTTATGCTTTCCATATAGCTTTGATTGAATAGTTGGGTCATCCCATCCCGCAAGTTTTCATGGGTTAGACGTTGTTTGATCGATAGATTATTCATTGCAATGCCTAATGTTCTAGCAATAATCTCAGAAGTTTGTCGATCTTCTGGACTGATTTCTTCAAGGGCGTTGAGGTGTAAACTGCCAACTATTTCGCCTTGTGCAAACAATGGAACACACAAATGTGTGCCGCTAACAGGTTGTATTAAGTGACTGCACATTAGTCCTGAATTACGAGGCGATAAAAGATTTAATTTTCCTCTCCGTAAAGCCCAACAATCAGATAGTGAAAATATTTCTTTACTCCTTCTTTCACCTCCCCAAAAACTATTCATCTGAACATAATTTTTAGAATTAGCAATTATATAAATAGAACCACTCATATTCGGAAATAGCTTGGAACACGTTAAAGCAACTACTTGATACACCTCATCTTCAGACTCGCAGGAATAAAGCATCTCCGCCATATCTGAGAGATATATAAGTTCTCGTTTTTTTGCTTCCAATTCCAGTGTTTTTTCTTCTAGTTGCCGATTTAAATCAGTGAGCGATCGTTGTGCTTCTATAGATTCTGTAATATCAATACTGATTCCCCCAATACGGTAAGCGCCCGTTGCGTAATCGCTGAACGGAAACTTAAACGATAGCCAATAGCACGGCTGATTGTTACCAGATACTTTTACCTCTTCAATCAGCTTCAAGGGACGTAGAGTCTTCAAAACAACTCGATCGTTCTCCATAACCTGCCGCCCCTCTTCTGGATCTGGCAAGAATTCACTATCAGTTTTTCCCAACCATTCTTGTGAATTTACAGAAAATCTAGACTGTATTTCCTGGTTGTAGTAAAGCACTCTAGATTGCTCATCTTTGATATATGCTGCAAATGGCCCCTGATCTAGGAATAGCTGTTGCATCTGCTGGCTGCGTTGTAGTTCGCGGGTATCTTCTTGATATCTGGCGATCGCCTCTACAATTTGATAAGCGGTTGGCATTAGGTAGATTAAGGCAGACAAGGAAATAAACGCCATTACATCAAGTATGCCTAAGTGCAGCAGGGACACTGCCATATATGGCTCAAAGATCGCCAAAAAGTGGTCAAATCCGCAAAATAGTACGAATCCACCTGATAAGAAAAAGGCTAGCCAAAACTTAGAAGGGATAGTTGCCTTAGTTTTGGCAAAGAAAACCCCTATTATTATGGGGATACCAAAGTATGAAAATGCAGTAATGCTATGAGCAATTATGCAATTCCAGTAAATAGGTTCCATTACTGATCTGATATTAATATTTCATCCGTTTGACTATAATTCTGGATAGTCTCAATATGTAAGTGGATAAAGGATGATTTCAGTGCTTCATAACTGAATTTTATGGTAGTTTTCTGAAAAGTTGCTCGTTTCACCCCTTGCAAACCTGACTTACCAAGTGAGTGAGTTCGGGTAAAATCAGTTTTTTCATCGCCAGTCGCACAGCATTACTAGAACCAGGAAGCGAGAAGATTAATTTATCTTGATAAACACCAGCAACAGCGCGAGAAGCGATCGCCCGCGAACCAATTTCTTGATAACTTAAAAAACGAAATAATTCACCAAATCCCGGCAAAGTTTTCTCCAGTAACTTCTCAATGGCGTCGTAAGTGGTATCTCTTGGTGCAATACCTGTACCACCATTGAAAATTACAGCATCCAAATTTGCGCTTTTACCTAAATTTTCTATCTGCCCTTGAATTTGTGTTGGTTCATCTTTAATAATCGTGTAGGCTCCTACAGTATGGTTAGCACCAAGGAGTAATTGCTGAATTAGCTGGCCACTTTTGTCTGTTTCCAAAGTGCGTGTATCGCTGACAGTAACCACAGCACAAGTTACTAAAATTCCAGGCGAGTCTGGATGGGGTTGTGGCATTATATGTAACTCATGAACTTTTAATAATGGATAATTGGGCATGGTAAATGGCGCATTGACAGTTACCGATGCCCGATGCCCTATGCCCTATGCCTCATTTTTACTCAGTCCCAGATCGTTTTCTTCAGCATACCGCTCCATGAAGCGCATAAAGCGCTCCCATTCTTGGGCAGATTTCATTACATAAAGTGCTTCTAATTCTTCCGGTTTCCCGTTAATAAATTTGGCTTTAACTTCACGGGTAATTATCTCGCCTTCTTCGTCAATCAAGTACATTCCGGTAATATCTTCGGTAGTACCTTGATCTAAAATTTTCGGATTCGTAAAAATAAAGGTCGCTGTACCACTATCCCCAGTACGCGATCGCGTCAAGCGCACATCTGGAGTTACCTCTTCGTCAAGACCTCTAGAAAACTGGATTTTCGCCATGATGAATGAATTTAAACTTTGATGATGGTTAATTTAATATTCTCTCATCAATTAGAACACCACGGTCTAGAAGCTACTGTGATTCAGTTTTATGGTGTATGTACTTAAATCGCTTCTTTTTCAAGTAATAAAGTTACGGGGCCGTCGTTTTCAATCGTAACTTGCATCATTGCACCAAACTTACCTGTTTCTACCTGCAACCCGCTAGCTCTTAACTTGATAACAAAACGATTATACAAATCTTCTGCCGATTGGGGAGCAGATGAACGGTCAAAAGAAGGACGGCGACCTTTGCGACAGTCACCATAAAGTGTGAACTGACTGACAACTAACAAATCGCCGCCAATCTCTTGTATAGATTTTTGCCATCGGTCGTCTCCTTCTTCGTCAGGAAACAGCCGTAATTCTAAGCATTTACGAACCATCCAGTCGATTTCAGCATCAGTATCGGTATTGGCTATACCTACAAGCAAATTTAGCCCCTGCCCAATTTTGCTGATAATTTCACCATTAACTGTAACTTGAGATGATTTGACTCGCTGGATAACAACGCGCATTTTAATCAGAACATTTATCAACGTTTTGATTTTAGAGCAATATATAAAAACTAAAAACAACGATTTTCCATTGTTCAAAATTGATGGCGGAGCCATTGAGAATGCATTCCCAGATGGAACCTGGGAACGAGTAGTAAGTTTCTAACTTCTAACTTTTATTTGCCAAAGCCTTTACCGCGAGAGGTTGAAGGTAGACAAATGCATTTTTCGAGTTGAGAAATTAAAGCCTCACGATCCAAATTTTGACCAATCAGTACTAACTGGTTTTTCAGTTGACCTTTCCATTCATCATCATCTAAGGTGAAGCGTTTACCACAAAGGTGGAAAATATGACGCTTCGGACTTTCATCAAACCACATAATCCCCTTGGCTCGGAAGATATTTGAAGGTAGCTGGTTATCTAAGAAATACTGAAACTTCCTAATAGAAAAAGGCTTGTCACTTTGGAAAGAGATGGAAGTAAAACCATCATTTTCTAAATGGTCAGAATGATGGTGATGATCGTGATGGTCATGGTCGTGATGATCGTGACCGCATGTTGAGTGGTCATGCTCATCATGATGATCGTGATGTTCATGAGCGTGATGATCGTGTTCATCCACCACTGTGTCAAAATATTTATCCGACTCAAACAGACCAACACTGAGAATCAAAGGAAGTGGCACTTGCGATCGCGTCGCGCGGATTATTCTTGCTCCTTCCTTGACTTCGTTAATTTTTCTTTCTAACTCGTTCAAAGTGGCTTCATCAACTAAATCTGCCTTGTTCAGCACAATTACATCACCATAGGCAATTTGGCTGTATGCTGCTTCCGAGTTAAATAAATCTAGGCTGTAATTAGCCGCGTCTACCACGGTAATAATCGAATCTAAGCGAGTTAAATCCCGCAATTCTGTGCCCAGAAATGTTAGAGCTACTGGTAGCGGATCTGCTAATCCAGTTGTTTCCACTACTAGATAATCTAGATTTTCTTGGCGTTCTAAAACTTTGTAAACTGCATCTACTAAATCATTATTAATAGTGCAGCAGATACAACCATTATTTAGCTCCACCATGTTCTCACCAGTGGAAACAATTAGCTCGTTGTCGATGCCAATTTCGCCAAATTCATTCACGAGAACAGCGGTTTTCAAACCCTGTTGGTTGTTGAGGATATGATTGAGTAAAGTCGTCTTGCCGCTACCGAGGAAACCCGTAATAATTGTTACTGGCATTCCTTGTTTGGGCGTATCCATTGCCGAAGATTCGGGTGTAACTGCTGATTGCATAGCGCTGTTATCAAATAGTCAAAAAATAGTAATGTAGCGCAGATAGTCCAGAAAACACTAGCGCCGCTATGCGGAAGTCAAAAGTCAAAAGTCAAAAGTCGAAACCCTTGATTTCTGGGCTTTCGAGATTTTGTCCAATAGTATGTTGATTTCCGCCGTGACGTACTAGCATAGGGATGCTGGACTGTCATCCCAGCTGCTTTACCCTATTATTACGTATCTTCTTATTTCAGCATTACTCTGTTATGACCCTAACCCTTTACAATACCCTCACCCGTCGTCAAGAACCGTTTGAAACAGTCGAAGCAGGCAAGGTTAAGATGTATTACTGCGGCGTGACGGTATACGACTACTGCCATTTGGGTCATGCTAGAGCTTGCATTGTTTGGGATGTAATCCGCAGATACCTCCAGTTTATCGGCTATGAAGTCCGATATATCCAAAATTTTACTGATATTGATGACAAGATTCTCAATCGAGCCTGTGCTGAACATTCATCGATGGAAGCCGTAGCCGATCGCTTTATCAAAGCATATTTTGAGGATATGGCGCGATTGGGAATCAAAGAAGCTGATGAGTATCCCCGTGCTACCCACACGATGAATGGCATTCAGCGGTTAATTCATGAGTTGGAAAATAAAGGTTTTGCTTACCCTGCTGACGGTGATGTGTATTATGCAGTACGGCAGTTTGCTGAGTATGGCAAGCTTTCAGGACGTAAGTTAGAAGATATGCAAGCCGGGAAAAGCGATGCCTACGGCGGGCTACGCCAACGCGTCAACATAGAAGATCCAGAGTACCAGAAAAAGAAAGACCCCTTCGATTTTGCTTTATGGAAGGCAGCAAAACCGGGAGAACCCGCTTGGGAATCACCTTGGGGCGCAGGTCGTCCGGGGTGGCACATTGAATGCTCGGCAATGGTGCGCGATCGCCTGGGTGATACCATCGATATTCATGCTGGTGGTGCTGACTTAATTTTTCCCCATCACGAAAACGAAATTGCCCAATCTGAAGCTGTGACGGGAAAACCCTTAGCGCGTTACTGGTTACATAACGGTATGGTGAAGGTAGATGGTGAAAAAATGTCCAAATCTTTGGGCAACTTTATCACTATTAGAGAATTGCTAGATCGAGGAGTTGACCCGATGGCAGTGCGGTTATTCGTGTTGACCGCTCAATATCGCACACCCATAGATTTTACCGACGAAGCGATCGCCGCAGCAACCAACGGTTGGCACACCATTAAAGAAGGTTTACTCTTCGGCTACCAATACGGTAAACAACTAGGCTGGGGAGTGGGAACAGCTTCACTGCTAGCTGAAACTGTTGAACGCTTTCAGGAAACTGTGAATAATGACTTTAATTTTCCTGGTGGGTTAACAGTGCTGTTTGAATTAGCCAAAGAACTGCGCCGTGAAGGAAATATTCTTGTGCATGAAGGGAAAACAGAAACATCACCAAATGAATTACAGCGGCAATGGCAAACTCTCGTCACATTAGCTGGAGTTTTAGGTTTAGAAGCCAAGATAGAAACAGAAACTCACACGAATAGTGGTTTAAGCGATGCAGAAATTGAAGTGAAGATTCAGCAAAGGCAAGAAGCACGTAAAGGCAAGAATTTTGCCGAAAGCGATCGCATTCGTGACGAACTTCAAGCACAAGGTATTACGCTAATTGATAGTCGTGATGGCACGCGCTGGCACCGGAATTAGGGAGAGTGGAGAGTGGGAGTAGGAGATAAATTCCTCTCCTTTGTACCATTCCCCATTCCCCATTCCCCATTCCCCATTCCCCATTCCCCATTCCCCATTCTTTATGTGGTCTGAACTCAAAAAAGCGATCGCTAGTTTCGATATACCCGCTGATTGGATTGGTATTAGAGCTGTAAAGGAGACTTCTACTACCCGTTCAGTCCGTGACGCCTTACCCCAACTAAATGGCAAATCCTTCACCGTGGGAGCCATGCTGGAAGTTTTGGTGAATGGCTGTCTGGGTTATGCAGCTACTAATTCTCTAGAACTGTCTTCCCTGCAAACTGCTGCTCAAACAGCCTATAACCAGGCACTAGCAGCCAGTGAATGGTGGATACATCCCTTCCGTGAAAGTGAGCGCCCTAAAGTTGTTGGTGAATATAAATCTCCATTTCTTGAGCCATTGGATTCTCTGAGTCCAGGGGAAATCAACGATTTGCTAGTTCGTATTTGCCAAACGCTCAAAGTTGACGACAAAATTGTGCAAACCATAGCTAGTGCCAGCACAATCGAGAGAGAATCTTGGTTTGTTAGCAGTAACGGCTCAGAAGTCTATCAAAAAATACTATCTATAGGCACTAATTACGGAGCCACTGCCCAAGATGGAGCAGTTGTACAACAGCGTAGCAACAACGGCTCGCAAGCAAACTGTTACCAAGGCGGACTCGAACTATTAAAACAAGAAAATTTATGGCATCGGGTGCAGCAAATAGGCGAACAAGCAATAGAACTTTTGACAGCAGAAGAATGCCCAACCACCCGTACCAATTTAGTTTTAGCTCCAGATCAAATGATGCTGCAAATCCATGAAAGTGTTGGGCATCCCCTAGAAATTGACCGAATTTTGGGAGATGAGCGTAACTATGCTGGGGGCAGCTTTGTTAATAAAAGCGATTTTGGCAACCTAGTATATGGTTCGCCCTTGATGAACATTACCTTTGATCCCACCGTGCCTGGTGAATTTTCTAGCTACGGCTTTGATGATACTGGTGCTGTAGCGACGCGGGAGTATTTGGTTAAAAAAGGTGTACTGCAACGGGGTTTAGGCAGTCTAGAGAGTCAAGCCAGAGCAGGTGTAGCAGGAGTTGCCTGTGCCCGTGCTTCCTCATGGAATCGACCAGCGATCGATCGCATGGGTAACTTGAATTTAGAGCCTTTAAACGGCACTTTTGAAGACATTATTGGCGGGATAGAGCACGGCGTTTACATGGAATCTAACCGTTCTTGGTCAATTGACGATCGCCGCTACAAATTCCAATTTGGTTGTGAGTACGCTAAATTAATTGAAAATGGCAAACTCACCAAAACCCTCCGTAATCCCAACTACCGCGCCACAACACCAGAGTTTTGGCATAGTTTAATTAAAGTAGGAGATGCCACAAGTTGGCAAATGTATGGTACTCCTTATTGTGGTAAAGGAGAACCAAATCAGGCCATTTGGGTAGGACACGGTTCACCTGTCTGTGTATTTGCTAATGTCGAAGTTTTTGGTGGAGGAACTTGAAAAATACAATAGTTATAAGTTGGTAGTTATGAGTTTTGAATTAAGTAAATAGGCATAATTAAACATTAAATAAAATCCTAGCTTGTAGTGAGCGATTCATCACTCAAAAAAGGATTATCAGGACTAAAGTCCTTACTACAAACTTTAATTTATTTACGCCTAGCTACTTATAAAAATTCTTTTAACTCCTAACTCCTAACTCCTAACTTTCTCCCTCTCTCTATTCCCTATTAATATTTAATATCCATGAAAATTGAGGAATTATCTGCGTTAGAAGTCAGCTTTAATCGACTGATTGAAAGTTTGCTGATTAAAAAAGCAGAAGATGAGCAATTCACTGTGAGACTCAGCAGTGAAATCAGTCAATTTACTCGTTTTAATCATGCTAAAGTGCGACAAACTGGTTGTGTTGCTGATGGTTGGATAGAACTGACTTTGATGCAAAATCAGCGCAACAGCGTTCGGCAGTTTCCCTTTACTGGAAATTGGGAAGTAGACTGGCAGTTAGCATATACCGCTTTGCAAGAACTACGTGACGAACTTATTCTACTACCCGTCGATCCATATCTAGTTTTGCCATCAGCAAATAATATCAGTCGAGAAATACATTCTGGAAATTTATTGGCGGCTGAGGCAGTAGTCCCAACGGTACTAGAACTAGTTGCTGAATTGGATTTTACAGGGATATATGCAGGGGGAGTAGTAATTAAAGCTTATGGTGATTCTAGCGGTCAAAAACACTGGTTTGCGACTGATTCTTTTACCTTGGATTATTCTTTATTTTCCCCATCTGGACAAGCAGTTAAGGGTACGTTTGCCGGGAGTGATTGGAATGAATCTAAATATATAGCCAAAATTAGCGAAGCTAAAAAACAACTAGAATTGCTTGCTCACCCAACTAAAGAACTGCCACGGGGACAGTACAAAACTTATTTTGCACCTGCTGCTGTTGCAGATTTATTATTAATGCTTTCTTGGGGAGCGGTAAGCGAAGCTGATATCCAACAAGGGAACAGTGCTTTAGCTGCTTTATCGCGTCAAGAAAAACAACTTTCTCTAAGATTTAGTTTAAAAGAAAATTTTCAGCGGGGATTAGTGCCGCGATTTAATGAATTGGGAGAAATGGCAGTACCGGAGTTACCCGTAATAGAAAAAGGATATTTGGTAAATACTCTGGTGAATTCTCGAACTGCTAAAGAATATCAAAAAATTGCCAACGGCGCTAATGGTTCAGAGACTTTACGAGCGCCAGAAGTGAGTCCGGGAAATTTAGTATTTGAGCAGATTCTTCCGAGTTTAGATACAGGATTATATGTATCAAATTTGCATTACTTGAATTGGAGCGATCGCCACACTGGTAGAATCACAGGTATGACTCGTTATGCTTGTTTTTGGGTAGAAAATGGAGAAATTATCGCACCAATTGAAAACTTACGTTTTGATGAAAGTCTCTATCGGTTCTGGGGAGAAAATCTAATAGATTTGACTACTTTTCAAGAATTCATTCCTGAAGTAGGTACTTATGACAGTCGCCAGCTAGGAGGTAGTTTAGTTCCCGGTATGCTGGTAGAAGATTTTACATATACTTTGTAATCATCTGCTGATAGGAAATTCAAAGCCAACAGATAGAAATCGGCTCTATCGCTTCCTTTATAGTTCCTAGTATTAAATCCATGCTTTTTTAAACCTGTTATTCTTATAGAGAAAGAGTTTTACAGTTTTTCAACTTGGTATTTAATAACGTAAGTCACTTTAGGTTCAGGGGAGCGATAGAACCTATAAATTTACCCTCAGAGGATGTTTGAAAAGTATTGCGCGGATAGAAATCGCTACTACACAAACATTCGCGTAGCGTCCCGTAGATAAGGGGGGTTTCCCCATGAACAACTGGCGCACGACTCATAATCACTAATGCTAGTAATAAATTAGACTTTACAAACATCCTCTAATAGGGAGGTGACATTGGAGCTAGCTAATCACAAACAAACTATTAAGCTAGAGCGACGTAGACATCAGCATTTCCAAAACCAACAATATCATTGCGACCATCGCCATTGATATCGCCGAGTTGACGCGGATATTGGTTAAAGCTAGTCCATCCACCATCAACCACAGTAAAATTATCGCTTTGAGCGACAAATATCGGACCGAAAGTACCATTGGTTTGACCTAGAGCGGCGTAGACATCATTATTTCCAAAGCCGACAATATCATCAAGACCATCGCCGTTGATATCAGCAAGCTGACGCGGATATTGATTAAAGCTAGTCCATCCGCCATCAACCACAGTAAAATTATCGCTTTGAGCGACAAATATCGAACCGAAAGTGCCATCACTTTGACCTAGAGCGACGTAGACATCACTATTTCCAAAACCGACGATATCATCACGACCATCGCCGTTGACATCACCAAGCTGACGTGGATATAGGTCAAAGCTAGTCCATCCGCCATCTACTACAGTAAAATTATTGTCCTGAGCGACAAATATCGAACCGAAAGTGCCATCACTTTGACCTAGAGCGACGTAGACATCACTATTTCCAAAACCGACAATATCATCGCGACCATCGCCGTTGACATCACCAAGCTGACGCGGATATTGGTTAAAGCTAGTCCATCCGCCATCAACCGCAGAAAAATTATCGCTTTGAGCGACAAATATCGGACCAAAAGTGCCATTGCTTCTACCTAGAGAGACGTAGACATCGCTATTTCCAAAACCGACAATATCATCACGACCATCGCCGTTGACATCACCAATCTGACGCGGATATTGGTTAAAGCTAGTCCATCCGCCATCAACCACAGAAAAATTATCGCTTTGAGCGACAAATATCGGACCGAAAGTGCCATTGCTTTGACCTAGAGCGACGTAGACATCACTATTTCCAAAGCCGACAATATCATCACGACCATCGCCGTTGATATCACCAATCTGACGCGGATATAGGTCAAAGCTAGTCCATCCGCCATCTACTACAGTAAAATTATTGTCCTGAGCTACAAACAACGAACCGAAAGTGCTCATTATAATGCTCCTTTAAGCAATAATATTGCGCGTAGTAAAACTACGTACCTATTTAAGATTCAGTTTTAGTTCCAGAAACTACGCTAATCATTTACAAACCTTTACACCGTAATATTTTTATGTCAGCTTCTAACTACCAAGCGATTACTGATGAAGAGTTACGGGACTGAGTTTGCTAGCATCCCAAAGATGTAGAAGCTTTCCACATTCTCATGGATAGATTAGAATACTGTCCAAAAATGATTTGTACCACAGACGAAGAAATTAAAGCCAAATTGCAAAAGCGAATTAATCAATAGCAACCGCAGTGAAGCATATTGGAGATTAGGTACTTTTCCCATTACCCAGTACCTATTTGTATAATTTTTCAATACCAATATTATTAATTAAATTCTCTCAATACTAAAATCATCTATCTCTGTAAACTGCATTAATTACAATATCTTTGATGCTCAAGTAAAGAATTAATAGCAACAATAAAAATTGTTCAAATTGAAGAATTGGATCTAAACGCCAATCTTGATAATACAAGATTGCTCCACTTAACAACATTATAGTTGGCGTAAATATAAGTTGGATAATGTAAAGGGCTAAAGCCCAAACTCTAAGCCTAGTTCCACGTTGGGATAGCCAAGCTACTGTTAAAATCAAGTAAATAATTGCCCAAAGCAAATAAATAATTCCAATTAAACCAGCTATATTTAATCCAAAATTAACTTGAGCAAAAGTAAGCATTTATTAAAAATCCTGCTTAATTCCAAGCTAAAATTTAAAATTTATTAGTAGGTAGATTCCCTAAAATTATTCATTAATGAAAATTGTTGGGTTAAGCAATAGCGAAACCCAATCGGTAATTTTTCCTCATCTCTCGTTAGAACCTTTATTTTTTCTTACCTGGAGGTGAATTGCGCTGGGTGAGGTTATCAATTTGCAATTGTTGCCGTCCGTTGGTGATAATTCGCAACATATCTTTGAGATCCTGCTCGATATTTCCCAAAATGCCATCAGCATAAGCATCAGCACCATCTTCAATTTCTTGAGCTTGAGCGATCGCATTTTGTCGCATCAGCTCTAACTCTTGCTGACAAGCATACCGCTTGCGGTCAATCTCGGCGAGGGTTTCTTGCATTATTCCCTCACACTCTTGTTGCACTTGTCGCCGCAGTCGTTCAGCTTCCTGTTCTGCCTGGTGAATAATATCGCTTTCAGCTAAAATTTGCGCTCTTTTTGCTTGTGCAGCCTCAACAACCTGCTGCCCATACTCTTCCGCTTCTAGCAGAATTTCGTCCTTTTGGTCGAGAACTGCTGCTGCTTCTTGAAAAAGCGACGGCAAAGCCAGCCGGATGTAAT
The DNA here is from genome assembly GCF_036917355.1 of Nostoc sp. GTDB lineage: Bacteria > Cyanobacteriota > Cyanobacteriia > Cyanobacteriales > Nostocaceae > Nostoc. The sequence continues at coordinate 19,596 of NZ_JBALDP010000109.1, forward strand.
CAAGCTGATCTAGCAGCTTTTCTTCATCTATGAGTGTGCGTCCCGTCAGCGGAATCCTGAGACTAGAGAGAACCATTTCCTCTAGACGGTTGAGTTCCTGCTGAATATCTATGCTTCCCTCTCCACCGAGATATTTTTGAGAGGGGGGATTGCTTCCGTTGAGATTGGGTTCAACATTGGAGATTTCTGATTGTAGCATTGGTATATATCTAGGGCAATGTGTGGGGGAACGAGATGATCGATAGAGCCACCAAACCTTGCAATCTCTTTTACCACACTACTACTTAAAAAACTATACTCATTTGAGGTTGCGAGAAAAACTGTTTCTATTTGGGTAGAAAGAGTTTTGTTGGTGTGAGCCATTTGCAGTTCCACTTCAAAATCTGACACAGCCCGTAAACCCCGGATCAAAACTTGTGCTTGTTGCATTTGAGCATAATTGACGGTAAGACCATCAAAGCTGTCTACTTTTACATTAGGTAGATGTTCTGTAGAAAGACGGATCTGATCTAGCCGTTGCTCCACACTAAAAAGTGGCATTTTGTTAGGGTTCCGTAGTACAGCGACAATCACCCGCTCAAACAGCCGACTACCGCGCTGGATAAGATCGAGGTGTCCCAAGGTAATGGGGTCGAAGCTACCAGGATAAATAGCAATCACAATTTTAAATATATCAAAGTTGTTTAGGTGATTATATCGAAACTATTTTGTGTAACTTACTCAAATCTACCATCTTGCGCTCTCGGTAAGGATGGTAAACTCAATTGTTTTAGTGGCACAAGTTATGCTCAACTAAGCGTTAGGAACTAGACTCCTAAATATGAATACTGGATTTTTACCTACGTCTCCACAATGTTGTGGAAGATTTAAGTGTAGTTACAGTATTCGAGACACAAGAAACTCCGTACTTAGCAAAGTGCGCGGGTAGTTAACGAACTTTTCTAGGTAATTTTTCATGCCACTGGATTTTCCCACTTTGCCCTTGGCGTTTCAATTTACTTCTCCAGGACCGATTCTGGTGAAAATAGGGCCACTAAGTATTCGTTGGTACGGCTTGTTGATTGCCACAGCAGTGTTAATTGGCGTTATCCTTTCCCAGAATTTGGCAAAGCGCCGTAACGTTAATCCTGAGTTGCTAGGTGATTTGTTCTTTTGGTTGTTGATTGGGGCAATTCCTGGCGCACGACTCTATTACGTTTTTTTTGAATGGTCAAAATACGCCCCAACTCCAGGAAAAATCTTTGCGATCTGGGAAGGAGGTATTGCCATTCATGGAGCGATTCTTGGTGGCGTTGTGGCTGCGTTAATCTTTGCCAAAATCAAGCAGGTTTCTTTTTGGCAACTGGCAGATTTAGTAGCACCTTCGCTGATTTTAGGGCAGGCGATCGGGCGTTGGGGCAATTTCTTTAATTCTGAAGCTTTTGGCGATCCTACTAATTTACCCTGGAAGCTGTATATTCCACAAGACCATCGTCCTTTAGACTATGTTAGTTTCGATTACTTTCATCCCACCTTCCTCTACGAATCTCTGTGGGATTTAATGGTGTTTACGCTACTAATAACGTTGTTTTTCCGGTCTTTATCCGGTAAGCCACGCCTGAAGGTAGGTACACTATTTCTAATTTACTGGCCAGCCTACAGCTTAGGACGCTTATGGATTGAAGGCTTTCGCACTGATAGCTTGATGCTGGGACCATTACGAATGGCACAAGTAGTTAGTAGTCTAGGAATTTTATTGGGATTAGTTGGATTAGCTTGGCTTTACTTACTCAAACGCCCTTTACCTGATGTAGTTCCTACTGCTAAGGGAAATGGGGGATGAGGGGGAGAAGGAGAAGAACTATGCCCAATACTTCGACTACGCGGTAGTTGAGCGCAGTCGAAACTCAGTACAAGTGCTCAATTCCCAATGACTAAAAAATAAAAAATGCCCCAGAGTATTCTCTAGGGCTTAACCAGGGTGCATCTACCATTACTCTCTACTAGGGAAAGAGGGTAAATCCGGAAAGATACTGAGAAAATGCCAAAAAATTTTTTGAGGGATTGCCGTGTGTTCTTCTAAGAGTGAATATACAGAAAACCTAAGCTATAAAAAAACACTATATGCTGTAGAACCATCTGTGTATATTGTCGGAGCAGGTCCTGGAGATCCTGACTTATTAACGGTGAAGGCGCAAAAATTACTGGCTGTTGCTGATGTAATTTTATTTGCTGATTCTTTAGTACCCGAAGAAATTTTAGAACTTTGCCGAAAAGATGCCGAGATAATTAGGACTGCGAATCAGACCTTAGAAGAAATTTTGGCGATTATGATCGATAGAGTGCGATCGCAACACAAATCTCTAGTCCGTCTCCATTCTGGCGATCCTAGTCTCTACAGCGCCATCCACGAGCAAATGCACCTCCTCACAGAGGCAGATATTCCTTTTGAAGTCATACCTGGTATCAGCGCCTTTCAAGCCGCTGCTGCCAAACTCAAAATAGAACTAACTGTTCCTGGTTTAGTCCAAACAATTATTTTGACACGCATCAGCGGACGTACAGAAGTCCCCGCCGCCGAAGAATTAGCCACTCTTGCAGCACATCAGGCTAGCCTCTGCCTATATTTAAGTGCGCGTCACGTCGAAAATGCTCAAGCTAAACTACTCGAACACTATCCAGCCGAAACCCTGATTGCGATTTGCTTTCGCATTGGATGGCCTGATGAAAAAATCAGGGTTGTTCCCCTGAATCAAATGGCAGACTGCACTCATCAAGAAAAACTAATTCGCACCACACTGTATATAATCAGTCCAGCACTCTCGACAACAACAGGGCGATCGCGTTTATATCATCCTGAACATAGTCATCTATTTCGCTCAGAGTAGTCCAAGAAATATAGCAACAGAGATGTCAATACCGAAAAAAGGTACAAGAAAAATAATAGTTAATGGAGAACCATTCATCTGGCTAATCCGAAGACAACCTACCAACGTACAAGCAGACTATGCTGATGGATATCTACATGTTGCTGTAGAACATGCTACTGATCCTGGCTCAGTATTAGTGATTATTACTGATAGGCTTCATCCACAGGGGTACAGCCTCATTAATAGCGAACTCGTGCCAATACAACTTCAAGAATTAGGAGAGGTTCGGGCTTGGAGAATTGAGCCAAGGTATGAAATAACCGCAGTAACACCAAAAGATGTAGCGTTATGGATAAAACAAGCTATGGAAATAGGATGGTTGCCTAAAAAGTCAGGTATAACTTTTAAGGTTAGCGTTGTTGGCAGTAGTATGAAAAAAGCTGCAACTAGGGAAAAAATACCCTTAAATTTTTATTAGCAAAAACCAAAAACTTTTAGAATATTAAACTGTACTCTACTTTTCGATAAACTTAACAGTGTAATAAATCCAAAATTCCAATTCGGTACTATGCCTTTAATTAAAGTGCAAACTTCTGCATCTGCTCCTCAAAAAGCTGAAATTGAGTCAATGCTTTTAAACCTCTCAGCCAAGTTAGCGAAACATTTGGGAAAACCAGAATCTTATGTAATGACTGCTTTTGAACCGGGAATTCCTATGACTTTTGCAGGGAATACAGACCCTGTTTGCTACATTGAAATTAAGAGCGTTGGCACGATGAAGCCAGATCAAACCGCAGCAATGAGTCAAGACTTTTGCCAGCAGATTAACCAAACTCTAGGCGTGCCGAAAAATCGCATTTACATAGAGTTTGCAGATGCTAAGGGGGCAATGTGGGGCTGGAACGGCACAACTTTTGGCTAATTCCCCATCTTCTTTGGTCAAGACTAAGTTAATCTGGCAGGTGTAGTATAGAGATCCAGCATCAACTCGTGATTTTTTTATGTCTGCTACGCCTCTTGTATCTCAGGTTGACTCACACAACCCAGAAAAATCAGAATTAATCCCTCCCCTTCTAGGCGCTTCTCTGTCCGAGTTAACTACTTGGGTGCAGCAACAGGGACAACCTGCTTACAGAGGAAAGCAACTGCATGAATGGATCTATGACAAAGGGGTGCGATCGCTAGCTGATATTTCTGTCTTCTCCAAGCAATGGCGCAAAGAAGTAGCAGAAGTTCCCATAGGGCGCTCAATTTTACATTACCGCTCTGAGGCTCCCGATGGTACGGTAAAATATCTTTTACGATTAACAGACGGGCAGATTATTGAAACTGTAGGCATCCCCACCTTCGCAGAAAGGGGAGAAGGCCCAAAAGCCCGTTTGACAGTTTGCGTCTCTACTCAGGTGGGTTGTCCAATGGCGTGTGATTTCTGCGCTACTGGTAAAGGAGGCTTCAAACGCAACCTAACACGACACGAAATTGTCGATCAGGTGTTGACTGTGCAAGAAGATTTTCAGCAACGGGTTAGCAATGTGGTATTTATGGGACTGGGTGAACCGTTGTTGAATACTGAGAATGTCCTAGCAGCCCTGAAATCTCTAAATCAAGATATTGGTATTGGACAGCGATCGCTTACAGTTTCTACAGTGGGGATTCGCGATCGCATCCGTCAGTTCGCACAAAATAATTTGCAAATCACTCTGGCTGTGAGTCTCCACGCACCCAACCAAGCACTACGAGAAAAACTCATTCCCAGCGCCCGCGCCTATCCTCTCGAAGATTTACTGGCTGAATGTCGAGAATATGTAGAAATCACTGGCCGCCGCGTTACTTTTGAATATGTTCTCCTTGCTGGTGTTAACGATTTACCAGAACACGCATTGGAACTTTCAAAATGTATGCGAGGATTTCAAAGTCATGTGAATTTGATTCCCTACAACCCCATCCAAGAAGTAGACTACAAACGCCCTAATCGCGATCGCATTCAAGCTTTTGTGAACGTTCTCAAGCAGCAAAATACTGCTGTTAGTGTCCGTTATTCCCGTGGTTTAGAAGCCGATGCTGCTTGCGGACAACTAAGAGCAAGTAAGAATTAAATCTATTTTAGTCAGTAAATTTAATTACTTTTGCTTACGGACTGCGCGTTAGTTGTAATTGTTGCAAGAAGGCAGCAGTAGAAATTGTTATATTAAGGTTAAGCGATCGCTCAACCCAACCGATAACAAATAACTTATGTTGAATCGATCATTGACGCTTAAACTATTACCGCTAGTGATTGTTCTTGCAGAAGCTTTGCCGATAAATTCTCCTGCTTATGGACAAATAATTCGACCGATTCCTCCGCAACCTGAGTCCTTTCAAGAAAGAATGAGACAACAACAAGAGGAACGAGCTCAGCAAACACAAGAGCAATTGAGAGAAACATGGCTACGCCAAAACCTTCAACAACAACTACAGCAAGATTTTACACGACAACGGCAAGAACTAATACGCCAGCAACAATTTAGACTGCAACAGCAAGAAACAAGACTACAACAGCAACAATTTACACGACAGCAACAATTGAGAATACAAGATCAACAACTCAGACAAGATCAACAAATTAGACAACAGCAACAATTTAGATTACAAGAACAGATACGACAGCAAGAACTCAGACAGCAGAAAGGAAACCTATGAAGTGTTCGGAATTTCTGTTGAAGAAGAATTCAGAAGTCAGAATTGAGGAGTCAGAATCAATCAGTGGGGGATTCAGACTATTAAACACGTTTCTTCAGAAGCTGTTGACAAGATGATGCGCGTAGCTTGCTTACCCGTAGTGGTACGCTGACTCACTACCGCTGCGCGCCAGTCAGACTCCAATTCATGCAGAATTATAACTCCTGAATTCTCTTTTGATAAAAAACTTTTTATTAAAAATTAGAGAAATCTTCTCCAATTTTTAATTTTTTTTTATTAGCTAGCGGTGTGCATGAATGCCAGGGGCATACGCTTCAATTACTTTGCCAGTGCGAGTACAACTAATCATCAAATAGTCACAACTTGGGCATTGTGTTCGAGTTAATTGACTATCAGAAATATAATAACGCTCGGCATGGCTACCACAATTTGGGCAGTAAATCTTTTGTACTGTCTGCATTTTAAAACCCCTAGTTGTAATTATTTTTTATTTGGTAAAGCTACTAGTTAAACCAGGAAAAAAATCTGGTTCGACCAAATTAACAAACTGCTGTAATATTGGTTGATTATTTTAAACAAAATTTCAGGTTTGATAACTTTTCGATATCTTTATCTATTATTCTAGAATTTAAGTGATTTTACCCTCCTACTTTAGATACATAAATTATTTTTTAATTAAATGCTGTTTAGAGATTTACTGATCCCTATGATTAATGGCTTGAGAGAGTCTTGTTTACAGTCATTTCAGACGAATACAAAAAAGCCGTTCTTGTATTCAAAAATTAAATCACATAAATTACTGTATATTTAGTAACAAAATCTCTATCTTAAGATTTAGTTAATATTTGCTGACAAGATTTATGAGATTAAATTCTGGTAAGATAATTTAATTAAAATTAGCAAACTTCATGTGGTCGAAGCTTCAGGAGCCGCTAAAAGTTCTCTGCAATGCTAGTAATTAAACCTGAATCTTAGTACAGCAAAATCTAGCATCGAATCGCACGCTTGATAACGGCAAACCTATTATTTATAAGGTTTTTGGGTGTGGGGTGTGGGGTATAGGGAATTAAGAAGACAGCAATTCTCGTTTACGCGTGTACCTCACGTAAATGAGAACCGCTATAAAGGCTCACTACCTTCCCATTACTCAGTCCCTAGTACAACATGGCGCAAATAAACCCCCATTCCAAATCAATGAAACGCTTACGCTGTATTCATTTTTAATTTTTAATTCCGCCTTGCGGTAGTAGTTCCCAATCCCAAGTTCAAGGTGAAAATGGGAGTTGTGACTTCAAACAGGATGAAAGTAATCGTAAATTTCTTGAGCCAAACGCGGTCCAATTCCTGGGACTTCAGCGAGTTGCGTGGTTGTCGCTTGCCGAATATAATCAACTGATCGAAAATGCCCTAGTAATTGCTTTTGTCGATGATGTCCTAAGCCAGGAATTTCATCTAAACGCGATCGCTTCAATTTATCACTGCGCTGCTGACGATGGAAACTCACTGCAAACCGATGCGCTTCATCCCGCAGTCGCCGTAACAACTGTACCCCCGGTTGTTCTGCATCAGTTGTTAAGGGTTTAGATTCTCCCGGTAAAAAAATCTCTTCTCGCTGCTTTGCTAAACTCACAACTCGCAAGTCTTCTAATAAATTCATCTCTTGCAAAACGGCGATAACCGATGACAACTGACCTTTACCACCATCGATCATGATTAAATCAGGCCAGTCAGGATTACCCAAACGTGTTAATTGCTGATTTTCCGCATATTTACGGAACCGCCGCTGGATGACTTCAGCAAGACTAGCAAAATCATCTGAATGTCCTGCTGTCACCGTAGGATTTTTAATTTTGTAGTGGCGATAGTGCTGTTTTGCAGGTAATCCGTCGATAAACACAACTTGCGAAGCTACAGCATTTGACCCTTGAATATGGGAAATGTCATAACCTTCAATGCGGTGAGGTACATCTGGTAAATCGAGAATGGCGGCTAAATCTTGCATTGCTTGGTGATTGCGATCGCCAAATTTCTGCATTCTTTGCAATTCATACTGAGCATTTCGCTCTACCATCTCTATTAATTCTGCTTTAGTTTGGCGCAAAGGAGTCAATATTGTGACTTTTTTGCCTTTACGTTGAGTTAAAACATCTGCCAATATCTCCGTATCTGGTAAATCATGCTGTACCAAAATCTCTAAAGGGATTTCTACGGAATCAGCAGTTTGATAATGTTCCTCTAAAGCTCGTTGTAAAATAGCTCCTGGTTCGGCGTGAGTATCCGCTACAAAGGCTAAACGTCCAACCAATTGCCCAGCGCGAATCTGGAATAGTTGAATGCAGGCGTGCTGTTCGTCGGCTGCCAGTGCGATCGCATCCCGTGAAACTGTATCATCTGGTAAGGAAACTTTTTGGTCGGCTGTCAGTGACTTTAACCCAGAAATTTGATCTCGAATCCGCGCCGCTGACTCAAAATTCAAGTTTTCAGCTGCTGCGTTCATCTGTTGGGTCAAAATATCAATCAGTTCCTGAGTTCGACCTTGAAAAACCATCGCTATTTTTTGGACAATTTTGCGATATTCTTCTGGTGAAATCATTTGTTGACACACACCTGGACAACGCCCTAAATCAAAATTCAAGCAAGGGCGATCTTTAAAAAGTGGTTGAGGTCGTTGTCGCTGTGGAAAAATGCGCTTGCAGATGCGGACAATTTCTCGCAATAAACCAGCATCAGTATAAGGTCCGTAAAATTTATCCTTTTCTTTTCCGAATTGCCGCTTACGGGTAATAAAAATTCGCGGATAATCTTCTGACCAAGTAATGCAGAGATAGGGATATTTTTTATCATCTTTGAGCAGCACGTTAAAGTATGGTTGGTGCTGCTTGATCAAATTGGCTTCTAGCGCTAAGGCTTCGGCTTCAGTATCAGTGACGATGAATTCAATTTCTGTCACCAACTTGACCATCGTGGCGATACGTTCACTTTTGTTGTAGCCATCCCGGAAATAGGAACGGACACGCGATCGCAACTTACGTGATTTACCTATATATATAATGCGATCGCTCCTGTCCCGCATGAAATAAACCCCCGGTTCCGGTGGAATTTCGGCTAGACGGTTTTCTAGTCGTTCTGGCTCTTTAACCAGTGGTAATATTTGAGTAGATATTGTCACAACCAAAATTAGGTAATCTTTATCTATTTTAAGAAAAATTGTTTTTTCGTGCCGATTTAACAAATTATTTATCAAGTAAATGTAAAGTAGCTGTCATGAGTGGCATATACCAGAACAGATGAAAGTGGGGCTGGGGACTAGGGGAGAATAATAACTCCTAACTCAGCACGAGCCAAACCCTAGCTATCCGCTAACAGCATCAATCCAGGTAGGCTTTTAGTCTGCACAAAGAGAAGTCTGCTGTAGTCACTCCTTTGGCTTCCAAGCTAGAGGCTCGCTCCCCAGAAAACTTACTGCAAGCATTAAAACTTTGGAACTGACGAGAGTTTGTCTAGCTGCGGCCTTAACCATTGGCTGCTACTGTCAGAATAAAAACTTTGCTTTTTGAATTTATAATTAATATTTTAAATTGATAATACTTTATTATCTGAAACTTTATAGTTTAGATTAGACGATCGTATTTTTGTATTAACTTTGGTTTTTTCTTAATCAAGAATATGCTTGTATATTGCTTGTATAAATATCACATAAAAATTTTATTTATTGATACTATTTATGTTTATTTATTGAATTTATAATATTAAGCGAATTAACGGATTTAGTCAGTTGAATTTGCGATTATGATTGAGAAATATTTATTATGATGATTTCATACGAGAGCTAAATTATGAATTTACAAGACTTTGAAATCCACTATCGTGAGGCTATGGCTGAAACTCTCAATGAACTGCAAACAGCAGTTTTGTTATTAGCACAAGTACAACAGAAAATTTCAACAATTGGCAGTTCTGTACAAAATCTTAGCGAGTGCGTTGAAGAGTTTATTGCTGAACAAAAAGCAGAATAAATACACACCTAGCAAAAAAGTTTATCTGTGGCGACAAGTAAACTGTTCTTCAATTGCAAGGATGAGATCCTTGAGTTTTAAAGGTTTGACAAAATAGCTACATGCACCCAAACTCAGAGCTAGTTCTCGATCTGCTTTAAAAGCAAAGGCTGAAACCACAATGATAGGTATTTTTGATAAATCAGGTTTTTGCTGGACTTGTTTTAAGAGTGAATAACCGTCAACATCTGGCAATTTCAAGTCCAATAACATTAAATCTGGCTCAAATTTCTCTATGGTTGAGAAAAAAGCAGAACCTTCTGATAAACTTTGGACTTCATACCCACAGTAACTTAGATAGTCACTAAGTAACATCCGATTGAGGTAATGGTCTTCAACTAGTAAAATCCGTCTAACTTTGTGTGACTGCAATGGCTGATTTATATTGAGTAATTTTACTGTCATTGCTACCTATTATCTGATTATCTTAATTAAAAGCCAACAAGGATTACCATAAACTAAAACAGTAGTGCATTTAAACAGTAAAATAAATATAAATTGTACTTATGTAGTCTATTCAAATATCTGAAGAAATCAAATTTAGCTGCACTACAATACTAAAATGATAGTATAATCAAATATAATTAAATCAAAAATTAATCTTTTTTTTACGAACTTTTGGTAATTTAGAGTATTAAGTTAACATCTTTTTTACAATAGTAATTTTCTAAAGTTTATGAGTAAAACTACTTAAGTAATACTGGAACTAATATTATCGTAATTTCCCTTCCTAAAGATGTGAAGGTAAGTAATACCATTGTACGAAATCCATATTAAAAACAAATCAAGTTGGTAGAGACATATAGATGTCAAATGTTGCAACAAATTTATTTTTTGCAAGTATTTTTAAAAATAGTATAACCTAGAAGATTAAATTCTCTTATAGCCGCAAGGAATTATTCATCAAAAAAGGGAGCTAACAGCTCCCTTACTTATTTTTTGGAATGTAAACCAGAGTTTCAATCAGATGCTTTTTTCAATTTGCGTCGGGTAGCAAAGACACCAGCAACACCCATAAGACCAAGTATTACTGATGGTTCTGGTGCTGAGACATACTTAGGTGTTGACCAAGTATAAATTGCACTGTAGGATACACCATCATCAGAAGCAGTAATACCGGATGCAGTGGGGTTAAAGCTATAGGCATAGTAAGTTTGACCACCAGTAACTACCTTAGCAATTTCACTAGCCGCAATTTCACCTTTATATGCATTTAATGCAGCTTGCAGAGTCAGTACATCTTTAAATGATGTGAGTTGAGAGATTTGACCTGGTAGCTGATTTTTGAGAGTATTCAGTTGAGAGATTTGGCCTGGCAGCTGATTTTTAAGAGTATTCAGTTGAGAAATTTGACCTGGCAGTGTCTGATTTTTAAGAGTATTCAGTTGAGAAATTTGACCTGGCAGTGTCTGATTTTTGAGAGTATTCAGTTGAGAAATTTGATTTGTCAGTAATTGCCTTTGTGCTTGATTGGCTGTAGTGTTAGGAATTGCGTTGAGTTGTGTTTGCAGTGTGGTAATCTGTCCTGGAATTGCGTTGAGTTGTGTTTGTAGTGTGGTAATCTGTCCTGGAATTGCGTTGAGTTGTGTTTGTAGTGTAGTAATTTGTCCTGGAAGTGCGTTGAGTTGTGTTTGCAGTGTAGTAATTTGTCCTGGAATTGCGTTCAGTTGTGTTTGTAGTTGTGGAATTGAACTTTCAAGTTGTGAAAGGGTTGGTTGAGTTGTTTGTTGAGGAAACTGTGATTTAATTGCATTCCACTTTTCATCAACCTTAATAGAAATAGTTGTTGCAAGTTTAGTCTTTACATCCAAGTGACCAACTAACTTCAGTTCCACACCACCATTTTGACCGAATTGGAAACCACCAATGTTCGGATCTCCCATTCCCAAGGAAGGAAAATAACTAGTTATTAGTGATTTGCTGTCGGCTGAAAACCCGTTCCAAACTGATTGAAATGGTGTATAGCTACTTAATAAATCGCCTAGCCATTGCGAACCAAAATTATTCCAGTCATTAGTAGTGACACTACTAACGGTGGCACTGTAGTTTCCTTTTGTGGCAGTGAAGCCAACGTTAGAACCTGGGGTTTCGCTACTATACCAAAGCTCGACGTTAGAACTGGAGTCGTTATCTGTCAAAGCTTTGATCGCAGCTTTAGTACCACCTTGGGCATTCCCTTTGATGAAAGTACCATTTGAGCCACCAGTGTAAGTGTTAATTTCTCCATTATTATCGAAGTTAAACGATGTAGCGTGTGCTGGGGCAGTGGCAAGAGCGCTCACACCAATAGCCATTGAGGCACCAATTACAAGTGTCTGAAAAGTCGTTTTCATTGTTTTCAAGTCTCTGTCAGTTTGGAAGTTAAGTTTTAAACTACTGCCGTTTTTAGGCTTGGGCTGTCTTGACCACAGGCTTTTTGGCAATACAGATGCTTAAAAGCACGACCTGTACTGTTAGCCGTCTTTGGTATCTGAGCGTACAAACCCAGTTTAATAAACGGAGAGACCTGATTGGGTAAAGTTACTGCCGATTATCAATAAAAAGATGAAGAATGTTTTGATAATTTTATACGTCTAATTACATACTTTGAGCATTTAACATAGTTACAAAAATTACTGTTAAATATTTTCAAGTTCAGTACAATACGGTAGGGACACATAAATGTGCGCCCCCACCGTATGTTCCATTGGTAAACTTCGCCACTAAAAATCCTTAGCGTTTAGCTTGAGAAGAAATTTAATGAAGAAACTCAGCCATTCTTTCTACAGCAATTTCTAACAAAGGTGGCTCATGCACCAAGGCAAAACGGACATACCCTTCTCCAGATTTGCCAAAGCCAGCACCTGGAGAAACTGCTACACCAGTTTGTTTGACTAGCTGGGTACAAAATTCTACGGAGTTTTCACTCCAAGGTGAGGGCAATTTTGCCCAGATGTACATTGTAGCTTCGGGAGTAGGAACATTCCAGCCAATGCAATGTAAGGCACTGATAAAAGCATCACGTCGCCCCTGAAAGGTGTTGACAGCAGATTTTACGCCAGATTGAGGGCCAGTTAGGGCAGCGATCGCACCATTCAAAATTCCCCGATACTGGTTAAAATCAACGGCGGCTTTTACCTGGCGTAAGGCGTTAATTAACTGGGCATTACCGATGGCATAGCCAATACGGAAGCCGCCCATATTGTAGGACTTGGAAAGGGTGAAAAATTCAATCGAGACGCTTTTTTCTGGATCGGCTTGCAGAATTGAAGGGACTAAGGATTTTGAATTAGGAGAAGAATCTGCCCACTCCCTACTTTCCTGAAATACTAAATCTACGTAGGGGAAATCGTGAACCAGCACGAGATTGTGTTGTTGGCAGAAGGCTACAGCTTCTTGGAAAAAAGATAAAGGTGCGATCGCAGCGGTGGGATTATGAGGATAACTTAATACCATCATTCGCGACTGGGCCAAGACTGGGGCGGGAATATCAGCAAACACTGGTAAAAAACCGTTTTCTGCGAGTAGTGGCATCGGGTAGATTTGACCGCTGGCTAGGTAGACTCCCCCCGCATGGGATGGATAACCTGGATCGAGCAATAGGGCAAAGTCTCCTGGATTGAGTATTGCTAGAGGTAAATGGGCTGTGCCTTCTTGAGAACCAATTAAAGGTAGTACCTCAGTTTGAGGATCGACTTTGATACCAAATTTTTGTTCGTACCAGTTGGCTGCGGCTTCGCGAAATCCTTGGGTACCGTTAAATAACAGATAGCCGTGGGTACTGCGATCGTGGAGAGATTGGGCGATCGCCTCAATAACGTGTGCCTCGGCTGGTAAATCAGAAGACCCCAACGACAAATCAATTACCTCTCGTCCAGCGGCCAAAGCGATTGCCTTGGCTCTGTCCATATCAGCAAATACATTCGATTTTAGGGGTTGTAAACGTTTTGCAAACTGTATGTTAGTCATTTGTCATTAGTCATTAGTCATTGGTCATCAGTCATTTGCTATGAACTATTGACTAATTACTATTTAAGTGGGTATCTAGAAGAGCAAATAATTTCTCTTTGCCGATGACTCCCTCGGTGGATATCAAAACTTCCTGTCCTTGAAATAGTCTCAGGGCAGGTACACCTTCCACTTGGTACTGCTTAACAGTCAGTGGGTTGGGGTCAATTTCCATTTTAACGACTTTGAGGCGATCGCTATATTCGCTGGCAGCTGAGTTAATCGCGGGCGACATCAATTGACAAGGCCCACACCAGGAAGCCCAAAAATAAACTAATACAGGCTGCTCGGCTTTTAACACTTCGGTTTCAAACTCAGCATCGGTTATGGTGATTACAGCCTTACTCATTGCAGTCTCCATCAGGTGGCGATCGAAGTTGGCACACACAATACTTTATCCCAAAGTCGTCAATAGTCCATAGTTAATAATTTATAGTGATTAGGATTGTTAACTATTGACTAATGACGTAAAATCCCACAGCCAACTGGTGTGGGACTAGCTTAAATAAGTTTTCTGTCAATTTTACAGTTGATCCAATTGCTTGCGTAGGGAATCTAACTCAGCATCAACCACCTCATTAGATTTAGGAGCTGTGGTTTGTTGTTGCGGTGGCAGTTGGGCTTGATTTTGTGGAGCGGCGGGTGGTAGCATCTGGGCTTTTAAAGCTGCTAATTCATCATCAACATCGTTACCACCTTCCAACAGGGCAAATTGGGTATCTAAATCTGCACCTGCTAACTCTCCTGCTGCCTGGGCCCGGGATTCTTGGATCAAGACTTTTTCTTCCATCCGCTCGAAGGCAGACATTGCACTGTTAGTATTCATCCCACGCACCATGCCTTGGAGTTGCTCTTGGGCTTTGGCAGTAGTGATTCTAGCTTTGAGCATTTCTTTCTTGGTTTTAGCCTCAGAAATTTTGCTTTCCAGCTGGATTAAGTTGCGCTTGAGGGTTTCAACTTGGGTGCTTTGGGTATCTAAACTAGCTTTGAGGGCAGCACTGGTGTCAGTATAAGTCTTCTTGCGCTCTAGAGCTTGTCGTGCTAGGTTTTCATCACCTTTTTGCAGCGCTAGTTGGGCATTGCGTTGCCACTTATTGATTTCATTTTGAGCATCATTATACTGTTTCTCACTGCGTTTTTGGGCGGCGATCGTCTGGGCTACTCCCTGACGCAGCTGTACCAAGTCTTCCTGCATTTCCAGGATGGCTTGCTCTAGCATTTTTTCGGGGTCTTCGGCTTTGTTAACTAGGTCGTTGAGGTTAGAACTAACTACTCGCTTAATGCGATCGAATAATCCCATAACTTTGTTTTTCCTTGTGTGATTTACGCTTTTTGTTGGACAGTTAGCTTTTTTACTTTTTTATAGCTACCTATTTCAATGTAATCTTTACCAGTTTGAATCAGTACCTCCTAACAACTCTTAATTGTTAAGATATCGCCAAACTGGGGTAATTAGTAGAACTTCAAGAATCCTGAGTTTTGGGTAACTGCTGTTGGGGAGGCTGCTCTGTCTTTTGGCTCTCCTCGGTTAGGATTTTGTGCTGTGTGTTTTCTGATTGCTTGAAAACCTGTACCTTCATCGCTGCCAATTCGGTATCTACATCATTAGATTCCAAAGAAGTAAATTGTGTTTCCAAGTCGTCGCTACTAAGTTGAGCTATGGCTTCTGATTGAGCTTCTATCTGTAAAACTTTTTCTTCCATGCGCTCGAAGGCACTCAGACTGTTATTAGTAGAAACTCCGCCGAGCATTTCTTGGAGGCGATAAGACGCTTCAGCAGAACGGGCGCGGGCAATATACATATCTTTTTTAGTTTTCGCCTCGGAAATTTTTAACTCTAGCGATCGCATATCCTTTTTTAGCCTAGCAACTATCTCGTTTTGTTGCTCTATCTGCGAAAAGAGGGCTGTAGTAGTTTCTTTATAGGCTTGGCGCTTAGTCAAAGCTTCACGTGCTAGAGGTTCATTGCCTTGTTGCAGGGCCAATTGGGCGCGGCGATACCATTCTTCCGTTTGAGACTGAGCGGCCGCTGCTTGTCGTTCAGTGCGTTTCTGGGTAGCGATCGCTTGTGCTACACCCTGCCGCAGCTGCACCAGATTTTCCTGCATTTCCAGGACAGCTTGCTCCAAAATCTTTTCTGGATCTTCTGCACCACCGATCAAACTATTGAGATTAGCGCGAATCACCCGCAGGATACGCTTGATTAATTCCATATCGGCTCTCCAACGAAATCCAGTTCTGAGTGCTGTTAGCAGGGCGTTTAGACCGTGCTTAGTAATAAATTTAGTTATAGAGTGCTGAGTGCCTAGTTAAAGTCCTAAGTATAGTAATATTTTTTGTCATCGGGTAGTTATGGAGTGCTGAGTGCCTAATAAAAGTTTTGAGTATAATATTTTTTGTTGTGGGGTCGTAAACAAACAATATTCTGTCTCTACCACTCAAGCACGGGCTAAACCCTAGCTATCCGCTAACACAACTGGGCACTCAGCATTTATTGACTCAGGACTGTTATCTCATGGTATCGTAGATTTTTGCAACTCATGGCTGCTGAACTCGTGCCTTGATTCCCTTTGCTTCTAACAGTTTCATCTGTTGTTTTACTTGCTCTTTAGTTTTAAAAGCACCCAGATAAATCAATTCTTTGTTAGGCGATAAATAAGCATCAGGAATTACTTGCCGTGCTGAGGCAAAAGCCGCGCCTTTATTATCTATCACTACATGATAAAACCCATCTGTTCCTGGCTTGATTTCTGCATCTGGCTTTGGTGACGTTGCGATTGGTTTGGGCGAGGTTTTTGTCGGTGAAGTGGGAGGTAAATTTAGGGGAGGCAAGGATTTTAGCGTCGGTACTGGTGCTAAAGCGATCGGGTTAGTCGGTTGGGCTGTATTGGGGTTAGAAAATGCCCCTTGAGGATTTGCGGGGTTTTGGGGAACAACTGGATTAGGCACTACTGCGGGGGTTGGTTGGACTTTGGGTTTTAAGCCAACTACATCATTGGGATCTCTTACTTCAGGAAACTCTTCAGTAGCTAGATTGGGATATTTGGGTATAGATGTGCTTGGTGGCTGAATTTGAGGTTGGATATTACTCCCAACTTCCTCAGTATTTTCTGGTGTGGGAGAGGAGTTGCCGTTAAATAAGTTGCCTAAATTCCATTGTGGCAAGCTTTTAGGATTGAAGACTGCATAACCCAAGATAAGACTAGCCACTAATAGCAGTAACATGGAGCCAATACCCAAAGGTGATAGCATACTGTCGCTAGAATTGCTTGGTTTCTTGGTTTCTGGTTGTTCTTCTGTCAGACTTCGCAGCAGTGCTTCACTAGATTCTAAATAGTCATCTGGGTGCTTGGGGCTATCATCTGTCTGCAAGTGATTTTCGCTTTTAGTATTTTTAACGATCGCTGGCACAATGCTGCTACTAAAGTTGGGTGGGGGTGGTGGAAGTTGAGTTTGTGTTTTAGCTGCATTGGAGGTTGAGGGCGCATTAAGATTATTCAGTTCCTCAGTTTTTGCTGTAGTTGGTGCTGGATTTATCTCAGGATTCACAGCTACAGATGCGGGTGAGACATCAATTTTTGCCGTAGCTGGCGCTGGATTCATCTCAGGATTCACGGGTACAGATGCAGGCGATACATTGGTTTTAATTTCCGTTGCTGATGACTGAGTTGCGCCCAATATTGTCGAAATAGTAGTTAACGGTTGGTGTTGTCCGCTGATGTAACTTGCAACACGGGACTGCTTAGATGACACCAAACCAGTTCGCGTGCGTCGATATCGAGCTAACTCTTGATCTAGCGGCACCTCTAAACTTGCTAGTGCTGCTGCTAGTACTGGTTTCAACCCAGGTGTTTTAGACGATTGATGAGTACTGGAGTCGTTCAGGGGGTTTTGAGTCATTGCCTTTGTGCCTCAAACGTAGATTACTGGAATCAACTTTTTAGATATATTTTGTGACAATAGTAGCGGAAATTATTTAAATAGATTGGGGATTGGGGAAGAGGTGACAGGTGATAGGGAATAATCTGCACCCTGTAACCTGTAACCTGTAACCTATAACCTCTCCTATTCCCTTCTTCCTCACTCCCCACTTTGAATAATGTCGTTGAAATCAATTAATGATGTTTTAAGGATTCTGGAAAAGCAGTCTAAATGGCAGGAGCAACCATTTCAACGTCTGCTCAAGTGTTGGGCAGAAGTTGTTGGCCCAGTGGTTGCCGCAAATACTCGACCATTATCGATTCAGCGTGATGTTTTGTCGGTAGCAACTTCTAGTGCTGCTTGGGCGCAAAACCTGACTTTTGGTCGCACATCTCTACTTTTAAAGTTGAATAAAAAGCTGCCAACGCCTTTGGTTGATATTCGCTTCTCTACTGCTGGCTGGCAGAATCCGTCGGTGGAAAGAAAACAGCAACAAATGGTTTCGCCTCATGAGCATCCCAGTTATCTTGGTGATGAGATTAGCCGCCCTGATGTTACACCCACTAAAGATGTAAATGCGGCTTTTGGACATTGGACGAAGATTGTGCGATCGCGATCGCATGGCTTACCCCTTTGTCCCCAGTGTCAATCTCCCACCCCACCCGGTGAACTCCAGCGCTGGGAAGTCTGTTCTGTCTGTGCTGCTAAACAGTTTTCAAAGCAAAATGGTTGAGCGATTATTTCGTTGAGCAGAGTTTATCCTGAAATAACTTGCTGCCATTACATCAAATCTTTCTAATTCTTGAGAAAAAATATAGTTTATCGCTAAAATCTGCCGAATGTGGTAGTTAAAGCAGACTATTTATCTAAAATTCTATGCCTTAAGCCATCCTAAAGGAGGAAGTTAAAAGGCTGGGCAAATCAAAAGCTTTGCTTTTATTCTTGATCCCTAATAAGTTTTAGACGATATCTATATGTAACTGCTCTAGTAATTATTTAAATATATAACAAGATTATAAAAATATCCTGAAGTTTATTTTTTACTTGGGATCGCTGAAACCTATAGAAAATAATGACTTTTTGGCTTTTCTCCGTCTTTATATATAGAAGCAGAATATAAAGATGAAATTCAGCCAGAAACAACACTAAAGATGAATCCGAATGAAACCTATTAAAGTTTTAGCATCTGCCTGTAGATATTGTCGTCATTACCAGCCAGAAGGTCGCCGTGGTGGAACGTGCCAGCAGTTGGGCGCACCAGTTCAAGCGACTTGGAAGGCTTGTTCGTTGGCACTCCCACCTTTTGCACCTTCTTGGGAAACCTTAGAAGATGCTTGGGGTTTACCAGATGCAGCTCCAGTTTTAACATCTTGTCAATCTTTAACCTCAGATTTCGATAATGCTGCTCTTGCCCCTCTAGAGGAAATAACGGCCTCCATATCTGAACAGGTAAAAACTAAAGCAGTGGTCATTTAGTCATCCATTATTACTGGACTGAGTTTGTAGTCTGCTTAAAATAAAATTTGTTTTTAAGATTTTTAGTGCTGTAAAAGTTGATATCTACAAAAATCGCACCTCATTTAAGGGGGGCGATTTTTGCAATTCTAAGGTAGCCAAGGAAAAGAGCGAAAATCTGGTGGACGCTTTTCGAGAAAGGCTTGTTTGCCCTCAGATCCTTCTTCTGTCATGTAATAAAGTAGGGTGGCGTTGCCAGCGAGTTCTTGTAAACCAGCTTGTCCATCACAATCAGCGTTAAAGGCGGCTTTGAGACATCGAATTGCGATCGGACTTTTTTCTAAAATCTCTTGCGCCCATTGAATACCTTCAGTTTCTAGTTGTTCCACTGGGACGACACAATTAATTAAGCCCATTTCTAGCGCTTGTTGTGCATCATATTGGCGGCAGAGAAACCAAATTTCTCTAGCTTTTTTTTGTCCCACAACGCGGGCGAGATAGCTGGCTCCAAAACCACCGTCGAAACTGCCGACTTTCGGGCCAGTCTGTCCGAAAATGGCGTTATCGGCAGCGATGGTAAGGTCGCAAATCAAGTGTAAGACGTGTCCACCACCGATCGCATATCCAGCGACTAAAGCAATCACCACTTTCGGTATGGAACGAATCAGCCGTTGTAAATCCAGCACATTCAAGCGGGGGATGCCAGTATCATCCACATAACCCGCATGTCCCCGCACGCTTTGATCGCCACCAGAACAGAAGGCATATTTGCCATCAGTATGTGGACCATAACCAGTAAATAGAACAACACCAATAGTAGTATCTTCACGAGCATTACAGAAAGCGTCGTACAGTTCAAAGACCGTTTCAGGACGGAAAGCATTGCGTTTATGGGGACGGTTGATGGTGATTTTCGCAATGCCATCGGTTTTTTGATACAGGATATCTTCGTAGGTTTTGGCAGTTTGCCAGTTAATTTGCATTGGTATGGAGTGCGGTGTTGTGCTTGAGAATTTTATCGCGGACGTAGGGACAAGCGATACCTGCGGTGGGCTACGCCTACGCTAAATTGTTGTCTCAAGCCTTTACAATCTGGTAATTGTCTGGGTGTTGAGGAATAAGAATGCGACGTGACACCATCTTCTATAAATTATTTAAGCAATTTCCTGGTTTGCTATTTGAATTAGTAGATGAACCACCCCCAGAAGCGGAGAACTACCAGTTTGAATCAGTTGAGGTGAAAGAAACGGCGTTTCGGATTGATGGAGTATTTTTACCTCCCGCTAATGCAGTTTCCAAAACCGTCTTTTTTGCAGAAGTCCAGTTTCAGAAGGACGAAGACTTATATCACCGCTTCTTTAGTGAATTGTTTTTGTTTCTCTACCGCCACTCTATCCGTTACGATGACTGGTTTGGGGTAATAATTTTTGGCTCTCGCAGCCTGGAACCTTCTTCTTCTTCGATTCACCGCGCTTTATTGGAAAGTGGTCAAGTCAGGCGGGTTTATCTGGATGAGTTGGGGGATTTGCGACAACAACCTTTGGGATTGGGTTTGATGTTGCTGACAAATGTTACTTCTGAAACGGAAGCAGTGGAAGGGGCGCGGTTTTTGCTGGAACAAGCACGGCAACAATCGGAGCAAGCGATAATTGATTTAGTGACGACGATTATCGTCTACAAGTTTTCTAACCTGAGTCGAGAGGAGATTGCAGCGATGTTAGGACTGAATTTGGAAGAACCACGGGCGATTCGGGAAGCGAAGGAAGAAGAAGCGCGATCGCTCATCTTAAGACTATTAAACCGACGGGTGGGTGAGTTTCCTGAGTCGCTTCAGCGCCAGATTCAGGTGTTGTCGCTAGAACAGTTAGAAGCTTTAGGTGACGCTTTGTTGGATTTCTCTTCTCTTGCTGATTTGGAAGGGTGGTTACAAAGTCAACAAAGCGGGTAAGTTTCACGTAGGGGAAAAGGGCGATACCTGCGGTGGGCTACGCCTACGCACTCTGTAAAATAATTATGGCTACAAATAAAGTTTCTCGAACTGAAGAAGCATTTGTAGACACGCGAGTATATCAGAAGCGGTGGAAGAAAAAGTGCGATCGCTTATCCTCTGACTGTTAAAACGACTATTTGGTGAAATTGCTGAGGGACGTTGAAAGAGTTATCTTTTGAGTTTTTTTATAGAGTTATGTGTTTTATACTTAAAAGATTGTATCGATTATGGTACAGGAGATTGTAATTTGAATTCATTCAGTAGCTACAAAGTAACTGCATCTAAGTGGATTACCATATTTGACTCACCATTCTAACCAGATTCTTTAGATGAAGCTAAAATGCTCTACGAGAAAGTTTTGGAGCGTTTCATAGAATTGGTAGACGAAGCAACCAACTCTGCAAATTTACTTGAAATTATTACAAAAGACCCAGATCCTTTACGTATTCAACTTCTTAGAGTATTTCGGAGGTATGTATCACCAGATACGACTGTAGAAATGACCAAGAAAAAACGTGATATTCCCACTATAATTAACGATTTTGGTGATAGATTTCGTAGCTTAGAAGAAGTTAGAAAAAATTTGCAAAGTCGTCCTGTACCCGATGAAACTCTAATGGCTCTTCTTTTAGAACAGAGTAAACGGGGGCAAAAAGGCTATGACTTGACAGAAGCGTTTTTCTTATGGTTTGACAGAGTATTTGGCAAAAATTATATAATTCGGGGGCCAGTTCGTGCTGGAAAAGATGTAATGCTTGATAAGGTTTTGGATAATTGGGAAGCTCAAACTCCAGCAGATATTTTTATATCTCGATTAGATGGAACCCCCTTAGTAGTTGGATTTGCTCGTTATGACTCTGATAGAGGAGGTTCTCAAGAAGATGATCGAACTGGTGGGAATCGAGATAAAGCAACTGATATTCTCAGATATGCTGATACATATAAAGTGGCTTTAAAGGTATTTTTTTTGAATGATGGGCCAGGATTACTACTAGGATCTATGTGGAATGATTATGCTCGTCTAGAAAGTTATGGTAGTGGCAAAATAATGGTATGCACTCTGAAAATGCTTGATGAGAGATTTACACAAGATTGGCTTGAAAGTTGAGTTTGCTATCCCACTCATGTATTACAGTATCAGAGATAAACTCTAATTCTGGTGTTTCTTCAATATATAAATCTAGACCACTTCGTAAAATTCTATTTATACCTATTAAGCATTTTTGTTCATGTTTAGGGGAACTATTTCCGTTAATGAAGTCACCCATTACTTCTGTTCCGTTAACTAAACGCTGAACTATTGTAGCTATAGCAAGTTGGGAATTATCAATAGCTATCCATTTTCTATCTAACTCTTCAGCTATAGCAGCAGTCGTTCCACTTCCCGCGAATGCATCTAACACAATATCTCCCTCATTAGATGAGGCTAGAATTATTCGTTTGATCATATCTGGATTTTTTTCTGTTGGATAGCCAGTAATTTTAATATTTTGATTGTGAGCATCCTTGAAGTCAAGCCAAATATCTTGGACTGAAATACCCTGGCTATTATCTAAATAAACTTTTCTTCTTGGGTTCCCTGTTGGTGACCAGTAAATCTCTCCGCGTGCATCCATTTCGTCTAAAGTTTCTGGAGTATATTGCCAGTGTTTACCTGGAGGAGGTAGTATTCCTCTCCAGGGTTGGCCTGTTGCACCTTTTCTTACACCTGGTGCATGAACAGGAACTTTCTTATAAACTCTTCCAGTCTCCTTTTCAACATATTGATACTCTTTCTTTGCAGTAGTTTCAGTCCAAGGGTTAAAAGGCTGATTCCATATATAATTATCTGTTTTTGTGTAAAATAGAATGTAGTCAGAAGTGTTTCCGTACTGTTTACGTGTATAGTTTTTTGGGTTACATTTTTTTCTTGTAATCAAATTGCGAAAGTTTTTAGAACCAAAAATTTCATCCATTATAATTTTGACAGTACAAGCCATCTTGTCATCTAAATGTATATAAATAGAACCTTCATCTGATAAAAGTTCTTTCATTAAAACTAGTCGTTGACGTAAAAACTCTAAATATTCTGCACCTTCCATTATGTCGTGATAAGCATGGTTTCTTTGACGAGACTCAAAACTACTTCCTGTTGCATAGGGGGGGTCAATATAAATTAAACTAACTTTACCGGCAACAGTATCATCGTTCAAGAATGAACTAAGAACTCTTAAATTATCTCCATAGATGAGTCTATTTCTTGGATGTTCATCTATACTTATTATGCGATGTAACTTTGCTACAGGAATTTTTAATATATCTTCTATAGGAATTTTCCCTTCATATTCCAGACGAAAAGGAATTATATTTTGTTTTTGACTTTTACGACTATTTCGACTAGGTATTCCTGTTGCCATTTGAGTTAATATCTTCTTCTGCTTGTTTTCTACTATTATTTATTTGTAAGAACTCATCTAAGTCTTTTTGTCTGATACGCCAAATTCTTGGCCCCACTTTTGTAGCTTTAAGATTATTTGATGATATCCATCTTTGTACAGTTCTTTGATGAACACGAAGAAGTTCAGCTACTTCAATAGTTGTTAAAAACGAAATATCTTCTTCACTCTCATTATTGTTATGTTCTACATTTTGTCGCATTTGTCGCTAAAATCGCTAGAGTCGTTATTGTACTACTAATTATAATATTTTGCAAGTTTCAGCAGCACCACCAGTACTTGAAACGCTTATATAAATCACTTTTAATTTTGACACCATAAACATTTCGCAAAATTAATACCTTGCATCTCGCTATTTAGTAATATCTAATGGCAGAGTTAAATTACAACATCTGCGGCAAAGTTCCTCAAATTATCCTGTCGCCATTTGGCATCAGCTTTGCGATTTGTCTGCAACTCTAAAACCCGAATTCCTGTATTCGGAAGTAGGTTGAATTTTTGCTGCAAATGCTCCCAAGAAGTAATCAATTCATGCTGCACATTATAAGTAGCGCATAACTGAGCAAAATCAATATCCTGGGGAGTGCCAAAAAACTCTTCAAATGGTGGGTCAAATTTGGCAATGGGTAACATTTCAAAAATGCCACCGCCATTGTTGTTAATTAACACAATCGTCAAATGTCCGACAAACTTATTGCGGATTAAAAAACCATTGGTGTCATGCAACAGCGCTAAATCTCCCGTCAACATCACACTACTTTGCTGGCGATGGGCAATTCCTAAAGCTGTAGATAATGTGCCATCAATGCCATTTGCACCCCGGTTAAAGTGCGATCGCACTCCTAAATTATTCGGTTTCCAGAAATATTCCACATCCCGCACAGGCATACTATTGGAAATAAATAGAGGCGTTCCTGGCGGTAAAATCTGAGAAATTAACCAAGCTGCTTTACTCTCAATGATTTCATCTATTTTCCCCATCATCTGGTCAACAACTAACCTAACCTTCGCTTCCGCATCACACCATTGCTGCAAATAGTCTGAGGAGAAAGATAAATTTATCTCCTCTGTTTTTATATCTTCTACAGATATCCGTAAATGCGTCGTTCTCCCGTGCAAAGGGTCGAGGTTTTGATCGCTCTTGTCAATTACCCAGCGTCGCGGCTGGGTTGCATCTATCCAGCTACGCAGTTCTTTACTTGTAGGCATTTCTCCCACCTGAATCACCATTTCGGGTGCTAGCTGCTTTGCTAGTTGCTGATTTCGCAAAATCAAGTCATAAGTGGAAATCAAATAAGGGTTGAGTTCGGCATAATTTCTCACTGGGGAAAGTCCCTCAGCTAGCACAGGCCATTTGAGAGTTTGGGAAAGGTGCGCGATCGCTCTACAATACTCTTCTGGTTGCTGCGGTTGGGCAACACCTGCGATAATAATGCCGCGATCGCACTCTTTCCATTCTTTGGGTATGGGGTATGGGGAACTTGTACTGAGCGCAGTCGAAGTATGGGGCATGGGGCATGGGTTTGCTATTCCTGCGAAGAAGTCTTCTGATTCCAACTGCGATCGCAAATAGCTCAAATCAGTTCCATCAGGTACAGGTGCTAAGGGATCGCGAAAGGGAATATTTAAATGTACTGGCCCCTTTGTAAGAGTTTGCGCTCTTTCCCAGCTATGAATTACGGTTTGTCGCAGATAAGCTAGCATTCCCAGATCGGCGGAGGGTAAGGCTAACTCTGTTTGCCAATTTGGGTAGTTTCCATATAATCTCAATTGATCTACAGTTTGCCCAGAGTGACAATCTCGCAATTCTGGCGGTCTATCGGTAGTTAATATCAACAGTGGTACGCGACTATATGAGGCTTCAATTACTGCTGGATAAAAATTTGCTCCTGCTGTACCAGAGGTGCAAACTAGTACCACTGGGCATCCGGTTGCTTTAGCTTGTCCCAAAGCGAAAAAGGCGGCGGAACGTTCATCGAGAATGGAAATCGCTTCAATCTCAGGTGCTTGTTGAGCAAAAGCGATCGCTAACGGTGTAGAGCGCGATCCGGGGCAAATGATGGCACAAGTCAATCCCAACCGCTTTAGGGTCTCTGTTAAAATATAAGCCCAAAGTTGATTAACATTCCTATAAGCGATCGGCATTAAATCAAACATAGCTATAAAACAATCTTAAATTTTAGATTTTGTCTAGGGAAATTCAATTTAAAATCCATCAATGCGGTGTTGGCTTCCATCACCGCCACGCGAGTTTCTGGGAAAGAAAATCTCCAAGCAAACTTGCTGAACTTTCTACAAAATGCACAATTTGCTCTCAAACTTTTATGGACTGCATTCATTTAACGGGAATTCGCGGCTATGGCTACACTGGGTATCTACCAGAAGAACAGGTGCTAGGACAATGGTTTGAGGTGGATGTGAGGTTATGGTTGGATATCTCCACAGCGGCCAAGACTGACGCGATCGAAGACACTTTAGATTATCGCAGCGTCATTAGCTTGATACAACATCTGATCAAAACGTCTAAATTTGTTTTGGTGGAGAAATTGGTAACAACGATCGCAGATTCTATCCTCCAAGAGTGCGATCGTGTAACAAAAGTCCAAGTCACTCTCAGCAAACCTGCTGCACCTATTCCAGACTTCGGTGGCAAAATTAGCATTGAACTGACTAAAATTAAGTCCAACCTTTAATTCACAAAATGTGTTTTTTTCAATATCTATCAGCTAGCAAAAAACTGAGGGTTTACGTGGAGCTTGGAAGTGTCTCACAATGAGAATCTTTCCTGCCATTGGCACCAGCACCTACTGATTAGATTACCAAAAAACTAAAAAATACCGCGAGCGGCTGACGAACATTTAACTTACATATTTTCAGAGGAGAGAAATTGTGATTAAGTATTAACCAGAAGCTATAGAGCTAGTATTTTATTTTTAAAATACGCGCAGTGGCGTGGCAAGGCTAAAATAGTGCATTAAAAATATCTCAGCTATTGATATTTGAGAAACATAACTAATTTTATATTGCACATATTTAGGCTTACCATGCTATTACAATAATGCTGATTTTTTTAATTATGGTTGTTATATGAATATTTCTAATTAATAGGAGTTTACTAATATTTCAGATAGCTTTAGACCGCAATCTAGACCTTATCTGATATAAAAGCTATTTACAGGTAAAACAGCATTAAACTCATTAATTACAGATGAAGATTAATTATTATTAATAATTAAGTGAATGTAGATTAATATATTACATACAAGACTCTCTATATTTTTTTAATTATATTAAAGTAATATCCTGTGATTTTACGATAAATTTTTCTTGATTAATTTGTATATAGATATTATACTTAGTATTTATACTCTCCCAAGAAAAATTATTGTATACATTTTAAAATCAGTTTTTGAGTGCTTGATAATTGCATTATAATTTTAACTTGATGCTAGTAGCATCATATTAGCTACATGAATTAATCAAAATTAGTTTTGATAAGCATAGAAATTTCCAGACATTAATAACATGATGCTATTTACTCATTAGTCAGTATTAATATCAAGCAAGAATACAGGGTAGTTAGAAATTGTTTATGATAAGATAAGCACTTTTGACTTGAGTTGACACTGACAACAAGAATCTGAACCTTAGCAAACAGGTTATCGTAACATGTTCGCCCACAAAATCCTAGTTGTTGAGGATGAAAAAAATCTAGCCTCAAATATTAGAAAAAGTTTACAAAAATTAGGTTATTTAGTATCAGAAATAACTGAATCTGGTGAAGAGGTAATAAAAAAGGTAGCAGAAACTCATCCACATTTAGTATTAATTGATATCTGTTTAGCTGGAGAAATAGATGGTCTCCACTTAGCGGATATTATCCAGAATCACTTCCATGTGCCTGTAGTATATCTAACAGAGTGTTCTGAATATAAAACATTACATAAAAATCAGCTAAGTGAGCCTTTTAGTTACATAGCCAAACCATTTCTTGAAAGTGATTTACATTTTGTGATTGAAATGACACTGTACAAACATCAGAGCACAAAAATATTATACGAAGAAAAACAGAGGTTGATGACAATTATTAATAGTATGGGTTGTGCAGTGATTGTGACCTATGCAAACGGTTGTATTGAAATGATGAATCCCATAGCAGAACTAATCACTGGTTGGAAGCAAAGTGAAGCGTTGGGGAAAGATTTAATAGAGGTCGTTAACTTAGTTAATAAAGATGTAGGAGAAAAAATTGGAAATTTAGCCACTTATGTAATCGAAGCAGGTGAAATTTTCAATTTACCAGAAAACTGTACATTAATTACCAAAGATGGTAAAGAAATAGCGATTGGGGATAATGTTGCACCTATCCGCGATGGAGATGGCAATATTACTGGCGCGGTTTTAGTTTTTCAAGACATCACTAAACGTAAGCAGACAGAGGCACAACTGATCCGCAATGCATTTTATGATGGGCTAACAGAATTACCGAATCGTGTTTTATTTTTAGATCGGCTCAGACAAACTATTGAACGTAGCAAACGCAGAAGCGATTATTATTTTGCAGTTTTGTTTTTGGATTTAGATGGCTTCAAAGAGATTAACGATCGCTTTGGGCATGGAATAGGGGATGATTTTTTAGTAGCGATCGCTAGACGTTTAGAGTCATGCTTACGTAGTGGCGATACTGTAGCACGATTTGGTGGTGATGAGTTTACTGTTCTTTTGGAGGATATTAAAGACATTACCGATGCTACTAATGTTGCCAAACGTATTCAAGACACCTTAAGATTGCCAGTTAACCTGAATGGATATCAATTATCTGCTACAGCTAGTATTGGTATTACTTGGAATTTTAGTAATTATGAGGAGCCTGCAACTCTACTACGGGATGCTGATATTGCGATGTACCAAGCTAAACGGCAGGGAAAAGCTACTTATGCCATATTTAGTTAAGGATAGAATGATGATACTCTAGGCATTACTAAGGTTATGGTATACAACCGAGAAGCCCTATAATTCTGTCATGGAAAAAACCGAAAAACAGAATTCAGGAGCCAGAATGGGCTAAACCTTAGCTATCTGCTAACAGAATTGAATTCTTTATGACTGGCGGACTCAGACAAGCGCTCAGGCGAACGCTGAAAATAGGTTTAAGTTTGCCACTTTGATTCTGAATTCTGAATTCTGAATTCTGAATTCTGCATTCTTCTTCAAAACTTATAACCTCTAGCAATCCAATAGAGCCAGTCTGCGATCGCTTCTTGAGTTTCGCTGTCAGCATCAATGGCTGCTATTTCAGATAATTTTGCAGAATACACATCTTCATCCTTACCATTAATATAAGCTACTTCGACAAACATATCTTTTAAGCACTCATCGTCTGGGGCCATTCCCAATACTTCCACTTGTTTCTCCTCGACAGCACCTGATTTGCGTCCCTTCTTCGTCCATGTAGCCAAAAAGGGAAAATTCAGAGCCTCTTCGAGGTAGTAGTACCAACCCATAGCCCGGTCTTCTTTGTCTTCAGCATCTACAATAATTTCTGTTTTAATGCGATGCTCTCGGTTTTCGTCGGCTTCAACACTAGGCATAAGATAACACTTTGCGTATAATTCATTTTGATAATACTACCAAAATGTTTCTAAAATCATACTTAAATATATCTATGATGTCCGCTTAATTACTTATTCACCTCTAAGAACCCCACTCCTTAATCCCCTCTTTGCAAACTCTTGGGGCAAGGTGGGGTGAAATCAATACTTTTCGGATTTTGGGGGGAAAGGTTAAGGGTTTTAATTTACCTTTAACCTTTCCCCAGACCAAAAGAGAGATTGTTGGGTTTATCCGAAAAGTATTGGGGGTGAAATGACTATGGTAATCATAACTAATTATCTAGAAATGATATAAACTCTACAAAAAACCGCTTGTCATTGACAAGCGGTTTTCTAGTTATTGTTCTTAAGGGGAACTTATTCTTGCACCAAGATGCAAAGTTTTTCTTAGCGCTCAAGAGCAAAATTTATCAGAGATTAAACAAGTCTCAAATCTGGATAATTTGCTAACACATCATCAGATGTAAGGGTATCATTTTCAGCTTGAGGAGTCCAAAGAACTTCAATTGCTAGAAGCTTGTCGCTAGGGATACTACCAATTTGCCGCAAAGCTTGACGCAAATCATCAGCACTATTAATAGCTGTGGGGATGTCAAACTTACCTAATGTCGCCGCTAGCAAGGTGACGATAATGTATTCACCAGGCCCTTCGGTAAATAGGCGGGTGGGGTTGTCGAGTTCACCAGCCGGAGGTAAAGCTTCTTTGGCAAGGGCTGCTTTGAGCTGGTTGTTGACGTTAGAAAGAGTTTCTTCGCTAAACTTGCTGCGTTCTGCCAATGACAGCCGATTAAACTGACCTTCAGCTGAATTCAAGCTGGCTTGTTGAGTGCCACCACCTGCATATACAAAATATTCGGGATGGCGGAGTAAAGCTAGACTGGCTTCTTGGAGAATTTCTGCTCTGCCTTCTGGGGTGTTAGTATCAGCAGTTTCAGCAATGTGGTTGAGTTCATTTTGCAATTCACGGGCTTGAGCTAACAAACCTACTTGCAAACGAGTTACAGAAACAGGAGAGTTACTGCTGTAATCTGCTTCTGGTGTTTCACCGCTAGAGACGCGGCGGAAAGTTTGCAATAAGAAATTAGCGATCGCCAAGAAAATTAAGATGGTAAATATACCACCAAATCCTCCTCCGATACCCCAGAAGGGAAGTAGGAAGGGAAAGCCAAAGCCACCACCAAAGCCACCACCTGGATAGTATCCGCCACCGCCAGGAGGTGCATAGGTGCGCGGTGTATAGGTGCGGCTAGAAGGCGCTCTAAAGGAGCCACCACCGATACGACCTCCACTGCGGGCTGCTAACGCGCCGTCAGCATGACTAAGAGCCAAAGCTAACACCAAGCTTAGGGCTAAGAGGGTTTTTAACAGCGGCTTGATGGTTTGTTGTAGTTTTTTACGCATAAGACAATCGCTTGAAAAACGAAATTATTATTTATGATTTCTCCCGATAGTGGGAGCAGTGTTGCAGGATGTTGCTAAGGCTAGCCTGTAACAAGCAAGTTTGTAGCATTCACGTAGCATTGCTTTTTAGAGACTACATATTCAATTTACCGCGTCTTATCTTGGGTAAGTAGCGATAGCAGGGGGGATTTCTCGACTGGGGAACCGTACCTGAAGACATGTTTATCCTCACAGAAATTGCGATGTCTAAGATTTTCACTGAGCGGCTGGTAAGCATCTAGGCTTACTTCGACTACGCTCAGTACAAGTCGCTCGATGGAGCCGGAGTCGAACCATGTCATACCACTTGCCTACGACGGCACGCTCCGCGAACGTGGAAGCAAGCTACGCGTAGCGTCTCGTAGAGAAGTGCGGGCTACGGCTACGGGCAATGGTTTGCTATGCCTTGGACTAGTTTCAGACTACAGTTTTGAATTATACAGATGATTTTAATTTTTAGTAATTATTTTGACTAATGTTTTAATCCTTCACTGAATAAGTAGTACCATCGGAATTTTTACAGCAGTTGTTCACTGAGCAATTTCGCTACAAGTGTTAACTTTTATTTTTGGTTCATTATGCACAGAAACTCTCAAATAATGATAAATTTGCAACAAAAATAAAATCAACACAATAAAAAAACAATCTTTCTGGCTAATCTTCTAAAATAAGCTTCAAATTTGTCTACCAAATTCGTTTTAAAAGAAATAAAATAATAATGATGGCTTTGAAAGTAATTCTAATTGTAGATATTAAAAACTATTTGAAATATAGTCATCAACTTTATTATGGAACATATTTCTCAACTAACAGCCGAAATCAGAGATAAAGCTGCATACCCAGATATCCTAGTCATATCCCGGATCTTTCTGCCGAAAGAAGCTGTAATTGGGGAATATATTTACAATCGTTGTCTGCAAGATCCAGAACGAATAATTGTGCTGGCAGCTAGTTGCTCAGGAGATCGAGTATTTGATAAGAGTCAACAGTTTCCTGTGTATCGCTGGTATTATCCTAAATATTGGCGTAGTGGCTATGTGGGAAATATCCTAAAGCCTTTGGTCAATATCGTCTGCTCATTTGTTCTAGCAATTAAACTCTATTTTCGCTATCACTATCGTTACATAGAGTGGGGCCACGGCTATGATTTTCCTTCACTGTTGCTATTGAGCTATTTGTTACCTATTCGCTTTTTTATCTATCTGCACGGCAACGATCTTCTTTGCACTTTACACAATCCCGTGCTGCGATCGCTATTTAAATTAACACTCAAACGCGCCGAAGGCATTGTTTGTAACAGTTCTTATACAAGAGATTACCTGAGAACTGCTTTCCGATTAGATACTCCTACCCACGTCATTAACCCCGTAATCAGACCAGAAAAATTTGGTAATAATGTAGCCAGTCCCAGTAGTCTTGATGATTTACGGGTTCGCGTGCGTCAGGCATACAACATTCCTGATTCAGCAATAGTTATTCTCTCCATCGGCAGACTAGTAAAATATAAAGGTTTCGACCGAGTAATTGATAATATCCCAATATTGCTAACTTTTGGGGTTGATGTCCACTATATACTCTGCGGACAAGGGTCAAGTGAGTCGGAACTGAAATCTCTGGCGCATCGTTTGCGAGTAGATAAGCGCGTCCACTTTGCTGGATATGTGCCAGAGCGAGAATTAGCAGGTTACTATGCAGCTTGCGACATATTTGCCATGCTGACTTTATCGGATACTAAACCTAATAATATGGAAGGTTTTGGTATGGCTTATTTAGAAGCAAGTTACTTCGGGAAGCCGATAATTGCCCCTCGTTTAGGTGGTGTTATAGATACAGTTCAGCATGAAGAAAATGGGATATTGGTTAATCCCAATTCTGGTTATGAAGTTTTTCAAGCTTTCAATCGGTTGTGCCAAGACCAGCAACTACGCGAGCAACTCGGTCGTAAAGGTAAAGAATTAGCCAAGCGTAGAACTCTCCATCGATCGCTTTATAAATTAGATGGAAAAAACGCAATTTTATAAAATGATTTTATTAACTGAACCTGATTAAATCATCAAATTCAAAAAATACCAAAAAGGGTAATTTACTCTAATTTATGTTTCTGCATAACCTTTAACAAATTGCTTCACAAAAGAGCAAGATTCCAGTGTAAAATCTCGCTTGTGATGTGACTAAATGTGCAATGAAAAATATCTGGTTTAACATAGAGCAATTCCTTCGGCGTTACACAAAACACCGAATGCAATCTTTCGTGTTTACAGTCATTGGATGTCTTGCTGTAGTTAGTGTGATTACCTTTGGGGCAATGTATGTTGTCGCTCAACCTGCTTCAACTTCATCTGAACGTCCCGCTAAAGCGCCAAATTTCGGGCGACACTTTCAAGAATTTGGGCGTGAAGGCTCTATCTTGATTTACGACTCAAAAAATAACCGCATCTATGAACACAATCCTCAACGTAATGCAACCGCCATCGCTCCAGCTTCAACATTCAAAATTTTTAACGCGCTGGTGGCGCTAGAAACAGGTGTAGTTCCTGATGATGTAGCGGTTCTCACTTGGGATGGAATTCACCGAGAAGTTGATGCCTGGAACCATGATACAAATTTGCGTCAAGCCTTTAAAGATTCAACTGTTTGGTTCTATCAAGTATTGGCACGTAGGGCGGGATATGAACGGATGCAGCAATTTATTAATAAAGTAGGCTACGGGAACCGTCAGATTGGCACTGCCGCAGACATCGATCGTTTTTGGCTACAACCGCAGCTATTGCAAATTACACCCAAAGAGCAAATTAAGTTTTTGCAACGGTTATATCAAGGCGATTTGCCTTTCTCGCAACGGACAATAAATCTTGTCAAAGACATTATGGTACGCGAACAAACTCCAGACTACACACTGCGAGGAAAAACGGGATGGTTAACAAGTACC
Organism: Nostoc sp.; assembly: GCF_036917355.1. GTDB lineage: Bacteria > Cyanobacteriota > Cyanobacteriia > Cyanobacteriales > Nostocaceae > Nostoc. Next base: position 52,948 of record NZ_JBALDP010000109.1, read on the forward strand.
AAACCAAACATTGGTTGGTTTGTGGGTTATTTAGAGCAAAACAAAAACGTCTACTTTTTCGCGACAACCCTTGATATGCAAAAATCGGAAGATGCACCCGCCCGCATTGAGATTACACGACGTAGCCTCAAAGATTTGGGCTTGCTGGCTCAAATAACTAGCCACCACCGACAATAGTTACCACTTCTAAGCGATCGCCTGGCTGCACTTTTGTTTGCGGCCAAAACTGGCGGTGTAAAATTTCACCGTTATACTCTACAGCTACTAAGCGGGGGTTAAAACCCAATTGTTGAAGTAAGTCAGGTAAAGAAGTTTGCAACGAACAGCTATGGGTTTCCCCATTTACCTGAATCGTAATCTCGTTAGACATAATATGTGTGTGGGGCATTGGGCATTGGGAATTGGGAATGGGGTATTGGTTACTCACTTTGGGCTAACGACAAATGACTCTTTTAAAGTTCTGGTTTAATGCGATTGAGTTGGGATAGCAAATATTGTGTCACCAGGGTAGGCTGTTCGGCTTGCATGAGCGATCGCACCACAGCTACACGTTCGGCTCCAGCATCGATCGCATCATTGATATTATTCGCATCTATTCCCCCAATCGCAAACCAGGGAATTGAGCAATTTTTGGCAGCATAGCTGACATATTCTAGCCCTGTTGCTGCCTTACCTACTTTCGTGGGAGTTTCATAAACTGGCCCCACGCCAATATAATCTACACCTTCAGCAATTGCTGCTTGCATTTCTTCTTTATTTGTGGTAGAAAGACCGATCAAACGCTGCGAACCCAGTAATTGCCGAGCAATAGCAATAGGCATATCTTGTTGTCCTAGATGCACGCCATCGGCATCGACAGCTAAAGCTACATCCACGCGATCGTTAACAATAAACAAAGCGCCGTAGATGTGGCATAACTGGCGTAATTTTCTCGCTTGTTCTAGACGCAAAGAATCATCCGCGGTTTTGTCGCGGTACTGTAAAAGCGTTAATCCGCCTTTGAGTGCAGCCTCGACATTGTTCAACAAATTTTCACTAGGAGAAGTAACAAGATACAAATGCGATCGCCACAACAATTGATGGCGCTGATGACCCATTAAACTACTTTCTAGGGTATAAACCTGATAGCGCATTTGCTTACAAGCCTTAGCCATATTTGCCTGGTAAAGCTTGCTGTATTCTTCCAACACTCGTAATGCTTCTTCTATCCGGCAAAAGTTAGCTTGCAAGACCGATTTTATACTAGCTCGTTGTTCTTCTTGAGGATGGGTTAATTCAGTCCCAAGATCGCCTGGTGTATCTCGCGCCGCCCGCAATTCTGGGGTATGCCACTTGGCTACCTCTTGTCGCAGCCGTTTGCATTCAAGAGCCAACTGGGCATTATTCAACCCAAACCGACACCATTCCTCGATAATTCGCAAGCCCTCACGAGCGCGATCTAAATTGGCATCTAAAATGCGGTAAACAACTTGCTGTGTTTGCCCTTTTTGGCTGTATGGCTCGACCATCACAACAACCCCATTAGTGCTTTCATCAAAGTGTGAATTATCATAAGTCCTAGTAACCATAAGTGAATTAATTTGCTTTTTTTTACTAATTTTTGCGGAATCTACGCAAAACAACGTAGTAGTGAGGGTTATGGTAAATTATCCCATGTTCCTATAGACAGTGATAAGGGTAGTTTGAGGCTACAGTTTCGCACTGAGCTTAGTCAAGTATTTTATGGTAAACAACAAGCTTACAAAAGACTGCCAAAAGGGAATACACCAGAAAATCCACAATAGATATATTATCTATCCAAAACCCTTGTATAGACTAGCAGTATTACGACTCTACAAGGGTTTTGGATAACGCATATTTAATTTCATTCTTATATCTATTTAGATATGAGAGTGAAAATGATGTAGGCACAATTTATGAATTGTGCCTACAAATTATTTTGGGCAACGCACAATTAATTTCTGGAGATGTCTAATATCATTTATTACTATGTATTAAATATCGCCAATCGGTCAATATATGAGTAATATTATCGACATAATACTCTCTAGAGAGTATAAGAATTTATGATTACTTATAAGGAGTCGTGTTAAATATGATTCTCCCTCGTGTGTTTCCTGAGTACCGTAGAGTAGATGTTCTGTTTGCAAAGCTGAAGTTTCTGAAATCAGCAAGGCTTTTATTTTTTAGTTTTTCAGTATTATCTTTTACTGTAGGTATGGGGGCGGCAAGTATAGCGTTTCTGGGTATCAGCCTGGATAGTGCGTTAGCGTTCGCGGAGCGTTCCGTAGGAAAGCCCGCCGTTCGCGTTAGCGTCTCTGAAAGAGAGGCCTCTCGTAGAAAAGGCATCGCTCAGATTCCATCGACACCAAATTCAGCGCCTCTGAATCAGAAAACACCTTCTCAGGCTAATGTGCTATTTGTCAATCCTGGTGTTGGAGATGACAAAGCAGGCAATGGCAGCGAATCCGCTCCTGTAAAAACGATTACCCAAGCGCTGCGATTAGCTAATGCCAATACTGTAATTATGCTCTCTACGGGCACTTATAGCGCCGAGACAGGAGAGGAATTTCCCTTAATACTGAAACCGGGTATTTCAATTCAAGGCAACCCCAGCAATCAAGGTAAGGACATTATCATTCAGGGAGGCGGTGATTATCTGAGTCGGAGCTTTGGCGGTCAAAACGTCACAATTGTCGGGGCAAACCAAGCTTTGCTGACTGGGGTAACGGTGACGAACCCTAATCGCCGTGGTTACGGTTTATGGATTGAATCTAGCAATCCGGTAGTCGCAGAAAATACATTTACTGGTAGTACTCAAGATGGAATTTCCGTTAGTGGTAATGCAGCACCTACCATTAGTAAGAATTACTTCGATCGCAATGGAGCCAATGGCATCACAATTGCTGGTAACTCTAATCCCCAAGTGAAAGAAAATATCTTTCAGCAAACGGGTTTTGGGATTAATATTGCCCAAAATGCTGCTCCTATAGTCATAGGTAATCAAATTCAGAACAATAGATCGGGAATTGTCGTACAAGCAAATGCCCGCCCGATTTTGCGGAATAATTCTATTCAAGATAATAAAGAAGATGGTTTAGTTGCGATCGCTCAAGCAATGCCAGATTTGGGTAGTGCATCCGAACCTGGGGGTAATACATTTCAAAATAATGCTCGCCACGATATTAACGCTAGCGCTGCTAAACAGGTGATTTCTGCTGCTGGTAATAATCTTGTGAGCGATCGCATCACTGGCAAGGTAGATATTAACGGTACAACAGCACTAGCAACCCAAAATTCTCAACCCGCCCCTGTCCCCAACAATGCGTTAGGAGAAATACCATCAACTGGGGAAATTACCTTCTCATCTCCCGAAGTCTCTGAAACTACTAACGGGCAAACCAGCAACAGTATTTCAGCAAATAATCCTGTTTCTACACAATTAAACAGTCAAGTGCTGCCATTAATGCCTGCCAATAATGTACCGCCTTCCCCGCCTATATCCAAACAACCACCCACTTCTAGAGTCGCCGGATTTCCTACTCCTAGCAGCTTGTCAGGTAGACAAATACCAATTAATGCACAGCCACCTGATACACCACAGTTAAATTACGTGCGGATCGATCCTAATACCATTGAGTTTACTGCCACTGAGCCTCCATCCAATTCAGTTGTACAGCCACCAGTTCCAAGAAGTATGAGGGATCAAACGCAGCAGCCATTACCAATACTAGAAACTTCTGCCCCAGGTGCTTCAGAACTTTTACCACTCCCCGATCGCAATATCCCCATTGTTAATACTCGCAATCTGCAAACAAGTTCTGCAAGTATTCCCTATAGTGGTACGTCTGCAACACAATCTGGTGTACGGTATCGCTTAGTAGTGCCACTTGCAACTGATAAAGATCGAGATTTAGTGAAATTCCTTGCTCCTGGTGCGTTTCCCACAGTTTGGCAAGGTCAAAGAGTTATGCAAGCAGGAGTATTTAGTAGTGAATATAACGCTAAAGAAATGCTCAAAACACTCTCTAGTAAAGGTTTAAGAGTCATTATGGAGCCGTTAAATTAATTGATTGCTGACGCACAGCTTTAATTTCAGCCCTGATTTCATCGTCTGTAATCTCATTCACGGGGGGTTCGGCATAAAGTTCTGGAATTAAAGCCGTCAAATCTGAACGTAAATCTATTTGAATCAAGGCTCTAGCAACTTTTGCTCGTTCGTCTGGCTGCAACTGTTCTACCGCTCTAATGAGTTGTTCTAAAGTAATTGGGATCGATACCATGTCAGTATCCATCATGATAGTTTCTTAAATTTTAGTGCGTTTGTGCGATCGCTATCAGTCTTTTCAGCGGAATTTATAATTTACAAAAGCAATGTTATCCTAACTTGTCACGAATGAACCGATTTAATTTTATTCAATAGTAAGAGGTATGGAACCGACCATCGAGCAACTTAAAGCATTCTTTGACTTTTGCGTTCGGGCTAGTAATTTGTTTAGAGATATAGCATTGGTTAGATTTGATGAGAGGACAAGCCGAATCGTGATTTTGATAGGCGAAACCATCTAAGTAGAAATTCTTAGTAATGGGGAGAACATTATCCGATGACAGACTACTTAACTCTTAATGAGCAAGAACTAAGACAATATGTGATATCAAACCCCCAGGATGAGGAGGCATTTCAGCATTACCTCAGCATTATGAGAACGAAACCGGGGGTAGTGGTCAGCACTCCAGAACAATTAGAGGCTGAGTTAAAACGGCGTATTAATCAAGCTAGTTAACATAGAACCCGTTACTGAACATTCCAGTAACGGGGTTTTTTCAATTTAGCAGCTTGACTCAATGTGAATTTTAGTGAATTTTGGGACTTGCCTTTAGCCATCATCTTCTTGGATGTTCCTGCGATCGCACACCCTTATATCTGCGCTGATTTGGCGACTTGCGTCTGGATACAGCAGGCTCAGTTTTTTCCGTTTTACCAATTACTGAGAAAGTGATTGCCCTATTAGACTTGCCCCTTACCCCCATTAATCTATGATGGCGGGTTATTTTCAACAAGCTCGCTGCGCGAACCGACGAAATGTAAACTGTTCTAGGGATGTGTTCCATCTTACTTATAGCCACCGTTTACCTCAGCTATGCACTCACCAAATCCTACTTCACTCTCCTCGCTGACCCCTTCACTACTGACTTCTTTAGAAGTGTGTAGTGAAGAATCTGTCTATGCTCCCGGTTATATTCAGCCGCATGGAATCTTGCTGATACTGCAAGAGCCACACCTCAGAATCTTGCAGATTAGTGAAAATGTGGAACAGTTTTTTGGGATTTCGGCAGAAGCATTGCTGGGTCAACCATTACAACGGTTATTTTCTAACGATCAAGTGCAACAACTTGCTGGGTATCTAGCCCAAGATAACTTGGAGCTTTGCAATCCGTTTCAACTAAAAACCCGGCGGAGGGTTGCTCAGACTGATTGGCAACGAAAAAATCAGACATTTAGAGGTGTAATGTACCGGATGGTAAATGGGTTAATCCTGGAACTAGAACCTCAGCAATCCAGCAACAGAATCCATTCAACCCAGTTCTATCACCGCCTACAAGGAGCGATCGCCAATCTGCGTAATGCCACTAACCTGAAAGGTATGGCTCAAACCCTTGCCAGAGATGTCAAAGCAATGACTGGGTTCGATCGAGTTATGATCTACCGCTTTAAGGCAGACGACAGTGGTGTGGTGATTGCGGAGCAGAAACAGAGGCATTTAGAAAGCTACTTGGGACTGCACTATATGGCGACAGATATTCCAGCGCCAGCCCGCAAGTTGTTTTGCCGTAAGTGGATGCGATTCATTCCTGATGTCAATTACACCCCAGTCCCCCTGATTCCCCACAACCATCCTCTGACGGATACACCCCTCGATCTGAGTAATTCTCTGTTAAGAGGAGTGTCTCACTATCACATTGAATACTTACAAAATATGGGAGTTGCTGGGTCAATGACGATTTCGTTGCTCGACGACAAACGCCTCTGGGGATTAATTGCCTGTCACCACTCCAGCCCGAAACTAGTGGATTATGAAACTCGCAAAGCCTGTGAATTTTTAGGACAGTTTGCCTCAATTGAACTGGTGCATAAGCAAGAACAAGAATTGCATTTTTACCGAACACGGGTGAAAAGAATTCAGGATCAACTGCAAAAGACATTATTGCAAGAGTCCAATTTTATTGAGCAAGTGTTGAGCCGAAATACTTTTCAATTACTGGAGCTAGTTCATGCTCAAGGAGCAGCAATTTCACTTGACGGTCATTTGACATTAGTTGGTCAAACGCCATCGATCGCCCAAGTGCAGGATTTAGTGACGTGGTTGGTGCAACATCAGGGGGAACAAGTGTTTGCTACTGATTCCCTCTCACGTTTATATCCAGAAGCAAAGACATTTAAAGATCGAGCTAGCGGCATCCTCGCAATTTCAATTTTATTCAATCATGTTAAACAAAAGTCTTACCACATTATCTGGTTTCGACCAGAGCAAATCCAGACAGTGAATTGGGTGGGCAACCCCCAGGATACGGTGAAAATCAATCAAATTGGAGAGATGGAATTGTGTCCCCGAAAGTCCTTTGAACTGTGGAAGGAAACTGTGAAAGAAACTTCCTTGTCTTGGGAGATTGCGGAACTGGAAGCCGCTACCGAGATGCGAAATACGCTGATGTTGGCACTGCTGGAGTTTTCCCAGATAGCCCTAGAAGAAGCGGCAGAACAAGCTGCGATCGCCAACCGTGCTAAAAGCCAGTTCCTCGCCAAAATGAGCCACGAACTGCGGACTCCTCTCAATGCCATTTTGGGATTTACTCAGTTGATGAACCGTAGCGACAAGATTCCATCTGAGTTTCAGGAAGATTTAGACATCATTAGCCGCAGTGGAGAACACTTGCTAACCTTGATCAATGATGTATTGGAAATGTCCAAAATTGAAGCGGGTCAGTTACAGCTAACGGAAAATTGTTTCGATTTGCAGCAACTAATCCACTCTATCAGAGATATGGTTGCCCTTAAAGCTTTAGAGAAAGGAATTGATTTGATCGCAGAACAGCATACCAGCGTTCCTCGCTATGTGTATGGTGACGAATCAAAACTGCGTCAAATTCTACTTAACTTATTAAGCAATGCGATCAAATTTACGACAACAGGTAGTGTCACTCTGCGATTAGAAGCTTTGACTGGGAAAGTGGGCAGCATCAACTCACTTGATTCAAGAGATACCAGTGATTCCAAACCAGTCATCACCCTTCATATCGAAGTTGAAGATACTGGATGTGGTATCGCTCAGTCTGATATGGAAACTGTGTTTGCAGCCTTTATGCAAACAGAACGAGGTCGTCATACTCAAGGGACAGGTTTAGGCTTATCGATTAGTCGTCAGTTTGCCCGTTTAATGGGTGGTGATATTACAGTGCGAAGCATCTTGGATCGGGGGTCAACTTTTATTTGTGAGGTTTTACTGAGTCTGGGCAACTCAGTAGATATCATCGTGCCGGAAACGACTCGCACTGTTATCGGTCTAGAACCCGGACAACCCACTTATCGCATTCTAGTGGTAGAAGACTTTCAAGAAAATCGTCAGTTGCTCATCAGGCTATTGGAATCAGTTGGGTTCGAGATCGGTGCTGCCGAGAACGGAAATGAAGCGATCGCTCTCTGGGAAAAATGGCATCCCCACCTCATTTTAATGGACATTCAAATGCCCGTGATGGATGGCTATGAAATTACCCAGCAAATTCGAGCGAGGGATGCAGGTAAAGACGTAGTGATTATTGCGGTGACAGCTTATGCCTTTGAGGAAGACTACACCACCAGCATTCAAGCAGGCTGCAACGACCACATCAACAAACCATTTATAGAAGCTATCCTATTTGAGAAGATTGCACACTACTTAGGAGTCCGCTACCGCTACCGCGAAGAAGCTTTATCGGGGTTAGACCAGCAAACTTTAATTCAGAAATCCCTAACAGCCAAATATTTACAGGTAATGTCGCCAGAGTGGATTATTCAGGCGCATCAAGCAGCTTTGGATCTCAATGACGCCGAACTCTACAATCTCATCGCTCAAATCCCCAACCAGGAGCAAGTTCTCGCCAATGCTCTGAAATATTTGGTGGATAATTTTGAGCTGGAGGCGATAGCGAAGCGCTGCTGCGAAGCGCAGAGCGCCAATCTCACCCAAACTTAGGGAAGCGATCGAGGAATGTAAAAGAAGCGTTAATTTAGAATCATCCTAATTCCTCATTTCAGGATAGTAAAACTATGAATTATCCATTTCCCGGAATGAATCCTTATTTAGAAAATCCTGTGTTTTGGTCATAAGTACATCATCGATTGATAACAGCGATCGCAGATACTATTGAGCAAAATATTCCCCCGCAGTATCGAGTGGCAATTGAACAACGTACTTATTTAAGTGATGACTCCGATTCTGTATTAGTTGGTATACCTGATGTTTCTGTTTTTTCTCAACAAAAATTACCGCAGCAATACTCATCAACTGCTACCCAAACAGAAACGTCAGAAGGCATCACGGTGATGATACCGTTACCTGAACATATTACAGAAAATTACTTAGAAATTCGAGAAGTTTCTACAGGTTTTGTGGTGACATATATCGAAATTTTATCGCCTAAAAATAAACGCCCAGGCGAAGGTAGAAAAGCCTATGAACTGAAACGCAAACAAATTTTAGCTAGTCTTTCTCACTTAGCCGAAATTGATTTACTCAGAACTGGAAACCCCATGTCAATTTTAGGGAAAATTCCTGTAACAAATTATCAAATTATTGTTAGCAGAAGTGAAACACGTCCTCAAGCTAAATTATACGGATTTAGCATTAGAGAAACGATTCCCATATTTCCATTACCTTTACAGTCAGAAGATATAGAACCGATTGTAGATTTGCAATCTTTATTGCATGGCATATACAATCGTGCCAGATATTACTTAGCAATCGATTATAATAAAGAACCAGTACCACCTCTAAAATCGGAAGATGCTGTATGGTCTGATACCCTTTTACGCGAACAAGGGTTAAGAAATAATTAGTTTTTAATATTCCCCATTCCCCTATGGCTAATTTACTTAAATCCCCTTCAGAAACGAATATCCTCGTCGTGGACGATACCCCCGATAATCTACGGTTGTTAGCCAAAATATTAGAGTTGCAGGGTTACATCATTCGTAAATCCATCAACGGGAGAATGGCATTACAAGCCGCCGAACGACATCCGCCGGATCTGATTCTGCTTGACATTAATATGCCCGAAATGAATGGCTATGAGGTTTGTCAACAGTTGAAAGCATCAAAAAAAACAGATCAAATTCCGATTATTTTTATTAGTGCCCTTGACCAAATTAATGATAAAGTGCAGGCTTTTGAATTGGGTGGACAAGACTATATCACCAAGCCATTTCAAGAACTTGAAGTGCTAATGCGAGTCAGAAATCAGTTACTCATCAAACAGCAATATCAACAACTTATTGAGCAAAATCAACGCCTAGAGCATGAAATTCAGGAACGCTTGAAAGCTGAAGCAGAGGTAAGGCAGCTATCTTTAACTGATGAATTGACAGGACTATATAATCGACGTGGTTTCTTTTGGCTGGCAAATCAGCAATTCAAAATTGCCCAACGCACACCAATGTTATGTTGTCTTTTGTTTGTTGATTTAGATGGTTTAAAGCAGATTAATGATTCTCTAGGGCATGAAATCGGAGATAAAATGCTCGTTGACACAGCCCAATTACTAAAGCAATCCTTCCGTGATTCGGATATTATTGCCCGTCTAGGAGGAGATGAGTTTGTCATATTTATTCCTGTCTGCTCCCAGAATACAGATGAATTTTCTCCTCGATTGCAAGCAAATATCGATCGCTTTAATCAAGAGCATAATTACTCATATCAACTATCCATAAGTGTTGGTGCTACCCAATGTGCTTTAAATGAAAACGTTTCACTAGAACAATTGCTAGAAGAGGCTGACAAGCTCATGTATGAGCATAAACGTGCTAAACGCCTCAGAAATCATTAATTGTTCTATTGAAATAGGAGTTACCTTAATCGTTTAACTGCATCATGCTAATGAATTCTTAATTACGAATTACGTTAGCGCAGCGTTAGCGAGTATTCGAGCGTCATTACGAATTATTCGGTCACTGGCTCTGCGTCGGAGAACGCCACCTGATACTCCTTATCTCCCCACTCCCTATCCTGGCTTATGATCCAAACGGGTGGCTTGCTCTAGGGCGGCTTTTTCTTTGGCTCGGCGGACATAGGGTTGTAATTGGGCGCGATCGCAAGCTGTGAAAATACTCAGATTTTCTAAGGTAATCCCCCGCATCAACATTTCTACGCGCCAGGTTTGTTGTGCTTGGGCGATCGCTGGTGTTTGTCCTTGGGGAGTTAACAATCCTTCGCTCCATACTTGCCAACGTGTCTCAAGTTCTGATTCTGAGATCGGTGTGCCTGTATCATTCAGAAACATGGCTGTTTGAGCATCTTTACGACTTTTCAGCCATTTGATTAAGGGATTATTGGTAAAAGAGCCGTAGCGTTTCCCCAAAATCCATTGATTCACAGGCACTTGACGGACAAATCCGGGAATTGTGATTTGCAAGAAGTGCCCTTGAGTATCGTAGATTTGGTGCGATCGCTCCAAGTTAGTTATTTCTGTAGCGGATAATCCAGCCCCAAATAATACGTAAGCCAAGGCATAATCTCGTACTCCGAATTTCCTGGCTTGTTGCAGAATTTCGTGAACTAAGCTAGCTGGTAAATCAGCTACTTCTGTGGTGGTGAATCCTCCTTGTAAGGAATTTATTGGTGATTCTGTTGAAGATGACATGGCTCCATGTAAAAACAACTCCACCAAATTTTCGAGAAAATCATCCCGATCCTCCCAAAGTTCGTGAAATTCGCTGGTGAACTCAATTACTGCATATCCCAAAATCATCCCATTCAGCAAACTGGCTAATTTTTCTGCGGGTAAATAAGTATTTAGGTGTCCTTGCTGGATTACAGTAGCTAAATACTGAGCTACATAACGGTTTGCCTCTGTGACTCCCCTGCCTAGTGCGCGGCGATTTTCTGCCGGGAATTGGTCGGCTTCACCTACCACAGACCGAACGAACTCTGGCACTCGTTCTAATGTATGTAAAGTGTCACTTGCATAATCTTTAAGAGCTTGGTAAACATTGCCGGGAGGTGTTGCCCGTCGCACCAGCGACTCACCTAAATCCTTGAAGGCTGCGGACTCTTCCAGCACAGCCAAAAGCAGTCCATGCTTATTGCCAAAATTCCGAAATAGAGTCACTTCGTTGACTTCGGCTTTTTCAGCAATTTGGCGGGTTGTGGTAGCGCTGACTCCCTGAGCAGAAAATAGCTCAAGTGCAGCTTGAATCAGGCGTTGACGAGTCGAAATGAGTTGAGATGACATAGAAAAATGCAAGTGGCACTTGCAGGGGTATCAGAGTTCTGCTAGCATAACAAATGTAAGTGATACTTGCTTTACTCTACTGTAACTAACTAGTAAGAGGGTGGATAAATCCTTAGTGGGATTATGCCCAATAAAAAGTAAATCACTGCATCATCCATCAACAGGAATTTTTATGACCGCAAATTTTGGGGCGATCGCTCCTGAGAGAGGCAACTCACCTCAACTCAGTTGGACAAATGTAGTATTTTTTACTACATTTCATGCTTTAGCACTTCTGGCTCCTTGGTTTTTCTCCTGGCCAGCATTAGGTTTGCTAGTGTTTCTCCACTGGTTGTTCGGGAGTATTGGTATTTGCCTGGGATATCACCGACTATTGAGCCATAAAAGTTTCCAGGTTCCTAAGTGGTTAGAGTATGCGATCGCCCTGATTGGAGCGCTGGCTTTACAAGGCGGGCCAATTTTTTGGGTAGGTGGACACCGCCAACATCACGCCCACACAGAAGATATCAATTTAGACCCCTACTCTGCTCAAAGAGGATTTTGGTGGAGCCATATACTGTGGATTTTCTACCCACGTCCAGAATTTTTTGACTATGACACCTATAAAAAATATGCCCCTGATTTAGCCAGACAACCCTTTTATTGTTGGCTAGATCGTTACTTCCTGCTATTGCAAATACCCTTCGGGCTGCTGCTTTATGCTCTAGGAGGATGGCCTTTTGTATTCTACGGAGTGTTTCTCAGATGTGTCTTGCTTTGGCACTCAACCTGGTTTGTAAACTCAGCATCACACCTGTGGGGTTATCGCACCTTTGATGCTAATGATGGCGCTCGTAATCTTTGGTGGGTATCCCTCGTAACTTATGGAGAAGGCTGGCACAACAACCATCATACTTATCCTCACATGGCGAAATCTGGGTTGTCTTGGTGGGAAATTGATGTTACTTGGTGGAGTATCTTAGTATTGCAGACTTTGGGTTTAGCTAAAAAAGTTGTCTCGCGTCCTCCTCAAGGTGCAACTCACGGCTAAATTGCAACTAAACGCTCGTGAATTTGTTATGCCGATTGCTTCTTGCAGTCGGCTTACTAATTTTTATCAGTAGTATTTCACGGTAAAATCTAACGGATTAAATCACCACAATACATCAAGTGTGAAAACTGACAGCATTTTTTATCGTCTTTTTCAAGAACTTCCTGGGATCTTTTTTGAATTAATTGGTAATCCACCCCAAACGGCAGAGACTTATCAATTCTCCTCAATTGAAATCAAGCAAACGGCATTCCGTATAGATGGTGTTTTTCTCCCAACACAAGGAGAAGAAAATCCGATTTATTTTGTTGAAGTCCAGTTTCAAACTGACACAGAAATTTATTCTCGCTTATTTTCAGAAATTTCTTTATACTTACGTCAAAATAAACCGAAAAATTCTTGGCGAGGAGTAGTTATCTATCCCGATCGCAGTTTAGATACAGCAGATATCAAGAATTACAGTGAATTTTTCGCTAGCGGGCGCATCAGTCGCATTTATCTTAATGAATTAGGTGAAACTGCATCATTGCCAGTTGGAATTGCTACGATGAAATTAGTCGTCGATGAAGAGGAGACAGCTATTATCGCTGCTAGGCAGTTAATAGAGAGAACCCAGCAAGAAATCAACATCGAACCACAACGGCGGCAGTTACTAGAATTGATAGAGACAATATTAGTTTATAAGTTTCCGACGATGAGTAAAGAGGAGATTGAAGATATGTTTGGGTTAAGTGATTTGAAACAAACACGAGTTTATCAAGAAGGTAAGCAAGAAGGCAAGCAAGAAGGAGCGCGTGAAGCAAAGTTTAGAATGATACCTTTGTTGTTGAGATTGGGATTGAGTTTTGAAGAAACTGCGAAAGAGTTAGATTTGAGTCTAGAAGAAATTCAGCAAGAAATGCAAAAACAGCCTCCAAGCCAGGATACGTAATCTACAATTACAGCGGAATTCAGAATTCAGGAGTCAGAATTTAGAAGTAAAATAGGCTTTTTACCTGGCTTTGAGACTTAGCCTGTGTACCTCAATAGCTTTAAATTCGCTATATGCTCGCTCGCGGATTTACCTACATATTCTTACTATTTCCCATTCCCATAATTTTTAATTTTTTCTATGATTTCGCTCTCTCCCATTCTTCAAGCTAGACTTTCCCAACCCTTAAAGATTGGCTCCTTTGAGGTAAAAAGTCGGGTTCTCCAGTCGCCTTTATCTGGAGTGACAGATATGGTATTTCGCCGTCTCGTGCGTCGCTATGCCCCAGATTCGATGATGTATACCGAAATGGTTAATGCTACGGGGTTGCATTATGTCAAGCAGTTACCCAAAATTATGGAGGTAGATCCAAATGAACGCCCAATTAGCATTCAACTATTTGATTGCCGTCCAGATTTCCTGGCAGAAGCAGCAATAAAGGCAGTTGCCGAAGGTGCTGATACTGTTGATATTAATATGGGTTGTCCGGTAAATAAAATCACTAAAAATGGTGGTGGTTCTTCGTTGTTGCGGCAGCCAGAAGTAGCAGAGGCAATTGTGCGGGAAGTGGTAAAAGCTGTTGATGTTCCTGTCACCGTAAAAACTCGTATTGGCTGGAATGACAACGAAATTACTATTCTCGACTTTGCCAAGCGGATGGAAGATGCCGGGGCAAAAATGATTACAGTGCATGGACGCACCCGCGCTCAAGGGTACAATGGCAATGCCCGTTGGGAATGGATTGCCCGTGTAAAAGAAGTGCTTTCTATCCCCGTGATTGGGAATGGAGATATTTTTTCTGTTGAAGCGGCGGTGAGATGTTTAGAGCAAACTGGCGCTGATGGAGTTATGTGTTCCCGTGGAACTTTGGGTTATCCATTTTTGGTGGGAGAAATCGATCGCTTCCTGAAAACAGGGGAGATATTACCATCCCCAACCCCAATTCAGCGTTTGGAATGTGCAAGAGATCATTTACAAGCTTTATGGGAATATAAAGGCGATCGCGGTGTACGTCAAGCCCGTAAGCACATGACTTGGTATGCTAAAGGTTTCGTTGGTGCTGCTGAACTCCGAGGACAGCTAAGTTTAGTTGAAAGAGTAGATCAGGGTTTGGCAATGATTGACCAAGCAATTGAAAAATTGGCTAATGGTTATGAACTAGAAGAAGAAGCACAAGATAGTTTGGTAATGCTTTAAAAAGTTGATTTTAACCTAGCTTGGGGTGATATTGTTGGTTGCAAAAAGTGATGCGATCGCTTGGATACCAATATTTCAGTTAGGGTTTAAATCTCCTGATGTAACTCTTTTGAATTTTGAATGTTTAACTAGCCAAAATGGAGGCTCACGATGTTAGTTTCCAAACACAATGATGTTGTAACCGTCCCCGAAATCCTTTCATTAGAAGACTTTATGGCAAATCCTCCAGAGGGGATGGAGTGGGTACACGAGCAACTGTTAGAAAAAACAGGGATGACATTAAAACACAGCGAAATTCAGTTTAATATTGGTTTTTACTGGAGAAGTTACATCAATTCCAATCAACAAGGTGGGAAAGTTTATACTGAAGTACCTTGTCGCACATATACCCCTCTTCTGTCACTCTCCGGGATGAGCAAGTAGTAACTAAGTGAAATTATCCAGAAGCATAACAGGGTTTAAATTGATTCATTGCACTAATTAA
>NZ_JBALDP010000110.1:0-39235 GCF_036917355.1 Nostoc sp.
CTGTGAGGCTGCTAGAGTATGGCATTACTACTTTATACAACTTTTGCGCTCACTTTACTTCAACACAGTAAAAGATGTCAAATGGGTTCTATAAGACATAACTACAAAGTGACAGTAACTGCGACACCTATTGTCCTCCCACGAGAGCAGCGCTCGGCTCGTAAACTAAAATAGAGTCCAAAATATAAAGTTATGTAAATAAATTTCACAAACATAACAATAATTTGTAATAAATTATGATGCGGCAGCATTGTATAAAGAGAACTTGGAAGTAAAAAACAACATCTTAATCAGGTTTTCCAGTCGTTCATAGAAGTTTGAAGTTTTTTAACAAAAGTTTTAATCTGAAAGCCTGGAGATCGTAAACTTATTTCTTGGGTGTCTGTTTTAAACCTTTCGTAACTCGTCAGGCAGTGCTGACATCAAAAATCAACTGAACCATTCAGTTTTGAGTCCAATTATTCTTAACCAAGCAAATTAGGAGATTTAACGCAATGGTTTTAGATGCATTTGCAAAAGTAGTTTCCCAAGCTGATACACGCGGCGAATATCTCTCTGATGCACAATTGGATGCATTGAGCGAACTAGTCAAAGATGGTAACAAGCGTGCAGATGCTGTTAACCGTATTACCAGCAATGCGTCAGCTCTTGTTGCTGCTGCGGCTCGTGATTTGTGGGCAGAACAACCCCAATTGATCACTCCCGGTGGTAATGCTTACACCAGCCGTCGTGCAGCTGCTTGTATCAGAGACTTGGACATCATTCTTCGCTATATCACCTACGCTATCTTTGCTGGCGATTCCAGCGTGCTAGACGATCGTGCGCTCAACGGATTGCGGGAAACCTACTTGGCATTGGGAACTCCAGGAGCTTCAGTTGCTGTTGGTATTCAAAAGCTGAAACAAGCTTCTTTGGCAATTGTCAACGATACAAACAATATCACCAGAGGCGATTGCAGTGCTTTGGCATCTGAAATAGCTAGCTATTTCGATCGCGCTGCTGCTGCTGTAGCTTAAGCAAAGCAAGCATTGCTGATGTTGACTAAATAATTGTCCTGTCTATAGGACAAAACAAAATTTCAACCATAACGTTTGTAAAAGGGAAATACCAAAATGACAAAAACACCTCTAACTGAAGCAATTGCATCGGCTGATTCTCAAGGACGCTACCTCAGCAGCACCGAAATTCAAGTTGCTTTTGGTCGCTTCCGCCAAGCTCCTGCTAGCTTACAAGCAGCAAAAGCATTGAGCGCTAATGCTCAACGCTTGACCGAAGGTGCTGCTCAAGCGGTGTATAACAAGTTCCCTTACACCACTCAACAACAAGGCCCTAACTTCGCGTCTGATGCGCGCGGTAAAGGCAAGTGTGTACGTGATGTCGGCTACTACTTGCGGATTATCACATACGCTTTAGTTGTTGGTGGCACAGGCCCCTTGGATGATTTCTTGATTTCTGGCTTGGCTGAAATCAACCGGACTTTTGATCTTTCTCCTAGCTGGTACATTGAAGCTCTCAAGTACATCAAAGCTAACCACGGCCTCAGCGGCGACCCAGCTGTTGAAGCAAATTCCTACATCGACTACGTAATCAATACTCTAAGCTAGAGTGTTTCTTTAGCCCGGAGAGGAAATCAGCTCTTATGACAAGTGAGTTCTATGAGTTGTTTACCTCTCCGGGCAGTTTTTTAAGAAAAGCTAGCTGAAAACCCTGGAGAAAGAGGAACGTAGTTCTGTATTTTTTGCTTTAGAACAGGGATGAAAGCTGCCGACGTAGCACGGTATTTGCTACAAATTTGGGAAAGTTCACAACCCAGTGCCTCTTTTAAGCTACTGTCAATTGGCACAATATTTTTGCCAGTACAAGATTTAAAAACCTACCCTCTGACTGGGGGAAAGTATACGCCCGAAATAACGTAAGGAGATATCACTACGCCCTTGTGGCAGATGTGGTGAGGCAGCGAGCGCGATCTTCTCCCTTTTCTTACGAGACGCTACGTGTTCGCGGAGTGTTCCGTAGGGAAGGAAAGACGCTAGCGAGTCCGCGTCCCCTATTGAGGAAGCAAGCTATGCGTAGTGTCTGGCAAAGAGAGAACGTCTGGAGGTTTCTACCCCATGAGAGACTGCTAAACCGATAGGGTGAGCCTGGGAACCTGTGGAAACAGGATATTAAGGCAGTTATGTCTTAAAAATCGCCTTACTTTAGGTAAGGTGAGTGTCAATTTCAAAAAGACTGTTAAAAGACTAGAAAAAATTTTCTAAAAAGTTTTCAGTTTTGCAGTTAAAACTGAGGAGGTTTTAAAGATGGCAGCTTTGGGACAAGCAGCAAGATTAGGGATTGGAGCGTTTGAAAATTCAGCTCCAGTAGAACTACGCCCTGATAGAACAGAAGCCGATGTAGCAGTGGTTATCCGGGCGGCTTACCGTCAGGTTTTAGGTAATGCATATCTACTAGAAGGAGACCGTCTAGAGAGTGCAGAATCACTGTTGCAGCAAGGTGCAATCACCGTTAGGGGATTTGTGCTAGCCATTGCTCAATCAGAACTCTATCGGGATAAGTTTTTCCACTCCAACTCCCAAACTCGGTTTATCGAGTTGAATTATAAGCATTTATTGGGGCGTGCCCCAGAAGATGAGTCAGAGATTTCGTACCATGTTGAGCTTTACAACTCAGAAGGTTACGAAGCTGAGATTAATTCTTACATTGACTCATTAGAATATCAAGAGAGTTTTGGCGAAAATATTGTCCCTTACTATAAAGGCTTTAAAAGTCAAGTAGGACAGAAAAATGTTGGCTATAGCCGACTGTTCCAACTGTATCGGGGTTATGCCAATAGCGATCGCGCTCAAGGACAAAAACAAGGACGCCTCACCTGGGAAGTGGCTAAGAATCTAGCTTCACCCATTTATCCAGTCTCTGCCGGAGCCTTAACTGGCCTCTCTACAGGTGGTCGTGGCGAAACATACCGGATCAGAGTGCTACAAGCAGCTTCCCCAAACTCAACTGTAGTAAGGCGCGGTACTGCGGAATTGATCGTACCCTACGAGCAACTTTCTAGTAAATTGCAGCAGTTGAATCGCAAGGGCAGTAAGGTTATTAGCATTACAGCCGTATAAATAGGGAATCGGGGAATTAAGTGAGGAGTTAGGAGTGAGGAGTTAGAAGTGAGGAGTGAGGAGTTAGAAGTTATGAGTTTTAAATTCCTAACTATATCCCTACCCTTAACTCCTAACTCTTACACTCCTAACTCCTAATTTTTCCAACTACTAATTACAAAAGGAAAATTACCAATGGCTATTACAACAGCAGCTTCCCGTCTGGGAACAGAACCTTTTAGCGATCAGTCTCCTGTGGAATTGCGTCCGAATGCAACCAAAGAAGACATTGAGAGAGTAATTTCTGCCGTCTATCGTCAGGTGTTGGGCAACAACTACATATTGGCATCAGACCGCCTGACAAGTGCTGAATCTATTCTGCGCGATGGCAAAAGTACAGTCCAAGAGTTTGTGCGTCAACTAGCTAAATCAGAACTGTACAAAACCAAATTTTTCTACGACAACTTCCAAACTCGCGTCATCGAACTGAACTACAAACATTTGTTGGGTCGTGCCCCTTATGATGAGTCTGATGTAGTCTATCACTTAGACTTGTATCAAACTAAGGGATATGAAGCCGACATTGATTCTTATATTGATTCGCCAGAGTATCAATCTAGCTTTGGTGAAAATATAGTGCCTTACTATCGTGGCTTTAATACCCAAACAGGACAGAAAACTGTCGGATTTAGCCGGATATTCCAACTTTATCGCGGCTATGCCAGTAGCGATACCTCCCAACTCAAAGGCAAATCCTCCCGTCTTGCTAGCGAATTAGGCCGCAATAGCGCATCCATCGTTGTTCCTCCCTCTGGTGGCCCATCAGGCTTTTCATACGTTGCTTCTGAAAAAGGCGTTACCCCCAACAGCACTTTTGGTGGTGCGGGAACCTTCGGTAAAGAAGGCAGACTTTACCGCATTGAAGTAGCAGGTGTTTTTGGAGCTGGATATCCTAGCACACGCCGCGTCAATCAAGCCGTGGTTATACCTTATGAAGAACTATCTAGTTACTTCCAGAGAGTGGTAAAACAAGGTGGTAAAATAGCTAGTGTGAAACCACTTTAGTGTCATTTGTCAATAGTCATTAGTCATTAGTCATTATTAAGGACAAAAGACTAATGACAATTTAAAATTGGGAATTAATTTTATGGTTGGATCAATTAGTAGTAGAACGAGTAGTCGCTACTTTCGGTATGAAGTAGTAGGTCTGCGCCAAAGCGAAGAAACTGAAAAAACCAACTATCCCATTCGTTCTAGTGCAACTGTGTTTTTCACAGTACCTGAGAACCGGATGAATCAAGAAATGCAGCGGATTACTCGCTTGGGTGGCAAAATAGTCAGCATTCAGCCATTGAACGCTGAACCTAAAACAAATAGCGAACAAAGCGATCCTCCTTCTTCATAATGAATTCTAGTCCGCAGAAATTTGAAGATTTATCACCGACAGGTAACTCTGGCGATGGTGAATCTTTAACAGTAGAGCAAGCGATCGCTAATCTTCAGAGTGCAGATTTAGGTCTGCGATTTTATGCTGCTTGGTGGTTGGGTAGGTTTCGGATATGTGAAGCAGCTGCGGTTACAGGATTGATTAAAGCGTTAGAGGATGAAGCCGACAGAACACCAGAAGGCGGATATCCTCTGCGGCGGAACGCAGCTAGGGCTTTAGGAAAACTAGGCGATCGCCAGGCAGTCTCACCTTTAATTGCGTGTTTAGACTGCTCAGATTTTTATGTCCGGGAAGCAGCGGCACAATCCTTAGAAATGCTGGGCGATCCGGTTTGCATTCCCGCCCTAATTGAGTTATTAGAAGTAGGTTTGCAGGGAGGGCAGCTAATATCAAAGCAGCCTGATTTATCTCAACCCTACGAAGCCATTTTAGAAGCCTTGGGAGCCTTGAGAGCGACTGAGTGCGTCCCCTTGGTAAAACCATTTTTAGAGCATCCAATCGAATTGGTGCAATATGCTGCCGCACGAGCGATGTATCAATTAACCCAAGAACCAGTTTATGGAGAACGGTTAGTCAAAGCTCTGGCAGGAGAAAAATTGCAATTGCGTCGAGCAGTGTTAGCAGATTTGGGAGCAATTGGCTATCTACCCGCAGCAGATGCGATCGCCGAAACTCTTGCTGAAAATAGCCTGAAGTTAATTTCTCTTAAAGGATTACTAGAACATCAAGTTAAGCACACAGCAACAAGCACTTTGTCAGATGGTGCGATTAAAGTGATAAATTTGATGGACTCGCTATTGTAGTTATAATTTACCAGGCATTAGTCGTTATTAATACGCTTAAATCAATTGTTGATCGCACATAAACCCCTAACATAACTGCAAGATAAGGGCTAGGGGGTTTATGTCTGATGTCAACTACGGAGGACTTAAGCTACAATTGGCAGATCCCTAATGACTGATGGCAAATTATTATGAATAACAGTGACCTTGCTCAAATATTAATTCGTGCTGTGGAAGAAGCAGACTCCTCGGATCGCTTATTAGACGCAGTTCAGGAGTTAGCGGCAGCTGGTATAGAGGAATCTGTTCCCACTCTGATTGCAGCTTTGGGCTACAACAATCCAGGGGCAGCAGTGGCAGCAGTAGATGGACTAATTGCGATCGGCGAAGTCGCAGTACCGTCACTATTGGAACTAATTGATGACTACAACTACAGTGCGAGAGCCTGGGCTATTCGCGCCTTAGCGGGAATTGGTGATGTCCGGGCGCTGGATACCTTGTTAGAGGCAGCAAAAAACGATTTTTCCTTAAGCGTGCGGCGAGCTGCTGCCAGAGGATTAGGCACTTTGCGCTTGCATCAACTACCTGCTGAGAAAGCGGAATCTGTTCAGATGCAGGTATTAGAGGCACTATTACTAATTTCTCAAGATCCAGAGTGGATAGTGCGCTATGCAGCAGTGACGAGTTTAGAAACACTAGCGATCGCTATAGCAGTCACTTTACCAGAGCAAGCATCGCGGATTACAAATCAACTTCAGCAAATACTTGATACTGATGCCGATGTGGGAGTTCGCACCCGTGTAAAATTTGCACAGCAAAAAATTCAACAGCAACAACATCAAGAAATATTTGCACCAAAAAGAAAGCTAGAAGATACTGAAGTGTCTGAAATACCTCATCGTGGTGGTGGCAGACGATAAATCACCAGACACCAACCGCGCTTGCGGTATGGTGTTAGGTCTCCCAATTCATCGGGGATAGCCTTCAGAACTCCTTGTTTTATTGGTCTTACATTCGCTTCTCCGATGGGGAGTCCTGGTTCCCAAGAGGTTCCCAAGACTTTAAATTTTTGTAAAACTAACCAGGCGATAAAGATTGAATTTCTGCCTGGATATTGCCACGAGCAGATGGTTCGGCAAACTCTGACATTAAAGGCGTAAAATAAATACGCGATCGCTGTAAAAATCGTTCTAAAACCTGCTGACGACCTGTAATATACTCTGCCTCTGCCACCCAGCCATATTCCTGACGAATAGCATGGGCGTATTCTTCATAATCAACTGAGTTAGTAGCCAAAATCGCTAAATCTGCATCAAGTAAGACTTGGCTATCATAGTCATTTACCGCAGCTTGGTGGTCTTTGGTGTTCAGAATCAGACGGGTGACAGTAGTTATGATACTTTCTGGAATACCCAAATTACTCAGCAACTCACAAGCATAGTCTGCACTTCGTTCTTCGTTATCTTTAGCTTCAGTGTCATACACTACATCGTGAAACCAGGCAGCTAGTTGAACAGCAGCTAGGTTGTTGGTGTAGCCTTGCAAAACCTCAATTGTGCTGAGGACGCGATCGATGTGTTTCAGTGTATGGTAATAGCGACCAGGGGTAGAGTAAGCTTCAACCAAGAGATTAAAGGTTTTCTCAGCCGCTACCTGGTCAACGCCAAAGGGTTGGAGTGTGTGTTGCCAGCTATAAAATAAAATATCCATAAAATTTTCTGTAGGCATAGAGGCAGTATACCCATTCTGAGTATTGGAAAAAATAAGTACATACTGTTAAAACACCAGTAGAAGACTTCCAGCAGCGACAGGTAAAAGTTTTATGTGGGGTTGTGGGTGTTTTCTTTTTCATCAAGATTTGTAATCAGTATTCAACCGGATTTAATCTCAGAAAGTTTGCGGGATATGAGTGGTTCACCACTGTGATATCTGATACAGGGAAGTTATGATCGTGGGCATTAATTTTTTATTGTTCAAATGCCAGCTAAAATCATCCTTACCGTTATTCAAGGACAATTATTAGGACAGCAATATATTTTTGATTGCCGCAGTAGCTGCATAATCGGTAGAAGTTCAGATTGCAATCCTCAGTTACCAGATGATGAGAATCATCGGGGCATCTCCCGCTATCACTGTCTACTAGATATTAATCCTCCTGATATTCGGGTGCGGGACTTTGGTAGTAAAAATGGCACTTACATTAACGGTAAAAATATTGGACAACGCCAACGAAATCAAACGGCTGAAGAAGCTGTAAAATTTCACTTTCCAGAGTATGACTTACGAACAGGCGACGAAATCAACTTAGGTCACACTGTCTTTAAAGTTAGTATAGAAATACATCAAGACGAAGTAAATCTACCAACCTTCATCCCTGACGATGTTACTGTCAAAAATAACCCAGTACAACAGGCTTATTTCTTAGACATCATCAAATACTTTCTGAATTTGGCTGAGAGTGGCGATCGCAACCTCAAAGCAATTAGCGGTTATAATCTTGTCAAACTTCTCAGCACTAGTGAATTCGGGGAAGTTTATTTAGCACAGCATAATCAGTCTGGCAAGTTCATAGCCTTAAAGGTCATGTTACCAGCAGTGGCGGCGAATGACTTCGCTGTGCAGATGTTTCTCCGGGAGACGGAAAACACTAAGGCTTTGCAACATCCTCATGTAGTGCAACTGATGGATTGTGGCTTCTCGGAAATTATCTTCTTTTTTACAATGGAATATTGTGAGAGCGGTACTGTATGGGATTTCATGCAACAACTGGGTGGGCGATTGTCTATTGATATTGCTATACCGATTATTCTGCAAATTTTAGACGCTTTAGAATATGCCCACAATGTTGAACTGCCTTATGTCAAACTGGCTGATGGTAAGTTTGGCAAAGGTAAAGGTATAGTTCACCGCGACCTCAAACCGAGTAATATTTTCTTGACTAAGATTGATGGAAAACTGGTGGCAAAAATCGGTGATTACGGCTTATCTAAGGCCTTTGACTTGGCTGGTTTAAGTGGCCAAACTTTGACTGGTACTCAAGCTGGTACTCCCGTTTTTATGCCGCGACAACAAGTGCTTAACTTTAAATATGCCCAGCCGGAGGTAGATATTTGGGCAGTTGCGGCTTGTCTCTACAATATGCTAACAGGTTGTTTCCCTCGCGACTTCACAGGCGATCCTTTTCTGGCAGTTTTACAGAATAATCCCATACCAATTCGCCAACGAGATGCAACAATTATGCAACCCCTAGCGCAGGTGATTGATTTGGCGTTGGTTGATAAGCCAGAAATTCACTTTAAGAGTGCAGCTGAATTTAAGCGGGCATTGTTAAGTGCGTTGTCATGGTAGAGTTTACAGCATTTTATTATCTATTTAATCTACATCTATCGTAGGGTCTTGCACTCCTACGTTCGCGGAGCATCCCGCAGGGATGGAATATTTTTTTTATTGCTAGCCCCTAGAACGCACGGTGTAAGTAAATCATTCAAAATCAATGAAATCCTTACGGTATAGTAATTACGAATTCCGCATAATGGTGACAGCTAAATGAAAGCGTCAAAATAGAAGACACAGGCTTTAGACAAAAAGCCTTGCCTTGATTAACGGAGTTATTATCAGTGGTATTACAAGTACAAACAAGCACCTACGAAGCTAAAACCCAAGAAATTGCTAAACAACTCCTAGCCGCAACGCAGGAAAATCGTTCATTTTTTTCTTCCCTGCGGGATCAAATGCGTTGGGATGATAAATTACTAGCTTGGGCAATGAGTAACCCTGGCTTGCGGGTGCAACTATTTCGCTTTATAGACACGCTACCTGCTTTGCACAGTAAATCAGAAATTGCCTCACATTTACAAGAATATTTAGGCGATGAATCTGTAGAATTGCCGGCAGCTTTGAAGGGAATGCTAAACTTTGCTAATCCCGATTCTATGCCTGGACAAGTTGCTGCTACAACCGTTGGTACAGCAGTTGAGACGCTTGCCCATAAATATATTTCTGGGGAAAATATTAAACAAGTCATCAAAACAGTTGAACGACTGCGAAAAGAAAAAATGGCTTTCACCATCGACTTACTTGGTGAAGCCGTAATTACCGAAGCGGAAGCGCAGTCTTATCTAGAACGCTATCTAGAATTAATGCAACAATTGGTGGAAGCATCGAAGAATTGGGCAGTTATTCCGGCGATTGATGAGGCTGATGGCGAACCCATACCAAAAATTCAGGTTTCTGTGAAATTAACGGCATTTTATTCCCAATTTGACCCATTAGATGCTAAAGGTAGTGAGGAGCGAGTTAGCGATCGCATTCGGATTCTCTTACGTCGTGCTAAAGAATTAGGGGCAGCTGTGCATTTTGATATGGAACAGTATGCCTATAAGGATATAACTCTCAGCATCCTGAAAAAACTGTTACTAGAAGAAGAATTTCGGCAACGCACAGATATTGGCATGACAATTCAAGCATATCTGCGTGATAGCGAACAAGATGCCAAAGACGTAATTTCCTGGTTGAAAGAACGTGGTTATCCTCTGACAATCCGCTTGGTGAAAGGCGCATATTGGGATCAAGAAACTATTAAAGCAGCCCAAAAGCATTGGAAACAGCCAGTTTACAACGACAAAGCCGCAACAGATGCTAACTTTGAAACCATCACTCAATTGTTGTTAGAAAATCATCAATATGTCTATTCTGCCATTGGTAGCCATAATGTGCGATCGCACTCTCGCGCCATTGCCATCGCTGAAAGTTTAAATGTCCCCCGCCGTCGCTTTGAATTGCAAGTCCTCTACGGTATGGGTGATAAAGTTGCCAAAGCATTGGTTGATAAAGGTTATCGAGTCAGAGTTTACTGTCCCTACGGTGAATTATTGCCTGGGATGGCGTATTTAATTCGCCGATTGTTGGAAAATACCGCTAATAGTTCTTTTTTACGGCAAAATCTCGAAAATCGACCGATTGAGGAATTATTAGCAGCGCCGATTGTCAAAGATGAAAACAACTCTTTAACTCCTCACTCTCATTTCTCTGGTGCTGCTGATACTGATTACGCCGAGGAAGAGGTGAGAAAGAAGGCGGCGCAAGCTTTCCAAAGCGTTCGTCAACAATTGGGAAAAACATATTTACCACTGATTAATGGCGAGTATGTCAATCCGCCAGAATTTGTTGATTCTCTCAATCCTTCTAATTTCAGTGAAGTAATTGGTAAAGTTGGGTTGATTAGCGTTGAACAAGCAGAACAGGCGATGCAAGCTGCAAAAGCTTCCTTTCCTGAATGGAAGAAAACACCAGCCAAACAACGCGCTGATATTTTGCGGAAAGCGGGTGATTTGATGGAACTCCGCCGCGCTGAACTTTCAGCTTGGATAGTTTTGGAAGTTGGGAAACCAGTTAAGGAAGCTGATGGAGAGGTTTCGGAAGCGATAGACTTTTGTCGTTACTACGCTGATGAGATAGAACGGTTAGACAAAGGTGTGAATTACGACATTCCTGGTGAAACTAATCATTATATTTACCAGCCACGGGGGATTGCTGTAGTAATTTCTCCCTGGAATTTCCCGCTAGCGATCGCTTGTGGAATGACAGTTGCAGCTTTGGTTTCAGGCAATTGCACTCTCCTCAAACCTGCGGAAACATCTTCTGTTATTGCAGCAAAACTCACAGAAATCTTGGTAGATGCTGGTTTTCCTAAAGGTGTATTTCAATACGTACCTGGTAAGGGTTCGCAAGTCGGCGCTTATTTAGTAAATCATCCAGATACTCATGTAATTGCTTTTACAGGTTCCCAAGAAGTCGGCTGTAGAATTTATGCAGAGGCGGCAATCTTAAAACCCGGACAAAAGCACATGAAACGGGTGATTGCTGAAATGGGCGGCAAGAATGCGATTATTGTGGATGAAAGTGCTGATTTAGACCAAGCTGTTGTGGGAGTAGTGCAATCGGCATTTGGTTACAGCGGACAAAAATGTTCTGCTGCTTCCAGGGTGATTGTGCTGCAACCGATTTATGATGCTTTTGTGCAGCGGTTGATAGAAGCGACAAAATCCTTGAACATTGGGGAAGCAGAGTTACCGAGTACACAAGTTGGGCCAGTGATTGATGCTAATGCCCGCGATCGCATCCAGAAGTATATTGAGATAGGTCGGCAATCAGCTGAGGTAGCCTTGGAATTACCAGCACCTAAACAAGGATATTTTATTGGCCCTGTGATTTTTAGTGAAGTATCACCCAATGCAGTAATTTCCCAGCAAGAAATTTTTGGCCCTGTGCTGGCGGTAATTCGGGTAAAAGATTTCCAGGAAGCGTTAGCAGTCGCCAACGGTACAAACTACGCCTTAACTGGCGGACTTTATTCTAGAACGCCTTCGCACATTCAGCAGGCGCAGACAGAATTTGAAGTTGGGAATTTGTACATCAACCGCAATATTACCGGAGCGATCGTTGGACGGCAACCCTTTGGTGGATTCAAACTTTCTGGAGTAGGTTCTAAAGCAGGCGGCCCTGATTACTTACTGCAATTTTTAGAACCACGCGCGGTGACAGAAAATATTCAACGTCAAGGTTTTGCACCAATTGAAGGAGCAGATTAAACTAACGTAAATTCCACGGCTAATATAGTGTCGGTCAATTAGCACAATCAAAACACCTCTCCCTAATTTTACTGCGTAAAACCCTCCCTCTCCGAGTCCTACGGTGTACACACATCTTGGTAATCAAGACCCAATCCTGGATTTACCCCCCTTAATCCCCCCGATGTATTGGGGGGAAATATCTGGTTCTCCCCCTTACCAAGCTATGCGTTACCCACATCTTTCTTTACAATCTTGAAACCCATGTTCTATAAGCATCTTAGACACTGACAATTTAGGCATACTTGACAAATTCGCTTTTAATCTTCTCGCTAAAACTGCGTTTTTATTGAGAATGAACAACGAACGAATAAGGGTTAGAAAAACCTGAGTCAAGACTCTCGCAAATGTTAAGAAAGATCCGGGTAATGGATAGCTTACCAAGGGGGAGTTAGAGGGGGTCAGAAAGACTTGTGTACACCGTAGCTCCGACTACCAGAGGGACAGGCTTGCACTTTCGTTCAAAGCATGGAGGGGTGCATCAAACTCACGTTAAACTACAATAGGTAGTAACCTCAAAGAGAGTTTCATGAGTAATTTAGTTATAAAAATTGCTGAATTACCTAAAGATTTTACAGCAATTAAAGCAATTAGAAAATCAGTTTTTCAAGAAGAACAAGGGGTAGATCCCGCTTTAGAATTTGATGGCAAAGATGAAATATCCGATCATCTAATTGCTTATTTAAATATGGAGGTTGTGGGTACTACCAGAATCAGATATTTGGATGATAAAACTGCCAAAATAGAAAGGTTAGCTGTTTTATCGACAGTTAGAGGGCAAGGTATTGGTAAGAAAATTATGGAAAATGCCCTACAGGTGATAGCTAACCAAAATATTACAGAAGTCGTAATTCATGCTCAAGAATATGTGAAAGATTTATATAAAAAACTCGATTTTGTAGAAGAAGGGGAAATATTTGAAGAAGCTAATATTCTCCATGTGAAAATGAGAAAAAGATTTTCTCAGTTAAAGTAAAGTTATATAGTATGCTTTTTCAGTAATTGTTTATACAAAAATGTATTTTTATGAGCAATTAACTAAAATATCTCATCAAAATAGACTCTAACTGGACTATGCGAATTGGTTTAACAAGGTAGTCATTAGCGCTACCTGGGAGCATGGCAATTTCCTCCTCTAAAGGTTCGCTAAAGGTCGTCATTACAATCGGTAAATGTTGCCGATAAGGCTCTTTTCTAAGGATTTTCAGCAAATTCCAGATATGAACATCCTTTTTTACTAACTGGAAATCAAAAAAAACTAAATCTGGTTGGAAGTTTTGTACTTGTTTTAAAAAGTCGTTACCATTATCTATCCACTTGACTTGGTAGCCAATTGTGTGCAGATAATCTTGCAATACTGTTGCTGTGTTTTCCTCTTCTTCTACAAGCAAAATAGTTTTATTAGTAGGGATAACTGAAGAAGAGGAGGACGAGGTAAAATTTGCTTCCTCTTCTGTCTCATCTATCTCATCTATCTCATCTTCCTCATTTCTCGGATGCTCTGGATTTGGTAGAAACAGAGTGAACTGACTGCCTTTTCCTACAGTTGATGTAACGGTAACATCTCCACCATGTAAACGCGCTAATTTCCGCGTCAACGCTAAACCCAAACCAGTGCCTTCATACTGCCGATTTAAGCGACTGTCAAGCTGTTTAAACGGTTCAAATAGAAATTGAAACTGACTTGAGTCTATACCAATACCAGTATCTGAAACTGTAAACGTTATCCCTTGTGGCACTTTTTTGACTACCAGCGATACTTCACCTGCTGGGGTGAATTTAATCGCATTAGTGAGCAGGTTGAGTAGCATTTGCTTGATGCGCCGCTCATCAGCAATGCAAATATCCGCTTCTAGGTCAATTTCATGTGTGAGTTGCAATCCCTTTTCTGAGGCGCGATCGCGCACTGTCCAAATGGCATAATTACATATATCTGCCACTGATAAAGATGATAGTAACAGCTCCTCTTTACCTGCTTCTACCTTAGATAAGTCAAGGATATCGTTTATCACTGCCAGCAGGTGTTCGCCACTACTATATATACAACTTACATATTCGTTCTGCTTTTCATTCAGAAAGCCAACTATTTCTTGTTGCAGTAACTGTGACAAACCCATAATCGCATTGAGAGGTGTCCGCAACTCATGGCTCATAGTTGCTAAAAATTCAGTTTTTGCTCGACTGGCAGCTTCTGCTGCTTCTTGAGAGGCGCGTAGTTTCAACTCTGTTTGCTTACGTTCAGTAATATCCTCAATCATCGCTAAAAAAAACTCAGGTTCACCATTGCTGCCTGGTATAACAGAAACAGAGATATGAGTCCAAAGTAAGTTACCATTTTGATGATAGCAACGTCTTTCTATCTCAATACGATGTCTTTCGACAAGCTGTTTCTGATGTTTGGAGGGTTGTAAACCGTCCCTCGAAGTTCTCTTTAATTCTGTGCGAATTCCTGACATCAGTCGTTTGTAAAGTTTTAAATCCTCCCTTTCTATGGAAATGTAATCAGTAAAGCGCTTGCCGTATAAATCTTCTCGGCTGCATCCTAAAATCTCGCACAGTGCCAGATTAGTATCGACTATCTGCCCTTTCATATCTATCAGGCCAATGCCGATAGAGGAACGCTCAAAAATCGCCCGAAATTGTGCCTCACTCTGTCGCAGTGCTTCCTGTACGACATTTCGCTCGCTCGCTTCTATAGCCAGCGTCACAAAATCTGCAATTGAGCCAGCAAAACTCTCTTCTTCTAAAGTCCATTGACGACCTTCGCCTATGTGTTCGTGACACACTACACCTACCAAATGACCCTCTAGCCAAATTGGTGCATCTAGTATAGATGTGATGCCCAAAACTGAAAAGTAAGACTCGGATAATTCTTGGGTTTTGGGATCGTTTCTGGCATCATCTGCGGCAATAGTACGTTCCTCTTCTAAAGCCTGGAAATAAGCAGGAAAATCTGTTTTTAAAAGCGAGTTACCAAAGGTATGCTCCTTAGTCTTGACATTATATAAATTGATGCATTCAATTTTTGAACGTTCTTCATTATATAACCATACCCCCACTCGCTCTACTAATAGCGTCTGAGCAGCAGTTTCTGTGATTTCCCTCAACACGGCATTGAGATTACCTTGCTGAAATGTCTTGCTTCTTGCCAGTTGCACCAACGTCTGGCTTTGTTTTCGCCGACTATTTTCTCTGATTCGTAAAGCCTCTTGGGCCTGGTTGTGTTCTGTAATATCTTTAGCTGACACCACCTGCATTAGTTGCCCTCAAGAAGAAATAATTTGGACTTGCAGTTCTACGGAAAAAGTAAAACTGTCTTTGTATAACTACAATTACTTGATAGGGTTTTTCATAACCGGAAAGTATAATTTTTCTAATCAAATTTTATAATTCTGGCTAATTAGTTATAAGCTAGATTTTGCTTATTACTTCTGTTACTTCATACTATTAATTTTTGCCAGGGGATAATTAACATTTGAAGTAATTTCACTATTAAGTAATTCTACTATCAAGTATTACAAGTAGTATAGTATTTTTAATTTGAAACTGGGGATTGCTAAAGATTCTTCCCAATACCCAATCCCCAGTACAATTTATTGCTTAGTACTGACTAGCAAAATACCCTTGATTCTCCTAGAGAAAGATACCTAATGGCTCAAATTCTGCCAAACTTAAGGTAACGGCAGCTTTTGCGGAGGTGGAGCGATGACAAATAGCGATGTAAGAATTGTTTCCCTGATTCCTGGTGGAACAGAGATTTTAGCGACACTAGGATTGGTTGATGCTATTGTGGGGCGATCGCACGAATGCGATTACCCTCCAGAAATCCTCAATCGCCCCATTTGTACCCAAGCACGTTTAAATAGTGATGCCTCCAGTAGCCAAATTCACGACGAAGTAAACAATTTATTGCAATCTGCTCTGAGTATTTATGAAATCAAAACAGATGTTTTAGAGCAGTTACAGCCTACTCATATTCTGACTCAAGATCAGTGCGATGTTTGTGCTGTTAGCTTACACGATGTTGAAAAGGCAGTTGCTACCCTGATTGACAGTAAACCTCAAATTATTTCTTTACAACCTAATATTCTCCCGGATGTTTGGGCGGACATTGAGCGAGTCAGCAACATTTTTGGCGTAGACTCAGTAAAAGTCTTAGAAAATTTAGAAGCTCGCGTCAAAATTTGTCAGCAAAAAATCCAAGGACTTTCTTTAGATGAACTGCCTACTGTTGCCTGTATTGAGTGGACTGATCCTTTGATGGTAGGCGCCAATTGGATTCCTGAATTAGTTAACTTAGCAGGAGGACACTCTCTATTTTGTACTACAGGTCAGCCTTCTCCGATCTTGCCTTGGGAAACACTATTAACAACTAATCCAGATATAATTGTTTTCATGCCTTGTGGCTTTGATTTAAACCGTACTCGCCAAGAAGCCAATTTGTTAACTCAACGTCCAGAGTGGGAAAAACTACACGCTACCACAGCTGGTAGAGTCTACATTACTGATGGCAATTCTTACTTTAATCGTCCAGGACCGCGATTAGTAGATTCTCTAGAAATTTTGGCAGAAATTTTGCATCCAGAAATTTTTCAATATGGCTACAAAGGAACTGCTTGGGAACTTTTGTAAATAAGAATTCAGAACTCAGGAGCGGAGCCGGAGACGCTCCGCCTCCGGTCAGAATTCAGTATTAATTCGAGTCCGATGGTTACTGAGCTTGTTAAAGGGTTGAATTACTAAGTGATACTAGTTAAAAACTTTGCCGGGTTCCAATACCCGACGAAGGATAATTCTGATTCCTAGATTCTGGATTCTGAATTCTTCTCTAAGGTATTTGTTCAGAATCTGCCGATGGTTCATTGTTAAATAACAGCAGGCGTGCGGCAAGAATGGCAAATCCTACAGCCGCGATCGCTTTTAAAACGCGTGTAGGTAATAATTCAGCTACTGCACCCCCTGCTAACGATCCCAACAGGCTTGTCAACAGCAATGCGCCTGCTGCACCGAAAAAAACTGCACGTGGAGAATTAGAACGTCCTGAAAGTGCGATCGCCGCTAGCTGACTTTTGTCACCCAATTCTGATAAAAAAACTGTAATAAAGCTCAGTCCTAAAAGATGCCAATCCATATTATTTATGGGGGAGTGAGAGAGATTAATGACTAATGACTAGTAAATACATCCCAAAATAGCATTAGGGAAATTACCAACAACATTACGCCGGCTGATTTTTCTACGGTTTTTGGGCTGAGTCGGCTGGCTATCCAACTACCTAAAAGTACACCTAATAAGCTGGTGGTTATTAGGGCCGCCGCCGAGCCGATAAATACTACCCACGGCGAATGAGATTGTGCACTCATTAACAAAGTCGATAGCTGAGTCTTATCTCCAATTTCTGCTAGAAAAATGGTTACAAAAGTCGTACCAAAAACTACTAGTGCTGATTGCTGCTTTTGAGGACTATCGGCAATTACAGGCTGAACTGACGGAGCGATCGTGGGAGTTAAGTTAATATCATTGCTATCTTTCAGTTCTAGCTCGATCTCAGTGTGAGATATGCCAGAAATCTCCAAAGGTACAGAGTCAAGTTTCACAAGCAGTAGTTTTGGTTGCTAGGGTCTTTTCATATTTCTATCATTTTCTCAGATTTTTGTCATAAATTGCAACCCCACACAAAAAAAGGAGGGTTGGGTGTCAAAGGCCAACAGCTTTGTCGAAGCGTAATATTTCTAAACTGCGATCGCCATAAACTCCTTCTATTTGCTGGCGACAGCAGTCAATAGCAAAATCGTTGACTTCTTCTGGTTCAACCCCATACATATCTTGAAACACTTCTGATTCCACACGGCAGAAGCGCGGACGATTGGGGTAGATGCGACATTCTCGTGTGGTATGGTCGAAATTAACGCACCATCCTCCTTCGCCTACCATGTTGAGGTAGAGTTCTAGTTCTGGTGGTGAGAGATACTCTTCCAAGTCTGGACGCTCTGCTGGATCGAGATTACAGCAGGCTCCACATTGCTTTACACATTGCCAAGTTGACATTTTGGATTAGGGATTGAAGAAGGGAATAGGAGACAGGGAATAGGGTACAGATGATTCCCTATCACCTCTCCCCTAATCCCAATCCCCCTATTTTACGTTTTTATATCTTTTCTTATAATTTTGTTAAGTAAATTAAATCTAACAGTCCATAGCCATATATGATCGATTTCGGGTTTTCTAATTTAAGTTATTGAATTTTTTAAGACTATTGAGAGGAGAAAAGGAAAAATGTTTGACGCTGTGTCTGACTTGTTTAATGCTTTTACCAGTATCAATTGGGAAGTTATTTTCCAATTGTTGTCCGTGGCGCTCATCGTGATTGCTGGCCCAGCAGTAATTTTTGTGCTGGCATTTCGCAACGGCAACCTATAAGAGTGCTGAGTGCTGACTAAGGAGTTAACAGTTAAGAGTTAGGAGTGAGAAGTTAATTAAGAATTCATAACTCATAACTCATAACTCAGCACTCAGTACTGATAATGCCTGAAGGGCAGCTTGGATAATATTGTCATACTGTGGTTGAGAAATATCAACTTCTTTAGCATTTTGACGATTAGTGCCCAGCAAACCAATTGTATGTCCTGGCTGGATGGCTAAGACTTTGCCTTCAGAATTTCTAATTCTTAATTCTGCTTTAATACCATTTTTATAGAAACCACAAGTATATTGTCGCTGATTGTACTCAAAGGTGGTGCTTGACTGGATAGGTGGCGAAGCAAAAAATTGTTGAATCTGAATTGGCAGTCTGACTCCTATCAACTCTAGCTCAATGCTAGTGTTACCGTTAAAGTAATTTTCTCGTAGTTTATAAGCGATATCCACTCGCGATGGTAGGTGAAAATAGTCGCCCCAACGCCAAGCGATCGCTTTGATTTTATACTCCTGATTATCAATAGTTTGGGCAATTGTCAGCTTAATGTGACCCTTGCCAACGATTTTTTGCTCAACCACTTGAACATTAGGTGTCCAGAAAACTGGATCGGGGTTGTCCATACCGCAAGGATGTAGAGCATTAAGCTGTTGATAAAGCTGCTGATTGAGATGATTGAGGTTGACTTCGGCATCAATTTTGAGCAGAGGCTTGAGATGTTGGGGTTCAAGACACTGGTTAGCAAACTCAATCAAACGCGATCGCAACACCTGTAAATTTTCTGCTGGTAGAGAGAATCCCCCGGCTGCTTTGTGTCCGCCAAATTTGCCTAGTAAATCGTGACAATATTCCAAAGCTTCAAATACATGAAACTCTGGAATTGAGCGTGCAGAACCGCGTATATGTTCTTCATCCTCATAAGTACCGATAAACACAGGAACACCGTAGCGTTCCACCAAGCGGGAGGCGACAATCCCAATAACGCCGTGATGCCAATTAGGTTGAACAACAATTAATACACGGTCTTTTTGTAAAGACGCAACAAATTCTGTTTCTACATAAGTGATCGCTTCTTGTTCAATTTGCTGACACATCTCCTGGCGAGAAGCGTTGATTTGTTCGCACTGCATTGCTCTTTCCAGCGCTACTCCCATATCATCTGTAGTCAGCAATTCAATAACAGTCTGGGGATTACCAATCCTACCGATAGCATTAATTCGCGGCCCCAAACGAAACCCGATATCTTCAGGCTTGAGCGATTTTGGATTTTGGATACTTCGACTTCGCTCAGTACAAGTTTTGGATTTTGGACTTGTACTGAGCGAAGTCGAAGTATTAGAAAATTTCTCCTCTGCTCCCCTGCTCCCCTGCTCCCCTGCTCCCTCATCTCTCGCCTGTACGCCGCCTACCTGAATCAACGCCTGTATACCAGGTAAGTGGGATTTGGGTAAATGTTGTAAACCACGTTTTACCCAGCGACGATTTACACCAGTTAAGGGAGCTAAATCTGCGATCGTTCCTAGCGTAAAAAGTGCTAGCATTGGCTGGATCAAGCCCTTAGTCTGCCCTAGCTGTTGTGCTAGAGAAACTGCCAAGATGTAGGCAACACCAACACCAGCAACACCCCGATAAGGTGAGGATTCAGCTATTAGTTTAGGGTTGAGAATAGCGTTAGCTGGCGGCAATTTCTGGGGGATATCATGATGATCGGTGATAATCACTGCAAGACCAAGTTCTCTAGCTCTCGCAACTGGTTCAAATGCAGAGATACCATTATCTACAGTCAGAATTAATCCCACACCTTCGCGGTGAAATTCTTCAACTATGCGTTTATTAATACCGTAACCTTCGTGCATCCGGCTGGGGATAGCATAATCTACTTGTGCGCCTAAAGTGCGGAGACTACGCAAAAGTAGAGCAGTGCTAGTCATCCCATCAGCATCGTAGTCACCACAAATAGCAATTTTTGTTTGAGAAGCGATCGCATTTTCCAACAACTCCAAACTAATTGCCAAATCTGAGAAATCTTCTAACGGCGAAGGCAAAACTAAAGACTCTGGATCTAAAAAGGCTTGTACCTGTTCTGGTGTTTCCATACCCCGATTAATCAACAACTGGCTGACAATCGGTGAAATATTTGTCAAAACCGCCAGATTTTGGGCAAATTCTGGTTTTTGTGGATAAATTTGCCAACGCTGATCGGGTAAGCGCCTGCGAGGCTTTGATAGTTCAGATACAGCTCGGTCTAGCACAATACGAGTTAGGAGTTTTCAGTTATGAGTGTTGAATTGAAAGTTGTTTCTTAACTCATAACTAATAACATTAATTTGCTATCTAAAACACGTTTATCTTACCATCATCCATAATATATAACGAGCGATCGCCCGGAGAGCGCCAAGTTGGACGGAGTTCCAGTCGCAATGTGCCAAAGTTAAGTTTAGAGACAATTGCTTGTAGTGATAAACCTTTTTCGCTCCAAAATATCAGAGATGTATTTGGTTCTGTACCTTCTATTTGTCCTAAATTTAATTTCTGCCCTGGACTTAAGGATATTGCATCAGTCCCAGAAGGTTTTTGGATTTTAATCAGGTTGGGTGTGCTATTTACAACTTCAACTCGGATGTGTTGCCCAGGTGTAAACTGAATTGGGTGCGACCCACATTTAGAGGCACAAGTTCGAGCTAAAGTAGCACTGGGATTATTGATTGCTGCTACTAGAATGGTAGCTGTAACTAAAGCCAAGGACAAAAGCTTAAACATAATATACAGTATAAGTACTAATCCTAAATATTACTTCAACTTCGGACTATTAAGCCTCAGCATATTTTCCAGAATTAAGCTAATGCAAAGCAACATCAGCTCATCATTTTTCGAAAAGCCAACCTCACGCTCTGAATTCTCTGCAAACAATACATAGGAAAAAGGAACAGATATAAAGAGGGTTTTATATATTTTCTGTTCGCTAGTTCGCAGCACATCGAAAAACTCACCGAGATTACGATCGAACTCTGCTTTTTTCTGAATGAATGAAAAAATCAGTGGTACATCATCTGGGGTAGCAGTTTTGACATTCATCGATATTCCCTTATGACGATATCTTCCTAAATACGCTGTCCGTAAGGTATTGAGCTACCGATTAGCCAAAAGCGCGATCGCCAACCTACCAATCAAAAATCAGTTGGTAATCTCCAATCCTGACATTGCTTCTTTTTTAATTTTCATTTCTATCCCGTGAACAGCAGCACAATGAAAAATATGAGATTCAGTAGTTTCATTAAAGTAAAACCAATCTCCTAATGATTCACCTGCCGTAGTAGTGATTTTGTACAGTTTATTTGGCAATAAAGGAATATGGTTAGACATGATTTGATTTTTTATTGATTTGTAATCTGCCTGTCAATTAACTTTTTAGCTTCAGCTAACGCTACTTCATATCCCCCATACGTTTTACCTACAGGTAAAAGAGGCTGTCCATTTTTTCCAAAACTAAAAGTCCAATATTTCTCCCCAGTCATTTTGTCTTCTGGAGTTTGTTTGATTTGTATTGAATATCCTTTGTATTCAGTAATCTCGTACCTGTTTGTCACTTGAGTATAAATGTACTAATCGCTATTTTAGTGAGTCTGGTATCACAAAACAAAACCCTGTACAAAGTTTTACCTTATTGTACAAGGTTGTCTATTATTCTAAATACTTAGAACAATCTCTTTAACCGAAGCGTCCACTGATATAATCCTCAGCTTCTTTGGTTTGAGGAGAACTAAACATTTGCGCTGTCGGATTAAACTCAACTAATTTTCCGCGACGTTTGCCATGCTCGTCAATTTCTGTATTGAAGAAAGCCGTGAAATCTGCGACTCTAGAAGCTTGCTGCATATTGTGTGTCACCATAATGATGGTGTATTGTTCCTTGAGTTCTAAGCAGAGTTCTTCTACTTGGCGGCTAGAAATTGGGTCGAGAGCAGAACATGGTTCATCCATTAATAATACATCTGGCTTCATGGCGATCGCACGGGCAATGCAAAGCCGTTGTTGTTGTCCGCCAGATAATGCAGTTCCTTTCTCTTTGAGTTTATCTTTCACTTCATCCCAGATAGCAGCGCGTCTGAGGGAATCTTCCACCAATTCGTCGATGTTACCTTTATAACCATTAGCACGCGGGCCAAAGGAAATATTTTCGTAGATTGACTTGGGGAAAGGATTCGGCCTTTGAAAAACCATTCCGACTTGGCGGCGTAATTTTACAGAATTTATCTTAGGATCGTAAATATTGCGATCGCGATAATTCAGCCTACCCTCAACCTTAGCACCAGGGATTAAATCATTCATCCGATTAAAGCAACGCAGTAAGGTACTTTTCCCACATCCTGAAGGCCCAATAAAAGCAATAATTTGTTTGTCAGGAATCTTTAAATAAACATCTAAAAGTGCTAGAAATCCTCCATAGAAGACCTTCACACCTTCAACATTGAAAACGCTATTACCTTGTTCGATTGTGGCGCTATCTGATTTACTTCTACTATTGCTATAAGTCATGAAAGCGTATCTCCTAATATTCTGTGAAAGTATCTAATTAGATATTTAATTATCTAACGTATTGAAAAGCGTTGTCGGATATAAATTGCTACACCATTTAAAGCTAAAATCAAGAGTAACAACGCAATAATTGTCGCGGCTGCGGCATCAGCAAAACCCGGTTCAGGACGAGTGATGTAACTGTAAATTTGAATGGGTAATGCCATAAATCTCTGGAACAAACCAGGGTCAAAAGTGAGAAAACCCACAGCACCGACAACAATTAGAGATGCTGCATCACCGATTGCACGGGATACAGAAATAATCACTCCTGTCAAAATACCAGGAATAGCATAAGGTATGACATGACTACTGATAGTTCGCCATTTGGTGACACCTAATCCGTAAGAAGCATTTCTCAGAGAATCCGGGACGGCGCGAATTGCTTCTCTGGAGGTGACAATAATTACTGGTAAAGACAACAAAGATAAAGTCAATGCACCAGAAATCAAAGCGGGGCCAAACCCAAGGAGATAATTGAAAACTCCTAAACCCAGCAATCCATAAACAATAGAAGGTACACCTGCAAGATTACTGATATTAATCTCAATAATCGCTGTCCACCAAGCTTTAGGTGCATACTCTTCTAGATATAAAGCTGCTCCGACACCAATAGGAACAGTAACCAAAATCACAACAGTTCCTAAAAGAACGCTGCTGATAATTGCAGGACGAATACCACCTTGGTCAGCAAAACGAGAAGGAGTTTCGGTCAGAAAGCCGGGCGATAAAAATCTACCTAGTCCGTCTTTCAAAATATCAAAAAGTAGCAATGTTAGGATAAATAAACCAATTAGCAATCCTAACAAAAAAATTACTTCAAATACTTTCCCTAATGTCTCCCTACTGTCAACATTATCGGTAAATTCTACCGCCGAATTTAGAGAATCATCTTGTTGATAACTTGTAGCCATACTTAATTAATCGTATTTTTCTTTAAAGCGATTTGCAATCCAGTAACTAACAATATTCAAAACTAAGGTGATTATAAACAGAACAGCACCTACAGCATATAAGGTCTTGAAATTTAGACTACCACGCGGACTATCTCCTCCAGAAATTTGTGCCATGTAAGCTGTCATTGTTTCTATAGATTCGGCAAAATTAACAGTCAGCTTTGGCTGTAGTCCGGCGGCGATGAGAACAGTCATTGTTTCACCCACAGCGCGAGAAATACCCAATATAATTGAGGCAATGATTCCAGAAAGCGCGGCTGGTAGAACTACTTTAAAAATGGTTTCCAATTTCGTGATACCTAAAGCATAAGAGCCTTCTCGTAAAGAGCGGGGAACTGCTTTAATAGCATCTAAGCTGATAGAACCAACAGTAGGAGTAATCATTACCCCCATCATTAATCCTGCACTTAAGGCGTTGAATATTTCCAGAGGGATAATATTCCGTAGCAATGGTGTGACAAACAATAGCGCAAAGTAACCATATACTACTGTTGGTATTCCCGCTAAAAGTTCCACTGCTGGACGTAAAACTGCTGCTACTTTGGGTTGAGCATACTCACTTAAATAAATAGCAGAGGATAACCCCAAAGGAATAGCAACTGCCATTGCAATACCTGTTGTTAAGAAAGTGCCATTAATTAAGGGCCAAACGCCAAAATGTTTTTCTGCAAATAAAGGAGTCCATTTAGTATCAAGAAAGAATTGAGCAAAGGAAACCTCTTGGAAAAAACCAAATGTCTCTTGAAAGATAATTACGACAATCCCAAAAGTCGTCAAAACAGAAACTAAAGCACAAGCAAATAAAATTACTGCAACAATTTTTTCAGAAATATCTTCAGATGGATTTTTATCCAGTGACTGTCTGGATAGTAGATAAGGATCGTCTTGAGAATTGAGATTTTGCATAAACAGTTAATTTTTTAACTACATTCAGACTACAATAACCAGAACTTTAGTTAAATAAAGTTTGTGATTGGTTCACCTGGTTTTGCTTTTTTGAATTTTGTCCCCGTTTCACCAGTAGCAAATTTTTGTTTTACCTTGACATAAGCCTCATCTGGTAATGCCACATAACCAACACTATCTACCCACTTCCAAGAATTTTCTAGATAAAAATCTACAAATTCTTTGACTGCTGGCTTGGTATCTAAGGATTTTTTACTGACATAGAGGAACAGAGGACGAGACAAAGGTGTGTAGATATTTTTGATGACATTATCTACAGGAACTGGCTTTTCACACTTTCCTGTAGGACTTTCTACAGCAACTAGATTGAGTTTTTCTTGGTTTTGAATGTAGTAAGATATCCCGACATAACCCAAGGCTGATACATCACCTGATACGCCTTGTACTAGGAGATTTTGATTGTGACTAGGGGTGTAATCTGTACGGCCATTCTTGGCTTTGCCAGTCACAGCTTGAGTCATATAATCAAAGGTTCCAGTATCAGAAGCTGGAGCATACAGCTTTAGCTTTTCGTTAGGGAATTTCGGATTAACTTGATTCCAAGTCAAGATTTTACCGTCTGATTTTGCGCCCCAAATTTTGCCCAGTTCCTTAATAGTTAGACATTTGGCGAAGTTGTTTTTGCGATTAGCAATTACGGCTATACCATCTAAAGCTATAGGCAACTCGACAAATTCAATATTCTTACTTTTACATTTTTTTATTTCTTCATCTCTAATGGTACGAGAAGCACCAGCTATATCAATATCGCCATTACAAAATTTGCTAAAACCACCACCAGTTCCACTTGAGGCAACACTAACTTTAGCTTCAGATTTCACCTTCTCGTATTCTTCTGCAACTGCTAAAGAAACAGGAAAACCTACAGCAGCACCATCAATACTGACTTGACTTTTCAATTCTTCTCCGCTATTACAAGCAGTGATATTACTGGCAATAAGCATTA
This sequence comes from Nostoc sp., assembly GCF_036917355.1. Classification (GTDB taxonomy): domain Bacteria; phylum Cyanobacteriota; class Cyanobacteriia; order Cyanobacteriales; family Nostocaceae; genus Nostoc. The sequence goes on from NZ_JBALDP010000110.1 coordinate 25,807, forward strand.
AAGATGTTAAGAAAAAGCTATTTTTAAATCGGCTACAAAAGCTCATAAATTATCCACTGAGATAAAGTGACTGAGAATTACTTATGCTTGGCTAGCTACAAAATGTAGAGAATGCAGCACGATAAAAGAGATATCATGCTTTGTTCGCAGCTTGAATTTTGTCAAATATTGCCCCATTTCCAAAAAACTTGCTCTGAATAATATCCCAACCACCTAAATCTTGAGATGTGAATAAAGTTTTAATTGGCGGATATTGTGATGCTACTTCTTGGGTAACGCTAGGGTTAACAGGACGATATTGTAATTTGGCAAATTCCCGTTGAGCTTCTGTGGAGTAAAGAAAATCAACAAATGCTTGTGCAACTTCTCTTGTAGCGTGTTTATCAACATTTTTATCAACTATCGCCACAGGATTGTCAATGGAAATATTGACTTGGGGTACAACATAAGGCAACTTCGTCCCATTTTTACCTGCCAAAATCACCTCATTTTCGTAGTTGATTAAGACATCTCCCTCACCTTTTTGGAAGAATAAATCGCTGGCCTCACGGGCATCTTTCGTTAGAGTCGGGGTATTTTTATAAACTTTGGTGACATAATCTAACGCTGTCGCTTCATCTCCACCTGTTAGAGTTACCGAACCCCAGAAAGCTAAGAATTCCCAGATAGCAATACCAGAAGTTTTTGGGTTAGCGGCAATCACTTTCACGCCATCTTTTGCCAAGTCTGCCCAAGTCTGAATGCCTTTCGGGTTGCCTTGGCGAGTAACGATCGCAGCAACCGATCTACTAACAATACCACTTCTCGGTGCTTTGGTTTCCCAACCTGATTTAATCAAACCTGCTTGCTGAATTTTGCTGACATCCAGGGGAAGTGCCAAATGTACTATATCTGCATCTTGCGAACCGTCAATTACAGCAGCCGCTTGAGCGCCAGAACCACCATAACTTTGCTCAAATGTGACATTTTGGTTGTGTTCTTGCTTCCATTTTTCGATAAATTTGGGAATTATCTGGTCATGAGCGGCTTTGGTGACAGAGAATGAAACGAGTTTTAACTTAACATCATTTTTGCTAGCTGAACTGCTTCCTGAACAGGAGGCAACTGCTATACTCAAAAAAATACTTATTAAAAACAGACTCACAAAGCTTTGAATACTGCGTCCATCCAACCAACTTCTAATTGCGTGTTGATACGATAGTTGCATAGTCCGCAAGGCTTTCATTGCATAAGTCTGCATCTCCTCACTCAGGAATTTACTTAATTGTGTCGGTTGTTGCGACTTGCTCATTAGAATCACCCCTAAATCTACGGTATTTCTACATGGATACCGTGATTATGAAAATTATAGGGTATATAGAATAATATTTATCATCTGGATTAAATCTTTTTTGACTAAGTGAGGAATGTATCATCAAAAGTAGCAAATAAATCTGATTTACCAAGGTATTTCAAAAAACGGGTTTTTCTGCTGGTAAGCGAAACAATCCCCCTGCATACATAAGATTTGCTCAAAAATATGTGATTAGTAATACAAAACAGAAGTGAAAACTCGACTTTTTTTAGCCGTAAAGCTGTTTGTAAAACAAAGTAGTCGCATTAAAGCATTTTGAAAATCATATCTAGCGATCGCACTCATTACTAAATCAAGGTATGCTTTGATTTTGCTACTCTAACCAGTTATCTAATTGCAAATAGGGATTGAAAGACAGAGGATATAATTCTGGAAATCTTCATTAAGGTTGACCTACCCAAATTAATCTTAATTCTCTGATTGGCTAACTCAAAAATCAATGCTCATAACCATAAATAAATTTTATGACTAACGAGATTACGGAAAAACTTAAACAAGCCTCCGATGGTTTGTTAATGATAAGTGAATCAGAGTATCCTTTTGAAGCTTTTTTGTGGTCTAATCAAGCGCAAGAACCAATGACCGCTCAAAAACTTCTCCAGTTAACAGGACATCCTCAAGAAACATCAGTTGAAGAAATAGAACTAGATTATTTTTTTCGGAACTGCACCCAAGAAAAAGAATGGCACGATGAAATACAAAAACAAAATGTGCCAAAGTTTAAATCACTTGTCAAAATGCTACAAGACACCTTCACTGATATCAATATTTATCGCATAGGTACGATAAATATTGATGTCTATATTGTTGGTAAAACTCCATCTGGAGATTTAGCCGGAATTTCGACAAAAGTTGTAGAAACCTAACCCGTAAATCGTCAGCCTGTCTATCAATACAGACAGGCTTTAAGTTTTAAGTAAGCTAACTATTCTTACAAATTGTCAACTCTAGCTTCAATTGTACTTTGAACAGATGTAGAGACATTAGAGAGCAAATTGTAACCAGTGTTCGTTTCGATAGAATCAACACTAACTCTGTAGTTTCTCCAATCCACATTTCTGATACCTTGTGTATTTGGCATATTGACAGCAATTACTCTTGTGTTAGTAGTGACATTGCTAGCAGTCGAATTTGATGAATCTAATACTACAATAACTTTCCAAGTTCTGGTCGGAACTGTAACGTTACCATTAGCAATTGTGTTTTTTGTTCCATTCGACCCAGTTCCACCGATGCCATAGGAACCCGAAATAATATAGAGTTCTTTGCCCTGGTTTACTAAGTCTCTAGAATAGTTTTCTAGTGCAGCCCAAGGACCCTGATTATTATCAGGTGACTGAGGAATTATATTCGTCATTAAAAAAGTAGCAGAGTTATTGGTAACTGTATTTGTCCTATCTGCTGAAGCAGTCATGTGTCCCCTATCAAAACCGCTACCAGTGTAATCGGAAGAACTGACTCGGTAGCAGCTTGAAGGTAATGTAGTATCTGCACGAAAATCATCTTGGCGAGGTGCGCTTCCTAGCCATGATGTGTTTAGCTGCCAACTTACCCAATTTGATGTCCCTCTATAGCAATTGTAAGAAACTGCGTATTGAGATTTGCTCAACAAAAGATTACTGTAACTACTGCCAGCATTACTAGGATTGCCCATTCTTAGATGAACGCTTGAGGTTTGGGCTGTTAGTGGCTTTTGTAGATAATTAAGCAGAGTGAAAGATATTGCTGTTGGTACAGCAATAGTTAGAATAGCCCTGAGAAAATCAGACTTCTTCATTTGTTACTATTTATTTGTTTAAACAAACTACAATTGTTTCTGCTAAAGTTACAGAAATTCAGTAAAACTTACCAATCGCAATATAGCTATGGTTGTATAAAGAGAGGTTAAAAAGCTGTAAATATTGCGTTAACATCTAGTAATTATTTAGGTGATTATCTAATTTCAGATAATCACCTAAATAAGATGAAAAACTTATGTATTATTTGCTTTAATAATTGAGTGATGGCGCGGAGTGCCCGCGCCCAAGCGATCGCTATTTTCGCTCTACTGAGTCCTAGAGAGTATTTTGACTGATTGACAAAATACGCTTTATCTTAACCTCTCACGAGAGCTTAGAAAGAGGAAGGAATATTAAAAAATAGTCCTTGGTCGAATTGATCTTTCAAAAAGTCTTCCAGTTCAATTTCGTCGTCATTTGGAACTTGAAACCAAGTCTCGAAGTTGTGCTTCAAGAAGTATCTAAAAGATTTCCAGCCAAAAAGTTGCTGCCCAATGCTTTTGATTGCGACGTTCATTGTATTTTCCTCAGGTTGTTTCAAGTATGTGATTAAGAATTGGTTAAACAAATTGGCGTTCCACAACAAGTGGATGAATTGTAGCAAGCTGTTCTTAGGCAGTTCTTGTACAGGGGAAGCAGACGGAGAGATTTTATAATTTGCTAAATCATTCCGCTTTCTCTGCAACGCCAACACATTAATCATTGTTCAGCGCTCTCTGCACTAGCAAATGTATTGAGGAATAGAATTATTCTGACTACAAGGATCTAACCTCAACTGGTTCAATACCTGCTGTAATTCCACTTCTGATATATACTTCTCCTTAAGCGAGCTGAAGTACAACAGTGCAGTTTCATAGCAGGCGACAGTTATGTTAGTGCGCTCCTCTGAAGTTAGTGCTGCCGCTATTTTAACTGTCTCTTCCACATGTTCTACGTCACTACCTAAACAACTGTGCATTCGCAGGCAGCGAGTAGCATAGGTATTAGGTGGTAGTATCGCTTCCACCTGTTGGATATGCTCTGCTTTGATATTCATTGCTAGACGTTCCATTGTATAGCAATACCCAACGCAACCAATTGGATCTGCTGCTTGTACGCTCTGAGTGAAGAAATTCAGCAAAGCTATAGCAGTCGGAGGAAGGAGTGCTTTGACTACAGCTTCCGCCTCATATCCCATCGACTGAATATCAAGCAAGGCGAGGCGATCGTGACCTTGTTCTTCACGAGCTTTCTGTGCTGCCCACTGTGCTAAACTCCAGCGTCCCAATCCAGCAAAGCGCCCAGCTGCTTCTTCCATTAATAGCGCAGTATGGTGAGTTAAATGGTAGGAAGCGGCAAGTTGCCAGATCCAATGGGAGGGAGTTAAGGCAGGTGGCTTGCAGTTGGGTAATGTATCTTTGGCAGCAGATACTATAGCTCTATCTAGAAGCTTACGAGTCTCAGATATAGTGTCCCTGTTAAATATCAGTTGAATAAAGGGATTACTACTCTTTAGACTTAATTGGTTACTTTTGTTAGGTTTGTCGATGTTAGTTGAACGGAATAATAGATTCATGGCAAGTTTCTTTCATTTTCATGGGTTGTTTCTACCCATTCACGAATAAGGTTGTGGAGGATAAAGCGTTGCATAACCTCTCTTTGAGCACAAAGAACTTTAAATTGTATCTTCAGGGAGGAGGGAATGTATGCCTTGATATGCGTGATATCGTCTCGGTCTTCATCTAAGGTGTTAGTCATGAAAGAAGAAGTTGGGCCATCAGCCTTTACCCATTCGCTGATTAATACTTCCAAGACTTCACTCATCTTTAATCCATATTGTGCACAGAGCGCTTTAAACCGAAACTTAAGCGCTTTCGGCATACTACCTTTAATCACCGTATATGACTCTTGCTCCTCCTTATACATCCAGGTTAAAAAAAACGAAAGTTCAAAAGTCCTTTGTGATCTAGGGTAAGTTTTCTAAAAATTTTCACCAGTAAAGACTAGTGAAGTTAAGAAAAAAGTTATTTAGTAGTGACAACACTGCACGCATTTTAAGAAAATTCCAGAAAATAAAATATACAAAACAATAATGATAATCATTATAATATAAGGACAGGAGAGATTGCCGTTCCTAGCCTCTCTCTCCCCTTTTGTAGTAAATTTAATGATGATTGGATTTTTGGGTAGATAGAGGTGTCAATACAATTAACGGATTCACTGAAAAAGTTGTTGAAGGAAACTGCACAGCAATTAAAAGGTGCCAAAAAGCGGAAATTTATAGCACAAACAGTTGTGGCATTAGGACACGGAGGACAGTCTCTAGCGGAGCGAGAGTTAGGATGGAATCGTGTAACTATTAGTAAAGGAATTAAAGAACTAACGACTAATATCACTTGTGTGGATAATTATCGAAGTAGAGGGCGTTATAAAGCAGAAGCAAAACTACCAAATCTTTTAGAAGATATAAAAAAAATTGTCGATTTACAAAGCCAACTAGACCCAAGTTGTAAAAGCCAAAGACTGTATACACCTCTTTCTGTTGCTGAAGTGAGACAGCAATTAATTGATAAATTTGGTTATAATGATGAAGAATTACCAACTTCGGAAACAATTCGTGTCAAGTTAAATAATTTAGGGTATTGCCTCAAGCCGATTGCCAAGATTAAACCTCAAAAAAATACCCGAAACTGAATTTTAGAGAATCATTGGAATAAAAATATTTTTGATGGGGTTTAAACAGCATTATATTTTGCTAAAACTATGACTGGGAATGATAAGCATCCAGTTGTTAAGTTAGTCAGTCAAACTTACTTTATGGATACATTTAACTAAAAAAGCCATGTCTTACTGCACTTTCAAGAAATACGGAGAGTAGGGAAAGAAAGTGTTTATTTCATTCGTAGTAGGCGGTGCGGCTGCTCCTAAGTTGCTCTTGAGTGCAGATATTTATCTTGCATATTTTTCGCTTTTAAAAATGATTATCATTTCAAGTAATTGTATATTTTATTTTCTGGAAGTATCGGATTTTGAAAAAGCTAAAAAAATAGTACAAATACCAATAATTTACAGCAATAGTCTGTCTTCTATCTAAAGACTGAGATATGGATTATGCTTAAGTTAAATATTAGATAATAATAACTTATTTTTTAGTTAAGTCAAAATAATATCAAATACTGATTTGAAGTGTGACTGGTTATAGTTATTGAAGTTATCCTATTTTTCTTCTCTTAACTAGGCAGTTACGTTTTTAATATTTTCTTTATAATTTTCCTAAAATTCTATATCTTCACTAGTAAAAACCTGACTAAAGTAAAAAGATAGATAGCGAAAGGACTTAGGTAACGCGAAAACCAAAAGTAATTAACGCGAAATGCTAGCTCTTTCCTTCCCAGAATTTTGCTACAGAGCAAACATACTTAATCAATGCAACTTCAAGATGAAAGGTTGAGAATCAACGTCCAATTTTTCTAGATTCCAAAATTCCTTTTTTGCAAATAACTATTTAGTCACTACGAGGTCAGTTGTCATGGTTCAAATTCTTGAAAATCCAGCAGTCAAGCAACCACCAATTAGTAATAGAGTTGAAAGTTTTTTGCTAGATATGTTCGATAATGTTTGCCAAACTATTGAGGAAATAGATGGAAGTAAACTTGACGAACAACGCTGGACAAGAGATGAAAGAGGCCAATGGGTACAAGGTGAAAACAGTAATGGTGCTATATATATCGACAAGTCGCTGCGGAGCGGGAATGTATTTGAAAAAGTAGGTATCAACTACGTATCAATGCAAGGTGAGTTACCTCCTGGTGTCACCTTCCGAGGATCGGATGTTGTGATGGCTGACCCAACAACTATAACGCCAGATCAAAAAGGTACTTCTTTCTTCGCTACGAGTACCAGTGTTGTCATTAATGGATCTAATCCCATGATACCGACAGCACACGTTAACTATCGCTACTTCCAATTGGGTGATGGCACTGAACCTGGTTCTTGGTGGTTTGGCGGTGGAGGTGATTTAACACCAATTTACTTATTTGAAGAAGACGCAGTTCATTTTCATCAAGTACATAAAGCAGCTTGCGATCGCCACGATCCAGAACTCTATCCACGCTTGAAAAAGTGGTGTGATGAATACTTTTATCTTCCTCATCGCAGTGAGTGTAGAGGTGTAGGTGGAATTTTCTTTGACAATTTACAACATTCCGATGTCGAAACTCTACTTTCCTTCGTAAAAACTTGTTCTGAAGCTTTCATCCCTGCTTATTTTCCGATTGTCAAACAACGTAAGGATATGGAGTTTACAGAACAGGATAAATATTGGCAGCGCATCAGACGCGGACGTTATGCCGAATTTATTCTACTGCATGACAGAGGTGTTCGATTCGGATTGGAAAGCGGCATCGTGAGTACACAAAGTGTTCTTAATTGTATGCCTGGAGAAGCTTTTTGGAACTATAATGACCAACCCACGGCTGATAGCCAAGAAGCAAAGCTTCTAGAGGTACTGAGAAATCCCCAGGAATGGGTGTAAAGACGCTCAAGAGCAGATTTGAAAACAGCAGCCGATCAAAAATCTTGGCTACCCAAATCCTAACCCTGTTTTGTTACTCTCAGAAAACAATAATCGAAGCAAGATTCCGAAACTTTGATTGAGTCAAGCTTTGAGTGTTTATTTTCTAACAGGAACTAAAATTTGTAACCAAAACCTGGAGATTAAAGCTCTGAAACGCTTTCAGTAATTGGGTTCTCCCAAAGTGATAAAAGAGGGCTAATACCGTTTCACCTGAAGATTGATACAGATGGCAGCCTTTTGAGCCAGGGAAAGTAAGAAAAGTAATTTGTATCAAGAATTGAGTGAAATGGTATAACAAGCGCCCATTTTTTACTCTTTACATTTCTTTAGAGATAGCCTCTAAATAGGAAGTAACAAGGTGTTTATGGAAAAATTGCCGACAAGTATTTTGCTAAAAATTAACAAATTATTTCGCTGGTCTAACTCAACTGAATTCGCCAACTTCAAAACTGAAATTAGCAAGTTTTTCCAAGTTCAATGGTTGAGTCATCTCTCCATCAAGCAGCTGCAAGAAGTTGACATTGTATTCCTGTGTATGTTTGCTAGCAGATACCTAACGTTGACGATCATTTTACTATACTTCTGGAGTTCAATTCATACTAGTCCTGAATCACCAAGGACATGCTATCCCTGAAGTCAATCGTAGGATTATAGGAGCAAAAAAGTTTCTGGCGATCGCTATCTAAAAGTTAGCAGTAATCAGCCATTGATTAGCTCGTTTTTTTAGGTAATTTAAATGAGTAATAAACACGGAGAACTGGCAATGGATAACGTTATAGGTATTGGCGACATTACCATGAACGATGTGATGCAAATGGATTCCTCCAAAGCAGTAAGTATGTTTAGGAATCGATTTGCAGCCTACAAAAAGCTGTCAGATGAAATTGGAGAAGATGCAGCATTTGAACAAATGATGTTAGCCTACCCTGGTCATCAAAAAGCGTTCATGGGTGCTTTCATTGACAATACCACCATAGCCAAAGGCTTTACTGATGCAATTCCGATCTTTCGGATCATGGGCTTCAAAATGCAAGTCGTAGATATTTCCCAAGAAGGAAAAGATGCTGCACTAGAAATTCAACGAGTTTGCCCGGTTCTTTCAATTGCCAAAGAATATGGACTTGAAAGCCCTTGCCGAGTTATTTGCGAGATGGAACAAGAAGCAACTAGGAGAGCATTTCCTGGGATGAAAGCCGCAATTATTAGCAAGCAGGCAGATGGTGACTGCGTTTGTATGTTCAAGTATGAAAGACCTGCCAAAGGGGTAGAAGTAAAGCCACAAAAAACACCGAGCTTGTTCTCTCATATTCTCGATCTGATTCGCTTGACTCCTAAAATCTTGCAGATTGGGATGAATCTTTTAAAAACATCTCTTTCTAAAGGATCGTAACTTTTATGAATGGTATTGTTCAAGACCTCAAGCATTTGATTGCAGGTGAAGTCAGCAGCGCTTCAGAAATTTTGACAGAAGTTTCCGAAGATTTTGGTGGTATATTCCAAAAGTCTCCCCAAGTTGTTGTTACTCCTCAAAACGCTAACGATATTGCCCAAACTGTCAAATATGCCGCTCAAAAAGGATTAGTAGTTTCTTCACGCGCTGCGGGACATTCGTTAGGCGGTCAATCTTTAAACGAAGATGGAATCGTTTTAAATATGAGGAATCTCGATAAAATTCGAGATATCCAAAAAGACCAACTCTGGTTTAAAGCTGATGCGGGGACTTCTTGGAATCAAGTAATTGATGCTTGTATTCCTGATGGTTTAGTTCCTCCCGTACTAACCAATTATTTTGGTGTTTCTGTAGGAGGAACTCATTCTGCGGGTGGTATAGGTGCAGCCTCTTTTCGTTACGGAAATCAAGCTGATAATTGTCTTGGTGTAGAAGTCGTAACCGCAGAAGGTGATATTCTCTGGTGTTCGCCTGAAGAAAACAGCGAACTTTTTAATCACGTACTTTGCGGTTATGGTCAGTTTGGAATTATTACCCAAGTTCAGCACAAACTCAAAGTTTACCCTTCCCAAACCCGCACGTATTTGTTGTTCTATGACAACCTAGATGCTCTTTTGGATGACAAACGGGTTTTAGTAACCGAACAAAGGGTCGATCATCTCGTATCTTTCCCAGTTCCCTGTTTGCAAGGAGTATCCAGAGCAACAGGAATAATGCAACCTTTGATTCAATGGTTTTACACGTTGCGGATTACTGTTGAAGCAAATTCTCTTGACGCTATTGATGACAAAGAAATCCTTGCTGGCTTAAATTTTTACCGTCATATCCATACTGAAGACTTGGGATTTTCACAATTCATCGAACCGATGATCCAAGTAGATAGTAAGGATATCGCTCACCCTTGGATGGATGTTTTTCTTCCAGCCTCATCTGCTAAAAATTACATTGAAACGGCTCTCAAACAGTTGCCTTCTTTTCTCGATATTAGTAAAGCGCAAATGGGCTGCTTTTGCTTGGTAAACCGGAATAACACGATGCCCATGTTTCGTTTACCGCAAGAGGAAGAACTGATTTTTGGGTTTGGAATTTATCCCAGCATTCCGAAATCGCAAGTTCAACCCATCTTAGCTGAATTGAAAAAGCTCAGTAACCTGAGTTTAGAGATGGGCGGAAAAAGATATCTAACTTGCTGGATAGATTTTACTATTCAACAGTGGCAAAGCCAATTTGGCGATTACTGGCCAAAAGTTAATCAAATCAAAAGTAAGTACGATCCCAAAGGAATATTTAACTCTGGCTTTTTTGAGTACGAACAGATTGCCCATCCAGCGATCGCACCACAGGAAAACCAACTCGTTGAGAATGTTGCTACTAAGTCTGCGATCGCAGTATAAGTCACTTCTCAATCATCTTGTTTAGAACCATCCATATTACTTGACCGAGGCTCTAGAAGAAGACAAACTTCAGAGGAGGAAACATGAATATCGCACTTGTAGGTCTTAGTCACAAAACAGCTCCGGTTGAAATTCGGGAAAAACTGAGTATTCCAGAAGAACGAATTGAAAACGCGATCGCCCAGCTGTGTAAATACTCTCACATTGAAGAAGCTGCCATTCTTAGCACTTGTAATCGTTTAGAAATTTACGTAGTTGTAAACCAGATAGATCGGGCAGCTCAAGAGGTGACAGAGTTTCTTTGCGAGTACAGTAAACTGCCTTTTGCAGACTTGCAGCAATACTTGTTTACCCTGCTACAGCAAGACGCTGTTAAGCATTTGATGCAAGTTGCTTCCGGTTTGGATAGCTTGGTGTTGGGAGAAGGGCAAATTCTGGCTCAAGTCAAACACGCCTTCCAACTGGTTCAGCAATACAATCAGGGCGATCGCATCCTCAATCAGCTGTTCAAGCAAGCCGTTACCACTGCAAAGCGGGTGAGAACACAGACATCAATCGGTACGGGTGCGGTTTCGGTTAGCTCTGCGGCAGTAGAATTAGCCCAAATCAAAGTAGAGAAGTTATCGGCTTGCCGAGTGACAATTGTCGGCGCTGGCAACATGGCTCGGCGACTGGTGCAACATCTAATCTCTAAAGGCGCAACTCAAATTTCAATTGTCAATCGTTCCGTCGAACGAGCTGAGGAATTGGCGAATCAATTTAGTGATGCTGGAGTGCAATATTATCCCCTCGCTGAATTGATGTCCTTAGTGGCAGCTTCAGATTTGGTCTTTACCAGCACTGCTTCAGTTGAACCCTTACTCGATAAAGCCAAACTCAAAGCTGCATTGCAACCCGAACAGCCTTTGATGCTGGTCGATATTTCAGTGCCTCGTAACGTTGATGCGGACGTTAATGAGTTACCTCACGTGCGAGTATTTAATGTTGATGATTTAAAAAGCGTCGTTGCCCAGAATCAAGAAAGTCGTCGGCTAATGGCAATAGAAGCGCAAGCATTAATCCAAGAGGATTTAGACGCATTTCAAACTTGGTTGCGATCGCGAGAAACCGTTTCCATTATTAGCTGTTTACGGGACAAACTGGAGAAAATTCGCGAACAAGAGTTAGAAAAAGCTTTGTCCCGTATGGGGTCTGATTTTGCTAAAAAACATCAAGAAGCCGTCGAAGCCTTAACTCAAAGGATTATCAACAAAATTCTCCACGAACCGATGGTGCAACTGCGGACGCAGCGAGATGTAGAAGCTCAACGCCTTGTCCTCCAAGTTCTGCAAGAGTTGTTTAATCTAGATACAGGAGAGGTGCAATCTAGTTTTGTTGCCGAAATATCATCTAATTTTGTTGCTCAAACATCCTCTCTATCAATAAGCACCGTAGAGATAGGAGCAAAAAACATCAATGTTGCTCAACTGAACCGGGAACATTTCCAAGTTGCTCAAATGAGACTTGAAAGTATTGAAGTCCATACAAAAGTTGAAGAAGTTATTGCTCAAAGCGTAACTTAAGAAAATCCATGATTCTTAATAGCAATAACAGGAAGGAAGTATGTTAAAAAACTTCTGGTACGCTTGTGAGTTCAGCGCCGCCGTTACTACAAAGCCCAAGCAAGTGCGGATATTAAATCAGAAATTAGTCTTTTACCGTAACGCTAAAGGACAACTGATAGCTCTCCAAGATCGGTGTCCCCATCGTGGTGCTGCCTTATCTCTCGGTTGGGTAAAAGATGATTGTATACATTGCCCCTATCATGCCTGGAAGTTTCAAGCAGATGGGAAATGTATTAATATTCCTGCTAATCAACCCGGAATTCCTATTCCCAAGAATGCTCGTGTAGATAGCTATCCAATCCAGGAAAAATACGGTTTTATCTGGCTATTTTATGGAGACTTACCAGAAGAAGAACGTCCGCCAATCCCACCCTTGCCAGAATTTGAAGACCCAAGTCTACAGAAAATTTTCTTTGAATACGAACTGAATGCTCACTACACCCGCACGCTAGAGAATGATATGGATATGTCTCACGTATCTATTATTCATTCCAAGTCCTTCGGCAATGGGTTTGCATTAGAGCAAAAAATGGAAGATTACGAGCTGAATGTAGGGGACTGGGAGGGTCACGCCAAAGTTAATGTCAGAGATTACACCAAAGCAAAAGACCTTTTCGCCTTTGTGTTTCGCCCATTGAAAGCCAATGTGAAGGTGACTCTAGGCTTTTATATGCCCAATATCACTCGCTTAGTGGTTGACTTCGGTCGTGGCAAGCTGGTTAATTTTACTGTCCATGTTCCTGTTGACGATCGCACCACTATAACCAAGCGAATTCAGTTCCGCAGTTTTCTAACTTTCCCTTGGGCTGATGGCATCTTTCAACGAGCAGCTTACAAAGTTGTAATGGAAGATAAGGGAGTGGTTGAGTCTGAATATCCGATGGCAGTCCCTGATAAGTTGTCAGACGAAGTTCACGTTCCTTGCGATAACTTATCTCTTGCTTATCGCAAACTTCGGCAAAAATGTTTGGCTATGGGATGGGGTATGAAACCTTATCAGACCGAATCAGATAACTCGAACGGAAATTTAATGAAACCCGATCGCAGCCAATCAGATAACTCGAACGGAAATTTAATGCCACCTTCTCCTGAGAAAACAGAATGGTTTGTTTCAGCCATAGTGGGCGATCGCTCATGAACAGCTTTTGTCTTATTGAAGAACTAAATTTAGAGTTCGCATAACTAGGGCGGGCAAGATGCCATTGGTGTCAAGTTAAGAAAAATAGAATCTTGTCAAGAGGGTTAAACTCAATGGTTAAACTCAACACAAGGGTGTTGATTTGAGCCATGACTA
>NZ_JBALDP010000111.1:0-248253 GCF_036917355.1 Nostoc sp.
GACCAACTTACATTTGAGCAGGTAATTTCTGTCTCTTCTTACAACTTTATCCTGGAAGCTTTATTCTATGCAGCTTCATATTAAATTGGTATTATGAAAGTTTTTGAATTTTATGCAGTTTTTCTAATCTGTCTCCCTCTGCCTCTTCTGCTGCAATGTCAGCGTCAATTTGGTCGCGGTTAGCATGATAATAAGCTAAAGCCGCATAAACCTGCGCTAAGGTCAAATGACTAATTTGATCTGCAATCTCTTCGGCGCTATAACCTTGTTTGTACCAGATGGCTATGCGCCTTACTGTCACCCCTGTACTAGCAACAATCGGACAACCGCCGTGTATTTCAGGATTATGATTAATCAGTGTGCCAATATCGGTAATAGTGGTCAAAACTTGTTCTCCGAAATTTTTTACATTATCTCTAATTTGACCAGTTAGCAAGATATTCATTTAGAGTCATTGACTTACCATCGCTATACTCAGCACGAACTTCTTCAATTTCTGCCAGTGTATCTGCATCGTCTTCGTACAACGCTTCTTCGGCTTCAAAAATTTGTTGCTCAAGAGCTTCTTGAAGTTGACGTTTTTCTGTTAAATCAAGAGAAGATATTGCTTCTGCTAAAGTTTCTAAGGAGAGTTGTAGTTTAACAATGGCTGGCATTTTTCTCCTATTGGGTGTAATATTTCGCATCTTGACACCATTATGCTGATTTTAACAGTTATATTTTTGTCAAGCCCAAAGACTGTGGGTTGTATTTCACGCTTGTGGGGTACGGCGCAGCAATTGGATTTGTCTAAACTGCGATCTGCGTAGTTTACCGCCGTAGGCATCGCCCACTAATCCAGTGTTATCGTAAAGAATATTAGGAATTAATTACCAAGGCAAATGACTATTACTGTCAACGTTGCCCAAGCAACTGCCAAATTTAGCGAACTTCTGAGTCAGGTATTGCTCGGTGAAGAAGTCGTGATTGCTGAACAGGGGATTCCAGTTGCACGTCTAGTCGCCCTTACGAATACCAGTTCTCCTCGCATTCCAGGCTTAGATAAAGGTAAAGTGTTTATTGCACCAGATTTTAACGAGCTTTTACCAGAAGAAATCTTGAGTGATTTTGAAAATTCTAACCTCGTTTAGTAATGAGAGCTTTACTGGATACCCATGCATTCATTTGGTGGGTAACAAATGACTTTCAATTATCTGCCAATGCTCGTAATGTAATTGCTGATTCAGGTAACATCCTATTTTTGAGCGTGGTAAGTGGATGGGAAATTGTCATCAAAAATAAATTAGGGAAACTGACTTTACCTGAACCTGTAGAACAATATATTCCAACTCGTCTGGCAATCAATCGCTTTGAAAGTTTACCTATTCAAATGAGCCATGTTTTGCAAGTTGCTAGTTTACCAAATATCCACCGAGATCCATTCGATCGGATTTTGATTGCTCAAAGCCAAGTAGATAATTTGCCAATTGTGACAATTGATCGGCAAATTACACAATATCTTGTTCAAACGATATGGTGATCGCGATTGCTTATATCGCTCTTTCTTACAGAATAAAGCGATCGCTTACAAGATTTTTGCCTACGCACTCCCCAACTTATGGGAGCAGCAACAGAACTTATGGGAGTAGCTACAGAACTTATGGGAGTAGCTACAGAAATTATGGGAGTAGCTATAGAACTTATGGGAGCAGCTACAGAACTTATGGGAGCAGCTACAGAACTTGTGGGAGTAGCTACAGAACTTATGGGAGCAGCTACAGAACTTGTGGGAGCAGCTACAGAACTTATGGGAGCAGCTACAGAACTTACGGGAGCAGTGTCCCTTAAAGTTTTGATGAAGCTTAGACAATTATCTATATAAATACCAATATCTAGTAATAAAATTCCGAAAATTTACTGCTAGAACTTGAAAAATTTATTACAAAAACTGCGAGTTTTGCTGAACCAGAATGCAGTTTAATTGAGGCAAGCTAGCTCTATAAGAATTTTAAAGGAGTAGTTTTATGTCTCGTAAAAAACGCACATCTCGTGTTTTAGAAAAAGCTCAGTTAAGATCGGCTGGACTGAAATCGATTGTTCCAAACGTTAAATTTGATGAAAACTATAGTTTAGAAAAATTAGTTGAGTCAATCGACCAGTTACGCAACAAAATTGATGTTTATAATACTGCTCTGTCTGTAGTTGACTCTTCTAAAACTGAAATTGAAGAGATGGAAAAAAACTTGAGTCAGCTTTCTGAGAAAATGCTGATGGTGGTTGCAATCAAGTACGGCAAAGACAGCCGCGAATATGAGATGGCGGGTGGTGTTCGCTATAGCGATCGCACGCGCAAAATCAGATCGAGCCGCTTGAAAAATGTTGCAGAACAAGTATCTGATGAAAATGCTAAAACTGCATAAAATGCAATAGACGCGATGAATCGCCGTCTCTACAAAAGACTGATTCTTGTAGAGACGGCGATTTATCACGTCTTTAAGAAATCCGAGAGAAATTGTTTCCAAAATACCACCTCCGACTTTAGAGTGTTGAAATAACTCAAATAGCTATCTGAAGGCGAGGTATGACAACAAACTTTAGTCGGCGTGAATTTATCTTGCTGGGTTCAGCAGGGTTTGGTACCAGCTTACTGCTGCAAGCTTGCAGTAATCAGACGACACCAACAGCGACAACAACAGGTGATGCTGAAGGGTTTAAAATAGCGATCGCTCTCCCTGGCACGATTACCGATAAAGGCTGGAATCAATCTGGTTATGAAGGAATCAATCTAGCAAAACAAAAGCTAGGTGCAGAAACCGCTTATGTCGAAAAAGTAGCACAAGCAGATCAAACAGAAGTATTAACAGATTTTGCTCGTAAAGGTTACAATCTCATCTTCGCGCATGGGGGACAATTTGATGCTGCAATTGAACAAGTCGCCTCACAGTTCCCCAACACATTTTTTGTCGGAGTAAATGGGAATCTCAAGGCTGAGAATATTGCTTCTTTACGAATAGATCACCTACAAGCTAGTTATTTGTGTGGCATTATCGGTGCTTCTGTGACTAAATCTAATAAATTAGCTTATATTGCTGGAGAAAAGTTTCCCGCTACCGAGGGAGAACTGCGGGGATTTGAATTAGGGGCAAAGTCTGTTAAACCAAATATCCAAATTACCTCTACTTTTACAGGTGATTGGAATGATGTTGCCAAAGCAAAGGAAGCGACTCTGGCATTAATTTCTTCTGGTGCTGATGTCATCTATCAATGGTTAGATAATGCTTCAGCCACAGTTTTACAAACAACAGGTGAAAAAGGAGTATATGCTTTTGGTAATACCAAGGATCAATTAGATGTTGCACCAAAAGCTGTTTTAACCAGCGCTGTCAAACGCTTGGATTTAGCGATTGCTTATATAGCAGAATTAGCTAAACAAAAACAAATCAAAGGACAAATATATACAATCGGTTTAGAAAGAACAGACATATTATTTTTAGGGAAATTCGGAGCAATCATACCGGAAGCAGTAAAGCAAAAGGTATTGAATGCAAAGCAAGAGATTGTTAATAAAAAAATCGTTTTTGAAGACTGTAAAGAGGCTGGTAAGGATACGCGCTGCGTAAAAAAAACAACAACATAGGTTGAGCAGACTAGATTAAAAAACAGGAATAATTGTCTTTGTAGAGACGGCGATTTATTGCGTCTGTCTAATGCGCGACGATTTACCGCGTCTGTCTAATAGGCCGGTATTTTAGACGCGATGAATCGCGTCTCTATAATGGGAGCAAGGCGAGGGGTTAGGGATTTTTGCAAGAGGTATACTACAGTGCTCACTACGAGCTATCAGTTTTGTGAATATGAACTATTTACGCTTAAACAATATTACCAAGCGCTTTGGGTCTTTTATTGCT
This sequence comes from Nostoc sp., assembly GCF_036917355.1. Classification (GTDB taxonomy): domain Bacteria; phylum Cyanobacteriota; class Cyanobacteriia; order Cyanobacteriales; family Nostocaceae; genus Nostoc. The sequence goes on from NZ_JBALDP010000111.1 coordinate 3,888, forward strand.
AACGACAATATCAACCTCTCTGTTGCATCTGGAAGCATTCATGCAATACTAGGCGAAAATGGCGCAGGTAAGAGTACTTTAATGAATATTATTAGTGGACTCTATCAACCTGATGCTGGTGAGATTTATCTCCAAGAAAAACCAATCAAAATTACTTCACCAAATGAGGCAATTAAATTGGGTATTGGCATGATTCACCAACACTTCATGCTTGTACCGAAATTGACTGTCACAGAAAATATCATCTTAGGGATGGAGAAAACTTGGCGGCTAAATCTAGAAGATAAACAGCAAGAAATCGCCGCATTATCCCAAGCTTATGGATTAGAAATTGACCCCACTGTAAAAGTTGAAAATTTATCTGTTGGGGCACAACAACGGGTAGAAATTCTCAAAGTTCTCTACCGTCGAGCAAAGTTGTTGATTCTTGATGAACCTACAGCAGTTTTGACACCGCCAGAAGTAGAATCATTAATTGCTATTTTGCGCCAATTGGCAGCCGCAGGCAACACAATCATTTTTATCAGTCATAAATTAGAAGAGGTAATGAATCTCTGTGATTCAGTCACAGTTTTGCGCCAGGGAAAGGTAGTAGGAACAACATCAACAGAAGCGGCGACACCTCAGCAGTTAGCAACATTGATGGTAGGACGGGAAGTCGCTTTCCAGTTAAATAAAAGTCCAACTTTACCAGGAGAAATCATCCTGTCGGTGCAAAATTTACAAGTTGCTGATGAAAGAAATATTCTTGCTGTAAATAATGTATCTTTTGAACTGCGGGCGGGAGAAATTTTAGGAATTGCTGGTGTCGATGGCAATGGACAGCGAGAATTAGCTGATGCGTTGGCAAAGCCCGTCGCAGACATCGCTCTTGTGCGGACTATTAAGCAGGGTAAAATTGAGTTTACGCACAAGAATTCTTTAGTGGGCTACATCCCAGAAGATAGGCAGACAATGGGATTGGTGTTGCAATTTAGCATCGCCCAAAATTTGATTTTAAAAGCTTTTAAATATCTGCCATTTTGTCGCCGTTTTTTGTTACAACAAGAAGCGATCGCAAATCGTGCCCAAGCTGCAATGCAAGAGTTTGACATTCGGGCAAGTGGGGAAGATATCTTAGTAAGTCAGCTTTCGGGAGGAAATCAACAAAAAGTGGTGTTAGCGCGAGAACTGGCGCAAACACCAGCTTTAATTATTGCCATGCAACCCACCAGGGGGTTAGATGTCGGGGCGACAGTAGCTGTTCAGTCTCGAATCTTAACAGAACGCGATCGCGGTGCGGCAATTTTGTATATTTCTACTGAGTTGGAAGAAGTGATGGCAATGAGCGATCGCATTGCCGTAATCTACAGAGGTGAGTTTGTGGCTATTTTGGATGCAGCCACGGCGAAGGTGGAAGAAATTGGTTTGTTGATGGCTGGGGGAACACCCAGAGAGTAAAATGCCGAGTCTTTATATCATTGGTGGTGCAAATGGTTCAGGAAAAACCACCGTATCGATGAGTTTATTACCAAATTTTTTAGACTGCTTTGAGTACGTATTCAAGTTCATCACCTGTTTTCGTTGGTGAACGTATCACCAATCAGCAGCCTATAATCTATGTAAATGAAACTTGGAATCGAATTACAGAGGTGGAAAATGACTGAAGAAGAGATGAAAAAGTTACATAGTAAAATTGATGCTGGAGTTCAAGCCGCAATTGCCGCAGCCATAGAACGACATCGTAAGCTAGGTCAATCGATTAGTATTATGCAATATGGGAAAATTGTAACTTTAACTGCTGATGAAATTACAGCGATTCAGGCAAAGAACATCTGATGGGAATTACATTAAATCTCAAACAGGTATCTCCTTATGTATTGGAAAAAATCAAAAAGTATCCTGACTTGGCAGGGTTATTTTTAGATGCAAAATACTTAGAAGATTCACCATTCTGGCAAGAGTTTACAATAATTGAACGTGATGAGATTGATTGGTTCCATGAGGCAATTAATTTTGTACAAGAGAGACTAGATAAATTCCAAAAAGATAAAACGGAAGAATTTGAAAAAATCAAGGACGATATTCCTTTAATTATTAATGAAGGTAAAAGTGAATATTTAGACTTAGATAAAATGTGGCAGTCAATAATTTTTTTACTGACGGGATATGACTTTTATGATCAAGCATTATATTTATCTCAATTAGTCGTTAGTCAAAATCCAGAAGATAATCTTCCTTTAATTAGGGCTGTAATGGGCAGTAATGGAATCGAACATGATGAACGTGACTATCCATTGTTATACTTTAGTGATGATGAAGTCAAAAAAATAGCCAATGCTTTATCCAGTTTTTCTATTGAGACTATTAGAAAAAGATTACAATTTAGAGGTTTAGAAGAAGATAGATATCATCATTTATATGAATACGCATATAATCCGCTTGTGAGATATTACCAAGATGCGGCTGAGAAAGGAAATGCAATGTTTCTCCACTTCGGTTAGATAAATATTGGCAATCATCGCATCATGATCACAAATAAACGCTTTCAACTACTGCTACCAATCCTATCACCGCTCATTGCGATCGCCTCCGCCCTCATCGTCGGTGCTATCCTCATGCTAATTGCTGGGGCAAATCCCATCACCGCATATAGCATCTTATTTCAAGAATCTCTTTCTACCTACTTTGGATTTGGTAACACCCTCACCAAAATGACACCACTATTGTTCGCTAGTTTAGGCGTATTAGTGGCGTTGCGGGCTGGGCAATTTAATATTGGTGGTGAAGGACAAATTTATCTGGGTGCTTTGGGAAGTACTTTAATTGGGTTATATGTGCAAGGATTACCTGCGGTGATTCATATCCCCCTAGCACTTTTGGCAGGATTTCTCTTTGGTGCAGTTTGGGGTTGGATTCCTGGTTATCTCAAAGCCATGCGCGGAGTGAATGAGGTAATTACTACATTGTTGCTCAACTATATCGCCGTGAATTTAGTTAGCTACCTCGTCCAAAATCCATTAATGGCAGCAGGTGCGCCTAGTCCTTATTCGCCATTAATTGCCAAAACATCCCGTTTGCCGATTATATTACCCCAAAGCCTCGCCCATGCTGGGATTTTATTAGCTTTAATTGCCGCAGGTATTTTATGGGTATTGTTAGTGCGATCGCCTCTAGGTTATCAAATTACGGCAGTGGGATTTAACCCGATTGCCGCCCGTTATGCCCACATATCTGTTGAACGTACCATTATGCTGGTGATGGCTGCTGCGGGTGGTTTAGCTGGGTTAGCTGGGAGTTGTGAGGTGATGGGGTTGAAATATCGGCTATTTGAACAAGTTTCCCCAGGTTATGGATTTGATGCCATTGCGATCGCTTTTTTAAGTCGTGGTAGTGTTATCGGTGTAGTATTAACTTCTTTATTTTTTGCAGCCCTTCGCAGTGGTGCAAATGTGATGCAGCGTAGTGCAGGTGTGCCGGTAACTGTGGTTTACGCGATTCAGGGATTTATGGTGTTATTTATCGCTATCAGTTTCGCACTGGAAAGAGAAATAAGAGTAAAAACGCAGAGGCACGCGAAGGTTTAACGCAGAGGAACACAAAGAAAACTCTGCGAAACTTTGCGCTTCCCTCTGCGAACCTTTGCGTTTAAAAATAACTCCATGAATAATCTCAACTTCTTCTCCGATTACTTAATAGCTACTTTACGTCTAGCCGTACCCCTAGCATTTGCAGCCCTTGGAGGATTGTACTCGGAACGATCGGGGGTGTTAAATATCGCCTTAGAAGGAATGTTGCTTACAAGTGCTTTTACTAGCGCTGCGGCTACTTTCTACACAGGTAATCCCTGGCTTGGTATCCTCGCATCCTTGATTGCGGGAGGATTAGTCGGACTACTCCATGCTGTTTTGTGTGTAACTTTGCGTGTCGATCAATTGGTATCTGGGCTAGCAATTAATCTTGTCGCAGCTGGATTAACATCGTTTTTAGCCCGGCTAGTGTTTAGTGGCAGCAGTACGCAGCAGTTACCTGGAATTGGGGCAATTATTATTCCTGGTTTAGCCAATATTCCTCTGATCGGGCCGCTACTATTTCAATCAGATTTTTTAGTATATTTATTATTTATCTTAGTTATTTTAACTACATACCTTTTATTTAAAACTAGCTTTGGGCTGACATTGCGGGCAGTGGGTGAATCTCCAAAAGCTGCTGATACGGCTGGAATTTCAGTACCATTTGTCCGTTATATCGCTGTGGTGATTAGTGGCTGTCTTGCGAGTTTAGGAGGTGCTTATTTAACTCTGGTACAAGTAAGATTTTTTGCCGAAGGGATGAGTGCTGGTAAAGGATTTATTGCGATCGCAGCATTAATTTTTGGCAGATGGCATCCTATAGGTAGTGCTTTAGCTTGTTTGCTATTTGGGGCTACAGAAGCTTTACAACTGCGAATTCAGGCATTAGGGGCAAATATCCCTTACCAATTTTTAGTAATGCTACCTTATGCGATCGCTTTATTGGCATTAGTGGGATTAGCGGGGAAATCTACACCCCCGAAAGCTTTAGGCACTCCCTACTTTGGAGAAAATCGCCACTCAGACTAATTTTAGGAAAAGCAAATGAGCGTTAGCACACTAGCAAAATCAGCACATAATACAATAGCTAGCGTCCCCCAAAAGCCACTCATGCCGCAAAATAACCAAACCGCCATCGAATTCCGCGATGTCACTTTTAGCCGCAACCATCGCCCAATGGTGTCAAATCTCAACTTCACCATCCGTCAAGGAGAAGCACTGGTATTACTTGGGCGCAGTGGTAGCGGCAAAACTACCACAATGAAGTTAATTAATCGCCTATTCACACCTACACAAGGCGAAGTTTTATTTGATGGCATTTCCACAACTCAATGGGATGAAATTAAACTGCGGCGAAAAATTGGTTATGTCATTCAAGAAATTGGTTTATTTCCCCATTTCACTGTCGAACGCAATGTTGGTTTAGTCCCGTCTTTGGAAGGGTGGCAACCAAAACAAATTAAAATGCGGGTTTATGAACTGTTGCAATTGGTAGGCTTAGAACCAGGACAATTTGCCGGGCGTTACCCGCACGAACTTTCGGGAGGACAAAAGCAAAGAGTCGGGGTAGCCAGGGCTTTAGCAGCAGATCCGCCAGTGTTATTGATGGATGAACCCTTTGGCGCACTCGATCCAATTACGCGGCTAGAACTGCAACAAGAGTTTCGGCATTTACAGCAAGAATTAGGCAAAACTGTTGTTTTCGTCACCCACGATATTCAAGAAGCCTTTGTGTTGGCATCGAGAATTGGTTTAATGTCTGGCGGAGAATTGATAGTATTAGGGACGAAAGATGAATTTATGCGATCGCAACACCCAGAAAGCCTCGCCTTTCTGCAATGTCTGCGTTCCCTGCAAGATACTTTATGAAAAATTTCTTCCTGGTTAAGTATGCCCCAGAAATTCTTCAGCATACACTCGAACATCTATTTTTGGTAGGCATTGCCATTGGAATTGCCATACTTGTAGGCATTCCTTTAGGTATTTTAATTACACGTAAAACCTATCTCCGTCAACCAATTCTCGGCATAGCAAATATTTTTCAAACTATACCTAGTTTGGCGCTGTTTGGTTTACTTATTCCTGTTCCGATAATTGGCGGAATTGGTGCAGTACCAGCAATTGTTGCCCTGACTGTATATTCCTTACTGCCGATAATTCGTAACACTTACACAGGTATAACTAGCATAGATCCAGCTATTCGAGAAGCTGGGAGAGGTATGGGAATGACAGATAGACAATTGTTATTGCAAGTTGAGATTCCCTTAGCAATGGGAATAATTTTGGCAGGTGTGCGAGTCGCAACAGTAATTGCCATAGGTATTGCAACTATTGCCGCCGCAATTGGGGCTGGTGGTTTGGGAGTATTTATTTTTCGCGGCATATCAGTAGTGAACGATCAGTTAATTTTAGCTGGTGCAGTTCCGGCAGCGGCAATTGCATTACTAGCTGACTTTGCAATTGGCTGGATAGAGAATAAATTAAAAATTAAAAATTAATGAAGAGATTTGTCACGCTTTGCTTTTTAAGTTTTGCCTTGTTATTGGTAATCACTGGCTGCACGCCTAATTTAAATAGTAGTAGCGGTGGTAATATAGTCGTTGCTTCCAAAGATTTTACCGAACAAGATATTTTAGGTGAACTATTAGCACAGCAAATTGAAGCGACAACTAATTTAAAAGTAGCTCGTCGTTTCCGTTTGGGTGGTTCTTTCATTTGTCATAGTGCTATTACTTCTGGAAAAATTGATGCATATATTGAGTACACAGGCACATCTTTTACTGGGATTTTAAAGCAAAAAGCAATTAATGACCCTAAAGAAGTTTATCAGAAGTTAAAACAAATTTATGCCCAGCAATTTAATTTGGAAGTGATGCCAAGCTTGGGTTTTGAAAACACTTTTGCGATGATTATCCGGGGTGAAGATGCCAAGCGTAACAATATTCAAACTCTCTCCCAAGCTTCTCAATATACACCTCAGTGGCGTGGCGGTTTTGGCTATGAATTTTTGGAAAGGGAAGATGGTTTTCCAGGATTAGCTAAAACCTACGGGTTACTTTTTGCTAAACCTCCCCAAATTATGGACTTGGGTTTAGTATATCGTGCTCTGATTCAAAAACAAGTAGATATGGTGGCGGGTAGTTCTACAGATGGGCAGATTTCCCGCTTGGATGTAGTGGTGCTAAAGGATGATAAAAAATATTTTCCTCCTTATGAAGCTATACCAATTGTTCGGCAAGAAACTTTAAAAAAATATCCCGAATTAAGAACAGCGATCGCATCACTTGCGGGAAAGATTTCGGCAGATGAAATGCGGCAATTAAACTATTTAGTTGAGGGAGAATTACGTAATGTTAAAGATGTTGTCCAGGAGTTTCGCAAATCGAAGGGATTAAATAATTCGTAATTCGTAATTCGTAATTAAGAGTTAGTGTAATGTACCAAAAACCAGAAATGGTGCGTTACGGCTTCCGTAAACACCCTACTGCTGTTTACACAACAAGTTTTTTAACCACCTAATGACTTCACTTGTTGTTTGCTCATTGGCCATTTGGAGACATTGCTGCACAATTTCTCTGACGTTAGGGAAGTAGTTGCTTTCTGTAAGCACATAACTTTCTCCTTGCAATCGATAAATTAATAACCGATTACTCTTTAATATCCAAACTTCTGGCACTCGATAAGGCAAGAAATCATTAATATCCGTGTAGCTTGTCACATCTATTTCAATTGCTAAATCTGGCGGTGGATCTGACTCCCAATCAATTCTTTTTTTCCCTACCACTGCCCTGCAATTTTCAATGTAAAAGCAACAATCTGGTTCAATGTCACTAATTTCTGGCAAGCTCATGGTAATGGGCGTAAATGACTCGTATATGCGGTTTAAGTGGTCAAGTAAAGCTATTACTATCAATGCCAGCAAACTCGCATCTCTTCCATGCTCTGGGAGCGGTGCCATCAGTAAAATTTCTCCTCTGCGATATTTAATGCGAGGTGAGGAGCGATCGCCTAGTTGCTGACTCAATACTTGATAGTCTTTCCAATCTCCTAAAAGCTTCAACACCGCTCCAGGTGGTAACTCTATTCTTTCTGGTGTAATTACGGTATCCATAATTAGCTCACATTTTAGATATTGGCGATCGCCGGATTCATAAATTCCATGAACAGATTGTTAAATCAAAGTTTTTTGCTTACAAATACAAAGCCACGGCTCTTCTTTGATACGGAATCATTTGTCAGCATTGCTTTCCATAAGTCTGTTGTTTTTACCCAAACTGGTGGATACTTGTAACGAGAAACATCAAGAATTAAAAACCTATCTATTTGCTCATTATATGCCGCTACAGGAGAAATATGTCCGCCTTTCTCTTGACCAATTTCTTTGCGCAAATAGTTTACTAAAATGAAATTTTGCGGTTGTTTTAAATTTTCTGCTGCTTGTTTGCGGAACTCTTCTAAACTAGTGTCGGCAGCGTGGTAAACATTAACTTTAACGCCATAACTAGCTAGTAATTGCCCTAACTGATCTAGAGTCATACCTTCGCGAGACACAGCTTCGGGAGTTAGCACTTTTTTTGTATTATCATTACTAAAAAAGTTTTCTTGAGTAAATACTCGATATGGCTTGTATTGTGGTACTTCTGGTGCTGGAATTTTTAGACTATTCAGTACCATAACCATACTAGCAACACCACAATATGTCTGAGTATTTTGAGTGGTAAATTGCATACTCAACGGAAAGAAGTCTTCATTGGACTTACTTTCAAATAATAATTTTTCACCTTCAGGTGTATTAAAACCAACTAAATTAGAGGATAGGGGTAATGTTTGAGAGAGAACGCTTCCACTAGAAATACATAATCCAATAGTTAAAGCTTTAAAAAATGTTTTACTTATTTTTCGCAACATAGGATTTATAAGTAATGTAAAATTTTCAAATCAGATCATATTAATAATCTCACACCCAGATGCTAAACAAGTATAAAATTTTATGAGAAATTGTATAACAATGCTTACTGTTGCTAAACCCAAGCGAGTTGCCATCGCAATCTTTTCTTTCACCGTCTTACTTTACAGCCAAGTCGTATCAGCCGCCTTAACTTTACCCTTACGTAGCAAGAAGGGAATGGTGGTTTCAGCCCATCCCTTAGCAAGTGAAGCGGGAATCTTGATGTTACGCAAAGGTGGGAACGCAGTCGATGCAGCTGTAGCCACAACCTTTGCACTTTCTGTAGTTGAGCCTTTTTCGGCGGGAATCGGTGGCGGCGGATTTTTGCTGATGCACTCTGAGAAAACTGGCGACATGAAAGCGCTAGATTTCCGCGAACGCGCACCTCTGAAAGCTACAAGAAATATGTATTTAGATGCAGCAGGAAAGGTGTCTCCTAATGCAAGTATTAATGGTTATTTGGCAGTCGGGACACCAGGAACGGTAGCGGGACTTTATGAAGTGCATCATCGCTATGGTAAGCTTTCTTGGCAAGAGGTAATGAAACCTGCGATCGCACTCGCTAAAGATGGCTTTATTCTTGGCAATGTGCTAACTGAAAGGCTCAACCAGCGCCAGGAAGCAATTCTCATGAATCCCGCAGCGCGAGAAATTTTCACTCGCAATGGTGAATTTTATCAACCAAGGGAGAAACTTGTGCAGCGTGATTTGGCACGCACTTTAACAGCAATTGCCGAAAATCCCCAAAGTTTTTACACCGGAAGTATTGCTCGGGCGATCGCTTCTGATATGGTAAAAAATGGTGGTTTAATTTCTCTCGAAGACCTCAAAGCCTACAAACCAATCTGGCGCACTCCTGTTTGTGGCAACTTCCGCAAAGCTAAAATTTGCTCAATGCCACCACCATCATCAGGAGGGGTTCACCTATTGCAGATTTTAAACATTATCGGTGATACCGATCTAAAATCTTTAGGATGGCATCATCCAGACGCGATACATTTAATGGTAGAAGCAATGAAGATTGCTTACAGCGATCGCTCAAAATATTTAGGCGATCCTGATTTTGTCAAAGTCCCTGTACAAGAACTGCTCAGTCCAGCTTACGCCAAAAAACGCCGTCAAGAAATTAATATGCAAATGGCTCGACCCTCCACCGAAGTCAAGCCAGGAGATTTAAATTCAAAATATCTGCGTCTTCCCTCATCTCTCCCTACTTCCCCTGCCTTATCCCCTTGTCTTCCGCATGAATCTCTTCAAACCACTCATCTGAATGTTGTTGATGAAGAACACAACGCTGTCAGTCTGACTTTCACCATTAATCTCAGTTTTGGTGCTGGTGTGGTGACACCGAGAACTGGAATTGTTCTCAACAATGAGATGGATGATTTTGCCGCTGCGCCAGGAGTGCCTAATGCTTTTGGTTTGGTTGGTAATGATGCCAACAGCATTGCACCCCGCAAAACTCCCCTATCCAGCATGACTCCCACAATTGTCACAGAAAATGGTCATTTTCGGATGGCAGCAGGCGCGCCTGGTGGTAGCACCATCATCACCCAGGTTTTGCAAGTAATCCTGAATGTGCTGGAATACAACATGGATGTTGGTGCGGCTATTTCTGTTCCACGCATACATCATCAATGGCTGCCAGATGAGTTGCGCGTCGAATCCTGGGGCTTGGATGCTCTGACTTTGCAAGACTTACGCCGTCGGGGGCACAAAATTAAGGAAACTACTCCTTGGGGTAATGGTAACGCGATCGCTGTTACATCTGATGGAACTTTAGAAGGAGCCGCCGATCCTCGCGGTGAAGGTTCCCCCAGAGGTTTGTGAGGGAGAGGCAGGGACGCAAAAAATAACTAATGACAAATGACTAATGACTATTGATTTTGGATTGTTGACTCTGCGTAGCTGCTGCTGCCAAACTCGTTTGCCCGTGCGCTAGGTACTAGCGTCCAACCTGCTTTCAAAAGTTTTTGATAAGTTGCCCAACCTTTAGAGCCACCTGGTATTTGATAATCTGGGACTGCAAAATGTCCAAAAGCTGTGTAAGGACGCCAGGGTTGATTGGGTTCTGTCTGCAAATACAAAATTTTCTCTCCGTCGCCACCAGACTTAGATAACCAGCACATTTGTCGATGCATTGCAAACTCCTTTGCTTTTAGCTAATGATGCATAATAGCTGATCTTTGTCAAGCTAATTATCACCCTTGGGGATAATTTTTGGCTAATACTTTAGACAAAATGTAATTAAGTTCTATCCACTACAGGATAATTGCTTAACAACTCATAGCCTGGAAGACAGCTGCTAAAGGGACATAAAGATAAACAGCTTTGCCTCACCTTGTTTATTAGGTGAGATTTTTCCCATGTTATCCGCGTTTTTTGCGATCGTGTGTAACAATAACTACTGTTTTGACTGAGGCTTGTAATCAGACTATTTGTTTTTCTGCTGAGATATATAAGCGCAGATTCTAGAAGTTAGTTATAAAGTTTGGTTGATTAAACACTCTGAGCAAACAATATAAAATCTATTTTGATGTTGGTTGTATACAATCGTCCGTTTGATGACGAGAAGCAATTTCGTATTTATCTATAAGCTAAATTTAAATCCCCGACTTCTTTAAAAAGTCGGGGATTTGGGCGACAAGTTGGATTATTAGAAGGATGGAGCATACAACTTATCGCCGACAATCTGGCGAATTGTCTCTACTAGTTGGCTGTATGCAAAATTAGATAAAACTGGTTGTGCTGTTTGCAACTGAATTTCTCGATCTAAATCAATCCATGACTTGCAGCCAGCGTATTTGGCGTAATAGGGAATTTCTAGCTCTTGCGATAGTTTATATGTCCGCAGAAGCAGGATATAAAGGGGTTGACGTGCTTTCCATTTGAGGCGATCGCTAATAAAATGCTCGTTCCAAATATGGAAGGGAAGTAAGCTGTTGACAATAGACTCGTCACTTACTGGCAAAATATCTGTAATTTCAGCCCAACTGCCAATGCGAACTGTTTCAGGATGCCAGCCTGATGTTACTGGATAAACATTATTGGCGTATTCAGCTTTCAGCATAAAAGCTTGTTGATGTTCATAAGTAGGGTAAAGCAGAATTTGCTTGTGGGCAACTTGAAAATGTCCATTTCGTTCGTGGATACCGCCTTTGCGGAGCAACATAATTGTTTTGCCACTTTCCAAGGCATTTATGGCAACTGCCCATTCTTTGAGAGCATGAAAAGTTGTAGTCAATTCCATCGGCATCTACTGTAACTCTGATTTAATTTGAAGCTAAGACTGATAAAGTATGAACCTGTCCAAGGTAATGAATTAGGAAGCAGTTATGGAAAAGCGATTGCTAGGTACAAGTGAAGTCAAAATCACACCCATCCTCATGGGAACTTGGCAAGCTGGTAAAAGAATGTGGGTGGGAATTGAGGATGCTGACTCGATTAAAACTATTCGAGCCGCTTATGAAGCTGGGATTACGACAATTGACACTGCTGAAGCATATGGTGAAGGACACTCGGAGCAAATTGTCGCTGAAGCTTTATCTGATGTACGAACTCGCGTGGAATATGCCACGAAAGTTTTTGCTAACCATCTCAAGTATGAACAAGTGATTGAAGCTTGCGATCGTTCCCTAAGAAACCTGAAAACTGATTACATCGATCTTTACCAAATACATTGGCCCTCCGGCGCTTTCAATAGTGAAATAGTACCTATCGAAGAAACTATGAGCGCTCTTAACTTACTCAAAGAGCAAGGTAAAATTCGAGCAATCGGTGTTTCCAACTTTTCTCACGCCCAGTTAGCAGAAGCAGCAAGTTATGGACGTATTGATAGTTTACAACCACCCTATTCTTTATTCTGGAGACAGGTAGAACAAGATGCATTTCCCTATTGTATCGAAAACAATATTTCTATCCTTGCTTATTCGCCTTTAGCACAGGGGTTGTTAACGGGAAGGTTTTCTCTCGGTCATAAATTTGACCCGACAGATAACCGTGCTAAAAATAAACTGTTTCAAGGCGAAAACTTTGAACATGCTCAACAAGCGCTAGAAAAACTGCGTCCTATAGCTCTTCTTCATGATTGTACCCTTGCTCAGTTAGCTTTAGCCTGGTTAATTGCTCAACCTCAAACAAATGCGATTGCCGGAGCGCGTTATCCCGAACAAGCACTAGATAACGCATTAGCTGCCCAAATTAAGCTTTCTACCGCCGAAATAGCAGAAATTGATGCCATTGGGCGTATTGTCACCGACCATCTGGATGACAATCAGATTATGTGGAATTGATGACAATGCAGTTTGGTCACTATGCTTAATCTATCCAAGATCCCTATAACTTTCTTTAAAAGAAGGCTAGGGATCAAATTTATGGCGCTAGATTGCAAAATCTAACAAAACGTCAACTTTCGTAAACCAAGGGTTGCAACTCACAAATTAAGTGATACCTTAAAAAGTAGGACACCAAACAAAATAAAACCAAACAAAAAGGGTCAATGACTTAGTGTCCCCTTGTCATCAGCCCAAGCAAGTTTCAGCATATCAAATGTGATAGAAGTGGCAAAAAACCTAATGTAAAAGGCAAAGCCAAATCCTAAAGCGGAAAAACGCAAGAATGCTGAGTTTGTTAGTTTTTTAGTCCACCCTAGTTATTAACTTTCAGCTAGTTAATTAGTTTAAAATTTGAAATCTGTAAACTCGATAAAACCTGGTCAACCTCGACCAGGTTTTTGGTATTTTATTGTAATATGATTTTCTCGGTACGTAGGGATATCAGTGAGGCTTTGTTGGGTTGAGCGACAGATCAACTCAACAAAGTCTCGATAATGTTGGGTTTTGTTCCTCAACCCAACCTACATCAATATAATTTTTTGTTTTAACTAAACTGTATTGAAGCGTATTGGACTCTAGCTAATTTTCCAGCAGGGAATAAAATAAGACAGCAACATATCCTGCTAGGAGAATTTGATGAAAAATTATCGCTTTTTAAATAAGATTACTACAGCTATGATTGTGGCTGTCCTTTCTTTTTCCTGTAAGTCTTCTGTTAGTAGAAATGCAGAACAGGCAAAAGCAACTGAGAAACCGAAGCCACAACAAAATCTTATCTATGGCGATTTAATTATTAAAGAACAATCAGATTATCTAATGATTCCTGTTAGTCTTGCAGAGCAGAATGAAGATAAAGGAGTTGATTTAAACCTTTCACGTTCTTATGAAAATGGAAGAAATAATCAATTATATAATATCATCTTTTATCAAAAGCAAGGTAGTGAAGCTCATCTTTTATTAAATAAAAAAGCCATTATCGCCTCCTTCGATTTATTGGAAGTAAAAGCGGCAAACAAGCCAACTACAAGAGTTTGGTTATATAAAATCATTGACCAAGATACAAATACAGATAAAAAAATTAATAGCGAAGATGCTACTATTGGCTATCTTTCTGATTTATCAGGTAAAAACCTCCAGCAAATTACCCCAAATAATACTCGAATCATTAGTTGGGTTGTTGTTTCAGGTCAAAATGCAATTTTTCTAAAAATTATCAAAGACTCGGATAATGATAAAAAGTTTACAAAAGAAGATAAAACAAATTTCGTTAGGGTTAATCTCAATAAAATCGGTATGGGAACTGAAATTATTAGTGACAAAATAGAGCAAGAAATTAAATCTTACATTTTTAAATAGTCTTATTCGTAGTAAGCAGGTGAAGCCGCTTAATACAAACCTTAGACCTCTTGCAAAAGTGCTTTTTGCAAGAGTGGGAAAAGGGTAAAGGTTAAAGGGGAAGGGGACAATACAGAACCTTTTCCCCTTCCCCCTTAACCTTTTCTCGACTTATGCAAGAAGTCTCTTTAATCCAATACGCTTGGGTTAAGGGTTATTGGTGTGGATAATTGGTTTTTCAAGACGCGATAAATCGCGTCTTTACATGAGGGTTTTGTTGCGCATTCTGAACTGTATTAACCTTTACAAAACCCAATCGCGTAAAAGTTGGTTTACTTCATCGGGTACTTCGTCGTGGGGACAATGACCTGCTGTTAAAAAATGCTCTGTCAATTCAGGGCAATATTGACGAAACTTTCGAGAACGTTCTTTAGCATTCATCCACGGATCGGCTTCTCCCCATAACATCAATAGAGAACAAGTTAATTGCTTTAATAGTACATCAACTTTTTCCCCTTGAGGACTGCTAAAAACTGAAACAAATACATCCAATGCACCTGGATCAAAAGCAGGACGATAAATTTCTTCTACCAATTGATCTGTAACTGCACTTTTATCAAGATATACCTTTTCTAAAGTTTGGCGAATTACCCAACGTTGTCGCACGTATTGAAATAACACAAACTGAGCTAAAGGTTGTTGAAAAATCCATTTAACCGAGTCACCCAGGAGTTTCTCTAAAGAAGAGGGTTGTTTGGATGGCTGAATTTCACTTTGCAAAGCTTCAGGTTCAGATGTGGGCTGGCTTTCGCTAAAAGGCCCGGCACTATTGAGCAAAACTAAACCAGCTGCACTGTCGGGACGTTGGGCGGCAACACATAAGCAAGCATAACCACCAAGGGAATTACCTGCTAATACTGCTTTTTGACCAATCACTTCGCTGATAAAATCATGGAGTTGGTCGCGCCATAAGTCGCCACTATACTGCAATTTTGGTTTTGCCGATCGCCCGAATCCCAAAAGGTCGATCGCAAATACTTCAAAATCTTGACACAATCCTGTGATATTCTTGCGCCAGTGGTCTGTAGAAGCACCAAATCCATGTACCAAAAGCAAGGGCGGACGTTGCATTTGTTTCTCTCCCGCACGCACGTAGTAAACGTTGTGCCCGCGCCACTGCCAATATTTACCAGGAATTGGAGTTGTAGAGGGGGCTGTAGTTGCCTGCATGATTTAAAGAAGTGTTAAGTAGTCTTTTAATAATTGTAGGCTAGGTGGAGAGTGGAGAGCAGGGGAGCAGGGGAGCAGGGGAGCAGTGGGGACAAATGACAAATACAACTCTTGGAGGGGCTGCGCCAACGACTATGCTCAGTACAAATCACTAATGACTAATGACTAATGACTAATGACTAAAAAAATTACAGGGAAAACTAAATTACTAGGAGTCATTGGACATCCGGTGGAGCATTCGCTGTCGCCAGTGATGCATAATGCAGCGTTAGCGCAGCTCGTCGTTGGCGTTCGCGAAGCGTCTCCGACAGGAGAAGCCTCTCGTAGAGAAGACATCGCACAATTAGGATTAGATTACATTTATCTGCCTTTTCCGATTGAACCACAGAATTTAGAGGTGGCGATCGCAGGTTTTGCTGCTGTTGGGGTTGTCGGCTTTAGTGTGACAATACCTCACAAACAGGCAATCATTCCCCTACTCTCAAAAATTACACCCCTTGCTCAAACTATCGGAGCTGTAAATACTGTTAGCCGCCAAAATAACCAATGGGTAGGCACAAATACAGATATAGAAGGATTTATCGCCCCTTTGCAGACAACATATAAACAAGATTGGAGTCAGAAAGTAGCAGTAATTTTAGGTAATGGTGGTGCAGCAAGAGCTGTTGTAGCAGGTTGTATTCAGCTAGGTTTTGCCCAAATTCATGTTGTTGGGCGCAATATGCAGAGATTACAAGAATTCCACAATAGTTGGAGCAATTCATCTCTAGCTGATAAATTCCAGGTTCATCAATGGGAGGAATTACCAAAGCTCATTCCCCAAGCAAATCTGCTGGTAAATACAACTCCGATTGGGATGTATCCCAAAGTTGATGAATCGCCTTTGAGTGTAGAAGAAATCGCAAATTTACCAACGGGTGCGATCGCTTACGATTTAATATATATTCCTAAACCGACGCAATTTCTCCAGCAGGCACAAAAACAAGGCGCAATTGCGATCGATGGATTAGAAATGCTAGTCCAACAAGGGGTAGCAGCATTAAAAATCTGGTTGCATCTAGAAACTTTGCCTGTAGAAGTGATGCGCCAAGCTTTACAAAATCACCTGGGTTTGGGGAAATGAGGGTTCCAATATCTTAGACTTCTTGCATAAGTCGGGTAAAGGGTAAGGGTTAAAGGGAAAAGGGATAGAATTTTCCTTTACCCTTTAACCTTTTCCCCTTTCCCGACCTCTTGCAAAAGGCACTTTTGCAAGAGGTCTCTTGTGTAGCAAATATACCAGGCGATTTCCATTCGCTAGGATAGGCTCCCGTGCAGATGATTTTGCTGGTTTTGTAAAATGGGCATTTTGCTGCTATAAAATTAAACCAAAACTATGCGAATAGCCAAACGTAATGATTGGAAAACAGAACTTATGCCTTCTGTATCCAAAAATATAACGCTAGAAAAAGTTTACTCACAGGAAGAATTCGACCGAATTGCTGCTGGAGTGATTCCAGAGCAGATGGAAGATAAGTGGTTCATTTTCTATGAAGCTCCTTGGCTATATTTGCATCGTAGTTGGACTGGTTTTTGCATTTTTAAAGTGCGTTTTGAGGTGGTTGCAGAAAACGTAAAGATTGCACAAGTAGAGGTAAATCGAGATCCGGCGCAGTACTCTAACACCGATGATGAGCGTGATGCCTCTATGTTAGCGATCTTGTTGGATTCACGATCTGAACGTGATGTGCGAAGTCAAATGCTTGGTTGGATTAAAGAAAGGTCAATCCAGTAATTAGGCATCCTTTATGGATGCCTGTCAGTATGAACTCAGCCATTAATTAGATTTTCTATAGTATCGGCATCGTTCGGTAATGCAGCTGTTAAAACTTCGCTGCCTTCTGTAGTAACTAAAACATCATCTTCAATTCGAATTCCCCGCACATCGGCAAATTCAGATAAACGCTGCCAATTCACCACATTCTGATATTTTGAACGGACATTAGCATCATTTAAAATTGCTGGTACTTGATAAAAACCAGGCTCAATTGTGACTAACATTCCTGGACGCAGGGGACGATTCAAACGGAGATAGCTTAAGCCAAAGCGATCGCTCCTTTCACGTCCTTCTTCATACCCGGCTAAATCGCCCAAATCTTCCATATCATGCACATCTAAACCCAGTAGATGACCGATCCCATGAGGAAAAAACAGCGCGTGGGCATCCATTTCTACTAAATCTTGGGGATTTCCTTGTAAAATGCCTAACTCTACTAAACCTTCAGCGATCGCTGTAGCCGCTAGCAGGTGAATATCCCCATATTCTACACCAGGCTGGATTTTGGCAATGCAAGCATCATGGGCTGCCAACACGACATTATAAATATCTCTTTGGGTAGATGAAAATTTACCGGAAACTGGCCACGTGCGAGTCACATCACCAGCCCAACCAGTCTCAGTCTCAGCGCCAACATCGGCAAGCAGTAATTCACCTGGTTGCAAACTATGGTGATAATGCTCGTTATGCAAAACTTCACCGCGAACAGTGACAATACTGTTGTAAGAGGTGGTCATATTGTGGGCAATAATTACCCCTTCCATCGCTGCCCGAACTTCTGCTTCTAGTTTGGCTTGGGGTGTTGCTGCCATCCCCGCTTTGTGAGCTTTGACAGTGACAGCCGCAGCTTTTCGTAACTCGCTTAATGCCGCATCATCGTGGGTAAGGCGGATTGAAACGATCGCCTTCGCTAACTCCAAGTCAATTCCTTGGGGAGGACTTTGTGGTAAAACCCATCTATTTAATAGCTGCGATTGCTGTGTCCAAGTAGCTGCATCTTGAACGGCAAGTGTAGCGGCATTTTCTAGCCAAGATTCTAATTCTGCCATTGGCCCTGCCACATCCGCCCCAATCTTCTCGGCTATTTCTTCGCGCGTTGGCATTTCTCCATGCCAAAGGGCGCTACTGGGTGACGGCTCGTCGATGAATAGTTCTAGTTTGCCCGCTTCTAGACGAATTGCCGCATTTTGTAATGGCAGTCCCGCGAAATAAAGGAAATGACTGTTAGCACGAAATGGAAAGGAATTTGCCGGAAAGTTGCGCGGATTATTGCTACCTGACCACAGAATTGCGGGAAAATCAATCAGCTTGGCTAGTTGTTGCCGTCGGTAGCGTAAAGTCTCAATGAGGGAAGTAGAAGTTTGTGGGATAAGCATAAATGTAAGGTGATAGTTTTACCTTTATTTAGTCGTTATCGTCTTTATCGTCATCTTTTTGATCATTTTTGCGATCGCCATCATTTTTATCATCTTTGCGATCGTCATCTTTGTGGTCGTCATCTTTGTTGTTCTGGTTAGGTTGTAACTCTGGTTTTTGTTGCTAAATTGGTGCAAGTGGCTGCGGGGCTTCAACAACACAACTAACTAATCCTCCAGAAATTAGCGCTAAGTTGACAGCAGCAAAGATGCTTCTGAAGATTTTTATCCTCACGTTTTCGGTTTGCTTTAACATTGACTCTAGTTTTTGGAGATTGTATTCCTAATTTCTAAGGTACTGTATATAGTGGTTCTCATTAAACAAGTAGGGGCACGCCCTTACACCTTGCTACTGATAAATATATTGCTGTCTAACTTTCAAGGTGAGTCTATCTAATGGGACAAATCATTACTCAGGTTGATGCTTTTACCAATACACCTTTCACAGGTAATCCGGCTGCTGTCTGTGTTTTGCCTACTCCCCAAGATGAGCGCTGGATGCAAAACGTGGCGCAGGAGATGAATTTATCTGAAACAGCTTTTTTAGTCAGACAGGATGATGGCTTTAATCTGCGTTGGTTTACGCCTACGGTAGAAGTACCGCTTTGTGGTCACGCAACTTTAGCTAGTGCCCATGTACTTTGGTCTGAAGGACATTTGTCACCCGATGAAGTTGCACGTTTTTATACCAAAAGTGGAGTGCTGATTGCGAAGTTGCAAGGTGAGTGGATTGAGTTAGATTTTCCAGTAAATTACTCACAAGCAACAGTCCCTCCTCCAGAACTCAAGCAAGCTTTGGGTGTACCCTACAAATCTGTATTGCAGAATTCACTAGGTTATCTAGTGGAATTGGAATCTGAAGAATTGGTGCGGCAAGTACAGCCTAATTTTCAACTACTCAAAACTTTGCCGATTTGTGATGTTATTGTCACTAGTCTCACTGACACTAATTCTCAATATGATTTCGTCTCTCGCTTCTTTGCACCAGGATTAGGTATTAATGAAGACCCAGTTACAGGAGCGGCTCATTGCTGTCTTGCTTGGTTCTGGCGCGATCGCTTGCACAAAAATGAATTTTTGGCTTATCAAGCATCTAGTCGCGGTGGCGTGGTGAAGGTGGATTATGACGGAGGCGATCGCGTTTTTCTTGCCGGACAAGCGGTAACTGTGCTGCGAGGGGAGTTATTTACCGCATCAACTTAATATTACAAATCAATAATATCTGGCAAAAACTCACTATAAAGAACTTGGGCAATGAAATAAGGACATTCCACTGGAAACATATTTATTGGTAGTTCAGTTTCATTACTAGCAGCTTTCAATCCTCAATGATATAGCCATAGCCATAAAGATTAGGACGTAAACTATAAGAGTTAGCATTGCATCTACCCCATCCCGATGGCAAAAGCTTATAGTGATGATTTCCGACGAAAAGTTATGCAAGCGATTGAATTAGATGGTCTCAAAAAGTGTGAGGCAAGCCTTTTGTTCAATATCAGTCGCAACACAATTAACTTATGGTTCCAGCGCAAAGCTGAAACAGTTGATGTCATGGAAATTGGTTCTATTGGCAACTTCGATCTTGCGGTAGTCTCCTACTTGCTGAATTGCGCTTCAACTAAAGAGCAACTACTCAAAATGTGTCAGGCTATAGCAATTCATCTGAAACCTGATGGTCGATTCGTCAGTTTGAACAATAATTTAGAACTGCTTCCAGAGTTTTATGATAAACATAAGAAATATGACATTGCTAGGAGATGTGCCTAGTCGCTCAAGGAAGGTACGCCCATAACCTTAACATTGAGCATTCCTGATGAGGATGAGTCTATCAGTATTGATAACTACTACCTCAGCAAAGCGACTTATGAATGGGCCTTGATTAGTGCAGGTTTTAAAGAGATCCTCTGGCATCATCCAATAGTAGACTTCTTGCATAAGTCGGGAAAAAGGGAAGGGGGAAGGGCAAAAGGTTCAGTATTGTCCCCTTCCCCTTTAACCTTTACCCTTTTCCCCTCTCTTGCAAAAAGCACTTTTGCAAGAGGTCTAGTCTCTCCCGAAGGCATACAGAAATTTGGCTCCGAGTTCTGGCAGGATTACATTGACTATCCCGATACGATCGGTATTACCTGCCTAAAATAGCTGTCAATGCAGTTGATTAGAGGCTGTTAGGGAGTTTTGCAAGATATCTAATGTTTGTTAGGCTAAACAATTGCATTGTCAGGCAAAACAATAGTATTTCAGAAGATTGAGTTAAAATTGCACGTCAATACAAACACTAAACAGCAAAAGCGTACTTTTGCGAAGAAACAACTGTCACAATATTTAAACAAGTCTATATTTTTATTTCAAAAATGTCTGCTAAACAAAAAGATAGTAAAAATACTATCCAATCTCGTTATTGGCCAATTGAGGAATTACCTGGACTGAGCCATGAGGAACAATCTCAACTTCAAAATTGTGGGATTACTAGCACAGTAACTTTAGTCAAACAAGGGAAAACTCTAGAGTCAAGACTAGCGTTAGCAAATAAACTACAGATTCATCTTCAGTATGTAAATAAATGGATGGCTTTAGCTGACTTGGCACGTATTCCCAGTGTCGGGACACAATATTGTGGTTTATTGCTTCATGCAGGTATTGGTTCTGTAGTCCAGTTAGCTCAAACTCCTACTCACAGATTGCACCAACAAATTATGCGCTTGCAGGTAGCAACAATGCAGCGCCGAGATTTGTGTCCAGCAATTGAGCTAGTACAACAGTGGAGTCAGCAAGCAAAAACAATCATTAGTTAGGAGTTAGAAGTTAGGAGTTAGGAGTTGTAAATTTTTAACTCATAACTCATAACTTTTAACTTTTGTTTATTCTGCGGCGGTAGAAGTCAAGGACATTGTTTCCCACAACACCATATGAGGTGTTGTTAATACAGGCTGGTGTAGAGCAATCAGCTGGGCTAGGGTGTTCTTTAATTGGGTACGGGGTACGATATCATCAACAAAACCATGCTGGAGCAAATCTTCAGCAGTCTGGAAATTTTCGGGTAGTTTTTCCCGCAGGGTTTGCTCAATCACTCGCCGACCGGCAAAACCAATAGTTGCCTTGGGTTCTGCCAAAATGATATCGCCCAACATGGCAAAACTAGCGGTAACGCCGCCCGTTGTCGGATTGGTCAAAACTGGAATATATAATAATCGGGCGTCTTTATGGCGCTGTAAGGCTGCGGAGATTTTCGCCATCTGCATCAAAGAGAGCATACCTTCTTGCATCCTGGCGCCACCAGAGGTACAGACGATAACTACAGGATAGCGTCGTTGAGTGGCTTGCTCAATCATCCGGGTGAGTCTTTCTCCCACAACCGAACCCATACTACCACCCATAAAACGGAAGTCCATAACCCCAAGGGCAATGGGCAAACCATTGATTTGACCTAAACCAGTTCTAACTGCATCTATTAAGCCAATTTTATCTTGTGTTTCCCGCAAGCGATCGCTGTAGAGTTTGCGATCGCGAAATTCTAGCGGGTCAGTTGGACGCAAATGCTCATCTAGCGGTTTCCAGGTATTGTTATCTATCAATTGACGGATGCGCTCATCACTATCTACCCGATTGTGATGACCACATTCGACACAAACCATCTGATTGGCTTTCAAGTCTTTTGTATATGCCAACACGCCACACTTGGAACATTTATGCCACAAACCATCAGCAATTTCACGTTCTTGGCGTTCGAGGCTGGTAGATCCTGACTTCCTTCGATTTGCAAACCAATCAAATAGAGACTTTAAACCACGTGATTCTTCGTTGTTAGCCATTTTTTATTTTATTTTAAGTGGGTATGAGGTCGAAAACATGTCAAACCGTATTGGGTTGTCCTTAGTCATTAGTCATTTTTCTTTATTAAGACTAATGGCTACATCGTTAAACTACGTTTTTAAGCAATTCAGACCTTAATTTTCGTCTTTGGTTGCCAGCTTAACGAAAATACTTATACCAATACAAGTCTCTTGCTCTTTTTTTCAGCAGACTTAATTATATGGACGTAGTGACAAAACCATGAGAATACCAACCTCCAAATAAGATGCTCTCCCCCTCCCACCCTAATCAATTATTTGTATTGCTGGGTTTTGAACAATCAGCATCTGTTGCACTAGTTGTATTTGCCAACGGTTAATCGTCGTTAAGAGGGTAATACAAGTCACAAGCTGAATATTATCAAAATGTGAAGGGCAGATGGGGTAATGTTGGTTACAGTCACGAATTATAAATATTTCTTATGAAAGGGCATTAGTTATGGGTATAGGGCATTGGGCACAAGAGGCAGAGGGGCAAGGGAGCAGAGGGGCAGAGGAGAAATCTTACTGCAACTTCTCCCCTGCTCTCCTGTTCCCCTGCCCGTCGATACTTCAATTCAAGAGGCTGGGAAAAATAACCGCAGGTAGCTAGACAAAATGGCTTCGCCGCTAAACAGGGTAATCACAGATCCTAAAGCCAGAAAAGGGCCAAAAGGGATTTTTTGTCCTAATTTTTGTCGCGATCGCTGCATAATCAAAATACCGATACCAATTAATGCTCCTAGCGCACAGGCAATAAAACTAGCCAAGAGCAAATATTTCCAACCTAACCAGGCTCCCATCATGGCTGCTAACTTGGCATCACCTGCACCCATTGCAGTTTTACCAAAGGCAATTGAACTCAAGAGGGCGATCGCATCAAACAACCATAAGCCTAATACTGCACCAACTATGGCGATCATAAGGTGATTTACCAATGCCACAAAACTACCCTCTGGTAGAAAACCAACTACCATTTGAAACAAAATTCCCACCACTAAACCCGACTGAGTAAGTGGATTGGGTAGGGTCATTGTATCTAAGTCGATGAGTGATAGCGCTAATAACCAACTGCAAAAAGCCCAATAGCCTATTGTTAAAGTTGAAACTTGAAATACCAAAAAAATTAGTAAAAAAATTATGCCCGTTACCCCTTCTACCACGGGATAACGGACAGAAATTTTGCTTTTGCAATATCGACACCGCCCTCTTAAGGAAATCCAGCCAAATACTGGTACGTTGTCGTAAGCTTTTAGCTGGTTTAAGCATTTAGGACAACGAGAAGGCGGCCAAAGAATTGACAACCCAGCAGGTAGGCGATAAACAATAACATTGAGAAAACTACCAATAGATGCACCCAAAGCAAAGACCATTACACTCGCCGGGATGGCGAACAAAATGTCCATACAGTCATTTGTCCTTTGTCATTTGTCCTGTGTCATTTGTGCTTTGTCATTTGTGCTTTGTCAATAACTAATGACCAATACATTCTCTACGAGAGGCTGCACTTCGACTAAGCTCAGTGACCACGCCAACGACTACGCGGTAGTTGAGCGAAGTCGAAACTCAGTACAAGTGACTAATGACCAATGACCAATGACCAATGACTAATACATGTGGGATTCAATTTGACTTAAGGGTACAAAACACTCTTGAGGTAAAAGAACTGGTTGGTTAGTAAAAATAACCTTACCTCGATGAGTCACACGATTAATTGCTACACCGGAAGGTTGCCCAGCTATTTCGGGATGGACTTCACAGTGAGTATAGTATATCTGCCCAGCAGCTCTGATTACAGAGGGATCAATCAAAGGCGATTGGTTCTTTGGGGCGGTAAAATTTACTTGTCCTTGTCGTAATGCGTACACTATCGACTGTTATTTGATTGCTAGATTTCCCTTTAGTCTACCCGAAACTTATAGCAAAGGTTGCCAAATTGCCCAAGTTGCTATACAAAATTATTTTTGTTCGATCGCTTTGATGAGTGAGTCTCCCATAGCACGGCAACCAAGGAGATTTTTTCCTGGAGAAATTATATCCCCTGTGCGATCGCCCTGCTCTAAAACTTGCAATACACCTTGTTCGATCCGATCTGCCGCTTCTGGTTGGTCTAAAGCGTAACGTAACATCATCGCCACACTCAAAACCTGTGCTAGAGGATTTGCCTTATCCTGTCCAGCAATATCTGGGGCAGAACCATGAACTGGTTCAAACACACCAGGCCCAGAAGCGCCCAAACTAGCCGAGGGTAACATCCCAATACTACCTGTGAGCATGGCGGCAGCATCAGAAAGAATATCGCCAAACAAATTGCCTGTCACGATGGTGTCGAACTGCTTGGGAGCGCGTACCAACTGCATAGCAGCATTATCTACATATAAATGAGAAAGTTCGATATCTGGATATTCGGCAGAAAGTTGGGTGATGCGATCGCGCCACAACTGAGATACCTCTAATACGTTCGCCTTATCCACCGAACAAAGTTTTCCACCGCGTTTTTTTGCCGCCTCAAAAGCTACCCGCCCAATACGTTCAATTTCCGATTCAGTGTAAACCATTGTATTTACACCACGTTTCTCACCGGTTTCTGTAGCAAAAATCCCTTTAGGTTTACCAAAGTAAATCCCACCAGTGAGTTCGCGCACCACCATAATATCCACGCCTTCGACAATTTCGCGCTTCAAAGTTGAGGCGTCGATTAGCTGGGGCAAAATTTTCGCTGGGCGCAAATTGGCAAATAATCCTAAACCTGCACGTAGCCCTAACAAACCTGCTTCTGGGCGTAAATTGGATGGCAAAGAATCCCACTTATAACCACCAATGGCAGCGAGTAATACAGCATCACTGTTACGGCAAGCCTCTAGAGTGGCAGATGGTAGAGGTTCCCCTGTGGCATCAATTGCTGCACCACCGATGAGGGCTTCTTGGAACTCAAACTTCAGATCGAATTGCTTCCCTACGACTTTCAGCACATCTACCGCCACTGCCATAATTTCAGGGCCAATGCCGTCGCCGGGGAGTAGAGTAATGCGGTAGTTCTGGGTCATAGCTGGTTATTACTAGGTAAATGCTTTCAGATCAAATATCATACCTAGCAAAATGTACTGATGGAGTTTTTAATTTATTTGGGTGTAGCTCTAATGTAATCATCTGGCATTGGATGAAACTACTATAGACCTGCCTTGAAAATAAGGCAGGAGGCAGGAGGAAAAGACATTTTCATTGTTCTTTGTGAGCGCAGCTCATGAAGTCTCTTGCAAAAGTAATTTTTGCAAGAGGCGGGAAAAGGTTAAAGGGACTCATGTTTTTTATTATTCCTTTCCCCTTTCCCCCTTACCCTTTTCCCTACTTTTGCAAGAAGTCTTATCACGCTCCTATATCCCTAGTTGAGCGGATCGAAACGCTGCAAGATGAGAGCTATAAACACCACTGGCAAACCTACACCCATGCAAATGAGAGCTTGGATAAATGTTAAAGGTGTGGTGTCAAACACTTGATTCATCATGCTCCACTGACTGAACAGACATTGTAAAATCACCACAACTACAATTCCGATCGCAGGTGCATAAGCTACGGGTGTGCGTTTACCTTGGATTCTCACAACTAGAGATGGTAAAAACTGGGTAATGCTTAACAGATAAAAGACTTCTGCTGCCACCAATCCATTAATCGCCATTGTGCGAGCTAAGGCTTCATTGCTTGTAGTTTGAAGTATCCATTGAAACACGCCAAAAATTACCACCCAATTGAAAACAGAAATCGCTAATATGCGCTTAAGTAAACTACCTGATAAAAGCTTTTCTCTAGGGTTGCGTGGTGGTTGCTGCATCACCTGTCCAGATTTTGGCTCAAAGGCGAGGGGAACAATCAACCCTACTGAACTGACCATGTTGAGCCAGAGAATTTGGATTGGTAAGATGGGAAGGACGGTGGCTAGGAGAATGGCAATCAAAATTGTCATGGATTCGCCAACGTTAATCGGTAGCAAGAAGGCGATCGCTTTTCGCAAGTTGCGGTAAACACCACGCCCTTCCTCCACAGCAGCTTCTATTGAAGCGAAATTATCGTCAGTTAGCAGCATATCCGCCGATTCTTTGGCAACCTCTGCCCCGGCTATGCCCATCGCTACACCAATATCTCCCTGTTTGAGAGCGGGAGCATCGTTGACACCATCTCCAGTCATGGCAACAATTTCACCCTGAGACTGCAACGCTTTCACCAGATGCAATTTTTGTTCTGGAGCAACTCGCGCAAATACCATACCTTGTTCAGCCGCTTGGGCGAATTCTTTTTCATCCATCTGAGCTAATTGCTGTCCGGTGAACACCTGTTCTTCAGTCGAGCAAATTCCCATTTGGCGGGCGATCGCAGCTGCTGTGAGCGCATGATCCCCAGTGATCATCTTCACCTGAATCCCCGCAGATTGACAAGCTTTGACTGCGGCGATCGCTTCCTCACGAGGCGGATCGATTATGCCCTGAAGTCCCAGAAACACCAGTCCTCGATCGATATCATGGCGATTTAAAGAGCGTTTAGTGGCAACTTCTTTGCTGGCAAAAGCTAGCACTCGTAACCCTTGGTTTGCCATATCAGCAACTTCCTGTTCCACTGCGGCAGGATTGAGACGAGCGAGTTTTCCTTGAGCATCGAGCAGGCGATCGCATCGTTGGAGAATTGCCTCTACAGAACCTTTGAGATAAATGATATTGAGCGATCGCTTTGCATCCAATTCATGCAAAGTCGCCATGTATTGGAATTGAGACTCAAAGGGAATGGTATCTATTCTAGGTAATTCTTGTTCTAGATTGGCTTGCGTCAATCCCACTTTATTGGCAGCCGTAATCAATGCTCCCTCGGTTGGGGTTCCTACTAAATCCCACTGTCCATCTCCCCATTCGATATGAGAATCATTGCAGAGCAATCCTGCTTCCAGGGATTCCCAAAGAGCAATATGTCCATCTGTATTGAAATCAACAGGTTGTCGATCGATCAGGATTTCACCGTCTGGAGCATAACCAATACCGCTAACGGTGTAATGTTGTCCACCCGCATAAATCTTTTGAACCGTCATCTGATTCTCAGTTAATGTCCCAGTTTTGTCAGAGCAAATAACAGTGGTACTTCCCAAGGTTTCCACAGCAGGTAACTTGCGAATAATCGCCTTACGTCGTGCCATCCGGGAAACTCCGATCGCTAAAGTGACAGTAACAATCGCAGGTAATCCTTCGGGAATCGCGCTGACTATCAGAGCCACACTCGCTTTGAAAACATCAATCCAAGATTCGCCTTGTCCTAATCCGACTGCAAATGTCAGGGCAGCCAAAGCTAAAATGACATACAACAAGCTTTTGCTAAACTTGTCAATATTTCGCGTCAGTGGTGTTTTCAGATTTGTGCTGCTTTCAATTAACTGGGAGATCCGACCGGTTTCAGTGGCATCTGCGATCGCGACTACAATCCCTTCTGCCTGTCCAAAACTAACGAAACTTCCGGCATACACCATATTGCTGCGTTCGGCTAATGGTGTTTCCACAGCCAGCGATGCTGTTGCTTTCTCCACCGGAACGGATTCGCCTGTTAAGGCAGACTCGTCAACTTGCAACCCACGCACACTTAATAACCGCAGATCGGCGGGTACTTTATCCCCAGATGCCAGCAATACCAAATCACCCAGAACAAGTTCAGTCGAAGCCAGACGGGTTTTTTGACCATCGCGAATCAAAGTTGCTTCGGTAGTGACAGCTTTGGATAAAGCAACGATCGCACCTTCTGCTTTCGATTCTTGAATGTAGCCAATAATGACATTAATTAGGGTGACACCAAAAATTACTCCCGCATCTATCCAATCTTTGAGCAGCAGCGTCACCAGTCCCGCCGTCAACAAAATATATAGTAGTGGTTGATTAAATTGCTCTAAAAATCGTAGCCAAGGACTTTTTCCACTTTTACCAGTCAGTTGATTTGCACCCATCTGCTGGTGTCGTTTGGTAGCTTCTTTATGGGTCAAACCTGCTTCGGAATGGCTGGCTAACGTTTGCACAACCTTTTGTTCACCCAGAGTATGCCATTCATAGTTGAGTAAATCTTTTGTTGTCTCAGAAAAAGTATTTGTAGCGATCGTATTTGCTGTCATCTCAGTCTCCAAATAAAAGTAACCTTTAAACTAATTCGTAATTAAGACTCATCAGATTTAATATCGATTTCTCTGTTTGAATCTCTACCTTTTTTTCAAATTTGTGTTACTAGCGATAATCTTTTGCTAAGTTCATAAACATGCCACTCTCGCACACCCCAGTAACGGAGAATAGATTCTGCTTGCCAGATTTCATCTGCTGTTCCTTCTACCTTCACCAAAAATTTTTCTTGGCAGGTGGCTGGCTCACAGAGTCTAGCTTGCCTTTCAGGAGCAAACCAACCTTGAAATGCGCCATAAACACTGCCAAAAATCGCACTCGCTCCACCCGCCAGCAGTGTACTCACCACAGATTCAACCGCTAATGCCGGCCCAAAACCGGGAATAACTAATACGCCAAGTCCGGCTGTTAGTGCCAGGAAGCCTCCAGCTGTTCCTCCTGTAATTGCACCTGCTTTAGCACCTTCAATAGGAGTTATAGGATGTTTATCGGCATTAATATCCTTGTGCAATTTTTCGTCTTCAGAGTCTAAAGTAAACACAGAAATTTTTTGCATGGGAAAGTCAATCGCTCTGAGTTCATCAAGCACCTGTGTTACAGCCTGACGGGTAGAAATGATGCCAATCGCATTTTTAACTGCACTGAAATTCATCACAACATCTCCTATAAAAATCAGTAAGTTTAAAACGAAGCTTTATTAATCTCCAAATAGGAAAAAACTATAAGTTTGCAGTGTGAGCATAAACTGTGTAGCTAGAACGGTTGCCGTAGACAACAGCAGTAAAATTTATTGCATTTGGCACAAGGTATATATTTAGCTCAATACTCTTCTGTTTTAGGATTGCTGATAAATGTGAACAAAAAGTGATTACAGAAGGCAGGAGGACAGCAGTTGCTCCATTTAGGGAAACCCCAAAACCCCACTGTTTCCAGAAGGCAGAAAGAAAAGCAAAAAGGCTTATTGCTTTCTCAATATGCTTGATTGCTTTCTAATTTCACTAGATTCAGCAAGTAAAAAGGCTTATTGCTTTCTCAATATGCTTGATTGCTTTCTAATTTCGGTAGATTCAGCAAGCAAAAAGACTTATTGCTTTCTCATTTGAGTACATCGCGCATTAATCTTAGTGTTTTCCGCAAGTAAATAGGCATATTGCCTACTAAAATGAGTAATGCACGCATTCATTTTATTATGAAAACGAACGCCAACAACCTTGATTTATCCTCACTTACTAAAGTGGATATCCAGAAAATTACCGTATAATAGTTAGGTCGCTTAAGTTACTGGTGAGGATGTAATTGCAAGATTATTTGTTAGGACGGTATCAGGTTAAGCTGCACCGCAAGTTAAGTTTTTGATTAGACAATAATATTTATGCGTTGTATTTTTTGTAAGTGTAATTCCTCTTCATCTATCTCAAGAGAACATATCATTCCTGAGTCATTTGGCAATAAGGAACATACACTTCCACCTGGAGTTGTATGTGATAAATGTAATAATTACATTGGACGCAAAGTGGAAAAGCCTTTACTAGATTCGCCTTATTTCAAGGAACAGCGTTTTAAAATGTCTGTTCCAAGCAAAGAAAACAAAATTCCTATGATTGGTGGTATCCATCTTCAGTCCCGCACACTGATTGAGTTAATGAAGCGATCGGATGAAGATGGAATTAGTATAGGTGCTGCTCCGGGCGAAGATGAATCTCGGTGGATTCAAGCTTTAACAGAACAGAAAAATGGAACGCTTATAATTCCTATTGTTTCTCCACCAAACGATTACGTTATTTCGCGATTCATAGCAAAGGTTGGACTTGAAGTATTAGCATCTCGCCTTATTAAAGTTGAAGGTGGGCTAGATGAGGTTGTAGATAAACCAGAATTAGACGATTTGCGTTCATACGTGCGGATTGGTACACCCGGAAGAGTCTGGCAATATTCCTGTCGTTCACTTTATTCGCCAGATTTCCTATTTACTGAACAAGGTGAAGTATTTGAGGTGTTGCATGAATACGATATTTTAGTTACTGAGTCCTTTGAGTTCTACATTGTTGTTGCTTTATTTGGAGTTGAATATGTACTAAATCTGGGTGGGCGAGAAATCGATGGTTATCACGAATGGTTGCGAAATCATAATGCTCGTAGTCCACTTTATGTTAATAGGAACGCTCAATTATAATTGCCTTGTTTGATCGATGTTATTCCACAACCTCATAGCGTACTAACTTTCTAACATCTTCACGGGGTAGACCTAGTTCTTGGGCAATTGTCGCTTCTATTTGCCTGAATTCTATAGTTGGAAGTTCTAATTCCAGTCGCTTTAAGATAGGGTCTGCTGTTTCCACTTCTACCTGGGTAATTCTTTTAGTTTGATTGACAGCGGCGTTAATGAGGAATACATTGACTGATACCCGTGCTTCAAGTTGAGTATCTGACTGAAGTTTTTTCTCTGTAGAGTAGGGTCGGCTTAACTCTTGAGCAGCTAGGAAATTACAGCCAAGCCAAAACACAACCGCTACTAGTGGTAGAGGCAACCAAAACTCTAATCCCAGCCCTTGCAGCCAACGTTTACTAATACGCCACACACTACACCTGCTTCTGATTTTGCTAGGTCACACTTCATGTATATCGTAATGGGGTAGACAATCCTCTGAAATCTTACTGATGAAAGACGTTGAAATTGCTTCAATAGATTATTCTAAACAAGCACAAGTGTATAAAGGTGATGAAAATCTTACTGGTAGAGGACGATCCAAAGCAATTAATGCCGCTGCAAATGGTTCTCTCTCAGGCGGGACACAGCGTCGATGGTGTCAAGGATGGTGAAACTGCTCAATGGCTTTTGGCTGAAAAAGAATACGATCTGCTGATTTTAGATTGGATGTTACCTCGGATTAGTGGAGTGAGTTTGTGTCAACAGTATCGGGCGGCGGGAAAAACAGCTCCGGTATTAATGATTACGGCAAAAGATACCACACCCGATAAAGTCATAGGATTAGATGCCGGAGCTGATGATTACCTCGTCAAACCGATTGATATCGTGGAGTTCATGGCACGGGTGCGGGCATTGAGGAGGCGATCGCCCCTCTGGCAAGGAGACACCCTCTGCTTGGCAGACCTCGAACTTCATCTTGATAGACTAATTTTGGAGCGACAAGGAGCGATCGTATCCCTTTCCAGCCAAGAATTTCAGTTGCTAGAGTACTTCATGCGTCATCCTAAGCAAGTCCTGACTCGCAACCAGATTGAGCAAGCTGTATGGGAGTGGGGTAGTGAACCAGAAAGCAATGCAATCACCGTTCTAGTTCGTAAACTTCGTCAACGTTTGCAAACATTAGCAGCAGCCGATTGGATTGAAACTGTTTACGGTATGGGCTATCGCCTCAACCCTCCAGAACCATCTTGAGATTTAATTTCAGAGTCTACAATCAAGTAGAATGCTAATCCGATTTAATTACATCTTGAATTCTGACTTCTGAATTCTTCTATTTGTGTTTAACCGCAGTCGTCGTAATTTAGCTCGTTGGTTTACCCTTTCAATGGGGTGCATTCTGATTCTCTTTGCTGGAGTCATTTACAATCTTGAGGTAAAAGACAAGCTCAAAGCATTAGATCAACTGCTTTATAAAAGAGCAGAGCTAATGGCAGCCAGTTCGCAGTATCGGCTGGATCGAGGACAAAAAGAAGTCGATCTGAGCAATATACCGCTATTAGGTAGTGGTTCTCACCCTGCTGATATTGAACTGGTCTATGTTCGCTGGTATGACCCGTATGGCAAACTCAAGCGGTTTTTTGGTACTCCACCTCCAGAAAAATTAGAAATAGCATCTGAGTTTCTCACGATTAAGTCCGTTGACCAGTTTACAGGTGAGACGCTTTGGCTGCGTCAAGTCACGCTACCTGTTCAAGGAGGAAATTCGGTCATCGGTTATCTGCAAGTTGCTATCCCACTGACAGAAACTCAAAACGATCTCAAACAATTTCAGTTAATGTTGACGTTGGCTGTACCTGTAGCGCTGGGGTTAATTGGACTTACAGGTTGGGTACTTGGCGGCATAGCTATGCAACCAGTTCAGCAAGCCTATAATCAACTACAACGCTTCACTTCAGATGCTTCTCATGAGTTGCGATCGCCCCTTTCTGCGATTTTAACCAATGCCCAAGTTGGGTTACTAATGGCAGCAGACCATCCCCAAATCCATCCTTCAGTGGAGAACATCATCGATAGCGCCAAGTCGATGAGTACTTTGGTCAATAACCTATTGCTGTTGGCTCGGCATCAGGGAAAATTAACTCCCGAATCTCTCAAAAAGGTTAATCTTAATAGCTTGCTAGAGAATTTAGCTATTTATTACCATACTGTTGCTGCAAAAGCGTCGATCGAGTTGATTAGCCATTTACCAGAACAACTCATTGAGTTGTGGGCTGACCCCGATTTGCTGCGGTTAGCTGTGGAAAACTTGCTCAATAACGCTTGTAATTACACTCCATCTGGTGGAACTGTCTGGTTACGCTTAGAACCTCACCCAGATCGGGCAGTAATTCAGGTTATTGATACTGGAATTGGAATTCCAGAGGCAGATTTACCTTACATTTTCGATCGCTTTTACCGAGTTGATACAGAACGTGCCAGAGAAAGCGGCGGATTTGGGTTAGGATTAGCGATCGCTCAACAAATTGTCCAGGCTCACGGCGGTAACATTCATGTGATGAGCAATGAGGGTAAAGGCTCAACTTTCCAGATAAAGTTACCATTTATGAGCCATTCTTAAATCACCTTTAAGAAATGATTCATAATGAAAATCTAAAGCAAACGATCCGCTAACAGAGAAAGCACTGTTAGCGAATTCAAGTTAAATTAATCCAAAGGTAGACTATTACAAATACATCCTAAAGTTGAGCAAAGCTTCTTCAAAGGTGTAGCTGTCGGTTTTTTGACAGGTAGTAGATTACTTCGATGCATATAGCTACTCCTACCATCAACACTAAAACCCAGACAGTTTGTGGATATGTTTGCAAAGCAAACCAAATTAACATCCCTAGTGCCACCAAACATATTCCAGTACCTAGAATTGAAATCCATTGCTTGCTTTGCGTATATCGATGCATACGAGCATTAGCTAAATTAACCGCAGCAAATATTAGGAGAAACCCAGCACTACCCATCGTTGAGATCCGACTTATATCAAAAAAATTGGCGATGATGAGAGTGATACCACTAGTAATAAATAAGCCAATTGAAGATTGATCTATGCCATTCATTTGGCTGCCAGATCCAAACCCCCTAGATTTAGCAATAACAGTGCTAAAACGATCTGAACCATAGAGTGTGGCGTTACTAGCCGAGATAGTTGAGAAAAGAGCAGCAATAGCGATCAAAACAGATCCAAATTGCCCCATAATTGGTTTGGCAACTTCAGCCAAAGCATAGTCTTTTGCTGCCAAAATCTGTTCTATTGGTTCTGCTCCTAATGTAACCAGTGCTATTAAAACGTAAAGCAAAATAACGAACCCGATTACAGAGTAATAAACTCGTGGCAAAGTATGCTTGGGATTGACAAGATCCTCTGCTGCATTGGCGATTAGCTCAAAGCCTTCATAAGACAAGAAGATTACCATTGCTCCTGCGAAAATTGACTGTAGCGACGATACTGAGACTGGTTCTAGACGGGAAATGTCGATATGACTACTTCCCATAGTAATGAACAGGATCAAAATTCCCAGTTTGAAGCTGACAATCCAGATTTGAGATTTACCAATATGATTGGCAGTTAGTAGATTTAATCCAGTTGTCGCTAAAATTGCCAAGCTAATCAGTAAATGCTTCCAAATAGGTTGAGTAGATGTAAACAGGCTAACTCCATAACTACCAAAAGCCTGCAAGTAAAAGGAAAGCATCACTACATAGCTAAACCATAGTAGAAGATTCAGTGTCCCACTAAACAGCCCTGAACCAAAAGCCTGATTTAAAAAGGTTACTGTCCCGCCTCGACATGGATGAGCTACCGAAAGCTTTGCATAAGCATAAGTAGTTATCAAAGCTATTGTCCCGGCGATCGCAAATGCTAGTGGTGCGCCTACATCAGCTATTTGAATTACAACTCCCAGTGCTGGAAAAAGTCCACCAACAATGCCGCCTACACCCAATGCCCACACAGACCAAAAACCGATTTTTTTACTTGACACCTGTAACCTATTTAGGAATAGATAGTCTCATAGTCGTTGACCAACACGCACATAATCAAGCTGAGATTAGGCGGTTGGGAATATAGCGGTTCTCGATCGAATGAGGCACATCCTCAAAGTTAAAAGGGTTTATATATGAAGTCTAGCTATACTTCACCAACATAGGAAGCGCTATAAAAGCCTTGACTAACGAACTTGGCCCTGCTGGCATAGCGCGATTTATGCAGAAATTTGAGATAGGGAGCAAAGATTGATACGCCAGACAAGGATTAAATCTTGGAAAATCCCAGTATCTATGACATCTTTACTTGAATTAAGGAGTAAAAAAACAGCAA
The DNA here is from genome assembly GCF_036917355.1 of Nostoc sp. Classification (GTDB taxonomy): domain Bacteria; phylum Cyanobacteriota; class Cyanobacteriia; order Cyanobacteriales; family Nostocaceae; genus Nostoc. Next base: position 38,993 of record NZ_JBALDP010000111.1, read on the forward strand.
CAAGCCAAAAAGTAGATAATCCCGCAAGAAAACATTTATTTATATTTGCCCAAAACTGTTCAGACATCCTCCGAGAACAGTTTCCTATCTGCTGCACATTACAGCAAAAATTAAAAAAAAGTATTGATATATCATTTTGATTTAATTTCTTGTATGTTTATTGTATTTAATATTCACAGACAAAAATTATGGATTTTAGACAAATTAGCTTAGTTGCTAGCCAACTTTTAACTCAGTTTGGGTTGAAAATTTTAGGTGCGATCGCACTGTGGCTGATTGCTCAACGCTTGATTGATTTTGGATTGAAGCTAGTACGACGTGCTTTCCGAGGTCAACACGTCGATCCAACACTCATTAACTATCTTCTGAATATCATTGGTGTCACACTGAGAATTATTCTAGTTGTGGCAATTCTCGGCTTCTTTGGGGTTGAAACAACTTCCTTTGCTGCATTGCTAGCAGGAGCAGGCATTGCAATTGGTGCAGCATGGGGGGGTTTACTAGCCAACTTTGCAGCCGGAGCATTTTTAATTGTTTTTCGACCTTTCAAAGTTGGTGATTTCATTACCACCGCAGGCGTGACAGGCACTGTTACAGAAATTGGACTGTTCACAACTAATATAAATACGCCTGATAACGTGTTGACAATTGTCGCCAATAATAAAATCTTTGCTGATAACATCCAGAATTATTCTGCTAACCCTTACCGTCGGGTCGATCTGGTGGCTCAACTCCATCATGATGTGAAACACAACGAAGCGATCGCACTTTTGAAAGCGAAAATTAGCCAAATTCCTAATGTTCTCCAAAATCCAGCACCGGATGTGGAAATTCAGAATTTCAACTTTGCAGGGCCTGTACTAGCAGTACGTCCTTATTGCAATAACGATCACTATTGGCAAGTTTACTTCGACACTAATAAAGCTATCCGTGAAACCTTTGGTGAGGCTGGATATCCAGTTCCCGAATACCGTTATGCAATTAGCGGCTCATCTGGTAATGGGGTTAATAACGTCATCCCACCACTATCAGAAATAACTTGACACTAAAGAAAAAAGTCAAGGCTTAATTTGCAAATATTTCATAAATAGCAGAATCAGAATTAATAAGTAGGTAGGGCGTATGTCTTACCTACTTTTGCTAAGTTTATGACCTATTCCAGTGAAAATACCATTGCCTACTGAGCAAGCGGTTGACTCTAATATCATCAGGTTTGCAATATTAGTACTAGAGATTTCTAACTTTAGTATTCCCCTTAGCAAAAATTAATAGTTGGTATTATTTAAAACTTTAGTGAAAATAGGCTAAATAATGCCCAGAACTCAAAGCAGCTTTAAATAAAGCTAGTTTCAATTTTGGAAACCATCCTGACAAAAGCTGTAAAAAAAGTTAGGTTAGCGGTTAATCACAAGCCGCACCTTAGCAGCGATGGTAAAAGAATTAACAATTTGTACCCGTGGACTCACTAAGCAATTTGATCGGCATGTTGCTGTCAATGATGTTGATTTAGAAATCCAGGCGGGGGAAGTATATGGACTGATTGGGCCGAATGGTGCGGGTAAAACAACTCTCATCCGTATGTTGGCGACTGCTGAGGAAGCAACTACGGGTGAGATTTATATTAATGGCGATCGCCTCATCCGTGACAACAGTAACCTCAAACTTAAGCGTCATCTTGGCTATTTACCCGATGACTACCCACTATATGAGGATTTGACAGTCTGGGATTACTTAGATTACTTTGCACGTTTATATCGTTTGCGAGAACCGCGCCGCACTAAACGCTTACATGAAGTTTTAGAACTTATTCAACTTGGTAATAAACGCAATAGTCAGATTTCTACTCTGTCGAGGGGAATGAAACAGCGTTTAAGTTTAGCGCGAACCATTATCCACGAACCAATTTTACTATTACTCGATGAGCCTGTTTCTGGGCTTGACCCTATTGCGAGGATGCACTTTCGTGAAATTATTAAGGCTTTGCAAGAAGCTGGAATGACTGTCATCATTTCCTCCCACGTTCTCAGCGATCTAGCGGAAATTTGTACTTCTGTAGGAATTATGGAACTTGGCTTCTTAGTAGAAAGTACTTCCCTACAGCAACTTTATCAACGTCTAGCCCATCAGCAAATTGTGTTATCAACTTTGGGAAACTTAGAGACACTTTTAAACGAACTTAAACATCATCCTTTAGTAGAAGAATGGGAGGTTATATCAGGAAAAAACAGTGTGCGGGTGAATTTTTCCGGCAAAGATGAAGATAGTGCCGAGTTATTGCGATCGCTAATTAAAGCGGGCATTCCTCTAACTGATTTTCACTGCACGCAAGAAGACTTAGAAAGTATTTTCTTAAAATTAGGTCACAAACAAGCATCTTGATTCATCAATAAATCTCACTCACTATTTTTGGAGAAGTTTGTCATACTATGCTCAACTTAATAGACAAAATCGGCGATTGGAATCCGCAATTATTCCGCGAACTCAAAGGACAATTTAAATTTGTTAATGTAGCGATCGCTGTTGTGACATCTTTACTATTGCAACTGGTAGTTCTCTTATATCAGTTAAGTAACCTTCCTAATAATGAATACTCCTTAACTGGTACATACTGTCGTTTACGTCAAATATATGAGCCGCAACAAACACAGGCTTTCAAGGAATCAAATCAATCTAAAATTGATGAATTAAATTATTTCTTCTCAAAAAACTTTTGTCCCCAAAACCAAATTGATTGGCAGTTGTGGTGGCGAGATCATTGGGAATATATATTCTTAACATTTAGTGTAATTTTTCTATTTACACTACTAGTTGCAGGAACTTATTTGCTAATCAATGATTTCGCTAAAGAAGAAACTCGCGGCACACTCAACTTTATCCGTCTTAGTCCCCAATCAGAAACAAGTATATTGACTGGCAAGTTGCTAGGAGTTCCAAGTTTAATTTATCTCATGATTTTAGTAGCAGTTCCTTTACATTTATGGGCTGGGCTTTCTGCCAAAATTGCTTTTAGTTACATTTTGGGTTACTACGCAATTCTTGCTGCTAGTTGTATTTTCTTCTACAGCGCTGCACTACTACTTAGCTTATTTAGTCGTTCGTTTAGTGGTTCTCAGCCTTTGTTAGGTTTATTAGTTAGTGGTGTAATTTTTATGTTTTTGTTCATAACGATGTTACTCGCATCGTCTTATAACAATAGTTTAAATAATTCAACTGCTTGGTTTAGACTTTTTAATCCTTGGGATACAACTAATTATTTATTTCCTAACTTATTTAATCTATCCAATGGTTCGGATATTAAAAAATTGCAGTTTTTCTATTTCCCATTAGGTAGAAATATTCTTAGTGTTGTTGGCTTTCATTTATTCAATTTGGGATTGTGCAGTTACGGAATTTTGCAAATTCTTAAACGTTGCTTCCGTAATCCTCAAGCCTCAATAATTAGCAAGAAGCAAAGTTATTTGTTAGTAGCGTTTTGCCAGTTGATGATCTGGGGTTTTACTCTACAAATTGGTGAAAATAGTTACACATTAGATCGACAAGTTGGGGAAAATTACATTTTGCTAGCATCGTACAACTTAGTGTTGATTTTAAGTTTAATTGCAGTTCTTTCCCCTCACCGTCAAGATGTACAAGATTGGGCAAGATATCGACATCAGGGAGTTTCTAGCCACAAGAGTATTTGGCAGGATCTAATTTGGGCTGAAAAAAGCCCTGCACTTGTGGCGATCGCAATTAATCTTACAATTGTTACTATCCCCTGGCTAGTCTGGATTTCATTTACATCTATTTTTGATACCAACAATGGCCAAACTTGGCTGGGTAACGATGTTGACAGGTTTAAAGTACTTTTAGCTATAGCTTTGTCTATCAGCGTAATCATGATTTACGCTACCATCGCCCAATTAATACTTTTGCTGAAAACTCCCAAACGTTCTTTCTGGGCAATTCGGATTATAGGTGCAGCAGTGTTTCTACCACCGATAATTTTAGAATTTATCGGTATCACATCACAGGTGTCTACTGTGATGTCTACTGTATGGCTGTTTTCAACTTTTCCTTGGGCTGGTATCCAAGGCTCTGGTACGACAACAATTTTTATGGCATTCCTCGCTGAGTTAACTTTTCTAGGATGGTTAAACTTGCAGTTGACAAGGCAAGTGAGATTAGCAGGCGAATCTGCTACGAAAGCATTATTAGCATAACTAGCTAAGTAGTTATCAATAAACTTAGAACCTCAATTTCTTTGAGAAATTGAGGTTTTTGTTTTTTATGAATGCTGTAAGACTGCTATATTATTTATTATTTGTTATTTTTTGTATTGATACAAGTATCACAACAATCTGAAAATCATGTTAAATATCTCTACTCAAGACCTACGCTATACAGCTATTCAGTTTTTAGAACAAAGTCCCCCACAACGCCTACAAATTATTAAGCAACTTGGCATCGCTCGTTATGACTTTTTAACTAAAATTCAACTAAATGAAGCCAATATCATCTGTATAATGCGATTTTTTAAATATCCCAGTCAGCTAAAATTCCCTAATCTTATGGGAGCAGATTTATCTGGTTTAATTTTAGATGGGGTCAACTTCATCCGAGGAAATTTGTCAGAAGCAAATCTCCAAGGTAGTAGTTTAGTAAATGCAGACCTCTTATTTGTAAATTTTACGAAAGCCAACTTGATAAATGCAGATTTACGAGGTGCAACTCTGAATGAGACTATTTGGTTAGAAGCTCTAGTAGATAAGTGTCAGCTTGGCATAGGTATTGGTTTAAATCATCTCCAACGTCAAGATTTAGAACTACGCAAAGCTATATTTAATTCTTGAGAAGTTAGTAATAAAAACGCAAAAAATTATAAGATGATTAAATTGATATTGACCTGGATAAGTTAATGAGTATTAAGTTGCCCCAAAAATTGATGTTGCTGGGTTCAGGAGAACTGGGCAAAGAATTTGCGATCGCGGCTCAACGTCTTGGTAATTATGTGATTGCTGTTGACCGTTACGCTAATGCTCCAGCGATGCAAGTTGCTGATGCTTATGAAGTGATTTCTATGCTCAGTGCTGATGATTTAGAAGCTGTAGTGACAAAACATCAGCCAGATATTATTATACCAGAAATTGAAGCAATCCGAACAGAAAAACTCATCGAATTTGAACAGCGAGGGATTACAGTTATTCCGACTGCGGCTGCTACTAACTATACAATGAACCGCGATAGAATTCGGGAACTGGCACATCAACAATTGGGCATTAGAACAGCTAAATATGGTTATGCAACAACTCTAGAAGAATTGATTGCAGTTTCGGATAAAATTGGCTTTCCCAATGTTGTTAAACCTGTGATGTCATCATCAGGGAAAGGTCAATCTGTAGTCCAGAATAAGAGTGAAGTTGAGAAGGCTTGGAATTATGCGATCGCTAATTCTAGAGGAGACAGTCAAAAGGTCATTGTAGAAGAATTTATTAACTTTGAAATTGAGATAACTTTACTAACAATTAAACAGTGGAATGCACCGACAATTTTTTGTTCTCCCATTGGTCATCGCCAAGAAAGAGGCGATTATCAAGAATCGTGGCAACCCGCAGAAATTTCTGAAGATAAAATATTAAAATCCCAAGAAATAGCTATAAAAGTTACTGATGCTTTAGGAGGAGCCGGAATTTTTGGCGTTGAATTTTTCATTACCAAAGATGAAGTGATTTTTTCAGAGCTTTCTCCCAGACCTCACGATACGGGAATGGTGACATTAATCTCACAAAATCTTAATGAATTTGAACTACATCTACGAGCTATTTTAGACTTGCCAATTCCTCATATTGAACAGCTAGGAGCATCAGCAAGTGCAGTAATTTTAGCTTCAGAAAAATCTGATTCTATTGCTTTTGGTGGTGTCGCCGATGCTTTGTCAGAAAAAGATGTAGATATTAAATTATTTGGTAAACCTAATGCTCATCCATATCGGCGAATGGGCGTAGCTTTGGCGAAAGGTGTAAATATCCAAGAAGCTAGGGAAAAAGCTAATAAAGCCGCAAGTAAAATCACAATTATTTAATTACCGTATGGGCGCACAGCTAGCTGTGCATTGGGCGAATGGAATTCGCGGCTATACAGGCAAAGTCCGCGGAGGCGGACTAACAGAAAATTAAGGTTTTTTAACCCACGGAGGCGGTCACTAAGCTTGTCGTTCGCGCAGCGTCTCGTAGAGAAGTGTGGGTTTTGTTTGTGTAGATGCGGTTTCTAACCGCCCATTACGCTATCTCGTAGCACTATTAGGCGAATTAACCGCAGCAACTGGATTCGGCTGATTCAGATAATCGTAAACTAATCGGGAAACTTGACGGATAAAGTCTCTCCCTCTTGTGTCCTTATAAGGACGAGTGACAAAGATAGCCGCCAGGTAATGCTTACCATTGGGCATAGTTACAAATCCCGCATCGCCGATGAGAAAGCCGATATCTCCGGTTTTGTTGGCGATAACTGCACCTTTCCCCAAACCGGCGGGAAGCAGTGTGTGAATTGTGGTGTGACGCAGAATATCTAAGGCTTGCTCCCGACTCTGTGGCGAAACTAGTTTGTTATTCACAACTAAAGCCAGCACCCGTGCCATATCTTGAGAACTTGTGGTGTTGGTTCCTCTCAAATCAGCTAAAAGATGGCGAATTACTGTGTCTTTCAGTCCCCAGTTACGGAAGCGCTGATTTAGTTTCGCCGCTCCACCTAAGCGATCTATAATCATGTTGGTGGCGGTATTATCACTAATGGTAATCATCTTAGTGATGGTTTCCAAAGCTGTGTATTTCTTCCCAACTCGCTCATATTGCATACTTCCAGAACCATTGGTAACTAAGTCACGCCGCATAGTCAGGTTTTCCTGAAGGGTGACTTTACCAGCATCTAAATCCTGAAAAAAGGCGATGAGTATTGGCAGTTTGATTGTACTAGCAGCGGGGAAAACGCGATCGCCTCCAATATCCAAATAATCCCCAGTATCCAAATCCAGAAAAAACATTCCTGTTTTCAGAAAGCTGTAGCGACTCATCAAGGCTTTAATTTGAGGTTCCACCGCTTTCATCGGTGAATGCATCGGAATCACGCCAGCAAAGAGAGTGCTATTATCATTCACTCTTGGAGAAATACTCGGAGTTATCTCTAAATATTGCGGCTGGGTTGCAGTCAATCGTATTGGCTTGGGTAACTGCACAGACCAATGATTGGGGGATTCTTCTTGCAGTTGCATCTGTGCTAAATCAAAGGTGTAACCTGGTGCTAAAGTAACTACCATGCGGGTAGTCTCTGCATTAAATTGCTCGATGCGAATGTCTTTAATTACTAATCCCACTCTTTGACTAGTCTGTGGATATCCTAGTGTAACTCCAGGTAAATCAATTACCAGACGAGTAGGGTTGGTAAGTAGTTGTACTTTAGGTTGAACATTTTCATCTGTGGTGAAGTCTAGATGATTGCGATTGCTATCAAAATGCCAATTGGTGATGGCTACACCCGCCGTAGGCATCGCAGCATTAGCCTTTACAGTAGAGCCAAACAGGATCAAGCTTAAGAAACTGGGTAGAAGCCAGCTAAATTTTACAATGTTTTCTTTGTGTGTGAGTAGCATCAGCGATCGCGTTGTGTGTGAGGAAAATTCTTGAACGAACAAAAGCCGCCCACCATTAAAGCACAATTATGAAAAATTTTGTAAATTGCAGTGAAAAGGCACAGTAACGAACGAACCGATTTTCAGTGTGGCGTAACCTACCGCATCCACGCATCTGTTTGCGTATCGCACCTGATGACTGTTTCTCCAGGCGCGATCGCAATACCACAATTGTCTTACTGAAGGCTTTTATTGCGAAATCCACAGTAGATATTCGACAGGAATACCACATAAAAAATGAGTATTATCCTGACATAACATTGACATGATAATGACATATTTAAAAAATATAGAATCAACTATACTTTTAAAAAATCACCATAATTTCTGTTTAGTAACTGCACTGCTAACAAATTTAATATTCCTTAATCAAGTATTAACCAAGCAAATACTATCGCAGATTTTTTGTTGCATAAGATATCTCAAATCAGTTTTGATCTAGTTAGGTAACTCAAAAAATTAATGTGAGGTGAAAGTGAAAGTTTCTAAGATATATAAAATTAGTCTAGCTTTGTTATTATTAGCTACACCCTTATATGTTTTACCTCTGAGAATACTTGCCCAAACTCCAAATCCCAAACAGCCAGCAGTTATTATTAATAGTGGCTCTACAAATACCTGCAAATATAGAATTCGCGTATTACCATCTGGAAAAGCAACTTACACTGTTTGCAACAGAAAAGGTGTAGGTGAAATAAAAGTGAACACAGCCACGAAATTTTTTAATGATATTTCCGCAGCTAAATCATTGTCAAATTTACCATATAAACCATGTGCGAAACCTGTTTCGTTCGGTACGTCAACTGAAGTCAGGTATCAAGGGCAAAAATCTCAAGATATTAGCTGTCCAAGTAATGATTCGAGAGTGACAAATCTGTATGATGACACTAAAAGCATCCAAGAGGAATTGAACTTTTCAACTTCCAAAAATTAACTGCCTACGTTTGACTTGCAATCTCAATTAAAATACCGTGTAAGAGGATATTTGAAAATTCCTACTAGGGTATTAAAACTTTCCAAGTACTTCTAAACTGCTCGATAAATTGGGGAACCAGAATAAAGGTTCCCCTTTTTTTATGAGTTTAAGGGGGGAATCAATAAGTGCGTAAAAATATAGACAAATGCTTTTCAAACATCTGTAAATGTCTGATTTATATAATAAGCTAGTAATATTTATGTCAAATTCAGTTGTTTTTTAATCATTGAGTCAATTGTCTATGCTTCCAAATTTACTATAACTGCTTCATTATAAGAGTTAAATATTTAGCAATTTATGCTAGTTTCCCTCCTTTAAAAAATACCGCCTCATCATCATGTAGCACTACTATAGCAATGTGCAAAGATATGTCTACAGATACTTTCATATATTTTTCTACCTACAAGTATAGATCAATAGTTAAAACTTGAGTTATTAAATTAGAGAAATCAGTGTTACAAAAAACCTGTCCATGTTTTCCCAAGATAAACCAAATCCAAAAGATTCCCCGCAAGTATCATCTTCAGCACCTTGCCAAACCATTTTGCCCACTGCCCCATTGCCGGAAGCGATTAGTCAAAATATAGAGGCTATCATTGAACTGCACAGACGTTATGAAAAAGACGTACCTCAACATCAACGGGTTGTAGAAACAGTAACAGCCTTTTTTGGTCGTCCGGCATTTCTGTATAGCATCCTATTAGGAATTATTTTGTGGGTAACACCCAATGTTTTACCACGACGTTTAGGATTATCAAGATTCGATCCCCCGCCATTTTCTTGGCTACAATTTTCACTGACCGCAGGTTCCCTGTTAGTAACAACTGGGGTGTTGATTAAACAAGAGCGTCAGGAAAAATTAGCAGAGCAACGGGCGCAACTTAGCCTTCAGCTTAATCTGCTCTCTGAGCAGAAAATCGCGAAGCTTATCGCCTTAGTTGAGGAATTACGGGAAGATATTCCCAATGTCAAAAATCGCTCTGATCCGCAAGCCCAAATTATGAAAGAAGCTGTTGATCCGCAAGCGATTCTAGATGCGTTAGAAGAAACTTTAGCATCAGAACTAGCTAATTTTCAGAATAAAAAAACACTAGATCAGCAGTAACTATCCCTTTAATTGCTTTGATTGATCCACGTTAAAATCCTAAATCTACGGCAATACGATGGGCACAAGCAAACCCAGAAAAAGCGACTGCATTCAACCCTTGGCCCGGAAAGGTACTATCCCCTACACAATAAAGTCCTGAAATAGCTGTGCGATTAAAGGGCATATTTAATAACCCCCATAACTTGCGCCGAGGAATTGGCCCATAAGTGCCATCTTCACGACCCAAAAAGCGGCGATGGGTGCGCGGTGTCCCCACTTCTAAATAATCCAATCCGGCATCTAAACCCGGAAAAAGCTTCTCTAAGCGGTCAATAATTCGCCAAGCTGCTTCTGCTTTCTTCGCTTCGTACTCACTCACAGAAAGTTCTTGCCAATCATCAATCCAGTGAGGCGTGAAGGCATGAATGATGTGATATCCATTTGGTGCTAAATCTGGGTCAAGCAATGTGGGAATTGAAACAAACACTGTGCCTTCTGCTGCTGTCATCTTTTCCCAGTCTTCCAACAAAATATGGTGACACTCTGTCCCCGCAGGTAAAACTGACTCCTTTACTCCGATGTGCAAACTCAAGAAGCTTGGAGATTTTTGGTAGTTTTGTTGCCATTTCTTCTCATTACGTGGCATTGCTTCTACTGGTAGTAATTGTGTAAATGTATCCCAGCGTGTAGCATTAGAAACTATGCGTTTACCCCGATATACTTTACCATTAGCCAGTTGCACACCTACCGCTTTTCCTTGTTCTGTAATAATTTTGGTGACTCTAGCTTGGTACTGAATTTGACCTCCAGCCTTTTCTAGACCTTCCACCAGTTTTTGGGCAATTTGTCCGACTCCGCCTTTAGGATAGTTAACTCCGCCATAATGTCTGTCAGAAAAGACCATTCCAGCATTAATCATTGGTGTCATGTCTGATGGAACCACCGACCAGCAATAACATTCCATATCGATAAATTTCAATAATTGCGGGTCTTTGATATAACGCCGCGCCACATCCCCGGCATTTTGGGGTAGATACTTGGCTAAACCGAGACACGCCAAAGGATGCTGGAAAAATACCCGCAGTAAATACCGAGGTTCTTCCAGCGACAGCAAATCCATACTGTTGAGGCACTTGAAGACTTTTTGGCATTCGTCATAAAAGCGACGAATCCCCTTTTCTTCATGGCGAAAATGAGCAATAAGATTTTGCAAAAATTTTTCATAAACTCGGTCAACCTTCAGGTCTAAACCTTGGGGTAGATGATAGTGAATCTGTACAGGATCTGCGATCGCTTCTTGGCTGACATTTACACTTGATAATGCACGGGTGAGTAAGTTGGTAGTACCGTTCTTTCCCAGCCCAAAAATCATTGACGCACCAACATCGAATCGATAGCCTTGGCGTTCAAAATAACCAGCGCTACCACCTGGAATCAAATAACGTTCCAGTACCAGCACTTTCGCTCCCTTCGCCGCTAACTGAGTCGCTGTTACTAACCCGCCAATCCCAGACCCAATTACGATCGCGTCAATTGTCATTTGTCATTTGTCCTTTGTCATTTGTACTGAGCGTATCGCTAAAGCGAAAGCTGCACGAACGTAAAGAAGTATTTGTCCTTTGTCTAGAGTCAATCAATATTTAATTTAACTAATGACTAATGACCAAGGACAAATGACCAATGACCAATCAAAAAAAAGAGGGACGAGCCTGCTACTGCTGGCTAATCCCGTCTGCCGATCCTTAAAAGAGAGGAGAACACTGTATAAGAATATAGCCTTGATTGAGAATTAATGTCAACTACTAATGAAAAACTTTATCAATAAAATTGAGATTGTTAATTTTAAGCTGTCAGCCGGATGCAGGAAAGAGTATTATGGTGTTTCAGTTCTTATACAATAAAAAGGCGCCTATTTCTGGCTATGACGCTACAATTGCGCGTTTATGTTCCACCCCATCCCCTGATCAAGCACTGGCTAGCAGTTGCCCGTGATGCAGGCACGCCTTCAGTATTGTTCCGCAGTGCCATGACTGAGTTGGGAAGATGGCTGACTTATGAAGCTGCACGAGACTGGTTGCCGACTCAAGAAACAGCAGTACAGAGTCCCTTAGATACCTGTCCAGCAACTGTGATCGATCCGCAAGTGCCTATGGCAGTAGTGCCGATTCTGCGGGCTGGGCTAGGATTACTAGAGGGAGCGCAGACTTTACTGCCTTTAGCATCGATTTACCACCTTGGCTTGGCGCGAGACGAAGAGACACTGCAACCTCATTGTTATCTGAACAAGTTACCAGAAAAATTTGACCCCCAAACACGAGTGTTAGTTACCGATCCAATGTTGGCAACCGGAGGGTCAATTATGGCGGCAATGGCAGAATTGACACAACGGGGTGCTGACCCAGCTTTGACACGGATTGTTTGTGTAGTAGCAGCTCCACCAGCTTTACAAAAATTAAGTGAAGCTTATCCAGGTTTAATAATTTACACGGCTACTATTGACGAAAAACTGGACAGCAAGGGATATATTGTACCGGGATTAGGAGATGCAGGCGATCGCATCTTTGGGACTTAAGCTAGTATGCAGCTAGGGCAGGAAAATAGCATAACTACTGTAAAAGTTGCAAGGTTTGTTGAAGGCGGTAAAGATATGAGTCAGCGAGATGGTTTTGGCAGTGGTTTTGTAGCAGGGGCGTTTGTTGGTGGCGTATTTGGCGGTGTTATCGGGGCACTGATTGCTTCTCGACGCGAGCCAGAATTGCTAGTAGAAGAAGAGACAGAACTGACAGATAGCCAAGCCGAAGCTAAGAAAATAGCAGCAAAGCGGCGTCAGATGAAAGCCTCAGAAAGCGAAAGCATCGGCATAGAAACGGCCAGGCGATCGCTAGAAGATAAAATTGCCCAGCTAAATGCCACAATTGATGAAGTGCGAAAGCAACTGGGAAATGTTAATGGCGGTTCACCCCAAGCAACCAATGACCGCTCCCTCACTAAAGACTCCTGAAGTTTGTTCAGGCGTGGTGAAAGTGTCAAGTGTGGTAAACGTGAAATCCGCAAACACCATGACATGGACTAAATTAAAATTAAAATAAGACCGCGTTTGACACTTAGTAGGACACAAAGCTATCCATGAGTTTACTGATTACGACACTAGTTACCTTTATCACCTTTTATAGCTATTTGCTAATTATCCGGGTTTTGTTAACCTGGTTCCCGACAATCAACTGGTATAACCAGCCATTTGCCGCTTTAGCCCAGATAACCGATCCTTATCTGAATCTATTCCGCTCAATTATTCCCCCATTAGGTGGTATGGATTTTTCGCCAATTTTAGCTTTCTTGGCACTCAACTTAGCTGGAGAGTTTCTGAGAACCCTAACTCGTCTGCCATTCGCACAGGGATTTTGATTACTACCCTAATAAAAACTTTTGTAGAGACGTCAAGTGTAAAAGCGTCTCTACAATTTTTATTGCGTCTAAATTAGACAGTTGTATATTCTAACACCCCATAGCAAGCGAAGAGGGGGAGATAAAGCACAGCTTTCGTGGCGTGGAATTCTCTTTTACCAAACATCATATTACTTACGCACTTGACCGCTAAACCCGGCAGCCTTGAACTGTTTTAGTTTCAACGGAGTAGGCTGATTCGCAGGTACAGAAATTCTCAATTCAAAATCGCTAATACCTGGTGGCACCTCGGTAATAGAGCCTAAGCGAGTGCGGTTTTGCATAACCGAGTCATTATTAGCATCATAGATACGTCCAAAAATATCTGCGTCGTAGACTGTTTTATTAGTGCCATTTTCTGCTTTGCCAATGACAAGAAAACAATTGGCAGCAGCGCTACCACTACTGATAACAGCCCCTTGTGCTAGTTCTGGTGGACAATCTTTATAGGAGACATCAAATAGTTTAATCTGTGTCAGGGCTACAGCTGGGGGAATAATCACCCACGATAGAAAGGTAATGATACATGAAATAAAAACGACCGTGAGTGAACGCAACCGCATAAAAGACCCCGTGAGTTAATTTAGCAAACAATATTTAACTTACAACCTCAGCTTACCTGAATTTAACTACAGGGTGATTGGAGACTTGAATTTAACATTTGTAATAATTAGGGGAATAACCCCTCAATTGCTATGAACTTATGACTCCAGATGAGATTGAAGTAGCTATGTTCGCAGCCTTTAATGATTGTGATGCAGCAAGCTGTCCTCTCACTGACACGCAGAAACAGATATTACTGCAAGTGGTTGAGCAAATTCAGGGAAATTCTACCTCTGGGAAGTCAAATATTGCTAATCCTCTAGACGACCTTACCCCAGAGGAGTTAGAAGCATTTTTACAATTTGTTAAGGAGGAAGAACAACGCAACCGTACTTGGAAAGTGCAATTACTCAACGACTGGTTGCTGGGAAATGACTCTGGAACGGTACAATTTATTCGCCAACGCTATGGTTTACAGTGGCTGAATCGGGTTGAGTCATATCATTTTGACAAGTATTCTTATTTTGAGGATGCACTGAAATTAAGAGTAGGCGATCGCATTGAAGTTTCCAATGCACTATGGGAATGGGTACAGGAGGATGGTCCTTGTAAGCGGGAATGGTTTCCCTGTATGGTAATTAAGATTGAGGAAATTAGCGATGTCTACGACGGGCTACGCCTACGCGATGATTCCTCTACTAATTGCGTCATCCGCTTCTTCAACGGCGCTGAGTATGAAATTCAAGGTATGTATGAATGGAATCGCTATAACTGGCGCTGGCCTCAAAAGGAGTAAGGAGTGCTGAGTTTTTAATACTTGTGAATGAGTCTGCGAATCAAATCATTGCCTGAACAACGCCCAAGCCAAAAACCTCTCAGTATAATACAACGCTAATTGATTGCTCACACCGTTGAAAACAGCATCAAAAGCGTGTTCTGCCCAAGGAATTTCGAGAAAAACCGCAGTGTTGCCAGAGTCATGTAAACGTTCGTACATCTGTCTGCCAAATCGTGCTTGCACCAAATGGTCGCGACTGCCGTAAATTAATAAAGTTGGCGGTAAAGGGTGCGTTAGGTAATTTATCGGTGAAGCAATTTTATACTGATTAGGCAATTCTTCTAAAGAACCACCAATAAATGCTTTTAAAACAGCGCGAGAATTTATCGGATCGGGATTTGGTGGTGTTTTGTATCCTTCAGTTAAGTTAACAGGCCCGTAATAGTTCACCACAGCACGAATAGGTGGTGCATCGGGTTGATAAGCCGCTAGCATTGCTAAATGTGCCCCCGCAGAACGTCCTAAAAGTACCATACGTTCTGAATCGGCTTCATATTCAGCTGCATGTTTGCGAATAAAAGTTAGGGCTGTACGCACATCATCTAACTGAGAGGGAAACTGATATTGAGGTGCGTGTCGATAGTCGATCGCAAATACTGTATATCCATGATTAGCAATATATTGATTAAACTCGGTATTGGCATGAGTATTGCCATATTGCCAAGCTCCACCATAAATTACTACCACTGCTGGATATTTACCCACCTCTGGGGGTTGGTAAACTTCCATTTTTAAAGGCACTCCTCCAGGAGATGCAAAGAGAATATCTTTTTGATGACGCGTTTTCCCTAATGGAATACCGCGAAAGAAATTAACTAAGTCAAAGGGATGGATTTGCATTTTGGCCCTTACTTGGACTGGAATTTGCTCTAGATAATTTGCTCTCAACCCTTGTTTCATCGCTTTAGCCATTTGCATTTGAGTTTGTGGAATATTCACTAGTACCCATCCACAAATTAGCAATCCGATTAAACTAAAAATGCAAACTAAACGTTGTAGTTGACGGCGACGGATATAGTATAAAGACAGCAATAAAAAGAGCAGATTTAATAAAAATAACCAAGGGCTGACTTCTGGCGCTCCCACTGCGAGGGTGAGGAGAAACATATTTGGAGCAGGAAGAATAATCCAAGCACTAAGAAATAGACTTACAAAACTGAGTACTAATACAGGCGATGATAAAAATATTTTGGGTTTAACAAACATAAAAAAATGCGGTAGTAATGACTTCAAATAAACCAATCTCACGCTTTTATCTAGCACTATCTTTATGTTTTAGTTCCAGAAAATCTTTAGTTACTCTAACTATAGAATCTCCATTTATATAATTTTCAGTATAATTGGGCGTTAATGGTAGATTATCACCCGATTCTAATACTAGAATAACCCGAAAAAAGTATTCGTCTATATTAGTATCAATCCGTTCAAGCTTAATATCAGTAATTTCGTTCAAAGAATACTGAAAAACTGTTTTTCCTAACGTTCCAAACCACCTGTAACGACTAAGTTTTACAGTATTTGTTTCCTTATCAAGGTGACAAGTAATAAATAAACCTGGTGACGCTACTAGCAACGCTAATATTCCACAGAATACAGTAAACCTGACAACAATGTAACCCATAAAAGTGTCATCAAGTATAACCGCTAAATTGTTCTCTGTAGGGTTTTTCAAAAATTTGTTAATTCTTAATTCTATTGATTGTAATTCTTCAAGTTTAAATTTTGGGTATGTTCTATCTGTAAAAGAAAAGCTATCTTTATTAGTTAATAGTAAAATTTTATATGAGTATCTAGGCTTAACTTGATTATCGGTTTGCATCTCTGTTTCCAATTTAGCTTCTAGTAACTCAGAAATTAGCACTTCACTTTTTTCTTGACCAAACCAATAGTTTTCTGTTAACTTACACATTCCTGTTAGAGTATTTTCTCCTGCACTCAAATCAATATTTGAAGTAGATATATTGTTTGGATAACGATTGCAGACAAGTTGTGTAAGAGGTGTAAATACAATAGACGCAAATAAAAATAGAACAAATAATTGACTAAAAAATATTCCCATACCTAAAAATACTTTTGGTCGAATAATAAAAATAAGTTTAGTTGATGTTTGCTCTGAGACTTTTAGAGGATTAGCTAGAGTCAAATAACATCCAGCACCTAAGTTAATTGCCAACAGGATGGCAAATAATAAAACAGTCATTTTATTTTTAGCTCCAGAACCGCTTTAGCAGATAGAAATACTACGCGTTTACCAATTAGATTAGATAATAAACCAAGAAAGAATAACCTCAACTACTCTTCTTTGCCTAGCGCTATCGAATATGCCAGTATTAATCTACTCTCTACCCTTCACACTCCTTCATTCGATCTAGTTATAGCTCACCGTTCGCGTAATTGAGAATGAGTTTGATGAAATAAGAGTCTTGCAAGATGCGATAAATCGCGTCTCTACATCTGGGTTTTTGGCTTAACTAACGTATTTAATTCTACTTAAATTAGAGACTTGGCTTGTGTACTTCACTAACTTGAAATCCATTAGACCTCTTGCAAAAATATATTTTTGCACTCTTAGGGAAAAGGTTAAAGGGAAAGGATTTTGAGTTTTTTTACCCTTTTCCCTTTCCCCTTTACCCCGACTTTTGCAAGAAGTCTATTGTCTGTCGTTAATTATGGTGACAGCATAAGTTATTGCTGTTGTATCTATTTTTGTACCCAAAGACGAAAAGCTTTGAGCGTTGCATTTCTACCTGCTGTTGTACTTTGCTCTAGATATTGGGGAATTGCTTCAATTAGTGAGAATAGAGGAAAATTTAGGCTTTGTTGAGATTCTACATAATGTCCGTCTTGCAAAACATTAATTTTGAGTTTTCCTCGATCAAAATGCCAAAGTTCAGGCACTTTTAGAGCTTCATAAATATTAGGATGAGTGCGAGAAGTAATATCAATTTCTATAGCTAAATCTGGAGGAGGATCTACTGCTAAATCTAGCCGCTTCTTGCCGCGAATCTTAGATTCATTTTTTATATAGAAACACTGATCGGGTTCTATACCTTGAGCCATTGCTTGGTTTTTGAAAGTGGTAGAACCAAGGCATCTAAACTCAATGTCTAATTCTTCCAAAAGAGTTTTGACTAAATCGCTAATAATTTCTTTATCGTCTTCATGTTCTGGCAGTGGTGCCATAATCTCCAGTATTCCCCTATCATAAGCAATTCGTGCTGCTCGGTGTTCCCCTAAATCTTCTAGAATTGTTTCCAATTCCTGCCAGGTTACATCTCGTAGTAGCACTCTTTGTCCTGGTGGAACATGGATGCGCTTTAATTCCAACAACATCATCTCCACTCCCAGTAGTTGAAACCTAAATTTAGCTTACTCTAGTTAACTAATTCGCTGCGACAATTTTTGCTACTTCATCGCTAGATTTTCTGATATGCCGCAGGTTGTCGTTAGACATCGCTTGCTTAAAGAAGCCTTTTATAGAAGTGTATGCTGGAGCGATCGCTCCTATAAAGATGAGTAGAGTAGAGAAAAACCTCTGGAGTTCCCAGAGGTTTTGGTTCCTGATTTAGTTTCTACTTGTTACTCCAATTTGTCCTTAGTCATTTCCCGATAATGGAGAAAATTATTTGAACAACAAGATCCCCAACTGTCTAAGAAGTCGGGGTTCTGAAGCTTGCGATTTTATTTGGATATTAGACTTCTTGCATAAGTCGGGAAAAGGGGAAGGTGGGGTCCCCTCTGGGGATAAGGGGCGGGGGGAAGGGGTAAAGGTTCTGTATTGTCCCCTTCCCCTTTAACCTTTACCCTTTTCCCCCTCTTGCAAAAAGCACTTTTGCAAGAGGTCTATTGAGTATCTACCCATCTACGCGATAATTCTTCGCCTGTGGCTGCGAACCAGGAATCGTTACATCTATTGGTGTCACCTGTTTCGCTAACTGTGTCAATGGCGGTTGAATGGCGGTTTGATTCCCAACTACTAGAGTCACAATCTTTTCTGGCTTGAGATATTCTCGTGCTACCCGTTGGACATCGGCTGCTGTAGTGGCGGCGACGGCTTTTTGATAGCGAAAGAGAAAATCAGCAGGATAGCCGAAATATTCGTATCGCATCAACCGTGATAAGGTTTGGCTGGGGTCTTGAAAGTTGAATACAAAGGAGTTGAGTGTAGACTCTTTGGCATAAGCCAGTTCTTTTGCAGTCACTCTTTGGGTTTGGGTGCGCTTGATTTCAGCTTGTAAGGCTTTGACAAACTGGACGGTAGCATCCGATCGCGTTTCTCCACCAGCGATAAATATGCCAGGATAATCGAAACGGGGACTCCACTGGCCATATACAGAGTAAGCTAAACCTTGACGCGATCGCAATTCATTAAATAAGCGTCCACCAAATCCATTTAACACTCCATTCAATACATCCAGCGCTGCATAATCGGGACTATCGAAACGTCCGCCTAAATGCCCGATAAGTACACTACTTTGCGTCAGTTGTGGCTGATTGACAAAAAAGACTCCACCTGTATTAGCTGGCAAAACCTTTGGTAATGTGGGTTTAGCAATACCTGGGTTACGCTGCCAATTACCAAACTTAGCTTGAATGAGCGATCGCATTTTCTTACTATCAAAATCGCCCACAATCCCCAAAATCATATTATTGGGGTGGAAATATTGCTGATAAAACTTGAGCAAATCCTCACGCTCAACTTTATCCACCGTTGCATACTCTGTGGTGCGAGCATAAGGGCTATCTTTCCCGTAGATCAATTTCCGAAATTCCCGACTAGCAATCCCATCTGGATTGTCATTACGACGGGCAATGCCACCTTTGGCTTGTGTCTTAGCTAAGTCTAACTTTTCTGGAGCAAATACAGGCGATCGCAGCACCTCAGCAAACAGCCCAAACACTGTTTCTAAATCTTCACTGAGTGCGTCAAAGCTAGCACTACCAGAAGCTTCACCGATACCAACTTCCACAGATGCTGCCCGTTGTTCCAATATTTCGTTGAGTTCATCAGACGAATGGTTCTTAGTTCCTCCAGTTCGCATTACTGCGCCTGTAAAACCAGCCAACCCAACTTTCTCCATTGGTTCCAAGCGATTCCCTGTTCGTACAAACGCTGTACCATTCACCAACGGTAACTCACGATCTTCCATTAAATACACAACCAAGCCATTTTGCAGCACAAACCGCTCATACTTGGGTAACTTAATCTCAGGTAGCGGTGGTAGCTGCAATTCTGTGTAATGTTTCGCCTCAGCCGTCGCCGCAAGAGAAAAATTACAAGTTAAAAGTAAACACGCAAAAACAGCAACCACAGCATAAATTATCCCCTTCCTATTTTGAATTTTCAACGCTATCTGCCTTTTATCCTTCACCTTATACCTCTGCATATCTCTCTTCCTTTGCGGTTTGTTTTTTTTCATCCTTGTTTCGACAACAGCTTCCCAATCGTGCGATTTTTCGGCGTAAAAGTCTCCTTTGCCACCCGTTGAATATCAGCCGTCGTCACCGCTGAAATGTCATCCAACTGCTTAAACAAATTCCGCCAAGAGCCAGTTTTCACCTCATATTCCAACAATTGTTGAGCCATGCCCATATTGGAATCGAGAGTACGTAACAAACCTGCCCGTGCTTGGGTTTTCACTCGTTGCAAATCAGCCGCCGCCACAGGCTCAGTTTTTAATTTGTCAATTTCTTGACGCAAAGCCACCGCCAACTCATCAACTGTATGACCAGGAGCTGTGAGAGCATAGAAAAATATCAAGTTTGGGTACTTATCTCCAGGAAATCCACTGTAACCTTGAGCATTTAGCGCCAAACGTTGCTTCTCTACCAAAGATTTATATAACCGCGACGTGCGCCCATCACTTAATAAACTGCCAATGATTTCATAGACGGCATTATCTGGATGAGTAATCGCCGGACGATGATAACCTTCTAAATACCAGGGTTGAGAAGGTAGCTGTAAAGTAACTTCCTGTGTTTGTTGTTGTGGCGGTTCCACCGGAATTTGTTCAACAGCTTTGGTTTTGGCTTGAAAGCGGCCAAAATAAGTTTGCGCCAGTTTTTTTACCTGAGTGGGATTGACATCGCCGACAATAGCGATCGCTAAATTACTTGGTACGTAGTGAGTATCAAAAAACTTTTGGACATCTTCTGGTGTCAGATTGCGAATATCTTCGTCATAACCAATCACCGGACGCCTGTAGGGATGGGCTTTGTAAGCAGTATCGATAAATTTTTCCACCATCAATCCAATGGGTGAATTCTCTATCCGCATCCGTCGTTCTTCTAAAATTACATCTTTCTCTTTATAAAACTCACGACGAATTACCGGATCGAGAAATCGCTCCGACTCCAACGACATCCAAAGTTCTAGCTTATTGGCAGGAAAGCTGTAAAAATAACGAGTGGCTTCAGTTGAAGTATTGGCATTTAAACCCACGCCTCCCGCTTGTTCGACAATTTGTCCCAATTCATTTTGCTTGACTAGCTTGCCGGCTTGCGATTCCACTTGCTCAAACTCAGTTTGTAACCGAACAACCTCAGCTTTTTTGCCATCGGCTTTCGCTGTTTTAATTTGAGCATTCAACTGCTCTAAGGTATCTAGTAGCGGTTTTTCTTTTTTGTAGTCTTGTGTACCAATACGCGTTGTGCCTTTAAACGCCAAATGTTCTAGAAAGTGAGCTACACCAGTTTTGCCATCTGGCTCATCCACACCACCCACATTCGCATAAGTCAGAAAAGAAACTACGGGCGCTTGATGTCGTTCCAAGACAATGAATTTCAAACCATTGTCGAGGCGAAACTCCGTTAACTGCTTAATAACTCGATCGAGATAAGGTTGGATTGAACTTTGAACTGGCGGGGTTTGAGTTTTGGTTTCTTGAGGAGGAGGTGCTGTCTGAGTTTGAGCTAGAGCAACTTCTGGCAGCAATCCCCACCAGAGAATACTAAAAGCCAACAAAGTGATAAACAACCGCCGCAATATGACAGATACTCGATCTGACCAATCCAAAATCGTTCGACTGAGCGAAGTCGTTCGCGTAGCGTTCCGCAGGAAAGTCCCCAATTTAAAATCTAAAATTGACCGACTGCTCTGGTTCATAAGCGAGAAGTAAGATAAAGTTACATTACCTAAATAACAGGATACTTAGCAAAAGAGCGTTAATCTTGTATTAAGCTTTCAGTGGCTCTTTGCATTTGACGTTAGACAATAATGCTACAAGTCTTGTTACGGATATCTAACCATAACTTTTATGCGAGTTTTTAATTCTTCTCCGCCCTCAGAGGCTCAGACGCGCACCCGGATTTTACAGGCAGCGCAACGGTTGTTTGCCTCTCAGGGATTTGACGGTACTACCACCCGCGACTTAGCACAAGCGGCAGGTGTAGCTGAAGGTACTCTATTTCGTCATTTTCCGAATAAAAAAGCAATTTTGGTGGAAGTAGCCACGAGTGGCTGGGTAGAGATTCTGACAGATTTGCTCACAGAATTAAGCGAAATGGGCAGCTATAAAGCCGTTGCTCAGGTGATGCGTCGTCGGATGTGGAATTTTCAAAAAAATGCCGATTTGATGCGTGTTTGTTTTATGGAGGTGCAATTTCACCCCGATTTGCGCGATCGCATTCAATTAGAAGTTATTACAAAAATGACAGATGTCGGCGAAGCATTCTTTCAAACAGCGATGGATAAAGGTATTTATCGTCAAGGAGACGCGAAGCTAGTTGCGAAAGTTTTCTTAGGAATGTTTGCGATCGCAGGTTTTTCTAACAACACCCTGATCGAACCTGATGCCTCTCCCCAACAAATGCAGGAAATGGCCGAAGGACTCGCTGATATCTTCCTTAATGGTGTCTTGGTTAAAGAGTGAGGAGTTATGAGTTATGAGTTATGAATTACGTCTAATGTGAATTAAATAGGTTGGGACTGGAAAGTGAGAACATGAATACCAAAACGGCGACAGAGCAATAAACGTAGTGTGTGATATCATGTCCGCTTGATTACTTATTAAACCCGAAGAACCCCACCCCGCCAAAGCTATGCTTTGTCTCCCCTCCCCGCTTGCGGGGAGGGGTTGGGGGTGGGGTGCAATGACTGTGGGAGTCATAACTATTTAACCGGACATGATATGAGATGCAATTTTGGCAGTAATGTGTACACAAAAGCCATTAATAGTTTTGTTGAGTAAGCGTGACGCCGGGGTACCGACTACCGCTGCGCTATCTGGATTACGACCAGTGTTTTGAATTTCGTGAAATGGGAGAAGTCTGAGTTGAAAAGCTGGTAACTTTTATCTTCTTACTTCTCCCGCCTTTTTTCTAATTCACATTAGGCGTAACTTCTAACTTCTGCTTGGCTCTTGGAGAAATATGAGTGGAACCAGGGCTACTAATCGGAATATAGCAGAGAGGACAAACAAGCTTAGTAAACCTCCAGACTGGGCAAATTGGGCGATGAAACTGCCTATAGTTGTGCCCAAAGCACCACTTACTCCAGCAACGGCAGCTGCGATCGCGAAATAGATAGACTGATTTTTAGTTGGTGCGATTGCCAATTGTATATTGTTGTTGCACAAGTCAATTGCCGCCCAAGTCCCTCCAATCAAGATGTGTAACAGTGGCAACCACAGCCAGATGTCAAGGCGATTAACACTAATCCCCAGCCACAAGAGTGGTGTGACTCCAACCAAAATCCCAATACAGATGAGGATGGGACGATTGCCTATCTTGTCTGCTAATTTTCCCCACAAGATAAGCATTAGCAAAGTCGCCGCCGCCTGAAAGCTGTTGTAGATAGTCACATAGCTCACATCTAAATTCAGCGTATCCAGCATATAGAGGTTAAAAAAAGGACTGCTGAGGTTAACAGCAAGTGTCCAAAAGCTGAAATACAGCAGAAAAATCAAAAAGTTAGAGTTTTTCCAGATGCTGTTAGTTGACTGGTCTTGTGGTGGATGAATTGATTGAGCGACTTCAGAAGATTCTTCTTTTACAACCTCTGATTGAATCTCACTTGGTTGAGTTAACTTACCATAATAAGTGTTTTGCGATCGCGGATTCATATCCACCTGGAAATACTGGCATCCTAATCCCATAATCCCAAACACAACGCTTACCAGTAGAACTATCCCATAACCTTGTAGAGATCCCCCATACCAATGTGATACAACTAGACCGGCCATTGGTACGCAAACCAAAGTGGTAAGGTTAGCAGCACTATTGCGTGTCCCAAAAAACCTGCCTCGTAATCGCCGGGGAACTATCATTGCCACCCAACTTAGCCACGATGCAGTTCCTAGTCCTCCCAAAAGATTGCTGAATAGGACAATCAAGAGTGTCAAGATGACTAACTGGTGAGTATCAACCAGTCCCCAACTGGCGCTGGCAATACCAATTACTAAAATCAGCCATAGCAGTCGGCTAATTCCGTGTGTCCGAAGCGAATATTGAAAGCGGCTGGTGCTGCGTTCCGACAAGTAAGCACCCAATGGCTGAATGAGATTGACCAACATGGGAATAGAAGATAGCATCCCAAATACCACTGGACTAGCACCCAATTCCACCAATAAATTGCTGAGTAAAATCCCGCCAGTTCCAAGAGAGTAAACCGATGCTAAGACAGAATCCGCAGTGGAAGCTTTTAAACTAGTGCGAATAGTATCTTTGGGAATTCGAGAGTTTGGAGAGATGGATATTGGTGGTGAGGCAATCTGGGTAAATTCTAGAGTTAGTGGTGCAGTTGTTTCAATCTGAACAGAATCCATAATCTATGTTTCTGGGTAAAGTACCCTGGATAAATCCGGTTGCAGAGGAATTCAGTACGCTTTATAGCATTGCTGATAATTTTTCGTCATTTTAGCTTGCAATTCTCAACAAAAATTTCAAATAAGTAAAATTTCACTCCTTAGCAACAGAGGCTATAAGTAAGAAGAGAGAAACTGTTATCTGTCTGTGGTTAAGAAAAGATTATTTAATTTTTTGGGACTGGTAATGGCGATCGCGATCGCTATTATTGCTTGTCAAAGCCTACAATTGCCAAGCAAACCGTTAGCATCTACCGCAATCACCATCAAACTCAGTGGTTGGGGAGGTTCTCCCGTTGAGCAAAAACTCTTGAGACAAGTACTGCAAGACTTTGAAGCACAACATCCAACAATTAAGGTCAAATATGAGGTAATTTCCGACCAATACATGGATGTAATCAAAACTCGTTTAGTTGGGGAAGCTGCGCCTGATGTCTTTTATCTAGATGCGCTGGAAGCTCCTTTCTTGATGAGTCAAAATGTCCTGGAACCATTAGATAGTTATATCACTCCCAAATTTGACTTAGTAGACTTCGAGGATACCCTACTCAACAGTTTTAAATATCAGAACCAGATTTACGGTCTTCCCAAAGACTATTCCACCCTTGCTTTGTTTTATAACAAAAAAGCCTTCGCCTTTGCAGGCTTGAGTAATCCGCCAGCGACTTGGGATGAATTACGTAATTACTCGCAACAATTGACAGGCAAGCTTAACAAATATGGCTTTGGGGAAATTCCAGAATTAGCGCGTCAAGCTTATAAAATTAAAGCTTTTGGTGGACAACTTGTCGATGGAAATGGTTATGCTACTTTTGCCAGTGCAGCAGGTTTACAGGGTTTAGAGTTGGTAATAAACCAGTATCAAAAAGACCGCTCCTCTGCCCAAAAATCTGATGTGGGGACAAACTCAGGTAGTGAAATGTTTGGTCAGAGTAAAGTGGCAATGGTGATTGAAGGTAACTGGGCAATTCCCTATTTAACTGAAACCTTTCCGCAAGTAGAGTTTGGTACTGCACCAGTGCCTACTATTAATGACAAAAAAGGCACGATGGTGTTTACAGTTGCCTATGTGATGAACAAGCAAGCACAACACAAAGCCGAAGCCTGGGAGTTGATTTCTTATCTCACAGGTAAAGAAGGAATGCAAAAGTGGACAGGAACAGGGTTTGCTTTGCCAACACGTAAATCAGTGGCAAAGAATTTGGGTTATGACCAAGACCCGTTGCGATCGCCATTAGTTGCAGGAGTTAATTATGCTACACCGTGGCAAGTAGGTCAGTATCCAGGTGCGATCGTCAATAATTTTGATAACCAGTTTGTCAGCGCCTTGTTGGGACAGCAACCATTAAAGCAGGCGATGATGAAGGCACAGAATGAAGCTAATCAGCAAATTAAAGCGATGGAGTAACTTAAGAGTATCCACTGCCAACTATACTTAAATACTAGCGATCAACTTTGAGAGCGCAATTTATTTATCAATAAACCAACGATACTTTTCACCATCAGAACCATAATTAAGTCGAGTGAAACTGACTCATGGCAGCAACGTATTGAGATAGCATCAGTACTACATCACTATTCTGAGGAACATCATCTTCATCGATTAGATCAAGATAGTCAAACGATGCCTCTGATGCAAGTATTTTACGACAGCTTTCTAGAAGTCGGTTAACAATTTTAATTAAATATCACTTATCCGATCTTTCGCAATTCCATGTACATAAAACTGAATTTCTTCAAAGTGAATAAATCCGTATTTTCCATACTCAGGAACTTTCTGAAATAGAGAGAGAATTTCATCTGCTTTATTACGACTAATTTTTATACCTTTTCGTTTTTTTGACAATCTAAGTCCAATCTCTTGGCATTCAGATGCAAGAATGAGGTTGTCACGAGCCCGATCTATTTTGCCTTTCTGAACAAGAAAGTTTAGGTTATTAAAGCAATTAATTATAGAGGTATGAAGTGATTGGTCTTGTTGCGAGGGAGACTTGCATAAAAGAAAAGGGTCAACGTAAAGGGGAATATCTTCATCTAGAAATGCTATGGCAAAATCTAGCTGTGCTTGGGTTGCTGAAATGCCGTGGTAATCAATTATTCTTGGGTGGATGATCCCCATTTGCTATTTTTGTCTACGTATATTTGACTATTATAATGTCAAATAATTTTTGTGCCATGTCTAATACTTCTGCCCTTGAAGGTTTTATCTGATTTCGTGGTCATCAGGTATGTTATCGGATTGTCAAACCAGATCGAGAATATTCTGGTAAGCTACGCTGCTGTGTCTTCACGGAGACTCAGGAGTACCCCACGAATACTTAGAACTATTAGAAGCGATCGCAACAACAGGAAGACGAGTTATTTTTTACGAGCAATTAGGGTGTGGTAATAGCGATCGCTATTTTTATTAGCCTATTGCTAATACAATCCCCATTCTAATTTCAAAGTTTCTAACTTAGGATTTTTTACACTCATTCTCCTACACTCTTCCAAAAATTCTTTGACTTGTCCTTCGTTAAGACTTAAGCCGCCGTCTTGCAGATTATTGATATAAGTAATCACATCTGAAGTTGTTAAAGCCGAACTGATTTCTTCTAGAAGAATAGCATTTCTGACTTCCCGGCAAACCAACTCAATATCTGATGAAGTAAATCTCCCGCTTTTATCTGCCAGAATTTCAAAGTTGACTAGCTGATTCATATCAATTTTTGATAGGTAGTGTTTGAACAAATCTATTCTTTCCATTCGATCGGGCGGGAAAACAGGAATCTTCCAATCCAATCTACCAGAACGCTTCAAAGCACTATCAATGC
Source organism: Nostoc sp. (assembly GCF_036917355.1). GTDB lineage: Bacteria > Cyanobacteriota > Cyanobacteriia > Cyanobacteriales > Nostocaceae > Nostoc. Next base: position 66,160 of record NZ_JBALDP010000111.1, read on the forward strand.
CACTCAAATAATTAGTAGCGGCAATGACAATTACATCACTATTTTGCAGATTATTTAGTTCTATGAGTAATTGGTTAATAGTTGCCTTTTGGTCTGTGTGTGCATTGTCCTCGTTACGATTAAACCCAATACTGTCTAGCTCATCAATGAATAGAAGTGAAGGAGATTTTTTCTTAGCTTGAGTAAAGATATCTCGAATATTCTTTTGACTTTGCCCTATCCAAACACTGACAATATCGGCAGGAGAGAACTTAAAGAAATATCTTCCAGACTCATTAGCAAAGGCATTTGCTAGTAAAGTCTTACCACATCCCGGTAAGCCATAGAAAAGAATTCCACCAATAGAACTCTTATATCCTTTCGATTGCAGCTTCAAGAGTCTAGTTAGTTTCTCTTTTTCTTCATTCAGCCCTTGTACTTGGCTAAAGTCAAGTTTAAATTCTTTGACACGATTAGTAATTGGATATGCTTGTACTAAACTAGGTTTTTTAGCTCCATAATTAAAAGATGGATAGTCGATAGAGTCAAAGGATACAGGGACTAATTGGTGTTTTTCATAATCAGGAGCCATGATTACAACTTGGAAGCGATCGCCATAATATCCAGAAAATTTATATTCTAATATTTCCTTAGCTTTTTTCAGTTGGTAATAGTTGCGTGCTATCTCAAAACCGGGAATTACCAACCAAAGGCTTTCTAGTTTATTTGGCCATACTTTAGATTTCCTCAAGACTCTTTTAATTGAATCTAAAAAGAGATTGTTATCCTGAAATTCTTGATATTTGAGAGTTTCTATCTCAACCACTATTTGATTTTTTACATAGACTTCTATGATTTCACTTTGGTATTCTTCATCATCATCTGATGTATCTTCATCGATTGTTTCTTCATCCCTAGAAGTTAACTCAACTTCACAGCCGATATTAGACAATCCATATCCTAAACTTTCCAACGTTTTAATAGCAAAATACTTAAGATAGATATATTCTTTACTTTCTTGCTGCCACTTCAGAATGTAAAAATGTTCAGCTTTCATCTTTAATATTAACTGTGATTCAGCCTGTATTTGAACTTTTTGTAATTCGACAAAGTAATCTTGTAAAGATGCGTCATCTTCCTCTAATTCATAATATGGAAGTTCTAATAGTAAACGTAAATGGGCATACACTTCCTCTTTATATTCAATCGAAGCTTCATTTGGATATTTACATCTAAGAGTAAAAGTAAAAGGAATTTTACTAGCAACTCTATCTACCAAGTATCCTAAAGCATCTTCTTGTTGATGAGCTTGGATTTCTAATGCGGATGGACAATGAAATAAGATAAAAAATTGTTCGGAATTATATTTATTGGCATATAGAGATATCTGTTCAAACTGCCGATCGAATTTTTCAGAATCAAGCAATTCTAAACCAGTGTTTCCAAGTATAATACTGGTCATAGTTGAGCGATAAAATTGAAAAATACTAGCATCAGAGATAGGATTTTCTTGTTCATCTTCACAATCCTTATCTTCTGAGACAATACTTGTAGGGATTTTCCTAGTAGCAGCTTTGGGTATACTATTGTATCCTCCATACTGAGATTTTCTAATTAATTCATAATTAAAGATTTTGACAACAATATCGCAGAAGAAATCTTCTACTTGTGGAATCAAAAAAATACCTACTGGCTGGTGAGAATCTAAACACGCTTGGAATCTTTCATATTCTTGTTCAGAGCCAAAATCAAACAAGTAGTAGAAAAAATCATGCTTGACTGAAATTGCCTCTTTTAATTTGTCTGAAATTGACTCAGATTCAGCAACTTCATTTGTTGGTTCTACACCTTTAAGAGAAATAGCTATTTTTGTATCTAACGGAATATGCAAATCCAACCGAGGATTTGCACAAAGTCCCAACTCATCAAGAGCAGTATTAAAATCATCTATGAATGATTGACTTCTACGCTGGTAGCCAAACTGTTCTATGATAGTTTTGACCCGTAGGCTTTTTTGAGTTTTACCAGTTCTCTGAAGTTTGTTTTTAATCGAACGTAAGTAGGCTGTATATGACATTTTGTGTCCTATTGCTTGAATCGGGTTAATTAGCATCCCAAGGAAACCAAATATATAGTTCCCTAAGTTGCATATCCAGCTAACTCAGACAAGCAATGTCTTTTGACTTGCTGCTTCGCTCTACGCTTTCCAAAGGTAGAGACTCATTTGATGAGACTAAATATTTTTGTACAGGAGTACGATAAATAATCATGGACAACCCATCGCTACAGTCGGGTTAGTGCGGGATTAAGCGGAGGTTCAGTAGTGTTTGAAATCAACAGGTGGCGCAGAAACTCCAGATGGAACATCACTGAAGACTTGGCTGGGTATATGTTCATGATGCCCACCATTCTAGTTTTAGGAACTTTTGTAGTCTTACCTATTCTCTACGCCGTTTTTCTTTCCTTGCAAAAAGTCCAACTTCTTGGCGGTATTGAGTACGAATTCATTGGTTTTCGCAACTTCACGCGATTAGCTGAAGATGAAAGAGTTTGGATTGCTTTGAGAAACACAGCCGAATATGTAGCCATTGTTGTGCCAACTCAAACTATCCTGGCTTTAATTCTGGCAGTAACTCTGAATTCTGGGATTCGCGGTAAAAACTGGTGGCGCATCCTCTATTTTTTGCCGACGGTCACTTCTTCAGCAGTGCTGACACTGATCTTTATGTGGATTTATAACACTGATGGGCTACTAAACGATTTTCTCGCTTTTGTGGGGCTACCTACTTATAACTGGCTGGGCGATCCGGCAGTTGCGCTCAAAGGCATTATGATGATGAACATTTGGTCAACCGCGCCGTTTTTCATGGTGATTTATCTGGCGGCGTTGCAAGATATACCCCAAACACTTTACGAGGCCGCGGAACTTGATGGCGCAAATGGATGGCAGCAATTTATCCGCATTACTCTTCCCTTGCTTAAGCCTGTAACCTTCTTTGTGGCGACAGTAGGGGTAATTGGCACTTTTCAACTTTTTGACCAGTCTTACATCTTCTCTGGCGGTACTGGCGGGCCAAACAACGCTACCTTAACTGTGGTGCTGCTGATTTATCAAGCTGTGTTTCGGAATTTACAAATGGGATATGCAGCTGCGATCGCATTTTTGTTAACAGCAGCGATCGTTGCCATCACTTTGATTCAGCGGCGACTTTTCGGAGGCAAACGAATTTGACTAACACTTCTGGCTTCTCCTGGCTCAAAGCCCTGTTGTACGTCTTGCTGACACTTTATGCCATCATTACCCTAATTCCCTTTCTCTGGGCACTTTCAGCATCATTTAAGCCACTAACAGAGATTGTCAGCGGTGAACCCAACTTTCTCCCTAAGAATTTTACTCTTGACAACTATAGGCAAATCTTTCTCCAAGAAGCGCTATTTTGGCGCTGGTTGTTTAACAGTGTAGCGATTGCTGTCAGCGTCACGCTTTTAAACTTGTTGTTAAATTCAATGGCTGGTTATGCTTTGGCAAGACTGCGCTTTGTAGGCAAACGCTTTTGGTTTTTCCTAATTTTGGCAGTACTAGCAGTACCGGCGCAAATCACCCTGATTCCCACATTTTTGATTTTGAAAGCGATCGGCTGGCTAAATTCTTACCAAGGCATGATTGTTCCTAGCATGGTTAATGCCACTTTTATCTTCATGATGCGGCAGTTTTTCGTTAATTTTCCTAAAGAACTAGAAGAAGCAGCTCAACTCGATGGCTTAAATACTTTTGGAATTTTTCGACACATTGTCTTACCTTTGGCAAAACCAGCACTAGCAGCACAGGCAGTTTTTGTGTTCATGGGGAGTTGGAATAATTTTTTACTGCCTATAGTTATCCTATTTGATCCAGAAATGTTTACCCTCCCCTTGGGGCTGAACACCTTTAAAGGTCAATACATCAGCTATTGGAACTACATTATGGCAGCTTCTATGGTCTTTACCCTGCCAGCTTTAGGCATTTATGCCTTTTTTAATCGTTACTTTATTCAAAGCGTTACCTTCACCGGGGGAAAAGGTTAATAGGCATTGGGAATAGGGCATTGGACACATGGCTTATTCCCCTTACCTTCCCGATCCCCCTATTCCCCAAACAGTATTTTGGGCAACAAATTGCACTCCTAACGTGATATTGGTATTACAGCGACTCAATCTCTATCTATCAGTAAACAAGCATTATGGGTTTTGCAGACCTATCGATCGCAGAGATAGCAGCCGACTACAGCATTCCTGTAGAACAAGTGTTTTCTCTGTGCAACCAACTGGGAATCGCCTACAAACACCAAAAGACCCGTTTGGCGTTAGAAGATGCAAGGGCAATTATTTCCCAAATATCGTCTGAAATACGCCCCAATGGTACTAACGACTTGGTGGGCGATCGCGAAGTCACCTGAAGGGTTATCTCAGAACTTTGGCTAATAACTGATAGCTAATGATAAAAAACAATGAGTCATTAGCAATTAGCAGCTTGGAGATTGAGAATCGCGTTCTTAGCTGTGTTGAGCGTCAAAATCTTTAAGGGGAAACATGTTTATAAGACTAATTGGCGTTGTTGTGGCTACTGTTTTACTCTCGTTTCAGTTGATTGTCGGTAGCGCGACAGCAGTGGAACTAGACGAAGCTACCCGAACAGTGCCATTAAATACTCAGGGTGATACCGTTGTACTCAGCCTTAAACAAGTCAAAGAAGGCAAACGCTTATTTAATTACGCTTGCGCCCAATGTCATGCTGGTGGAGTTACCAAGACAAATCAAAACGTGGGACTCACTCCAGAGGACTTGGCACTGGCAACTCCTAACCGTAACAACATTGAAGGTTTAGTAGATTACCTAAAAAATCCTACTACTTACGACGGGGAAGAAGAGATTTCCGAAATACACCCCAGTCTCAAAAGCGCAGATATTTTCACAGCAGTGCGAAATCTGACGGATGATGACTTGGAGGCAATCGCCGGTCATATTCTCTTACAACCCAAAATCGTTGGTACTAAGTGGGGAGGCGGAAAAATCTATTACTAAATCCCGGAGTTGAGTCATTGGGAATAGGGCATTGGGCATTGGGAATAGGGCATTGGGAAGAATTCAGTCCCCATTCCCCATTCTCCATTCCCCATTCCCCATTTACTACTTATGGGACAGCTTTTTGCAATAAATTGCTCTCCATTCTTAAAAAAAAAATAGATATATGACAGATTGTCATACTTTGACGTTGATTTTATTTAAAATGAGAAAGGGAAAAAAATTGTTTGTTAGGAGAGAGCTATGAAATTAATTTCGGCAAGCTGGCGACGCCTTAGTTTAGCTGTGTTGACAATCCTTTTAGTTGTTAGCAGCTTTGCTGTTTTTACTCCCAGTGCTTCGGCTGAAACCTACAAGGTAAAATTGGGTAGCGATAAAGGACTGCTAGCATTTGAACCGAAAAAGTTGACCATCAAACCAGGTGACACTATTGAATGGGTGAACAATAAAGTTCCTCCCCATAATGTTGTGTTTGATGCTACCAAAAACCCCACTAAGAGCGCCGATTTAGCTAAATCTCTGTCTCATAAGAAGTTGCTCATGAGTCCTGGTCAAAAGGAAACAACCACCTTTGCAGCAGACGCACCTGCTGGTGACTACACCTTCTACTGTGAACCTCATCGTGGTGCTGGTATGGTTGGTACAATCACTGTCCAATAGCTAGAAACACCAGCGTTTGACACGAGATGATTACTCAGTGAAATTAGCTCATCGCCACACGCTACACTCCTAGAGTGACGCATAAAATGCAGAAATGGCGGTAACGAGTTCTATCCTTCCCTAAGACGCTAAACAATCTGTAGCGATCGAGGAGTGAACTTGTTACCGCCAATTTTGATCAAATTTGACTTAATCAGAGATTAATCGCGTTTATACTCTTGCTGGAGGCTTGTTGCGAGGAAATACTGTTGAGAATACTTTTATTGATTCTACTTTCGGCGATCGCCCTATTCAAATTCACATTCATTAGTCCAGCACTAGCTGCCGAAACATCCAATGGTGCTAAAATTTTCGAGGCTAACTGCGCTTCTTGCCATATAGGTGGCGGTAACATCCTTATCAACCAGAAAACCTTGAAAAAGGAAGCATTGTCAAAGTACCTAGAAAATTACAATCAAGACTCAATCCAGGCGATTATCCACCAAGTGCAAAATGGTAAAAATGCTATGCCTGCCTTTAAAGACAAGTTAAGTTCTGAGGAAATTCTGGAGGTAGCTGCTTACGTTTTTCAAAATGCGGAACAAGGCTGGTAAAGTAGCTATACCATATAGTTTTTGTGGAGTGAGCGTTTGCCTATCTTTAGTTAATAGCCTAGCTAGACGCTCACCCCAAAACATTGGAGAATTTATTTGTTGGAAATCCCTCAGTGCATTTCCTTATTGGAACCTTTTAACGAACTTCTAAGTTAAGTCTTAATATATGACGAACTAGCGATCGCTAATTTGTCAACTACCAAAAACAATATTTTAAACCCACAATTCTGATGTAAAAACGCGATTTATCTTGTCTTGAAACTATACCAATAACTTTTAACCCAAACGTATTGTATTTTAAACAGGACTTATGCAATAAAATTTTTCAGATAGGGATAATATCTGCGGTTACTCTAGTTGATAAATCGTAGAGTAGCTGCTTCTTTATCAGATGCTGCAAATGCGTTTAGATAAATTACCCCTATCTGAATCCGAAATTATCAACGGGCGATTATTTTTCTGGATTAGACTTTTGTCTGTTTTCCTTAACTTCGCGCAACCGTTCTACTAATTTTTTATCTGATTCAGCAGCAGATGTGGACTGACCCTGATTGATTTTTGGCAACAATAAAGGTTCAGAAGTAGTACCTGCCGATGAAGACGTAGGCTGGTTATTTTTAATTTGCAGTTCAGATAATGGTTTGGGAGTAACTGTTGGTACAGTTAATGGTTTGAGAGTATCAGCTGGTGATGACGTAGGCGGGTTATTTCGGATTTGTAAATTAGGTAATGGTTTAAAAGTAGCTGCTGGTGAGGGGGTAATCTGATTATTATTGATTCCCGGTGCAGATAATGACGAGGGGTTTTGCTCTTGAGTAGTTCCAGTAAGATTACTCGTGCTGTTTTGGAAACGTAGGTTAAATGGATAGGAACTAATCTGTTTATCACCCTTGGGGGACCGCTTGTTGAAGTATTGCCTTGCTTTTAATTGCAATTCCGGGGAAATTAACTTGTCTTGAAATTTGATATCTAAGACCTTACCATCAGGATCTACAACCAATACTCCCAAAACAGCACCTTCAAGATTTGACTTATTCGTGGATAATGTTTGGCGAATGACTGGTTTTTGTTCAGCGTTGGGGTATTCTTGCTGAACTTCCTTTCTGAGGTTGGCGTAGGAGTCTAGCTGTGCAATTGCCTGTTGAGTTCCCTTCGCTGATAAATCCGCTGTTTGTAGCGTGCTTCCCCTAGTTCCAATTAAAGTATCCCCATTCCTTGGAGCTTGTTTTAAAGAATTTATCAGTGGGTTTTGAGGAATTGTAGACGACGCATTAGTAATTGGTTGCGTCATTGGCTGCGAAGTCGTATTTACCTGTGCTGTTGCAACGGGTGTACTGTCAGATAAAATTGGAGGCTGGGGATTCCGCAGAAGATCGGCAGGTATTTGCTGCGACTGCAATTCTGGCAACCTATTTACAGCTAGCGGCTTAGGTGGCTCGTATTTGGCGACACTCTCATTCACATCTACACGAGGAACTGGTCGAGAGAATCTGGCGCTGGTATTAAATTTAGAACTATCAAATTTAGACGCGTCAAACCGCAAATTATCACTCGGAATCATCCGCAAAGACTGCCTTGTAGGCAAAGAAGAAACTCGATAGTTATTCGATGATGCGGGTAGCGGAGGTAATACCAGCTGGCTGGATGGCGATGGCGCTAATGGGGTTAATCCCGGTTGGAGGCTAAAGTTTGAAGCAGCAAGTGGGGCGACTGGAGGTAATTGTTGTAAACCAATTTGGGGGGTGGTTTGCGGCAAACGGTTTTGGTCAGCTTGACTCAATTCCAAAAGTCCGACTGTTTTGGATGATGCTGTTTCTTTGGGCTTGTTAGACTCCATCGGCATCAATGGTACGATCATGGCGATCGCACCGTGGATACCAAGGGAGGCTATAGCTGCTATCCCAATTGGCTGGCTTAAGATTTCTGGTATATTTTTCAGCAGGGAGACGTAAGACATGGCTGTTATCGTTCACTCACTCAGTTGTAGTTGACTAGCGATTTTATCTTTCCGGCATTGCAATATCTTGCAAGAGATGCGTTCTTCATAAGGAAATAATAACTTCCCCCGTTGGCAATCAAAACGCCAAAATTGCCATTTATTCAAGTTTTTAATTAATCTAATGACGCTGTATCATCTTTTCAAAATTCGAGCTTGCTAAAGAGATATTTGAAAAATTACTACTTTTGATTTTCTATTCTTATGACGCACACAATTAAAATTAATATCTGGGAGTTTTATAAAGTTTAAGTAAACGCACAAGTTTGAATACATCAAAACATCTGCCGAAGTGGCCTTGTTTTTTCAACTGTTTTTCAGTCAACTACACTTCTGTAACAGATGACACACGTGTTTGTCCGAGACTGGGCCCTATTTGAAAATACTACCACATCGGTAGCCCCTCAAACTGTTGCAAACTGTACAATTTTATTGACATTCTAGCCTTAAATTCCACCAAAGCTATTGGTTTTTTGTCTAAGGAGTTAAGTCAGGCGATCGCAATTCTAACTCTTGAATATGACTACTTCTTCGTTAAAAAAGTTCAAACCCTGAATATTGCATCTAAAATTTCAAATGCCGTTACCGACAGTTATTTTGCCTGGATATCTAGAAAGTGCGCTCGCTTATCGCCAACTAGAACAATCCCTACAGCAGTTAGATTTTCCCACAGTTACAGTGCCACTGCGACGGCGTGACTGGCTCCCCACTTTGGGAGTAACACCCGTAACACTTATTCTGCGACAACTCGATTACACGATCAAGCATATATTACGTGAACATAATGCTACTCAAATTAACTTAATTGGTCACTCAGCCGGAGGTTGGATATCCCGCATTTATATGGGAGAAAAGCCCTATTTAGCACGCGGTGATGTCAAACCATTTCTCTGGCAAGCGCATCCCTTGGTTGCTACTTTCATCACCTTGGGTACACCCCATATTAGCCAAGAACGCTGGACACGTTCCAATCTAGATTTTGTCAACGATAGCTACCCAGGAGCGTTTTACAAAAACGTTCGTTACGTTTGTGTGGCTGGCAAAACTATCTTTGGGAAAAGGCGGCCTGGTAGTTGGTTAGCTTACAGTAGCTACCAATTAACTTGTGGTAAGGGTAACACATGGGGAGATGGCATTACGCCCATTGAAGCTGCTCATTTGGAGGGAGCGGAAAATCTGGTAATTGAAGGTGTCAAGCATTCTCCCAGAAGTCCTGGAATTTGGTATGGCTCACCAGAACCCTTAAAAGCTTGGGTGCAATATTTGATTTAAAAAACTTTATTTTTATATAAGAAAAGTAAAACTTTTTAAAATTTCTTAGCTAAAATTGTAACAAGAATAAATACTTAGTTAAGAACAGGAGGGGTGAGCCATGCAAAGCACCCAGTTCGATCAGATTTTGCGAAGAATAGCGACGATATTATCAGTCGTGATTTTGACTCTGTGTTTAATTTATGTCTCTACCGGAGTTTTGCTGTCTTTTTATTATGAACCGACAGCAGGCGGAGCTTATAACTCATTGAAGATGATTAATACACAACTGCCATACGGCTGGTTATTTTGGAGAGCGCATGAGATTGCTGGTAATGGGGTAATTGCGATCGCTCTCATTCAAATTGTAGTGATGTTTTTAGGTCGGCAATTTCGTAAGAGTTGGCTGGCTGCTTGGATTAGTGTGATTTTCTTAACCCTAAGTGCGATCGGGCTGGATTGGACAGCGATGATTTTAGATTGGACTCAGGAAGGGTACTGGCGTTTTAGCATTGAGCTAGGAACCATCGAAGCAATTCCTTTGATTGGTGGGCAACTGCGCGAAATCCTGACTGGCGGTGGAGCTATTAACACAATTACCGTCGAACACCTTTACACAATCCACAGTTATCTGATTTCGGTAGCGACGCTAATTCTCGCCATAGTACATTTGTCTGCTTTACTCTGGCAGGAATGGCAAATGTATCAAGAAGCGCCAAAACCAGAAAGCGAATTTATTCCTTCCCAAAGCTAATAAAGAGTCAAGAGTTAGGGTAATTCCTCCCCTGCTCCCCTGCTCCCCTGCCCCAATCCCCTCATCCCCCAGAAGCCTCACTAGTAGAAAGTTGAGATAATTGGGCGAGGGATAGGTCTTCAACCTCTGGTAACTTTTCTAGAGACAGGGGAGTGGATTGGGTGGCACCAGATAAGCGTTTTAAAAGGCTAGGTCTGGGGTCATGTAACAGATAAATAATGCGATCGCCAATTTCCCAATCTTGGTTAGCTGGCATTACTTGTAAGCGTTCTGCTCGTTCTACCAATAGCGGTATCAATGCCCCAGTCCGAATCTTTTCTTGGATGCGATCGCATTGAGTCGAAAACTCCAACTCATCTAGCGTAGTTGTCCCTAACTTCACTCGTCCATCATTCAAATATTCATTCCAAGTTTTAATTGCTAAGTCTGGAATAAAAGCTTGATTAACTTTATTACTAGCCGAGGTACTCGCTTGCGGATCGCGGGGAAAAACAGCTAGGACGCGTGGGGGTTTAAACTCCTCAGCTGCTCGTTGAGCCAAAACAAAATTCACCTCGCCATTACTTGTCATAGCTAAAAAAGTACCTATAGAGGCAAGTCCAGCCTCTTCTAAAACCGCAGCATCTAGCGCACTGCTGGCAATAACCCGAAGATTTTGCGCCTCGGCTTGCACAAGACATTCGGGGTCAGTATCAATCATCACCACGTTTTCTCCCCGTTCTTGAAAGAAACGAGCAATCACAAGACTCAAGGGATTACAACCCACAATCACTGCCCCAGTCACGTCCTTAGAGGTGATTTGCAGCCATTTGGCAACCCAGCCAGCTGTTAGCCCCTGGCAGACAACAGTCATGATAATTGTCAGGAAAACTAAAGCTTTGATGGAATCACCGCCGTTAATGCCTCGCTGTGTCAACGAAATCGCAAAAAAAGAAGCTACAGAGGCAGCAACAATTCCTCTCGGAGCAACCCAGCTTAAAAACAGTTTTTGTCGCCAGTTGAGGTCACTGTTCCAGGTACACAAGAGGATATTGATCGGGCGAACGACAAACATTAGTACCAAAACAGTGAATAAACTACCCCAACCCAAAGCAAACACACTCGCAATGGATAGGTCAGCAGCTAATAAGATAAATAGCACCGAAACGCTGAGAATTGTTAGCTGACCTTTAAAGCTGCGTAACAGACGTTCTTCCGGGACTGAGGAGTTAGCAAAGACTGCCCCTGCAACTACTGTTGTCATGACTCCCGATTCACTGCGGATCATCTGCGATAAGGTAAACAAGCTCCAAAGTATCGCCAACACCACTAAGTTTTTTAGCTCAAATGACAGAAAACTGGCGCGTTTGAAAATCAAACTCATCAGATAACCGCCAGCACCACCAATAGCTGCGCCAACACCCAGGCGTATAAGTAAACCGACGATCGCATTGATCGGGTCAGCATCGCCGTTCAAAATCGTATCGAGGACAACGAAGGCGAGGATAGCCCCTACAGGGTCAATTAAAACCCCTTCTCCTTCCAAAAGTGTTGCCACTTGTCGATCTACATTGATTTGTTTGAGCAATGGGCCAACGACGGTTGGGCCTGTCACCACGACTATGGAAGCATAGAGAAAAGCTATGTTCCAGGGAAATTCACCCAGCCAGTGAGCAGCCATACTCCCGCCAAGCAGGGTGATTAGCGTTCCTTGAGTAACGAGCAATTGTAGGCTGACTGAAACTCTACCTAACTCACGCAGATCCAAGTTAAGTCCGCCTTCAAACAAAATGATTGCCGTTGCGAGGGCGACTATAACTTCCAGTCCAGTGCCTAGCGAATGGGGATGCAATAGCCCTATACCATCGGAGCCAAACAAAATGCCCAACAGCAATAACAAGACTATGCTGGGTACACGAAGGTATGCAGCCAGCACTTGGGCGCTAATGCCTGCAAAGACAGCGATCGCCATCTGTATGGTGATTTCAAAAGATGCTTCCATATTGTAGATTTTGAGCGATTTATTTCAAAATCTCTTGTAAAAAACCGTAGATATTAACTCTACAGGGTACAACATCATACCCTTTGTTCCTTGCTGTCTTCAGCGTTTGTTAGATATGTGTATACCCCGAAATTCCCAGCCCCCAATGCTGACGCACCCTGTGGCTGACCACAGAAGCATCTACGGACTTTTTTATATGTATCCATATCTTTGTATCTTCTTCAAGCTTTTGCTTCCACCCAGTTTAGCTGCCACAAACTTTTTTTGGCAAAACCTGTTGACAAAGGCAAGGAAATTAGTTAATTTATAAAAGGTCTGAGTCCGATGCCCCCATCGTCTAGAGGCCTAGGACACCTCCCTTTCACGGAGGTAACGGGGATTCGAATTCCCCTGGGGGTACTTAAAAGCAATAAAAAGCAAAAGCTTTTTTATTTGAAATGTAGCAATAAAAACCATCATCCAGGAATACACCTGAATGATGGTTTAATTGTTGTTATACATACGGTTCTTTACTGGCTAGTTCTTCTACACGTTGGTGAATAGCCAAAAGATTTAACCGTAAATCTTTGCTCAGACGATTTTCAATAATTCCCACTGGCATAGTGAGTTTAGGCCAAACTTGAATTGTGTAGGACAGATTTGTTCCTAGAGACTCACCCAAAGCATAAGGCTCTAAGCACCAGCTACCAGAAAAGCCTTTAAAATCTCCCTCTACCATGCGGAAATTAATTGCTTTAGGAAAGCATTCTTCCAAATCTAGAACTACCCGCGCACAAAAGTTGAAATTCAGTAAGCGTTGGGAGCCTACTTGCTCCAGTCGAATTCCACCATCAGGATGCTCGATTAGACAACTCTTGGCGAGGTTGGGGAGGAAATCTGGTAAGGCTTCATAATTTGTCAGAACCTTCCAGATTTGCTCCACTGGATGGGGAATTTGGACTTTAGCACTGATTTGCCGCTGTCGCTCTGCTATTTTCTCAATTTGAACTTCTACCTGAGCAAGCAAATCCTCTTCTAGCTTGGTGTCATCAGTGGAAAATTGCAAATCAGGGTTCTCTGTTGTGTTCTGTTTTTTAGTCACTTTCAGAATTATGGTTTGCTTTCGTCAGAAAATTGGGGCAGAGTCAAGGTGAAGCAAATTTCGCTCTGTTCAGAATCCGAAATTGGGAGACTTTCAACAGCGATCGCTCCATTCAGATGCTGCACTAAAGACTTGACTAAAGCAAGTCCCAAGCCAGTCCCTGGAGTCCAGCGCCCTTTTCCACGACGGAACTTATCAAATATGTAGGTCGCTTCTTCTTCAGAGATGGCACGTCCTGTATTCGTCACCTTCATGATAACTTGATCGATTTGTTGATCGACTCGGTGAGCCGCTTCAAGGTGAACGATTGTATCAGGCTCTGAGTATTTACAGGCATTCGTTAATAATTCTTGCAGGATGCGGTCAAAGCTCTCCAGTTCAGTTTGCAGTTTGAGCGATTCTTCCGGCAAATCTATAGAAATTTTTAATCCTTTTTCGCCTAGTTTTTTCTCGAAAGATGCTGCTATATCCTGAATTCTAGTATTTAAATCTATAGATTCTAATTGCGGGGCTTCGTGAGGCGACTCTAGCTTTTGGAGTGTCAACAAGTCATTAATTAAGTTGATTTCTTTTGAACATTCCTGCTCAAGAATATCTAGATATCTACCCTGACGCTCTGGTGCTATTCCTGGCAAACGCAAGTTTTTTATTGACATCAGCATATTTGTCAAAGGATAGCGGAGGCGATCGCTCATGTTACTCAAAAATTCATCTTTGAGTTCATTAAGTTTCCGCAGCTGCTCGACATACTGCCGGGTTCTTTCATGCAATTTCGCTTGGAGTTCTATACTGCTCTGGAGTTTCGCCGTCCGATCGTCTACCAAAGTTTGCACTTGACGCAATGTCTGTGACTGAATGATGGCGTTACTCATTTGAGCGCAAACCATTTCCACAAGATTTAATTCTTCTGGTTGCCAATTGCGAATTACAGCTTGCTGTAGCACCAAGAAGCCTAAAATTTTACCTTGACTTTCCAATGGCACTAAAAGTACCGCAGGCAATTTCTCTATCGCAAATAATGGAGCAGCTATTAAGGTATCGTTTTGATCTGTATAGTCATCGAAGATTACTGGTTTTCCAGAATCTATGAAGGCACGCTGGCATAAACCACAGTCTGAAATCAAGAAAGACTCAGCTAAGGTGTCTGGTTTACTAGTGCTAGTAGAATTTTGTGTTTCTCTAGCCCATTGGGCGATTACACTAGCTTTCGCTTTGGGGATTTGTTTTTTAGCTTGAGTCTTAAATAGTGGATCTGTATATTTTAGTAAGATGAGCAAACCTCGATCTGCCTGTAGAGATTCGGCTGTCGAGGCGATAACTAACTGGAGCATTTGATTCAGCTCCAAGTTGCTACGACTCAATATGGTTAATTGCTTGATCAAGCTTTGATGGTGCTTGCTTTTTTGCAGGGACTGCTCTTGATGAGTAATTTGTTTAGCTTGTGCCACTCCAGAAAAAGCGATCGCGCAAGCTGACTCCACTTCTTTGAGCAATTGTTTTTCTGATTCACTCCATTCATAAGGTTGGAATTTAATCAGATTAATCACTCCATTATTATTGCCACCAAATCTAGTGGGAATTGCCAAAACCGCTTTTATCGGTAGTGGTAAATATTGACACCCAATGACCAGACTATTTTGAATGATGGAAATGTCTTCAATAGTTAATGGTTGAGCAGCACATTGCAGCACTGGGGAGTGCATAAGCAACTGTTCCATCGAAAACATTTCTTCTGGGTGTGGCAACCCTAGAAACTCATCAGCACACCAATTAGTAGTAGTTGCTTCCTCAGATGTCTTATCCGTTACTGAAACCAAGCAGCAGCAATCTACTTGAAACGCAACTCCTAGCAATTGGGCAATCTCTTGCAGCATCAAAGCCGTAGCAGAGCTATTAGCAATGATTTGGTTAATCTTTTGTACCAACTCGCGGGCAGGTTCTTCCTGATGCTGCATCAGCTTGACTTGGTAAGGTTTTAGTCGGTCTATGTCATCTACGTAATGTGGCGGTGATGATAAAGGCTTTTTCATTTTTGGCACGCCCTCGGATAATAACCCCATTGTTCTTGCACCCAACCTCTTGGCATATTCTTCACCGTTAGTTGTGTTGCTATACCCCAATCATTGACAAATTTTGTGTGAATACTTTCTCTCACCTGTTATAGCCCTTTTCTATCTCAGATGGCCAAATTCCCACTGCATCAAGCAAATTGCTACATTGGTACATAAGTAATAAAATACTTAAGATATCCTATAAATGCTTAAGTTAACTTATTTTTAACTGCTCTATCTTGAAATAATTAACTAACTTTATCCTGTCTGTAAGTATACATAAACCGTAATTTCTCTGGAATTACAGCAAAATTCCCCTTTTGAGGGCGTAAAATTACGCAACTCTCTTTATAAAGTTTTATTACATTTCTTGAAAAAACTAGTAGGTTTAACAAGCTACTCCTCGATCTCCGTAACTCTCAGTAAAATATCAACAAAAATAAAGGAGGCACAAGGAGGTTGTTCTTGCAATGTAGGCTTCTCTTCTTTAAGAGAGGCTGCATCAACGAGACGCACTCGTGTTCAGACTTAATCTACACTGATAGCGTAACTATGGTAGCGAGTTTGTAAGCGTCTTGTTCCCAAGCTATAACAGAAATTTGGAGTAGAGCTTAAATTTAAATAAATTCTTGCTCATCAGAGGTGGCGGCAGTTCTGGCTAAATTTTGAATGCAGCCCAGTTATGAGTAAAAATAACTAGGCTGCATTCGTCTGAATATAAAACTAAACCACATCTATTTTCAGAACTATATTTTTTAAAGTAGTAAGAGCATTTTGTACTCCCTGCTGGTAGGGCGGGCTAGATGCCCTCCCTACACCAGGTTTCAAAATAGACGAAGTTTATCCAGCCAAGCTCTCGACACTCAGAGGAACCATATCGCCATTCCTCGTTAGTCCTAACAACATCGGTTCTTGGGGTTGAATTAGTTGACCTGTAAGCACACAGCGTTCTTCTTGCTGAGCTGTGGCAGCTATGCTAGCTCGAATGTCGGATCGCGAAAATCGAGGCTTCCACTCACCTGATTTCTGCTGCACATAATTCCAAAGGATATCTCGGATTAAAGCTTGATATCCCTGATTCCCAGCGATTTCTTTGAGCTTATCTTTGAGTTCTCTCTCTAGGCGAATGCTGGTAACTTCCATATCAGTGGTTGGGGTGCGAGCGATCGTATGCATCAGTTTTTCTCCTTAAAGGTATAGACAGGATAGTAATACAAGTGTAGTATGTTTAAAGGAATGTTCAATAGGTGAAATTTTCTGTGAAATCCATTTACCCCATCTCTACTTCAATTTTGTGCGCTACCAATTGCCGAACCAATTGGGAATCAGCTGCTATGGAAGTGGAGTATTTATTTATGGGCGATGGTAGCCGAGATCATGGGCAAATCACAGAGGGTAATGATGATTATAAGTATGTAGGCTTTAGTGCACTAATTGCAAAACCACAACTAAATCAAAAAAGCGGGGGGTACAGGCGAAGGAATCCTGTACCGATATGAGACCAGAAAATTTTCCGGTCAATTCTAACCCCCGCTTCACCGAAAACTTGAAGCGGGGGTTTTTTTATAAGGAGTTAAGCTGTGACGATATCTTCCATGCGCGGCGCGAACGCAATGCAAGTGTTAGAGCAATCTGTGGTGGTGTTTTCTCAAAATTACTTGCCACTATGTCGGGTCAATATCAAGCGAGCGATTGTGCTGTTAGTAACCAACAAGGCGCAACCACTGGGTTTTACCACAGAAAGCGGATGGCAAGTTCACTCACCCAGTTTGGTAATTGATGTGCCAAAACATATTCGCTTGACAATCACTTCTAATGAGCGGATGTGGAAAGTTCCGCCTGTGAATCGGCGAGAAGTATTGCGACGAGACCATCACAGTTGCCAATATTGCGGCAGCAGCAAACATCTAACGCTAGATCATGTGATGCCGCGTTCTAAAGGCGGTTCTCACGCTTGGGATAACGTAGTCGCAGCTTGTGAAAGATGTAACTCCCGTAAAGGCGATCGCACCCTGTTTGAAGCTGGTATGCAACTGCGTACCAAACCAAAAGCGCCAATCCACCCCGCGATTTCTTTTGCTGAACAGTTTTGGATGGATATGCAAGCAAACCTGGAATAACAGGAGAGCATAGGAATGCTGAAATTAACGTACACTGAAAGCAGTTTTGATTTGGAATGTATCACTCTGTCGCTAGAAGAATGGGTAGCGCAGCGAGTGATTTTAGCCCTGCGAGTTGGGCAAAGTTTGTGCATTGAACCTAGTACCGCTTCCTTTTTGCTTCCTGTTGATTTGCCAGGAGTAGAAGTACTGAGGTCTGAGGTAAAAAGAGATGACAGAGAAATCATTGCCCTCTGTGCGTGCGATGCCGAATATATGGAAGTCACCCTGCGGGGTTCTTGGCTATCAGGTAGTTCTAAGGATTCTGTCGGTGTTTTTGTCACCACTATAAGCGATCGCGCTGAGTTCTTTTTGCACAAACTTTGGCAGGAAGCTCAATCTTGTGCTTCCGTGATGAGTGAATAAACGAAATAGTAGGGTGAGGAGAATTTCTCACCTTTATTGCTCCATTTGTAGCAATTCGGGAATTGTCACAAATCGGTAGCCTTGCTGTTTGAGTCCACTGATGATTTGTGGCAAAGCTTCTACAGTTCTTTGGCGATCGCCACCACCATCATGCATTAAAACAATGAAACCAGGTTTTGCGCCTTTCAAGACATTATTTACAAATGCCTGTGGTTTGGCATGAGGATCGGTATCAGCAGAAGTTAACGACCACATAATAACAGCATCTTTCTGGCTTTTAGCATAAGCGGCTAATCCGTTATTTAAAAAGCCTCCAGGAGGACGAAACAAAGACGTTTTTACTCCTGTAGTTTTGTATATCAGATCCGCTGTGCGATCGATTTCACTCTTGGCAGTGGCTTCATCCATTCGCCGATACCAATGATGCCAAGTATGGTTGCCAATGGCGTGTCCCTCGGCTACTTCACGCTTGGCTAAGTCTGGATTTGCTTCTAAAGCTTGTCCTACCCAAAAGAATGTGGCTTTAACATCATTTTGCTTTAAGATATCCAGCATTTCTGGGGTTGTTTTTGGCCAGGGTCCATCATCAATGCTGAGAGCAATAACCTTTTCGTTGTTGTTGGGTTGTACCTTATAAACTGTTTTTCCCTGAAATTTATCTGGGACTGTAAAGGTAGGGTTTTCTACTTTGGCTGATGGCAGTAGATGGGCATTAATTTGGCCCTTTGCTGGATCTTGAAGTGCAGTATGGATTTTGCTTAGTGGCTGGTTCAATCCCGATTGTGGGGAGATACCTGGAGCAATACTACAAGCTGTAATACTAGAGGCGATCGCGACAATACTAATTATCTGTTGTCGCTTGAGGTAGTTGTCTGTCACGTCAGGCTTTTAAAGATTCACCCAATCATAAGCTGTAGTTTGACTTTTCAAAGGGTTTAGCAAGCTCAAATATAAGTGCAGAAGCTTTTCTAGACAATTTCAAAAAAACTTTCTAAAACCCCTTGACACCTCTTGTAGTATTTTGTAGTATATTTGTAGTGAGGCGAAAGACAAAGCTTCTCAAGAGTCAAAGTTATGTTCTACATACAACTAAAGGACAGGTGTTGGAATAAACCAGAGTCCCCAGTCAACAAAACTGCTCCTACTTGCAAACCATCGGTAGTAGAGGCAAGAAACGAAAAAAGTTCTAAGTTTGCACTCATCAAAACCACTGAATACATCCGTAATACACAATAGGCTTGCTACCTAGAGTTTCGGTTGTTTTCCTAACAGTTTCTAACAGTAAAAAGTTATTTTTCTGAACCTTGAAAACTAAATAAGAAATGGGCAAGTTCACCAACAAAATTTGTGCCTAAAAAACTAAAATTTTAGGCACAGAGTCTCAAAAATCGGGGTGTAGCTCAACTGGCTAGAGCGTTCCGTTGTCTGCGGAAATGTTGCGGGTTCAAATCCCGTCACCCTGGTTGAAGTCCCGTAGGCAAATAGTTTAAGCCGTCAGCCTCTCAAGCTGAAGATTGCGAGTGCGAATCTCGTCGGGACTCCCAAATGGTCAGGTAGCCAAGTTGGTAAGGCGTTGGTCTGCAAAACCGATTAGCGCGGGTTCAAATCCCGCCTTGACCTTTGTCGCAGCGTAGCTTAATCAGCAAAGCCCCAGGTTCATACCCTGGTATATGCGGGTGCAAATCCCGCCGCTGCCACCAAATGCAGGGATGGTGTAACGGCAACACCTCGTGACTCCAAATCCGATGTTCTGGGTTCAAATCCTAGTCCCTGCGCCAATCATGCCCCTGTGGACGAATGGTTAAGTCGCTGTTCTTTCAAAGCAGAAATTGCGGGTTCAAGTCCCGTCAGGGGAATCATTATGGGTCGGTGGCCGAGTCTGGTTGAAGGCGACAGTCTGTAAAACTGTTCTTTTTTGCACGCAGGTTCAAATCCTGCTCGACCCATTGTGGAGAGGTGGCTGAGTGGCTGAAAGCGTCCTCCTGCTAAGAGGAAACGGGTAGTTAATACCCGTCGCAGGTTCAAATCCTGTTCTCTCCGTTTTGAGAGTGTGGTGTAACTGGATAACATCTCAGTCTACGAAACTGAAGACGTGAGGGTTCAAATCCCTCCACTCTCGTTATATGGGAGAGATGATGGAGTGGCTGATTCGAGTTGAATTAAACCAGTCCACTGGGTAAAACCTATCTCTCCTTTTTATCCCCCGGTAGCTCAGTTGGTAGTTAGCGCCTGTTTGAAGAACAGGAGGTCGTCGGTTCAATTCCGACCTGGGGGGCTTCGTTGCCTTATAGCTCAATGGTAGAGCAAGCGGCTGTTAACCGCGCGGTTGTAGGTTCGAGTCCTACTGAGGCAGCCATTCATTGCCGGGTGGACGAATTGGTAAGTCGCATCGCTCTGAACGATGAGGTTGCAGGTTCAAACCCTGCCCTGGCAATAAAGCCCTGTGGTGTAATTGGCAACATAGCGCCCTTTGAAGGCGAAGATTCCAGGTTCGAGTCCTGGTGGGGCTGCCAAACTCTGCTCTTGTAGCCCAACTGGAAGAGGCTGCCGTCTCAAAAACGGTATGTTGTGGGTACCCTGCGGGAAGCCGCTCTGCGTCTACGATTCCCACCAAGAGTACCAAAATTTGCTCCTGTAGCCCAATTGGAAGAGGTGACAGACTTAAAATCTGTTTGGTTGTGGGTTCGACTCCCACCAGGAGTACCAACGGGATGTAATTCAGTGGCCAGAAGCCATGCTTTGGGGGCATGGAGTCGCAGGTTCGAATCCTGCCATCCCGATATGCCCCTGTGACGGAACTGGCATACGTGCTGGAATCAGAGTCCAGATTAGACTTATTGCAGAAGTCGGGAAAAGGGAAAGGGGGAAAGGGTAAAGGTTTTGTATTTTCCCTTGCCCTTTAACCTTTACCCTTTTCCCACGAGAGTGCAAAAGCACTTTTGCAAGAGAGAGGTCTATTTTGCAGGTACCCTTCGGGAAGCCGCTTCGCGTCTACAAATCCTGTCAGGGGCACTAAGCTCTCGTGGCGGAACGGAAGACGCACGCTTACCGATGATCTAGTTTTTTGCAGGTTCAAATCCTGTCGAGAGTACCAAAATATCTGGGTGTAGCGCAGATGGGAGCGCGGGAGTTTCGGGAACTCCAGGTGGTAGGTTCGATCCCTGCCACTCAGACTTTGCCCTTGTAGCCCAACGGAAGAGGCGCTTCGCTTAGAACGAAGAGGTTGCTGGTTCAAATCCAGTCAGGGGTATTGGTGAATATGCGGGGATAGAGCAACGGTGGCTCGTCAGGCTCATAACCTGAACATCGGCAGGTTCAACTCCTGCCCCCGTTACCAAAAATAGTGCTGGTGTAGCTCAATTGGCAGAGCAACTGACTTGTAATCAGTAGGTTGCAGGTTCAATTCCTGTTACCAGCTTGATGCGGGTGTGATGTAACGGCAGCATGAGACGTTTCCACCGTCTTCGTGCGAGTACCCTGCGGGAAGCAAGCTACAAATCTCGCCGTCCGCTCTGAACTTGCGGGTGTGATGTAATCGGTAGCATCTGAGTACGCCATACTCAGTGCGTGGGTTCAAGTCCCTCCACTCGCTTGCGTAGTCCTGTAACTCAATTGGTAGAGTGTCTTCCTTACAAGAAGAATGTCGCGGGTTCAATTCCTGCCAGGACTACCAAATATTGGGAGTGTAGCTCAATGGAATAGAGCTTCGAGCTTCTACCTCGAAAGTTGTGGGTTCAAGTCCTACCACTCCCGCCTGAACAAGTCAAAAGTTAAAAGTCAAAAGTCAAAAGAATGAATTGAATTATTTCTCTTTCTTTTTAGTTTTTACTTTGCTCTTTTTACTTATTTGATGGGGTCATAGCTCAAGTGGCTAGAGCGCCTGCCTTGCAAGCAGGAGGTTATGGGTTCAAGTCCCATTGATTCCACTGATGGTGTCTGAAGCCAAAATGGTCGAGGCGCTGGTTTGTGGAACCAGTCATAGCGGGTTCAAGCCCCGTCAGGCACCCTTGAATGGAAGATGCTGCTGAATGGTCAGCAACCAAGCTTGAACCTTGGAGTACAGGCAACTGTAGGGGTTCGATTCCTCCATCTTCCTCTTTTTCCACCTGAAGCCGAAAAGCGAGGCGCTGTGCTGATAACACAGAAATAGGAGGGGCAGTACCTCCCTGGTGGATTTATATCTAAATGTTGGTATTACAAATCGCACTTGCTCATTTCTTTTTCAAATTAACTAGGGTGGTTGGCATACCGGCTGTGCAGCGGGCTTTTAACCCGCAGAAATAGGTTCGACCCCTATACCACCCACTAAACAATTAAAAATTAAAAATTAAGAATTAACAATTGCAATCTTTGTTAGGCTTTTGGCAATTGCTAATATGCAATTTGAATGCGCCTTGGGTTATGAATAGCAACTAGCGATCGCTAATTGAGCATGTTGCAATAATACATCTTTATCCAAAGTATGTATGGGATATTGCGGTGTTACTGCCAGTAGTTTATCAATTCTTTCTCTAGCTGCTTCCACTACTGATTCGTCTAAGCTACCGTTACTGAGCGAATCAGCAAAATCTTCAGCAATCCGATAAGTTCTTTCAATAGATGATGAATTAATATTACGCGATACAATAAATAGATCGCAGCCTGCATTAAATGACCGCGCCACAGTACCAGCTTTCATAAACATATCTGAGATCGCTTTCATATCCAAATCATCAGATACAACTACTCCCTCAAAACCAAGTTCCTCTCTCAGTATGGTTTTGAGGATAGTCTGAGAAAGCGTTCCTGGCACATCAGGATCTATTTTGGGAAATAAGATATGGACAGTCATCATCAAAGGAATCTGTACTTCGATTAAAGCTCTGAAGGGTATAAGTTCTCGAAGTCGCAGGTCTTCTAGAGTTAAATTCAGTATTGGTAGCTCAATGTGAGAGTCTTTACTGGTGTCTCCATGTCCGGGGAAGTGTTTGGCGCATCCCAAAATTCCTGAATCTCGAAGTCCAAGGTAGTAATCACGGGCACCTTGAGTGGCAGTTTCGGGTGTGTTACCAAAGGCGCGAGGCCCAATCACAGGGTTATCGGGATGGGAAAAAATATCTGTTACAGGTGCCCAAGATAAATTAATTCCCAGTGATTTGAGTTCTAGTGCTGTGGCTTTTGCTACTTTGTAGGCGTGCGATCGCAGCAATAAGGCATGAGGAAAGCGGGTAATTGGCAGTGGTGTACGAATTACACGACCTCCTTCATGATCGAGAGTCATGAACATAGAATCACGTTCAGTATATTCTCGTATCTGCCTGTTTAAATTCTTGAAGCTTTCCAGCCAAACTTGATATGGGGTGCCATCCAAAAAGTTCTTAGCGAAAAAGATCGCCCCAATCGGTTTTAATTCATTGAGTGCGCGTTTATCGTCATCGCTTAATGTAGTGCCGGAAATACCTAAAATTAAGTGATGTCCAAAGCGCTTTAGCTCCTGCGATACACCCATAATCTTTTACCTATTAAGTTGTGCGGTAAACAACTTGGTTGTTCAACCTAGAGGATATAAACATTTATCCTACACCCTTATAGGGAGAGGAAAGTTTTCTTTTAAGTAATGCCTCAGATATTTACTTGGAGCAAATACACAAATTCGCAAAGAAATCAACTACTTTAAGACAACTTTTAAAATTAGCTATTTTCAGTCAAAGGAAATACTTTTGTTTCCCTAAATCACTTGCATGTAAATATAGATAAAGTGCACACCGCAAAGCTATTGCCAACAAGGTATTGGCAATTTGCTTGGGCAAGTGCGCGTAGGTAAAATTCCCTTTGGCAAAAGTTTTTTGGGGAAGCGATCGCACAATAACTGCCAAATGTAACGGATTGCAACGTATAATGAGAACGATAAAACGGTTAAGAAATATTGAAGAGCAGTAGGGTTACATGCGAGTAGCGATCGCGGGAGCGGGACTAGCAGGACTTTCCTGCGCGAAATATCTTACAGACGCAGGTCACACACCCATTGTCTTGGAACGTCGAGACGTTCTAGGCGGTAAAGTGGCCGCATGGAAAGATGCTGATGGAGACTGGTACGAAACAGGTCTGCACATCTTTTTTGGCGCATATCCCAATATGTTGCAGTTATTCAAAGAACTAGACATTGAAGATCGATTGCAGTGGAAAGAACACACAATGATCTTCAACCAGCCAGATGCACCAGGTACTTACAGTCGCTTTGATTTCCCAGATTTGCCGGCACCAATTAATGGTATAGTGGCAATTCTGCGAAACAACGACATGCTGACATGGCCAGAAAAAATCCGCTTTGGCATCGGGTTATTGCCGGCCATGATTCAGGGGCAAAAGTACGTTGAAGAAATGGACAAATATTCCTGGACAGATTGGCTGCGTAAACACAAAATTCCAGAACGGGTCAATAAAGAAGTTTTTATTGCCATGGCCAAGTCGCTGAATTTCATCGGGCCAGATGAAATTTCAGCAACCATTCTTTTAACTGCCCTCAATCGTTTCCTCCAAGAAAAAAAAGGCTCGAAAATGGCCTTTCTGGATGGTTCGCCAACAGAACGATTGTGTCAACCTCTAGTAGATTACATCACCGAACGCGGTGGAGAAGTCCGCTTGAATGCCCCTTTAAAAGAGATTTTGCTAAACGCCGATGGTAGCGTCAAAGGTTACTTGATGCGGGGGTTGAATGGAGACGAAGATGAAGTTTTCACGGCGGATTTGTATGTCTCTGCCATGCCGGTTGACCCTCTGAAGGTAATTTTGCCAGCACCTTGGAAAGAAATGGAGTTTTTCCAAAAGCTAGACGGGTTGGAAGGTGTGCCTGTAATTAACGTGCATTTGTGGTTCGATCGTAAACTTACGCAAATTGATCACTTGCTATTCTCGCGATCGCCCCTCCTAAGCGTTTATGCTGATATGAGCAATACCTGCCGTGAATACGCCAACCCCGAACGCTCAATGCTGGAATTAGTTCTAGCCCCGGCAAAAGATTGGATTGCCAAATCCGATGAGGAGATTGTGGCTGCAACTATTGCCGAGTTAGAAAAACTCTTCCCCGACCACTTTGGGGGAGACAATCCAGCAACATTGCTGAAATCTCATGTGGTGAAAACGCCCCGTTCAGTTTACAAAGCGACCCCTGGTCGTCAACAGTACCGTCCCTCGCAAACAACCCCCATTAGTAACTTCTATCTCTCAGGGGATTACACCATGCAACGCTACTTAGCCAGTATGGAAGGTGCCGTACTTTCTGGTAAGCTGACAGCGCAGGCGATTTCTGAGGCCCTCCCGGTAGCAAATTCCTCAAACCTGCAAACGCTCACCCGACCGCCCGCAACGAATGCTGCAACTGCCTGATTCCCCGCCGCGCATGAAAACGCTGGTCTCTGTAGACGAGTCATACAAACTTTGTCGGCATCTCACAGCAAAGTATGCCAAGACTTTTTACCTGGGTACTTTGCTTATGAGTCCGGTAAAACGTCAATCTATTTGGTCAATTTACGCTTGGTGTCGCCGTACAGATGAATTGGTGGATGGCCCCGCATCTGCTATTACCACGCCAGAAACCCTAGACCTATGGGAACAGCAGCTGGAATCGATTTTTGCGGGGCGTCCATTAGAAAATTACGATGTAGCTTTAGTTGATACCCTCCAGCGCTTTCCGATGGACATTCAACCATTTCGGGATATGATTGCCGGTCAGCGTATGGACTTATATCGCAGTCGTTATGAAACCTTTGAGGATTTATACCTCTACTGTTACCGCGTTGCTGGCACTGTTGGCTTGATGTCAACATCAGTTATGGGTGTGGATAACACCATATATGCAGCGCCGTGGCAACAGAACAAACAACCTTATGTTCCCACAGAAGAAGCGATCGCTCTTGGAATTGCCAATCAACTCACCAACATCCTGCGGGATGTGGGAGAAGATGCCAAACGAGGACGGATTTATATTCCCCTGGAAGACTTGGCAAAATTTAACTATACCGAGCAAGACTTCTTCAAAGGTGTGGTAGACGATCGTTGGCGAGCATTGATGCGCTTTCAAATTGACCGCGCCCGCCAATTTTACACCACATCCGACCAGGGAATTACTTATTTAGCATCCGATGCCCGTTGGCCTGTGTGGGCAGCATCAATGCTGTACGGTCAAATTTTGGAGGCGATTGAACGCAACGATTACGATGTATTCAGTCAGCGGGCTTACGTTCCCCAGTGGAAAAAGTTACGCACCTTGCCCATAGCTTGGATGCGATCGCAAGTCCTTTGAATTAGTCATTAGTCATTAGTCCCTAGTCCTTAGTATTTTGTGAATAACCAATGACAAATGACAAATGACTATTGACTCTTACTGACAAGTCTGGTAACATTGATATTCGTGAGTCAGGAGAGGTGGCTGAGTGGTCGAAAGCGGCAGATTGCTAATCTGTTGTACGGCAGGCAACTCCGTACCGAGGGTTCGAATCCCTCCCTCTCCGTTTTTCAGCTTTTGATGCACAGAGTATATTCTGTGTAAAAAAGAAATACTAATATCGGCGTAAATATTTCTACTCCCAAAGATGGATGATATGATTTATCCTTTGGAGTCCTGATAAGATCCAGCTAAGTTACAAATCTAGTTTGGATCTTATTTTTAGGCTCCTAAGTATTTTGAGGAGTGAGAGTAATTTATGAGAAAAATTAGTGCCGCCTTAAGTTTAAGTATAGCTACCCTCGCGGCTGGGTTTCTACTTGGGGCTTGTGGTGATAGCAGTACCCCCAACGGCACAGCTAATAACGCAAATACCGCTACTCCAGCGGCAAACTCAACTACTACAAGCAGTGCTAAAGGGCTAAAAATTGGTTCCCTGCTACCGACAACAGGCGACTTGGCTTCTGTAGGACAGCAAATGCTAGGTTCCGTACCTTTACTGGTCGATACGGTTAACGCTTGCGGTGGGGTGAATGGCGAATCAGTTACCTTGGTGCAAGTAGACGACCAAACTGACCCGAAAGCTGGAGCTGCTGGTATGACCAAACTAGCAACTTTAGATAAAGTAGCAGGTGTAGTTGGTTCCTTTGCCAGTAGCGTTTCTAGTGCAGCAGTCTCCATTGCCACCCCGAATAAAGTTATGCTGGTTTCTCCTGGTAGTACCAGTCCCGTATTTACCGACAAGGCTCAAAAAGGCGACTATAAAGGCTTTTGGGCACGTACAGCTCCTCCCGATACCTACCAAGCACTAGCTTTAGCTCAACTTGCCAGAAAAAAAGGTTTCAAGCGAGTTTCTACAGTCGTAATTAATAATGATTATGGCGTAGGCTTTGAAAAAGCATTCGTGCAAACCTTTGAAAAATTGGGTGGAACAATCGTTAATAAAGATAAGCCTGTCCGCTACGACCCGAAAGCCCAGACATTTGATACAGAAGCGGCTGCTGCTTTTGCTGGTAAACCAGATGCAGTCTTGGCTGTACTCTATGCGGAAACTGGTAGTCTGTTCCTGAAAGCCGCCTATCAGCAAGGTGTGGCGAAGGGAGTACAGATTCTGCTGACAGATGGGGTAAAGTCACCGACTTTTCCCGAACAAGTTGGCAAAGGCGGTGATGGTAAATATATTTTAACTGGAGCGATCGGTACAGTACCGGGTTCCGATGGTAAAGCATTAGAAGCTTTCAACAAGCTGTGGAAGGATAAAAAGGGTGGTACGCCTGGGGAATATGCTCCTCAAGCTTGGGATGCGGCTGCTTTATTAACATTGGCGGCGCAAGCTGCTAAGGAAAATACAGGCGTTGGCATAGCCAGCAAAATCCGGGAAGTTGCTGATGGGCCTGGCACAGAAGTTAGTGATGTCTGCGAGGGGCTGAAGCTACTTAAAGATGGTAAAAAGATTAACTACCAAGGAGCCAGCGGCAACGTGGATGTTGATGCTAATGGCGATGTCGTCGGTGTATACGATGTTTGGACAGTAGGAGACGATGGCACAATCAAGGTGATTGACAAAGTTACCCCTAAGTAGAGACTTAGGAGTTAGGAGTTAGGAGTGATGAGTTATGAATTTAATCTTAATAACTCCTAATTCCTAACTCCTAATTCTTAAAGCCCACTGAAGTTATAACCAACTCCTAATAACAAGCCCACATCAGTTTCATCGAAGAATCCAGCATTGATAGCAGCTGTTGCCGTAAATTGAGAAGTTAGAGGCACATCAATGCCACCAGACACCAAAAAGGCAAATTGCGAATCATCACCAGTTTTGTAAGCTGCACCCACTCCGACGTAAGGTGCGATCGCTAATGGTTCGCTAAAAGCATCTGCTGATTTGAAGGTAAAATCGTAGGTGATCGGAAGTAGAACTGTGGTACTATCCCCAAATATGGCTGAGGGTCGCACTGATATAGAATTTGTCAGTCCAATTTTGCTGACTACTGCAAAGTTACCGTCGCCTAAAGATGTGTCACCACCACTCAAACCAATGTTAGCAGCGACGCCAAGATAGCTACTACCACCACTAGTAGTTCTACCTAAATCAATATCCGATTGTGCCACTCTTGTAGCAGATGGTTGAGCAGTTGTTTGAGAAGTCGGTTGTACTGGTTCAGAGGTGAGGGTTGCAGATGAGGTCGCCACTGTGCCTGGAACAGGTGTAGGTGTTACACCAGCGTTTTCCTGTACCTGAGTTAGATTTCTAACTGTAAAAGTTTCAGTTGTTTCTGTAGAGATATTTTGGCTAAACTCTTTGGGAGACGCTACGGTTGCGGAAGGTTGAGTTAATGGCTGATTGCTCAACTTGTTTACTGTCTGGGCGCTTGCAGATAAACCGCTACTCAGGAATGCAAGAGTAGCTATACTTGGCAACCAAAAAACACCTTTACGAAGAAAAATAGTATTCACGTTCACTCCTAAAACAATGTTGCCACGAAAAATAAAGATTTTTGTTGATTTAAGTCAACAAATTTGGGCAATATTCAAAATTTAACATCAAAAAATCGGTTTTTGCACTCTGACTTTACTTGATTTCTCTAGTTAATATTTACTAGCAAAAAATTAACTTTTATAGCAATCCTGGATCGCTGATGAGAAACAAGATACCCAACAACTTTTACAAGGTCGGGAATTTGTGGGTTGCAATTTTCACAAACTAAATAGAATTAATATATTTGTTTGAAATATCCTGAATTTGATAGATGACAAATAGTCTTTTTGCTTAAAATTAAGATGGTGTTTGTTAAGGAGGCGATCGCGACCTCTCCTAATGCAGAGAAGAAGTTTTTTATCATAGCTGTCTTACCACCAAAGGCAGCTAAATTGTGAAGTGATATTACGAAGCTTGCAAAAATATTTAGAAATTGCCTAGAAGGCAAACATAGTTCTAACGTAGAACCTATTAGGAGAGACTGGAGGCAAATGTGATGAGCGAAAATAATATTCAAAAGTATCGGTTTGTCTGTACCCTGACTTTCGGTGATATCTACGGTCAAATAATTGTTTGGCTGATTACAATCACCCTAAGTTTGGCATCAGCTTTGGCGCTGATGGGTGCCAAGCGGCCCGTGTACGCTTTAGCAACAGCGGGTCTCGTCGTTCTGCTATCGCTACCTTTCTTGTTGTTTGCGTTTGTCACTACCTTGTTAAATCATATTGAAGTCAGTCCTGTAGGGCCGGGAACCAAAATGGAACCTATACCAGGTAATGTGTCTCAACAACAACCTGTACAAGCAACTAGCTAAAGAGTTAGGAGTTATGAGTTATGAGTTATGAGTCACTCTATTTGTGCCATAACTCTTTGTTTTTAACTTTTCACTCCTAATTTAAAAATTTGTTATAACGTCCCTGTCTGTAGACAGGGAATTTTTTTGTAGAGATGCTACCGTTACAACGCACTAGCTAATTAATCACCTCTCTACAATAGAACAGCAGTGGTTTGCAATCAGAGGGCTAATTATGCTGGAACACGATGTGATTATTGTCGGGGGCGGATTGGCGGGATGTCGCGCTGCTGTAGAAATTGCCCGCACTGACCCTAGTTTAAATATTGCTGTGGTTGCCAAAACCCACCCAATTCGTTCTCACTCGGTTGCAGCTCAAGGTGGTATGGCTGCATCGCTGAAAAATGTTGATTCCG
Organism: Nostoc sp.; assembly: GCF_036917355.1. GTDB lineage: Bacteria > Cyanobacteriota > Cyanobacteriia > Cyanobacteriales > Nostocaceae > Nostoc. Next base: position 96,202 of record NZ_JBALDP010000111.1, read on the forward strand.
AAGATAGTTGGGAAGCACATGCTTTTGATACTGTCAAGGGTTCTGATTACTTGGCAGACCAAGATGCTGTGGCGATTCTCGCCCAAGAAGCGCCAGATGTGGTGATTGACTTGGAACATCTCGGCGTTTTGTTCTCCCGCTTACCCGATGGGCGGATTGCTCAAAGGGCTTTTGGCGGACATTCTCACAACCGCACTTGCTACGCCGCTGACAAAACCGGTCACGCGATTTTGCACGAATTGGTTAACAATTTGCGGCGTTATGGGGTGCAAGTTTATGAAGAGTGGTACGTGATGCGTCTCATTTTGGAAGAAAATGAGGCCAAGGGTGTGGTCATGTTCCATCTTTTGGATGGACATATCGAGGTGGTGCGGGCTAAGGCAGTGATGTTTGCCACAGGGGGCTATGGTCGCGTTTATAACACTACTTCTAATGATTACGCGTCTTCGGGTGATGGTTTGGCAATGACTGCGATCGCAGGTTTACCCCTCGAAGATATGGAATTTGTCCAGTTTCATCCCACTGGTTTATATCCGGTAGGGGTGCTGATTTCAGAAGCGGTACGGGGAGAAGGCGCGTATCTAATTAATAGTGAAGGCGATCGCTTTATGGCGAATTATGCACCCAGTCGCATGGAATTGGCTCCTCGTGATATTACCTCACGCGCGATCGCTTACGAAATTCGCGCTGGACGTGGTATTCATCTTGATGGCAGTGCTGGTGGCCCCTTTGTCTATCTGGATCTGCGCCATCTGGGCAAAGAAAAAATTATGAGTCGCGTTCCTTTTTGTTGGGAAGAAGCCCATCGCCTAGTAGGTGTTGACGCGGTAACTCAACCGATGCCAGTCCGTCCGACAATTCACTATTGTATGGGTGGTATACCAGTTAACACCGATGGTCAAGTTCGCAGTAGTGGTGATGGTTTAGTTGATGCTTTCTTTGCTGCGGGTGAGACTTCTTGTGTTTCTGTACATGGTGCAAATCGTTTGGGGAGTAATTCTCTACTGGAGTGTGTAGTTTATGGTAAGAGAACTGGGGCTGCGATCGCCAAATTTGTGCAAAAACGTAAGTTACCCTCTGTAGATGAGCAACGGTATGTAACAGAAGCCCAGCAACAAATTCAAGCTTTGCTAGAACAACCAGGACAGTACCGGATAAACCAAGTCCGTGAAGCTTTTCAGGATTGTATGACTGAGTACTGCGGTGTTTTCCGCACTGAGGCATTAATGACTGAAGGTTTGCAGAAACTAGAAGAAATACAACAAAAATACCCGCAAATTTATTTAGATGACAAAGGTAGTTGTTGGAATACGGAACTCGTAGAAGCTTTAGAATTGCGAAGTTTGATGGTAGTAGGGCAGACTATTTTGGCATCAGCCCTAAATCGCCAAGAAAGTCGTGGCGCTCATTTCCGTGAAGATTATTCCGAGCGAGATGATACGAACTTTCTCAAACACACAATGGCTTACTATTCACCAGCCGGAATTGATATTCAATATCGATCGGTGGCGATTACTATGTTTGAGCCAAAAGAGCGGAAGTATTAGCCAAAAGTAAATTTATGTGAGAAATCGAGGGGACTACAAAAATTTTGTCCACCTCGATTAATAACAGTAAGCGCGAAGATATTTTCTATATGCAGTAAAATTCTGACTATAAAAACAAGATTTTTATTTAAAATATGAATAATGCACAAACCTGGCATATTATCAAGTGCTCTGCTGGAAAGTGCGAAATTATCCCCAGCGACCAAGTTGGCGACGATAATCTAGAAATTATAGAACAGTGGGGGCCTTTTAGTTCGCAAGAAGAAGCGATCGCTCGACGTGTCGGACTTATTAGGGCTGGAAAGTGCAAACCAGTTTAAGTTAGTAGTTAGAAGTTGACAGTGACGGACTTTATTCCTAACTCCTCACTATTCACTCCTAACTTTCATTCCTAACTCTTCATTTTTCTGCTGTAGATGTCCCCTGAGCAGCAATTTTTTTACCTATCACTTCCACCGCTTTAGCAAATTGAGGGTCTGCAAGAGTCGCGAGTTTGTCACGTTCATGGAGCCACAAATCCTCCATCTGCTTTTTGCTCAAATCCACCTTCACATCTGGCGAAATGCCTTTGTGATTGATATCTGTACCATTGGGGGTATAGTAATGAGCAATTGTCACCGCTAATCCTGAACCATCTTCTAGGGGACGCACCGATTGTACTAGTCCTTTACCAAAGGTTTGAGTACCGACCAAGGTAGCACGCTTATTATCTTGCAAAGCCCCTGAGAGGATTTCGCTGGCACTAGCTGAACCTTTATCTACCAACACCACCAATGGTTTAGCTGTTAAGGCTTTTCCGTTTGCCTCTTCCTTTTCTGCCTCTCCTTGACGTTCAACAGTGGAGACAATCTTACCTTTATCTATCCACATCCGGGCAATATCCACACTGGAGAAGAGTAAGCCGCCTGGATTACCACGCAAATCCAGAATATATCCAGCGACCTTTTTACTTTCTAAATCTTTGATGGCAGTTTGCATTTCCTTACCAGCATTGGCGCTGAACTGGTTCAACCGGATATAGCCAAGATTTCCGGCTGGGGTTTTCTTTTCAGAAAACTTAACTGGATGGATTTCAATTCGCGCCCGTTTGATGTCAAACTGTTTTGTCTTACCGTCACGCTGAATAGTCAAGCTCACTTGAGATCCTGCTTCACCCCTAATCAAGGACACTGCCTGATTAGTATCCATCCCCTTAGTATCTTTGCCGTCAATTTTGAGAATGATATCTTTTGCTAAAACACCAGCTTTAAAGGCTGGTGTATCTTCTATTGGCGCAATTACAACCAATTGCTTGGTTTTTTCATCCTGACTAATCGTGATCCCAATCCCTGTCAATTCTCCAGAGGTATCAACTTGCATGTTCTTGAACTCTTCTGGGTCCATAAACCGGGTGTAGGGGTCTTCTAGCTTTTTCAGCATTTCCCGAATGGACTTATATGCATCCTGTGGATTACTGTAGGACTTGCTCAAGTATTCCTTACGAACAGCCTGCCAATCTACCTGATTAAAAGTACCGTCGACATATTGACGTTGAACAATTTGCCAAACTTCATCTACTAATTCTTTAGGACTTGCTTTAAATAAAGCCTGACCTCGCGAATGAATGCCAAGGCTAGTAACAGCGATCGTGGAGAGTGTAACTGCCGTAGCACCCAAAACAAGCCTACTTTTTGTAATCACCATAATGACAGCTGCGTCAGAGGGAAAATAATATAGTCAGTATGCTCAATCTAACACAGGCTACCACTGTACAGACCGAGTATGTATCCTTAATTTAAACAAAATACTTGACAATCCGGCGAACTTGATGGCTAAAAGATACAAAGTTTTTGGGGATTGGGCATTGGGTACAAGAGGCAGAGATGCGGAGGGGCAGAGAGGCAGAGGAGAAAAACTTACTGCAACTTCTCCTCTGCTCCCCTGCTCCCTTTAAGGTTCTACCCAGCGTTCATCTGCCTTAATCAGGTTAATTAATTCCTCTACACCTTTATCTTCTGGGACTTTTTTAATTTCTTCTCGACCACGATACAAAGAAATATAACCAGGTGTTTTGCCAACATATCCATAGTCGGCATCTGCCATTTCTCCGGGACCATTGACAATACAACCCATAACTGCGATATCTAGCCCAGTTAAGTGTTTAGTGGCTTCCCGGACTTTGTGCAGCACTTCCTCTAGATTAAACAAAGTGCGTCCACAGGAAGGACAAGCGACGTATTCCACCATCGTTTTTCGCAATCCCAAAGCTTGGAGAATGCTGTAGCAGACGGGAATTTCTTTTTCTGGTGCTTCTGTCAATGAGACGCGAATTGTATCACCAATGCCATCAGCAAGTAAGGTAGCAATACCTGCTGTAGATTTAATTCGCCCGTATTCGCCATCACCGGCTTCTGTAACGCCTAAATGTAGCGGGTAATCCATACCCAGTTCATCCATGCGCTTGGCGATGAGGCGATAGGCGGCCACCATCACCGGGACTCGTGAGGCTTTCATGGAAATTACCAAGTTGCGGAAATCCAAAGATTCACAGATGCGGATGAATTCTATAGCAGATTCCACCATTCCTTCGGGGGTGTCACCGTAAGTAAATAGCATTCTCTCCGCAAGGGAACCATGATTTACCCCAATTCGCATCGATTTTCCTTGATCGCGCAAAGAAACTACCAGAGGTTCTAAGGTTTCGCGGATTTTATCGCCAATTTCGTCAAATTCGCTTTTAGTATATTCAGTTCGATTGATGTTTGGCTTTTCAAACACATACAAACCCGGATTAATCCGTACTTTCTCTATGTGCTTGGCAACTTCCACAGCGATTTTTAGCCCGTTGTGATGGACATCAGCCACAATTGGCACGTCTTGGTAAGTTTTAATTAATTTTTGTTTAATTTCCCCTAAAGCTTTAGCATGAGCCATACTTGGCACTGTGACACGGACAATTTCGCAGCCAATTTCGTGCAGACGACGAATACCAGCTACGGAACCATCAATATCAAGAGTGTCTTCGTTAATCATTGACTGCACTACAACGGGGTAGCCGCCGCCAATGGTGACATTTCCCACCTTTACGGAACGGGTTTTACGCCGCTTGATGGTTGTATCAAAGGTGGCTTGAGGTGATGTGATGCTTGAAGTGTTTACTGTGGGCAGAGTTTGCATAACCTGATTAGGTAAATTTGCTGTTGCTCAAATATCAGATTTAATAAATCTCTGTTTCCCAGATTGCCACAGCTAGCGCTTTTTTGGACGATTAATATAGAAAAAAATGGAGAATCAGAAAGGCAAAGAAATAAAGAGCAATTGAGGAGTTTTGCTCTTTTGTAAAGATATGTTGCTTAAAATCCTTTTAATTGAGTAGCTGGAGTGCGATCGCTTTAACCTGATTAAGTTGCGTTGCTCCTAAATTTACACACACCAGATACTATTCGCTTTGAATATACCTCCGTATTTATGCGAGAAAACATATTGACCAGATTCTAAACCAGTGGCATATTCCTCTAGCCAGTTCTGAAAACTTGAAGCGACGAGTTCTCTCTTGCCGTCATCATGCCACATCTGAATAATTTGTCCAACTTTGCCACCTTTAGCAGGAGCTAAGTCTAGACAATCGTGATTGCCAGCACCGTCATAGGTTAGTGGTATCCATAACGGACTCCACCAATCTGTACAAATTCTTATTCCTGGTTCTGGCTGACTTTCACAACCATCGAAATTACCTCCATCTAGAAGTTCCTTCCAAACTTACCATTCATCTTGAATACGTTCAAGAGATAGAAATTCTCGTCCATTAATCAGCCCATAATTGTAGCCTGATTGTCCATTATGGATACGGTAAGAACTCTTGACATCATCAGGCAACTGTATCAGTAGAGCTTCTTCTACTGCCTCGATCTGACTCTCTGATGCTCCAGGGTTCAATGTATCAAGAACTTGTGGAGTATTAGTTTTGAGCCAGAATTCTATTCTTGTCCAAATTTCCTGCATACTTGTAGCTGCCTTGAATATAAATATTTTGCCTTATGGTTGGTTTACAGATGAGTGGTTAGATCGACGGTTGGTGATGTTGCGAAGTTGGGATGACAGCGATCGCTAAATTTATGTTTTTATAATACAAATATACTATTTAATTTAGACTTGAGAAAATTTGGGGATTGAAATTGTAGATGTTATTACAGAATAAAAGCGACTGTATTTATGAACACCCAAATAACACCCCAACTACCAATCCCCCCACACTTCAACCCTGAAGAAGTCGGCGAAGTCTGGCGCGTACCTTACCAAGAACGTGCCGCCGAAGCTGAAATCTGGGCAAAACAACACGATATCAAACCTGCATCTTTAGATGAAAGCCGGATTTGCTTACTATTAATTGATGTCCAAAACACCTTCTGCATCCCTGGATTTGAACTATTTGTAAGTGGAAAATCTGGGAAAGGGGCGGTAGATGATAATGTCAGATTATGTGAGTTTATCTATCGCAACTTGGGAGTAATTACAAAAATTGTACCTACTCTAGATACCCACACAGCAACGCAAATCTTCCATCCGATCTTTTGGGTAAATGCTGCGGGAGGACATCCCACCCCAGCCGCAACTAGCATTACACCAGCAGATATTCAACAAGGTATTTGGAAAGTCAACCCAGCAGTTGCTGACACTGTTACTAATGGCAATTATGAATTATTAGAAAAACATACTTACCATTACGTTAAGCAACTAAGTCAAGACGGTAAATATCCCCTCACAGTTTGGCCTTATCATTCTATGTTGGGTGGTATTGGTCATGCTCTAGTTTCATCGGTAGAAGAAGCGATATTTTTCCACGGCATTGCGCGTCAGAGTCAAACGCAATTTGAAATCAAAGGTGAAAATCCTTTAACAGAAAACTATTCCATCTTACGTCCAGAAGTGTTGGAAGATTTTGAACAACGTCCACTCGCTCAAAAGAACACGCGCCTGATTAAACAACTTTTAGAATATGATGCAGTAATTATTGGTGGTCAAGCTAAAAGTCACTGCGTCGCTTGGACAATTGACGATTTATTAACAGAAATTAAACAGGTAGATGCTACCCTTGCCAAAAAAATCTATCTGTTAGAAGATTCCACTTCCCCCGTTGTTGTCCCTGGTGTTGTGGACTACACAGAACAGGCAGATTCAGCATTTGCAAGGTTTGCAGAGGCAGGAATGCACATCATAAAATCTAGCGAAAATATAGCATCATTTTTTTAACGCAAAGGATCGCAAAAGTTTCGCAGAGGAACACAGAGATTTTCTCTGCGTTTCAAAACGAACTTCATTTTTTCAAATAGCCCTTTGGATCTTCTGCTACCCAACCCAGAGATGAGCTAGAACGCACTTCAAAATGGAGATGCGGTTGAGTGGAACTTGGTTTTCCACTAGTGCCTACTGTTCCTAGTAAGTCTCCTTTTTTTACTTGTTGACCGACAGTAACTTTGATACTGTCAAGCTGGGCGTAGCGGCTTTGGAGTCCGCCGCTGTGGTTAATAATGACCAATTTGCCATAAGAACCTTGATCGCTGGCAAAGGCTACAGTTCCAGGTGCGATCGCTAGCACATTACTACCAACTGGTGCTAATAAGTCAACACCACTATGGAAGAAAACTTCACCTGTCCCAGGATTTATTTGCCAGCCGTAAGCTAATCCTACAGTTGCCACTTGTGCTAAGGGATATCCAGACAAAGATGCACGGTTTGGTGTATCTGGATCACTAGGTAAAGGGGACTTAGTTACAACGCCATTGGGCGACCAATTTACCCCCGGAACAAACACGATTCTGGGGTTTTGTTGGCAGCCATTCACCTCAAACAGGCTATCAGCACGAACTTTGTATTGTGCCGCCACTTGTCGCCAAGTTTGACCGCGAGGCACTTCGACTACAATCCCATTGTAGGGAGGAATCTGAAGCACACTACCAACGGCGGCAGGTGCACCGTTCTGCAAAGCTGGATTCATGCCAATAATAGTTGTCGGAATGAGATTGTAACGCTGCGCTATACTCTCCAAAGTTTCGCCACGAACAACTTTATGGCGTTGGAAGCGAGATAAGGCTGGAGTCGAGCAACCACCCACAGCAGCGTTAGCACTGTTTGAGTTTGAGTAGGGCAGTATGCTTACTAGGCCCAAGGCGCTAACTAAGCTACAGAGAAACAGTTGACGAAAGGGTAAAGTCATGTATAAAGGTCAAGAGCGCATTAACTTTAGATTTTAGATGGGAAGAGTGGAAGTTGCGAGGAAGCCGGGAAGCAGGGGCAGAATAAAAATTATCCCTTTCGCTTCTGCTCCTGTTCGGCTACGCTACCTCGACTACGCTACCTCGGCTCCGGTTCCATCGAGCGACTTGTACTGAGCGTAGTCGAAGTAAGTCGAGATGCTCGGCACAAGTCACGGCAAGCCTGCTTTGCGCCCCCTGCCTTTTTCCCCAATCCCTAATTTCTCGTAAATTGATCTGTCCACTTGCCGTTCGCTTGACTACACTTAGAAATTAGCAACTGCATTGCTGTTCTTGAGCAAAACAATTATGAAGTTATCCTTAAAGCAACTGGCGGTTTATGTGTTTTTACTGGTAATTGGCGGTAGTGCAGGTTTGTTTGGCAGTCGCTATTTCCTGCCACAAAATCGCTCGTTCCAACAGTTAAGAAATGTAACAATGGCTTCGCCTCCAGAATCCGTAGTTCCGAATTCTCCTAATGGAGCTATTGGGGCAACTGGTGGCGATAACGTGAATTTTATTGCGACGGCAGTGCAAAAAGTTGGCCCGGCTGTAGTGCGAATTAATGCAACTCGTAAAGTAGCCAATCCTATCTCTGACGCTTTGAAAAATCCCATCTTGCGGCGATTCTTTGGAGAGGACGATCAACCAATTCCTCAAGAACGCATTGAGCGCGGTACAGGATCGGGATTTATCTTGAGCGAAGATGGAGAATTACTCACCAATGCTCATGTAGTAGCAGATACAGATACAGTACAAGTTACCCTTAAAGATGGTCGGAGTCTGGAGGGGAAGGTGGTAGGAGTTGATTCTGTGACAGATGTGGCGGTGGTGAAAATAAAAGCGAATGATTTGCCGACGGTAAAACTGGGCAATTCGCAAAACCTGATCCCAGGGCAATGGGCGATCGCTATTGGCAATCCTCTGGGTTTAGATAATACTGTTACTATTGGCATCATCAGTGCTACCGATCGCACTAGTACTCAAGTTGGTGTCCCCGATAAGCGAGTCAGCTTTATCCAAACTGATGCCGCAATTAATCCTGGTAATTCTGGTGGCCCCTTGTTAAACGCCCAAGGCGAAGTGATTGGTATTAACACAGCCATCCGCGCTGATGCTCAAGGACTTGGTTTTGCCATTCCCATTGAAACCGCTGCCCGCATTGCTGATGAACTTTTTACTAAAGGGCGTGTAGAACATCCCTTCTTGGGTGTTGAAATGGCAGACCTTTCTCCCATCAGAAAACAGCAGATTAATCAAGAAAATCAGCTAAATATTCAACAAGATGCTGGAATTGTGATTAAAGGAGTCACAGATGATTCCCCAGCCAAGCGTGGAGGACTCCTTCCTGGAGACGTGATTCAAAAAATTAACGGGAAACCGGTCAAAACTTCTGCCCAAGTTCAGAGGCTGGTGGAGTCGAGCAAAGTTGGAGACATAATAGCGATCGAAGTCAACCGCAGCGGCAAAGTTCAAACCTTCAAAGTCCAATCAGGAGCCTATCCTGAAAAGAATTAGTCAAAATAATTCGTAATTCCTAGAGAGCGTCATTCCGAATTACGAATTAGTGATTATTTGGTCAATAGTCCTAGAATGTTTGACTAGTTACTATTAATTATTGACCATTAGACAAATGCTCTAACTGCATTCTTTGTTCCATCTGTCGCAGAAAATACCCCGTCATCATGGCCGACGCTAGAAGTCCAGCTAAATTCTCCCGATCTGTTGTGATTTGCACGTTGAAATTTTCTGCCGGGAGCATTCCCACTAGCCCTTGGACATTTTGCGAAATGATTTGTTTAATTTCGGGGCTAGCGGACTGAGCAACCCTAGCTAAAACATCAGGAGACTGATGCTGTAGATATTTGAGCAACTGATTAGGGTATTCCTCAGAGTGGTCGGAAAGAAGTTGATTAGGGTGTTCCTCGGAGTTGTCATTCAAAAAGTCAGGATTAAACACCATTGGCAGTTTTATTTAGCTTAATTGCTAACTCTACTCTAAACCATAGTACAAGAGTAGCGCATTCACCACGGGTATAAGTCTAGAGAAGGGAGTGGGATTAGCGGGGAGATGACAGATGACAGGTTATAGGGAATGATCTCTACGCTGTAACCTGTACCCTATTACCTTCTTTACTCCCTACTTGCCACTCCCTTTAGTTCTAGTTCTAGTTCTAGTTGTTCTTCCTTCTGACTTGTAGAAAGTATTTGTGGAAGTTGTTCAATTTGAAAATACTGATGGAATTTTGGGGTTACTTGGAGTGAGTAGGAGCGAGAATCGCTGTCTCGGCGTTTGCGGATGAAACCAAGTTCAACAAGTTCTGGGACGTGCTGATATACTCCTGAACCTCGTAGGTTAATCAAGTCGCTCTGGAGTATCGGACTATTAAGGGCGATCGCAGCTAAAGTCCGCAATGCACCTACACCCAATTCTACAGGTATCATCGTTTGCACTAGATCGTGAAAGTCAGACCGGAGTTGCAAACTATAACCATCTGGGGTTTCTATTACCTCTAGGGCACTATCTCGGTGGGCATAGTTGTCCATGAGTTCAATTATGCCTTCTTTGACAGTAGCGCGATCGCACGCGGCATACTCGGCGATTTCGCCGAGCGACAAGGGTTTACCCTTTAAATAGAGAATTGCTTCTATCTTCGTCGCTGTGGCTGTAATCATTTAGTCATTAGTCGTTAGTCATTGGTTATTAGTCACTTGTACTGAGCGTAGTCGTTGGCGTAGCCTCTCGTAGAGAAGTATTGGTCATTAGTACATGACAACTAACAATCAATAAGTGTGTGGCATTATATCGTAAATTGTCAAAGTATTTTTTTAAACTTTCAAATTTGGCATTGGGATTAGGGGAAAGGTGACAGGTTACAGGAAATATATCTGTACCCTGTAACCTGTACCCTATTCCCTTCTCAAAAGCCTCTACTTGTGAGAATAAATTCTGCGATCGCTAAATCTTGTGGAGTGGTCACTTTTAAATTTGTTTCCTCTCCCTCGACAATTCGGACTTCGATGCCGCACTTTTCAAATAAGGCAGCATCGTCTGTTACTTCCCAACCTTGACGGACTCCTTCAGCATGGCACTGTTTCAACAACTTGACATCAAATCCTTGGGGAGTTTGTGCCGCCCATAGTTGTCGTCTGTCGGGTGTCTCTTGAATTATGCCTTGTTCATCAACAATTTTGATGGTGTCTTTGACCGGTACACCAGCAATTAAACCGGGACAGTGGCGAATGGCCTCGGCACAAGAGTTAAATAAATCTGGTGTGGCCAGGCATCTAGCACCATCGTGAATCAACACTTGTTCTGCGGCTATTGGCAGAGATTGCAAACCATTGTAAACAGATTCTTGGCGGGTGGAACCGCCTTGAATTAATTCTACTGGTTTAGTCAGCTTCAGATCGGCGAGAATTGCATTTAACTCTGGCCAATCGCTAGACTGAGAAATAATCCCGATCCAACTGATTGTACTGGCGGCTTCTGCGGCTAATAAAGTCCAAGCAATAATTGGTTGCGATCGCACGACTAGCAGGAGTTTATTGCGGTTACTACCCATTCTTTTTCCGATTCCCGCAGCTGGAATTAGTAAATACACAGAATTCCTCAATCTTTAAGCTATATATTTTCCCCTAAAATAGGGAGCGAGTAAGCGTCAATAAATATTATGCGAGTAGTAGCCCTTGTACCTGGCGGAATTGGCGACCAAGTTCTCTTCTTTCCGACTCTAGATGACCTGAAGCGCCATTACCCAAACGCTCAGATAGATGTCTTTGTTGAACCCCGGTCAAAGGCTGCCTACCGAGTGAGCAAGTCAGTTCACGAGGTGCTGAACTTTGATTTTAATGACCGTAACAGTCTGGCAGATTGGGGTAATTTAGTGGGAGCTATTCGCGATCGCGAATACGATGTTGCCATTGCTGTTAAGCAAAATTGGTTGGTGGGTCTTTTACTCTGGTTGACGGGAATTCCTATACGTATTGGCTACCAAGGCAAAGGATCGGGTTTTCTTACCCATGCTGTGCCGTTTAAATCATCCCAGTATGCGGCAGCAGTTTACCATGACTTGCTGCAACCGTTGGAAATAAATAGCCCTGTCCCAGAGTTAGCAGTAAATGTGCCAAAACCAGATATTGAGTGGGCACAAAAGGAACAAAAACGTTTAGGGGTTCATGAAACAGGCTATATCTTGATTCATGGCGGTTCTGGCCAGTTATCCCAGGCTAAAGAACTAGATAAAATCTACCCTGTCGAGAATTGGCAGCAAATTATTCAAGCCTTCCAACAAAAGCAGCCGGATTTACCTGTGGTTGTTATTAAGGGAGTTGATGATGAGCAGTTTGTGCGATCGCTTCTGGAGTCTTCTCCAGATATCAAGGTGACTGCCCCAGATGATATTGGTAAGTTAACTGCCATAATTGCTGGGGCAAATTTGATGTTATCGACTGATAGCGCACCACTACAACTAAGTGTTGCAGTTCAAACCTATACCATTGCCATATTTGGCCCCAGCGATCCAGCTAAGTTGTTGCCGAAAAACGATAAATTTCTGGCTATTGAATCCCTTACGGGAAAAACGGCGGATATTTCACCAAACGCAGTTTTAGAGAAAATTTGGGGTGGCTAAACTAGTAGTTTTCCCAAACTTAGATACCTAGAACAGACAGTAAGCCTCAAAACCTCTCTCTTTACAGGAGAGAGGTGAATATATATTCCATACAAATGAAAAGCTCTATAATTTATCACTCAGCTGTTGTCACAAGTTGGAAACAGTTTTCAGTTTTTATTTAGAATAATCTATTTATTCTAGTAGTATGTCAAGAACTAATTGACGGATAAATTGACTGTAGAGACGGTGATTTATCGCGTCTTTCTAACCGCCAAAATGAATTTGACAGACTACTAGTGCTTAATACTGTTGAGTTAAACCCAAAATCCTTAGAGATGCGTTAGCCAGCAAGATGAAGTACAATTTCGCATCTCTACAGGTTAAATTCCTCATCTAAAATCCAAAATGGTATTTATTATAGGCAAGCAATAAATGTCCAGCTTGCCATATATGTTCCAACAAATATACTGGGATAATCAGCACTACTATCGGAAACAAACCAGTCAGGAGTGGCTTTCTGCTGTCTAACCCTCTTTTCCAAACCAATTTGTAGAGATATATTCTCGTGAACAATTTTTGCATTAGCAATTTCTAGCATTTTTTCTATTGACTTTTGTAGCCACTCTGCTCGAACAAACAAACTGTGAGATGGATGATCGCCGTAGCAAAAAGGTACAATGAGTACAAGATATCCTTTGTCGTTTAATATTTTATTCAGACAAAATTGAATAATTTCTTGATCGTCTTTTTTTTCTTGGGTTTCTTTGTTAATGCTGTGAAATAACAAACCCGCTAGCACGACTGCATCAAATTTTTTATTCTCTTCAACAAGTTCAGACAGGAAAACCGATAAATCTTTGGTAACAAACTTTCTATTTGGGTAGAGTTTTAAACATTGTTCAATAGCTAATTCACTGTGATCGACTCCTAGATAGTCACATCGAGCCGGAAGATATTTGCTTAAAGCCCCATTACCGCATCCTAAATCTAATAATGAGAATGAGTTTTCTGGAAAAGCATTACTTAAAAAACCACCTGTAGGTGTATATCGGGTGAGATTTTCCGGGGCTTCAAAGTACGAATAATAGTCATCTTGGAAACGTTCTTCTTCAGATGTTGCACGCTCAGGTACTAAATTTTTCATTCCAAAACCCTCATTTTCTCAAGCTTGTTTGATTACAAAATTACTCTTTCAGGATATTGTGAACTACTGAAAGCGCTTTAACGAAACAGTATAAAATACAACTTGTTTTATTTGCTGTATAACAAACAGGTTTCTATTCTTAGCATATTTGTTATGGTTAATTTAAAAAATATCTTTTTAGATAGATAAAAATTTCATCCTTAGAGAATATTTTAAATATTGCAAAATATACTATGGGTCAATACGATTCAGTTAAGTTTTTGGTATTGATTTCGGCAAATAGAGGCGCGAAATTATACTTCGTGTCGGTCAATGCGCTAACGCTTCTCTACAGAAGATTTAGGGCTTAACTGAACGATATTGCAATATCAGAATAACTTCACACAGTCCACTAAAACGAAGAAAAATTTTTCAAAATTCTTCCATCACCTATTAGCTATTTAAAATATTTCAAAAAAAGCATTATCTAATTCATAACCGAGAATTTGCGCCATAGACTTTAGGCGCGAGAGGCTGGGTATGTCCTGCTGTTTCAGCCAATCACCTAAAATAAAGATTTTGTGCATCAAAAATATTTCTAAGGCTTCAGGATTGTACTGAATACCTTCTTGTGAATTAAACTGGTGTGGTACAAGCATGGCGGCATAACGGGCAAATTCCCCAGCTTTCCAATCTAGTAAAAATGCCAACCAGGGATATTTGGCATCTAGACGCACAAACCACAGGCGCACCTCTGGAATTTCTGAGAGTTCCCGTGGGTCGCCAGGCTGAAGATCGTAATTGACATCAAAGCGTAGCTGTTGTTCGTGGGATGCAACCCCATCTTGCAGCATTTTTTCAATCACCGTTGATGCAGGGGACAGATCCAGATTGTTAATGAAGTCATTATTGAGTGCGATCGCAATTGTCATTGATTTAGCAGCCACCTTCTTGATGCTCAACTGTAGGATCGAGAATATACAGTAGCAGCTTTCAGGCATTGACGCTACATTCACTTTGGATCGCACAAAGTCTTCTTCATAAATCAATTAGTATTTACTGATACTTTTTGCTGATAATTTCGTCAACCCATACAAGGTTTAAACACAAGTCTGACCTTGCTCAAATTTATTTGATACTTTTGCTTAATTTTCGGTGATTATAACAAATATACATCCATTAATAGCCTTGATATGAGCCACTGGCGATGGCTGCGGTAAATGCTCGCCTACGCGACTCACTTCACTGATGTTTACTAAAATTAAATGTTACTTTTATCATTGCTATAATTACTCGCATCTAATTAAAGAATTACTACACGATTAATATGGTACGCCATTAGAATTAGCCTACTTGGGCAAGGCAATGCCTGCCCCAAGGTGGACATTTACAGCAATTTTAAGTTAAAGTTGTAATGAGTTTGTTTTAGATTAAGGTCTGACAAAGTAGCCGTCAACAAGCAAAAAAAATCATAATCGCCACCTGTCACTTTCACAGCATCAAAAGGCAAAACATAAGTACAGGTGAGACAGCGGTGTGCAATATCATTGCATATATTAAATAACCAATAAACATTTAGACGGGAAAATTCCCTCAACAGTTAACAAGCTGTAATATGCAAAAACAAACAATTAGTACAAGACCAATTCGTTCCTTAGAAGATGCACTTGAGCGCTGTCAAATCCTGGGTATGCGCGTCAGTCGTCAACGTCGCTTTATTCTGGAATTACTTTGGCAAGCAAATGAACATCTTGCTGCAAGAGAGATTTACGATCGCTTAAACCACCAAGGCAAAGAGATCGGTCATACCTCTGTTTATCAAAATTTAGAAGCATTATCCAGTCAAGGCATCATTGAATGTATTGAACGCTGTGATGGGCGTTTGTACGGCAACATCAGTGACTCTCACAGTCATATAAACTGTGTGGATACAAATCAAATTCTTGATGTTCATGTGGAACTACCAGAAGATTTGATCCGCAAAATTGAAGAAGAAACAGGAGTACGGATTACTGACTACAGTATTAACTTTTTTGGCTACCGCAATCCGCAGGAGGGGTAGGGGTTGGGGAGCAGGGGAGAAATTGCAGTAAGTTTTTCTCCTCTGCCCCTCAGCACCTTTGCCTCTTGTGCCAATACCTTATTCCCCAATCGAATTAATTACCAAAAACTGTCTCATCATCGACATCATCATCATCTAAATCTGCTGACAAAATTGCGCCTTCACAGCTCTCAATTAGTCCAATCGCAGGGGTTTTGTTCCAATTAACGTTTGTGTTTGGCGTGATTTTCACGGTGTTTAAGAAGGGTTGCTGCGATCGCAAATGTTTCAGCTTTTGAAACATTTCTTTAGAGAACAAAGCACCATTATCAGCGGCTAATTTTTTGTCAGTCGCTGCAAGGATGGCGTTAAATAAGCAGGCGTTGGTGAGATCGGCAGAATTAAGATTTGTCCCCATCAGGTTTGCCTGTTGCAGGTTTGCGCCCGTGAGATTTGCCTGTTGTAGATTCGCACCTGCGAGGTTTGCGTGTTGTAAGTTTGCGCCTGCGAGGTTAGCCTGTTGCAAATTGGCTCCAGCCAAATTCGCCCCCATTAACTCCGCATTAGATAAGTTTGTTTGCTCAAGACTTACCCCAGTTAACATCACTTGCGATAAGGAGGCTCCCGATAAATTGAGTCCAGACAGAGACTTAATTCGGGTTGCGAAGGCACTTTTATGTAAAACCGTTGTCCTAGCAATTAGCAGACTCAGCACCTCTGGATTGAATTCTGTCAAATTGACTGGATTTCCACAAGGCCAAAATGGAACTTTTGTTTCTCGGTAGCAAGCACAAAGCAATAAAAACACATTCAGTCCCACCGCAGCATTCACCTGTTCAACATTTACAGGGTTTTGCAGTGCGTGAAAATTAGTCAAAGCGTTGTGGGCTATCCCCTCATCTAACCAACGTCCTTGACAGTAAGCACGCCAGAAAGATAAAAGACGTTGAAACAAAACTTCAAACGAAAACTTGTGCTTTTGCTGGCGACGCAATCCGGCGATCGCTAGTTCTTCAATTTCTTGGCTAATTATCCCGTAACCTAGTAAATTATAAATATTCTGGGCCACGCTACTGGGATCGAGTACAAAAGTGGGCGTGCCATAAACCTCATCTTGGTACTGAGTCAGAAATTTAAGTTGGGCAGCAATAGCATCTGCACAAAGAGATTCTCCTAACTTGAGATGCGAAAACTCAATTAAACTACTTTTCGCTGCGCTTTCGCCTGAGCTTTCTACATCCCAAATTTTAAAATAAAACGCTGGTAAAGTATTAAATTCACCATCTAGATTAATTTGATGACGCTGTGAGTGTAAAATTTTGAGAGCGATCGCTTGCATCTGCTTAAGTAAATCTTGGGGATGACGATCGGCGAGTAAATTAGCGATCGCTTCTGGAGTCCGATGGATATGAGCCGTTCCTGAACGCAGTAGCATCGTCTTGATCCCACCCATTAGCGGATAACCCAACAACCATCGACTCAGACGATGATGAATTTCCCATAACAGAAAAGACTTTTGGGTATTAGCAGCTAACTGCAATAGTTCATCATCTAGCAATCCCTCTCGGTGCAAGATGCCCAACAAATGCAGCATTAGGGGTTGACGGACAAGGGCAGATAATTCTTTTAACTTTGATAGGCTGGCAAATAATTCTGACTGTTTTAACAATGTAAAGAAATTTTGAGCAATGGGTAAAGATTGCACTTTTGCCCACTGCTGAAACCATTGTTTGAGTTCGTCCCCATCTAATGGCTGAATAATAATTCGCCTCAACAATAGCGGTAGTTCTGAGACGATTTCTGGTAATGTTGTTGAGCGACTTGTCAACAGAATTTTGTGGCGGTGCTGAGATTGAAAGTTCAGTAATTGCTGAATAAAAATTGCTTGTGCCCTGATACCCTGAGCAGAATGGGGCAATTCATCCAAACCATCCAGCAGCAACAGACAAGGGAGATTTTCTTGCTCTAACCAAATTGAAAGATTAACGCCAAAAGCAGAATTTAGAGTTTCGATTAAAGTTTTACCGTATTGTACATCTCGCAACCTAATTACTATAGGCATCCAAGTAGGGTACAATTCCTGTGCTACCTGTGCTGCCCAAAGCTGGCAAAAACTAGTTTTTCCATAACCAGGTTCTGACTCAATAACAGCGATCGTTTCTAAATCAGTTAGCTGTTGGTGTGCCCATGTTTTTAAATCAACTGGTTTAACAGCTTTTTTATCTTGCTCAAAAATATTTTCCTCTATTGGTAAGCCTTTTTGTGGCACATAGATATCCTTAAGAGCAAAGGATTCCATCAGCAAAGGGATACTGAGGTTTTGAATCAAACTCGCACGGTAATGTTCTCGGTGCAAATCAATTTTTTCACTGACTGTAGAACCAACTTCTGGGGTGATGAAACTGGGAGATAATGAAATCCCCAAACGGAAAAATTTTTGCAGTTGGGCTAAAGGTGCAGCATTCTCGGTGACGACTACCAATATCTCACCAGGAAGTGAGTTGACTAAACGCTGTGTTAGAAGTTTCGCTTCCACTTCCTCTGCACCATTGGCAACCAACCAAGCGATAGTAGCGTTATTTATTTGTTGCACCAGTAATGAATCTGCAACCGAAGATAATGCTTGTTCAGCTTGAGTATCAGTCAATTTACCTGGGCTGAGAGTTTTCAGCAATCCTTGTAGTTGCGGATCTTGGAGGATGAGTTTACCCACGTCCTCTTTAAGTATGTGTGGTTGCATGGGTATAATTGCCCGGTCTAACCACGGTTTTTGTAAGCTTGCTTCCTGCTCTAGAATTGCTTGCAAAGCTTGGAGATAGGCAATTTGAAATGCTAGCCACGTTCCTTCGTTACGTTTTAACGGTTTTTTTTGGCTGAGGCTACGCAAAAGTTTTTCTGTCAACTGGGAAATGACACTGATTTCTTCCCAAACAATACTTAAGGGCAGTTCTAAAACCTCTACCAAGGTACAGAGATCAAAAGGCATGAGGCTTTTGAGTTCCATATCCTGAACAATACGGTAGGCAATACCTGCCAATTGCCCCCCAGAAAACCCTCTGATTTGATTGATTGCGATATGGCGTTCTGCCAACCAGTGCCGAATACTCAGGTTCATTTAATTACACAGTGAGGCTGCACAAGGCAATTATGATCGATTTATCAGTTTGCGAAAACAGGTGACAATGGGGAAGACAAAGTTTTGTATCAAAGTTGTTTTTTGATTGGTAAAAAACAGTGCCGATCTAATTGAGTGGATTATGAGCGATCGCCCTTTAAAATTATTGTTAATCGACCAAGACCCGATTTTTCGTCTGGGATTACAGGTAGCTTTAGAAGCGATTCCTAACCTGGAAGCGATCGCAGTTGTAGAAACTGATACCATTGCCTTGCAGATTCTAGCAGAAATTGCCGAAAAAGACCCTAACCAGGTAAATTTGATAGTTTTAGAATTCGGTAATGGTCGCTCTACCACCAGTCAACAGCTAGGCTTACAATTTTGTCGACAACTCAGAGGCTTATATCCCAACCTACCAATCCTACTCCTCAGTTCTATTCAAGAACAAGGAATGCTATTGGCGGCAAAATCTGTTGGTGTAAATGGCTACTGCCCCAAAGGTACACCACTTCCTGAGTTAGTCGTCGCCATGCAAGAAGTTGCAGATGGTGGTTCTTACTGGTTTCAGGACATGGAAGCAATTACAACTCCTAACTCCTCTTCCCTCCCTTTCTTTAAACTGCGAAATAATTTACGTTTGTCAGGAATTGCTAACATTGATGCTACCCTAGCCGCAGTAACAGCACAATTACAAGTTGCCGGACTACCAGTACTAGATCGAGCAATTCTAGCTGGACAGCGGCGAGAACTGCTAGTGGCTCGTTGGTTGCTAAATCGGTTGTTGGTTTCGCCACAAGAAAGGCAAGAGGAACAGATTCCGCTTGCTGATGAGCCACCTGTGACTCCTTCATTAAGCATTCAACAAAGACAAACCGTATCACCTTTACTTAGTCCGGGAACCCTACAATCTGCCTTGTTTACATCTTGTGTTACTAAGCTTCAATTTCCTTTAATAAATGTCACAGATATACCTTTAGAAATTGATATTTTTCGTGAAGATAAAAAACGAGAATTACTTTATCTGATCCTACAAAAATTGGCAGAACAGTTGGATGAACTGCGTACTTCTCAAATAGAGATAAATCAATTGCATGAACTAAGAAATACTTTGGTATATGATTTATGGCAAGCAGCAGTTACAGATTTTTTTGGAAAATTTTCTCGATTAAAAATAGTTAATAAAAACATAAAAATTGTTAATTTATTGCTGCAAGATACAGAGGTTGTCCAAAGAGAGATTCTCAATAAAATCCCGCTAGTTTGTGAGTTTTATTCTTATCTATTATTTCAAACAGAATTGAACATTGACAATACCTCCTATCCAGTAGTGAGTGCTGAAGCTAAGTCTCAAGTATTGATGATTTTAGAGAACTTATTGATTCAGGTAGCGAATGGAGTAGTGCAACCACTGTTAAATTATTTAGCAGATGTAGAAGAGATTAAGCAAAACTTTTATGGACGCCAATTGATTTCTACAAGAGAAATTGAACGGTTTAGAAATGATTTGTCGTGGAAATATAGATTAAAAAATTATATAAATGAGCCAAAAGCAGTTTTTGAAAGTCGCTATGAGCTATTTGTAATTGCGCCTCGTGGCATTGCCAATACTTCAGTTTATGCTCCTCGAAATCAAGAGTTAGTAAAACTTTCTAATATTCCCTTAGTAGTGACATTGCTCCTAGAATTTAGTGATGCGATCGCACCGCGTTTAAAATCACTATTAGCTGTTTTCGGTAGCGGTATAGTTTTTATCCTTACCCAAATAGTTGGTCGAGGTTTAGGTTTAATCGGTCGTGGTATTCTTCAAGGTATTGGTAGCGTTTCGTCAGTAGAAAAGAACTTTAAACGAAATAGCGATCGACCTAAGTGAACCAGCAACACAGACGGGCAGCTTTCTGTAGTTCTTTTCCCAATGACAAATAACAAATGACAAATAACAAATGACAAATGACAAATGATTTTATCGGGCTAACAATTTCTTATGTTTACGCTATCAGTCTGCTTGTGATTGGCGAGGGACTACGTAGGCTATTTGGTGTAAAGCCGGATTTGACCCGCAAGGTAATCCATATTGGTGCAGGGATGTGGGCTTTCGGAGTCCTGCTACTGTTTAAGAATTGGGAAATCGGAATTATACCTTTTGCAACCTTTATCGGACTGAACTACTTGTTTTACCGCTACCGAATCATCGGCGCAATGGATACCCAAGATAGCTCACCCGGCACAGTTTATTTCGCTATCTCAGTGACACTGCTGTTCGGGCTATTGTGGCGACCAGATGGGCCAGTAGATAGCGTTGCGATCGCCGTAGCTGGGATAATGGCAATGACCTGGGGTGACGCACTAGCAGCATTAATCGGTAAACGTTTTGGGCAACATAAATACCAAGTGGGAAGTTCTATACGTTCCTGGGAAGGTTCAGCAGCAATGTTTATAGCAAGTACAGTAGTAATTTTCTTGGTGCTGTTGCTGCTACCTGGTTCGTCGCTGAGTCCCCTAGCAACGCCTTTAAGTTTAGGTTGGGTCTTTTTGACGGCAGTAGTAACTGCTACTTTCGCAACTCTAGCAGAGGCAGTCTCGCCCCACGGCACAGATAACCTCAGCGTACCTCTAACAGCGGCGGGAGTAGTTTGGATTTTTATGCAAATTTTTAAGGCACTCCCAATTACTTCGTTCCCTGTCTAAGACTAGAATTGCAGTCGCTCACAATATAGATCCTCAATAAAAACAGCTATTTCACTGAGATATCTGCGGCGGGCTATGACGTTCGACGGCTCACTAACGTTGCGCTATCGGTATCGCACTATTAAATCGGTAATTTATACCTTTAATTTTTAGCACCTAACTTTGGAGTACCGCTCCTTCATACTACAATACTATTATTTTGAAGTTGGCAGTGTTTGTAAACACAAGATATCTGTGATCGAGAACACATATTTGTTGACAGAGACAACTATATGATCTTCCCCACATGGACATACAGCAAGAATACATCTTGTAACCTGATTTCCATCTTCTTTCTGTTAACTCCAGCGATACACAGTTATGCTTCATTTTCTGATTAAGCAGGAATTGTCAAAGCATACCTGAAAGGATTTCCCACAATTGAAGAAGGCAGAAGCCTGTAAGTATCAATCAAAACTCTAGTTGCGGGTGATTGCCCACTACTAGAACAAAATTGTGTCGAGATATGTAACACCGACACAAATCATCCTTGCTTCAATCTCATGCTTTTAAGCGTGGGATTAATGCAAAGATGCCTTCATACCTCGTACCTTCTGCCTTCTGAATGCATTTTTCATCAAAAAACAACTCTAGCAACATAGGTACAATCAATATGAACTTTAAACAATTTGGTGTATTACTGTCTATATCTACAATTCTTGGACTCAACGTGATTGCGACCAAGGTTTTGGCTGAAGAGCCTAGTATTACTTTTGGAGATGCAATCGGGTCTGGTGGATGTATTGTTGACGATCAACTTGTTGGAGAGGATGGTAGAAGCTTATCGATCGTCTTGGATAACTTTAGTGCATTCAGTGGTGACCGTAAAAGGTGTATTTTACGCGTTCAAACTTTTATTCCAAGTGGTTTCATCGTCCAAAATGTACAAGTACTGTACCAAGGAACTACTGATATTGATAGCAAGAGTAAAGGTACTAGCTTAAGCAGAACTTATAGCTTTAGTGGTGGTGCTCTTGGTCAAGCCGTAGCTCCCCCTAAAACTAGCAAGTTTACATCTAGTAAGGCATTTGCGGAGCAAGATGAGATTACTGTTATAGCTGCTACAGGTTTATGTAGTGGTGGTGGACAAGGATTATTAGGTATTAATCTGACTGCACAATCCTCATCTGGAAGTTCTATTTTCGTTGATACAGCCGATATCAATGCTGGGGATGTGATACTTTCTTTTGACCTAAAGCGTTGCTAGTAGTTGCTTTTAGCGATTCTGCGGATAGATGGTGATACACCGCACCAAATTCCAAATTTAGTGGTTTTCAATGAGTGGGAGATTTAGACACACCACTCATTGAATCTACTAAAGGTATTCTTCTTTAAGATTACAAATATTCTGTTGATGGAGAATAAGATGATGTTGAGATTAAGTGATGCACGTAATTTTTTCATATTAATGTGCTTGTTTTTTTTCTATTGTTATGATGCCAATTCATCTAGCGCTGCTGCTCCAGTAAACAACCAGCCACGATTTTCGGTTAATAGGGGATGTAATATAAGTTTCAATCCGCAAATAAGTCAATTTACGCTTCGCGCTCCTATAACTGTAAAGGCACAATCGTCAAGGGCTAGATGTATCATTAGAATTGATACCTCTAATACTCAAAAGCAATTTAGGCTCGTGCCTTTAGCTATAAAAGGTGTAGTAAAGAAAGCACCAGCACGAGTAGCTATCACATCATTTTTACTTGGCGATAAAGCAACACCATATCAAATAACATATGGAAATGCTAGAAATTTTGATTTGACCAAGCAAATACTTCCAACTAACTATACAAGTACAGGAAAAAGTGTTTTAGGTATTAATTTAGTATTAACAACAGCCGGAGGAGAATTAGAGTTGACAGATTTAAAGTTTGCAGTTCAACAAAAATAATAAGCTCAATTTTGAGGGATGCTCCCCAATTCTGATGACGTTACGTTTGCAATTAAGGAGCTGTCAATATTGGCAAAGGTAGCGAGAACTGCAAAGTCAGTATCTCAGTATCCTTGTGGAAGTCAGTAATGATATAGGACTCATATCTGATTTTTGAACGACATTTTAGATAAAACCCTTATAAAACAGGCTTTTCAGTCTCAAGATGTTTTCAGAAATCAAATCGGAGTCCTATATCAGTACCTTGTTTAAGTTATTATAGTGACAACTCCGTGCGTAAGTGCTAATTCCAATTGCGGCACAAATGGAAGAAGCCTTCTAAAAACTCTTGCAAAGGAATGTTGGTATTTAACTTTTGCTTACTCCACTCTCTTGCAGTTCGTTCCAGAATTTCTGAGAAACTGGGATAGGCAGGAGATAAACTTGCTAGATGTTTGACTTTAATTTTTTGTGATATTGCCAAGGCAATCAAATTAATTAATTCTCCAGCTTCTGCCCCCAATATCGAAGCTCCCAAAATTTCCCCATTGCGTAGCACAATTAATTTACACATACCAGTGGTTTCATCCCGAAGTTGGGCTGCTGCCACTGTTTTAAAATATTGTCGCAAAACTAAAACTTCATTTCGACGAAATTGGCGTTTTGCCTGTGCCTCTGTCAAACCCACTTGCGCTAGCATCGGCACAGAAAATATTGCCCAAGGAATTGAGGGATAATTTACTCGTAACCTAGGAAAAAATAGTGCATTGTTCAGGGCAATTTTTGCTTCATAATTAGCGATATTGGCAAAGTCGTAACCGCCAATTACATCACCACAGGCGTAAATGCGATGGTTAGTGGTTTGCAGTTTATCATTCACCACTAAGCTACGTCGATGCCATTTCACACCGACTGCTGCTAGATTTAGAGATTCAAGATTCGGCTGTTGTCCAGTCGCCACTAGAATTTCATCCGTTTCAATGGCCTTATCTCCTGCTTGAATCCACTTTTTATTGTCAATTAGCCTCACCTGAGTTACTGGTTTTTCGGTGAGGACGCGCACACCTTCTACTTCCAACTGCGCCTGAAGCAATATGGCGATTTCAGGGTCTAGATATGGAAGAACATAAGGATGCTTGACTACTAGCGTCACACTGCAACCAAACCTTGCTAAAGTTTGAGCAATTTCAATGCTTTGGGGAATTCCACCGATAATTACCCAATTTTTAGGTAACGTCGTTCCCTGGAAAGATTGCCAAATATTAGAAAGGGTTAGATAGCCAGTGGTTTGCAATCCTTCAATCTCAGGAATTTCTGGACGCGAACCACTAGCAAGCAAATAAGTACGGGCGCGTAGTAGGCGATTGTTAACGGCAAAAGCCAGTTGGGGTGAAGATTGAAATTGACCACTGCCAATGATGATATCGACTCCCTGCGCCGCTAGGATGGCTGGGGAATGATGTTCTTGGAGATTTGAGGCGACGCATTGAGCATACAGCATCGCTTCTTGCCATGCCATAGATATATGGCATTCTTCTGAAGTATCAGTGTGTGTCGCATGAATACCAAAACCAGCCGCATCCTTCAACTTCTGCGCTAGTTTACCAATTTCGGCCAGAGCATGGTGATGAGTAAACCCGTAGTCTACTTTGGGTTGTACCAGGGCAACTGTAGCACGTAGTTGGGTTGCAGCAAGTGCAGCATAGTATCCAGCAAGACTGCTACCAATAATTACAACATCGTAGTCAACGGTCACGTGAATTTAGATTAGAGTTAGGAGTTAGGAGTTAAGAATTAAGAGTTAGGAGTTAAGAATTAGCAGTTAAGAATTAAAACCTTTTTTTAACTTATAACTCCTAACTCTCTTTTAGCGCTGTTAGTAAGCGTTGGTTATCGGACTCTTCACGTACAGCAACCCGGAAAAAGCGATCGCCTAGTTCTTTAAAACTAAGGCAATCGCGGATTAAAATCTGGTGATACTTGAGTAATTGTTGCTGTAACTGGGAAGTAGATTCTTGGGACTCAACCAGTAAAAAATTAGTAGCACTTGCTTGGGGTTGTAATCCTGGGATTTCAGCTAAACCCTGAAACAGTTGGTTTCGTGCAGGTGGTAGCCATGCCCAGGTTTGTTGCTGAAACTCCGTATCTTGGAGTGCTGCAATTGCCGCTGCTGCCGCTAGCGTGTTTACAGGCCAAGGATCGCGCCATAGCTGCCATTTCGCTAGGCAGTCAGGATGTGCGATCGCATATCCCAATCGTAGTCCTGGGAGACTGTAAAATTTGGTCAGCGATCGCAATACTACTAAATTCGGATATTCCTGCACCACCGGAATCAGGCTTTGTTCCTCATTGGGCGGCACGAAATCCATAAATGCTTCATCCACCACAACCAAAGCAAATTGCTCCAGGTAGGGCAAAATAGAGTCCCGTGTAAATAGTTTTCCGGTTGGGTTGTGCGGATTATTCAGCAATAGTCCCCAGTGAGTGCTGAGTGCTGAGTGCTGAGTGCTGAGTACAACTGGTAACTCAGCACGGACTAAACGCCCCGCTTCCGCTAACAGCACTCGTTGCTCAGAATTAATCAGGGGACACTCCAGCACATTAGCGTTGTACGCTGACAAGGTTCGGTAGTAGTCGCCAAAGGCTGGAGTGATTAAAATTGTCGCGGCTAATTGAGCTAATTCCCTACCGATTAAAGTGAGTAATTCTGCGGAGCCGTTACCCGGCAGAATCCACTCAGACGGCAAGTGATGGAAGTGACTGAGAGCTAGTCTCAGTTCACTATAGTTTGGGTCTGGATAGTGCTTAAGATTACCAATTTGGGACTTAATAGCAGCGAGCGCGCTATTTGGAGGCCCCAACGGGCTGATGCTAGCAGAAAAATCCAGAATAGCATCAGGGGGACAGCCAGCCAGTGCTGCTGCCCAGGCTAAATTTCCCCCGTGTGCAGGTTGCCGCATTAAAAAAGGGTTCCCGAAGACAGAACCTATGCTTTTGGGGGTGCTACCTTTTCTCTAAACAGTTTTCCTGCGGAGAAAGCAGGAACCCTTGTCGCTGGAATTTCCATTTTTTCATTTGTTTTCGGGTTGCGACCTTCACGGGCTTTACGTTCCCGTGATTCAAATGAGCCAAATCCCACCAATGTCACCTTATCACCAGAGGAAACCGCTTCAATAATTGTTTCCAAAGCGGCAGTTAAGACTGCATCCGCTTGTTTCTTGGTAACACTAGCCTTTTCAGCTACGGCATCAACTAATTCACCTTTGTTCATGTCAAACTCCTGAAGGTTTATTTGAAATTTCAGTACGGATGTAAAATAATACATTTATACTGAAATGTTTGCTTGCGGAAATACAAAAATCATCCTTTGGGAGTATTTTTCTCAAAACGGCTGTACATCCCATCGGCTCGACTTTTCAATGAATCATTCTAAGGTGTTGTAGCCTGATGTGGATAGATGAAACCATTAATTTATATAGATTTCAGGATTTTTTGTAATTTTAGAGTACTTGTTCCACTAAAAACCACCCCAAAAGTAGGAAAAAATACCTAGTAAATCCCGCAATTACAAAGAAAACAGGGGAGTGGGAAGGTGGGAGATGGTCAATGTTTGTTGGCATTCATTACCGATGTTGAAGAGTTATTGCTGAGATTAAGCAATTTTTATCGAAATTGAAGGCTCAGATTCCCGATTTCTCTAAAAAGTCGGGGATTTTACTCACTTTTCATCTGATGTGGAAAATCCAATGCGAAATTTAACCCCATGCAAGCTTCTTTAGTAGGGAAGGGGTAAAAATTAAAGCTTCTCTGCTACAAGGCTATCCATTAGTCACATCTTTCTTAACATTTATGGTGGCGATTTCTTGTTTTTCTTGTGGAAGAGAACGCCACTTTGTTAATAACTCTTGTTCTGAAATCATTAGTATTCACCCACTACTGTTACTTCTGTTGTAATTGGGTAGTTTTATTCTAGAATGACATTTAAACTTAAACCTACTCCTAAAAAAGAAGATACCCGGCTTCTTTAAGAAGTCGGGTATCTGAGCCTTTAGCAGAGTTAACTCACCTGCTTATCGTCTTTATTACCTGCCAGGAACCTTCAACCCACGACGCTCAAGGATTTGCCGCACTTCAGGGCTAGGGGCATAGTTATAGCCGTAGGAGGAGTTCTCTGAGTCGTCCATAATCTGAGGTGTGAGTAACACAATCACCTCTTGACGCTGGTTCTGTCGGTTTGTGCTTCTAAATAGCGAACCAATTAGTGGAAGATCGCCTAAGATAGGAATTTTGGAGACAGCTGTCCGATCTTGATCTTGAATAATACCACTTAGGATTAGTGTCTGACCATCTCGTAAGCGAATTAAGCCAGAAGTAAGAGAGCGCTCAGACACTAAAATAATTTGTCCATTTCCTGTATCTTGTGAGGCGGAAGGAGCGCTGACAGTAGGAGCAACCGATAGAGAAACGAACCCATTATCGTCAATCCGATCAATTTTTACACTCAAGGTTAAGCCAACTTTTTGTTTCTCAATTGTTCTTTCTGTCCTAGAACCACCAGAAGTATCCGTTGTTTCGAGGGTTATATTTCCCACTACTTCTTGAGTCAGATTCACCAGAGCTTGCTGACCTTCTTGCACAATTAAGGTTGGGTCGGTCAAAATTTTGGCATTGCCATTTGTAACCTGAGCCTTCAAACTAGCGAGAAGACTTTTGGTAAACCGATATGGTGATGTAATAGTGCTAGCGACATTATTGATGATCGGTGTACTAGTCAAGCTATTTCTTGCTTCATCGCTAGTAGCTGGTCTAGCACCGCCAAAATTCAGAGATGCAACACCACCATCATTGCTAAAGTAATTGTTACCAACCCCAAAAGAAAAGCTCGTGTTGTAGTCTTGAATATTCGAGAGGTTGACATCAATAATCTTGACGTTGACTACCACTTGACGACGGCGGATATCTAGCTGAGTTAGTTGAGCCATCGCAATCTCAATCAGTCTAGGAGGGCCAATTAAAGTCAGGGAATTAGTGCGCTCGTCTCCTAATGCCTGTAAACCTCTTAGTAATGGACTAGAGTCTTGAAAACTAGCGCGTTGGGTTTCCAGTCTGGTTTCCGTGGTCGTTTGAGTTTGGGTGATGGGAGCAGCCGTATTACCCACCGCTACGGCACTAACACTGGTAACTTGTCGTTCGCGGCTGACGGCACTTTCTGCTCCTAAGCCAACCAAAAAATTCAGAGCGGTTCCCACCGTGACCTGATTTAGTCGAATACTACGCATAACCATATCACGCGTTGCATTAGGTAATTTAGCCCCGACAAAAACTGTACGACCACTACGGTTAGCTTCTAAACCACTCAGGCGCAAAACGTAGTTAAATACATCTTGCACTGGCTCATTTTCTATATCTAGCGAGATTGTTTGAGAAACTGCTGGTGCATTAGCACCGCCACCTGGCTGACCTCCACCACCTTGCTCACCTCCTACGTAAGCCAGGTTCAAACCAGCAGCACGAGCAAGTAATGACAAAACCTCACGTACTGGGGCATCTCGCAGTACTAGACGAGGTACACGTTCCTGAGTTGCTAAGTCAACGGTGCTAGGAGAAGCATCGGTAGCCGAAATAGCAATATCTCCCACTGGTGGGGCGACGGCTCTAGGTAAGAAAGGTGGAGCCTGACTCAGAGGTTGACCTGGCCCAGCAGCTTGTGCAGGTTGTCCGTCAATGGTGACTTGCGGGTTAGGAACGAGAACACCTGGATTTTGACCAGGTTGGGCTGGAGCTGGAGTAGTAACAGGTGGTGCTGTGGATGTTGGGGTTGTTGGGGCTGTTGGCGTTGGTGCTGATGCTGTAGTGCCTGTTGAAGGGCTAAAACTGAGTGTAATTCCATTTGGCGATCGCATCACGGGTTGACTGCCTGGTGCATTGTTGCTGCCAGTTACCGTCACCCGAATGCTATTAGCATCAAGCTGACTAACTTCAACAGAGGCAATTCCTGGTGCTGGGTTATCTTGACGAAAACTATTACCTTGTGGTAAACGTAATTGAGTGTTGATAACATCAGCGACTAAAGCCTTGCCTCTTTTTGTAGTGAAAACTTGGGGGCGCGACCCAGAAGAAGTTTTCAAAGCGAGGCTAATTCCACCATTAACGGGATTTAACTGGACATCAGTAACTTGACTAATTTGTGCCCAAACTGGTTGAGCCGCCAAAAATACAAAAGCGGCAGTACCTAAAATAAAACTATTACCGTGAAACTGTTTCACAGTTCATTCCTCACCTTATAAAACCTTGTTTACAAACAATTTTGAGTAGGCGGTTAGAAACCACACGCCAATTGCTTATGGGGAAACCCCATTGGCGTCTGGCTTGACTACACAAGACTTTACCCACCTACCCTACGGGAACGCCAAGGGCGAACGCGAGTTTCAAAACCCTCAATTTTTTCTTAGTCTGCGGGAAGGCTTTGTCTACGCTTGTATAGCTGCGAATTCTATTCGTCCTAGCTCTGATTTGACTACTTTTTCGGGGCAGCTTTCGCTGCTGCGGCTATTTCTTCTGGACTAAGTGGCATCAATACCTGTAACTGGAATGATGTATTAATCGCTGCTGGGCCTACCTGCATCGGCGTTTTATCTAATGGGGATCTTGTCTCTGCTGGAGCCAAAGTTGCTTGATAATCTTTAACTATTAACAAAGGCTGTAACCGCTCAATGTTACGAATTATCGATTGTGTTTGTTCATAAGTTGCTGTAATCTCAGCGCTGATAGTACTGCGTTGCAGCTTGCCATCAACCCCTACTCCTAAACTTCCATCGACAATCGGTTCTGGTTTTTGGGAAATAGGCACATATTTTTTCAGTTTGGCTCTTACTGCATTAATAGAAGTTGCACTATTGCCAGACTCAATTAAGCGGTTCAAATCCAACAGTAATGTATCTAAGGTTTTTTCGTTAGCAAATAAACTTAAAACCTGAACTTTTTGCTGCTTTGCCTGTGCTAGTTCGTCTTTAACTTTGTCAATCTGTTTGATATTGGCTTTTTTTTGCTCAATTTGCGCTTGCAGTTCAGAGCTTTTGGCTTGCTGTTGCTGATAGCTTTCCCAAGCTGGCATCAGCAGGTTTAATAATATATAACCTGCTCCCGCTAAACCAATTACCCCCACCAAGATCCCAATAATTTTTGGTGTGAAGGCGATACCAAATACCACAGGTGCGGCTGGCGCTGCCTGATCGAATTCCCCACCTTGTTCGGCAAAATTTAAATCATCACTCAGCGTCATTTTGAAATGACTCCTGTTTGTTGCATATTACGAATTCGAGTTACTAACCCCACTGTGCCTTTTTTTTCTAACTCTCGAATTAATTCCGACGCTGGAACGTCGTTCATGCTCGATTGAATAGTGTATTTAACTACTTGAGGTGGCTTAATAATTACATCAGTAGAAGATTGACTCGCACTTGGTGTTAAGGGAGCCTCTACTAACGTTGCTGTGAGAATTCTGGTTTCTGTGGGCTTTAAAAACTGAGACTGTTGTAAACTCAATAAGAAATCATTGACATCATTAAAAGAACGAGCCAATCCGTTAATTTCTAATCCTCCTGCGGGATTGTTTGGTGGCTGACCTGCCGCTACCGCAATAGGTGGAATTTGCTTGATGTTCTCGATTTGCACTGCGCTTGGGATGCGATCGCGCAAATCTTGTAGCATTGCTGACCAAGGACGAATCTGGTCAAATACAGTTACTAAAGCTTGGGTTTCCCCTTTAATCGCATTTGTCTCGGCTTTGATTTTGTTAATATTTCCTATTTCTGTATCTAACCTCTTGCTTTCTTGGTCTAGTTGTGCAATCTGACCATCTAATTCAACAATCTTCCCTTGCAGCAACCACCAACCAACTCCCAATAAAACCGGAAGACCTATACCTACTGCAACTCCCGCATACAGTAGTGTCAAATCCCCCGTAGGGAATTTTAGGGCTATTCCTCCTTGTTTCTCTGGCTTTTTCTGGTATGCTGGGCGGTCTTTAAGAAAGTTAACATCTAGGCTGTACATTTTATTACACCTCCCGCATTCCTAGACCTAGTACGATCGCCAAGCCAGAGCGTTGTACCTGTGGATATTTATCAGTGTCAACTTCCAAAGCTAAAGACCCGATTGGATCTATTTGGGTAGTTGGCAAACTCAATCGTTGGGTAAAAAATTCATCTAGCTGTTGAAGTCCACCTCCTGGGCCAGCTAATAAAATCTGCGCTACCTCCAAATTTTCACTTTGATTTAGGTAAAAATCGATGGAACGGCGCAGTTCATCCGTTAGTTCTCCCAAGACTCTCAATATGGCAGCCATGCCAGGATCGAGTTCGGTAACGCCAGTTTTACCGCCGTCTATGGGAGTTGCAGGAATAACCATTCCGTGTAACAGTTGCATGTCTCGTGATGTAGGTAAGCTCATTGCCCTTGCTAAGGCAGTTTGCATTTGATAAGTCCCGATGGGGACTGTGCGCGAAAATTGCGGCACTCCGTTAACGATGATGGCGATTTCTGTACTGTCAAACTCGATATCAACAAGCACTGCTGCTTCTTGCGGACCAAATTGTCGCAGTTGTTCGCGAATAGTCCGAATCAGAGCAAAACTGTTAATTTCTAAAACATCAATTTGTAATCCTGCCTGCTCGAAGGTACTTATATAGGTATCCGTGATCTCCTTGCGGGTGGCCACTAGGAGTACGTGTACTTTTTCAATGCCATCTTCATCTACAAAATACCCAAGTTTCTGATAATCTACATCAGCCTCTTCACGAGGATAGGGTAAATACAAACCTGCTTCATGGTTCAGCACCATTTCTCGCAGTTCTTTGTCGTCTAACTCTGCTGGCACTGGTATAATCCGAACGATAGAATCTCGTCCTGGTACACCAGTAGCAACATGAGAAGTTTTGATTTTGCTTTCAGCTAGCGCTTGCTGGATTAATTGCGCCATTGCTGGAGGGTCGCTGATTTGACCATCGGTAACTATCCCTTCTGGAACTGCTACCGATGTATAGATTTCTAGTTTCAAGCCTTGACCCTGCTTGCGTAGCTGAACAACATTCACCCGTTCGGGAGCAAGTTCAATGCCTACCCCTTTTTTCGATTTGCCAAACAGACTATTGAAGCTTTTTACCACAGTTGTGCCCGCTGGACTGCTAAATTGAAAATTTAAATTTGTTGCAGTAAAGGCGTTATATATTACGTCTTTACGGGTAATTTATTTAGCCTATAATCTCAACAATTCTGTCTAAGCTTTTCACACCGATCAAGCGTAAAAATACTGGGAAAATGATTCAATTGCGAAAATTTAAACAGCTTGTTGCTTTTGTACTGCTTGGCTTATTAACCAGTTGGATTGTAAGTTGCAGTACAGGTAATGTTAATACAAGTACAAAACAAGCTACTTCAGGAGCGGGAACTGTTGAGTTTTGGACAATGCAACTCCAACCTCAATTTACCGACTACTTCAAAAGCCTAATTGCGAATTTTGAATCGCAAAATCCAGGTATAAAGATCAACTGGGTTGATGTACCTTGGGCAGCAATGGAGAACAAAATATTAACAGCTGTCTCCGCAAAAACGCCACCTGATGTAGTTAACTTAAATCCGGGTTTTGCTTCCCAACTTGCCGGACGAAATGCCTGGTTAGATTTAGATGCAAAAGTCCCAAATGATGTACGTTCCTCCTATCTGCCGAATATCTGGAAAGCAAGCACGCTTAATGGTAAGAGTTTTGGGATTCCCTGGTATCTCACCACACGGTTAACCATTTATAACACTGATTTATTAAAACAGGCAGGTATCAATAAAGTCCCCGCAACCTACGCAGAATTGGCACAAGCCGCACAACAAATTAAAGACAAGACGGGTAAATATGCCTTTTTTGTAACTTTCGTACCGCAAGATTCTGGTGAAGTGCTGGAATCTTTCGTGCAAATGGGAGTCACCTTAATAGATGCTGAGGGTAAAGCAGCGTTTAATTCAGCACCAGGGAAAGCCGCGTTTCAGTATTGGGTAGACTTGTATAAAAAAGGTTTGCTTCCCAAAGAGGCTTTAACCCAAGGACATCGCCACGCGATCGATTTATACCAATCTGGAGAGACTGCGTTTCTAGCTTCTGGGCCAGAGTTCTTGAAAACGATCGCTAATAATGCCCCAAAAATTGCTCAAGCTTCAGAAATAGCACCTCAACTTACTGGTGACACAGGTAAGAAAAATGTCGCAGTGATGAACATAGTTATTCCCCGCGATAGCAAACAACCAGATGGCGCTGTGAAATTTGCTTTATTTGTCACCAATGACGAAAATCAGTTAGCCTTTGCTAAAGCTGCAAATGTCCTACCTTCTACGATCAAAGCATTGTCTGATACTTATTTTAAAGATGTTCCAGCTAATGCTTCAACAGTAGAAAAAGCGCGAGTTATTACTGCTCAACAACTGCAACAGGCAGAAATATTAACCCCTACTTTGAAGGATTTTAATAAACTGCAAAAGGCTGTTTACGAAAACTTACAAGCAGCAATGTTAAACCAAAAAACTGTAGATAAAGCCGTAGAAGATGCGGCGCAAGAGTGGAACAACAGATAAATTCGTAATTCGTAATTCGTAATTCGTAATTCGTAATTATGATTTACGAATTATATTGGTGGTTGATAAAAAATCTCCTACTAGATAAAGGGAACCACACAAAACGATTAAATCGTCTGTGGTGGTGGTTGAGGTTGCGGCTTCTAGTGCTGTGAATAAATCTGGATGGATTTGGCGATCGCTTAATTCAGGACAGAGGCTGTAAGCTAGATTTGATAAGTAGTCTAGATCCGCAGAAGTTCTACCGGGCCAAGGTTCTACTGGTATTGGCACTAAATAAAGGCGATCGCCTGATCGCAGTAATGCAGTAAAAATATCAGTATGATCCTTATCGGCAAACATTCCCATAACCCAATTGACTGGCTTGGGGTTAACTGCGTCTAAGCTATCAACATATTGGCGGAGAACTTGGGCAGCGGCGGTATTATGAGCGCCATCAAGTAATAATTTATGGTTTTTCCAAGTAGTCCATTGCATCCGCCCCGGCCATTTAGTTTTGGCCATACCCTTAGTTATGGCTTCTTCTGAAATCTCCCAACCCTGTTGTTGAAGAATTTCTAAAGCGGCTAAAGCCAAAGCTGAATTAATTAACTGAATCTGTCCAGCTAACGGCAAAGGGTATTTAATTAATTTGAAATTTTGAATTTTGAATTTTGAATTTTGAATTGTTTCATACTCTGCCCATCCTGTAGAGATTTCACGGGCAGGTTGAGGTGTAAAAGTTGGACATTGTAATTCTAAGGCACGCGATCGCACCACTTTCTCTGCCTCTGGTGGTAATGGCCCAACCACAACAGGGCATCCAGGTTTAAGAATACCTGCTTTTTCTCTAGCAATATCAGCGACGGTAGGGCCAAGTTGCTGCCAGTGTTCGCGGCTAATGGAGGTAATGAGCGTAACTAAAGGTTCCAAGCAGACATTGGTTGCATCTAAGCGCCCTCCTAGTCCGACTTCTACCACAGCCACATCAACTTGTTGTTGGGCAAAATATAACCAAGCAGCTGCCGTAATTACTTCAAACTGGGTTGCCGATTCGTCACCAGCACGAATAACCGCTTGGACTTTTTCTAATAATTGGCTTAATTCCTCAGAGGAAATTGGCTGTTCATTCAGACAAATACGTTCCGTCCAATCAACTAAATGGGGGGAAGTGTAGCGTCCTGTACGATAACCAGCCTCAGTGAGTACCGATGAAAGATAGGCACAGACTGAACCTTTGCCATTAGTGCCAGCAACATGAATTACCGGGACTTGGTGATGGGGATTGCCGAGATTTGCCAATAGATTGACAATGCGATCAAGTCCCAAATGGACACCAAAGCGTTGAAGGGGTTGTATTACAGAATCGATATCCAAGGAATGGGAGTAGGGGACAAGGGGACAAAGGGGACAAGGGGACAAGGGGAATAATCAATGCCCAATGCCCCATGCCCAATTAATGAATTTAAGCTTCTCTATCCAAAAAGCCTTGAATTTGTCTTAAAGCCGCAGCGCCAATATTAAACACTGCCCAGCTAGCGGCAATAACAACTGGTGCTAAAACGATCGCTATACGAAAATCGATATCCATATCTAGAACCCCTCTCTTAAGTAGAAATTAAAGTTTTGTCAACAGCTCTCATTTTTATTTTTAGCTGAAGTGGGCAATTTTTCCAAATACAAATGTAAAGAATGTTTAAATTATGGGGCATTGGGCATTGGGCATTGGGCATGGGCTAATATTTCTTCTTCCCCAGTTTCCCCTGCTCCCCTGCTTCGTCTGCTCCTCTGCCCCCCTGCTCCCTACTCCCTAAGCCTTGCTAAAACCAATATCAGTACCCTTACCAGCATGAACTAAAGCTAACTTTTGATAACGTTTAGCGTGTTCAATCAGTTCTGCGGCTTCAACATCTGTTACTTGCCGTAATACTTTACCTGGAATACCGACAACTAAAGACAAAGGCGGTACATTTTTAGTTACCACTGCGCCAGCACCAATAATGCTACCAGCGCCCACTCGTACCCCGTCTAAAATCACTGCGCCAATGCCAATCAAACTTCCACGCTCAATGTAAGCAGAATGTACTACAGCGCGATGCCCTACGGTAACATGATCTTCTAAGATTGTTGGAAAACCAGCATCACCATGTAAAATTGCACCATCCTGAATATTTGTGCATTCGCCAATTTCAATTCGTTCTACATCTCCCCTAACCACTGCTCCATACCAAATGCTCACTCCTGTTGCTATATTTACCGAACCCATAACAACAGCATTGCTCGCAATGAAGGCAGCTTGAGAAAAATCAGGAGATGTCCAGTAAGAAGCGGTAGACACGATAGAATATGAATATGGTACCCAGGAACACTGGAGAAACTCCAACCTTTGAGGCTGGTTGCACAACCAGGATATCACAGCGTCAAGCCTCTACGCTGAGGAAAACACTAGTGAACAATGTTCCTGCCGCAACACCGTGTCTATGCAGCAGTGAGCAAGTAACTCAAAGTGGTTGAGCCGAAGTGTATAATCCAACCCACTAGTGCTGGTGAAGACAAAACTATGTTTGTACGCACTTCATGATGAATCCAGGTTTGCAGTACCCGATGTTTGGGCCGGAAATACAGTGTCCCCATTGTCGCCAGACTATTCCGGCGTTGACACTAACAGATACCTATTTGTGTCCGCGTCATGGCGCATTTGAAGCTAATCCTAAAAATGGAGAGTTAATCCATTTGCAATCGGGGCGTCATTGGCGGAGGTGGAATAATGAATGGTATAGACAACATACTCATCCTGATGGTATTCGCTTTGAAATTCACGAAGCATTAGACAAGCTCTATACCCAAGGTTTTCGAGCAACACGAGTAATTATTGCTCGACGCTATCAGGAATTGATGAGTGGCTACTTAGAACGCAGCACGCCTTGGCGTTCTGGACAACCTGAAGCTACTGCTGCGCGTTTGTACGGTTTACCCGTGGAGTTTAGCCCCGATACTTCAGAAGATGACTGTTGGGAAGTGATTAATTTTGACTTGGAAAAAGAGCCTGGTGTCCCTGTACGCTACCCTTATTTCAGGTTGTTTGAGTAATGGTCATTTGTCATTAGTCATTTGTCATTAGTGAATAACAAAGGACAAATGACTAAGGACTAAGGATTAATATGCACCACGCCTCTATTCGGACTGCGAATATTCATCGCGCGATCGCTTTCTACGAACTTTTAGGGTTTACAATCTCAGAACGCTTTACCACAGGCTACACGCTAGCTTGCTGGATGGAAGGATTGGGCGGCAGAATTGAACTGATCCAAATTCCCGAACCAAAACCAGCCCCAGATGCTTTTGCTGATGAACATTATGTGGGATATTATCATCTCTCGTTCGATTTAACTGAGATTACACCAGATTTACCTAGCTGGTTGACAAGTTTACAAGAACGTGTATCGCTAGCTGCTGAGAGTCAACCCGAAGGATTAGAACCGTTGAAGGTGCTTTTAGAACCGACACAACAGCAAATAGGCGATCGCATTTACGAAGTAGCTTTTATCGCCGATACTGATGGCTTACCTCTGGAATTCATTCGGGTTTTAGCAAAACTCCCGTAATTTAGCTTTTTTATTAGCTTTGTTGCTAATATATTGTTTTTCTGTATTGTTACTGAAGTCACAGATTTTTTCGCCAGATTAAAGTGTAGTCACTCTCCAAAATAACTATGTAACTTAATTTACAGATAAATCTGCTAAATACATGTATGGATTTTCCAAATTTTATTCTAAATTTTATAAATATCCCTTGCCGTTATTACTTTTAAGTTTATGGCTAGTAGCTGTTTTTTTGTTGAGCGATCGACCTGCTCATAGCCAACATCCTGTTATATCTAACAAAGACAAATATCAGTCAACCTTGCTAGCAAAAAGAATAATGCCCTCAACACTGACAGAAAATGTCCGCAAGACAGTGCTGGAGAATGGTCTAACTGTCCTGACAAAGGAAGTGCATACTGCGCCAGTGGTGACGGTGCAGGTGTGGTACAAGGTTGGCTCGCGCAATGAAGAACCAGGTGTGAATGGCATTGCCCACCAATTGGAACACATGATGTTTAAGGGTACAAAAAACCGTCCAATTCAATTTGGACGTTTGTTTAGTGCTTTAGGTAGTGATTCCAATGCTTTTACCAGCTATGACCAAACTGCATATTACGGTACTGTGGAACGAAACAAGCTGAAGGCGCTGTTGGTGCTAGAAGCAGACAGAATGCGAAATTCCCAGATTGAGCCGGAGCAATTAGCCAGTGAAAAGCGGGTAGTAATTTCGGAGTTGCAGGGTTACGAAAATAGTCCAGAATATCGCCTCAACCGCGCTGTCATGAAAGCGGTGTTTCCCAATCATGCTTATGGGTTGCCTGTAGGTGGCACTAAAGCTGATGTCGAGAAATTTGAAGTTGAGCAGGTAGAAAAATATTACCGCAATTTTTACAGTCCTGATAATGCTGTCTTGGTGATTGTTGGAGATTTTCAAACTGCAAATGCTCTTGAAACAATTGAAGAGGTGTTTGGTAAATTACCCAGGCAGGAGGCAGGAGGCAGAAGGCAGGAGGCAGAAGGCAGGAGGCAGGAGGCAGGAGTTATTTCTCCATCACTCAACACTCAGTACTCAACACGGGCTAAACGTTCCGCTACCGCTAACAGCACTCAACACGGGCTAAACGCCCCGCTACCGCTAACAGCACTCAGCACTCCCATAGTATTGCGAGAACCGGGAGCAGGGAGGCTATTACAGGCGGTGTATCCGCTACCGGATGCAAACCAACCGGATGTCCCGGCATTGGATGTGATGGATTACATCTTGACAGAGGGACGAAATTCTAGACTTTATCAGGCATTGCTGGAATCAGGTTTAGCTAGTGAAGTTACAGCATCCGTCACCAGTTTGCGAGAATCTGGCTGGTATGAGGTGTTGGTGACGGCTGGAGCTAAACAAGATTTGAAAAAAATTGACTCAATGTTGAATAGTGCGATCGCTAATGTAGCAGAAAAAGGTGTGACATCTGAGGAAGTAGAACGAGCTAAAACTCAATTAACAGCAGATGTAATTTTGAGTAACCGTGATATCACCTCTCAAGCAATGCGATTGGGGACTGATGAGACAACTGTTGGTGATTATCGCTACACAGACCGCTATTTGGCAGCTGTTAGTCTGGTGAAGCCGACGGATGTTGTTGCTGTGATTAACAGATACTTGACAAAAGAAGCGCGGACAGTAGGATTTTTTGAACCAACCCAGAAGCGGATAACAGAAGTTGCTGACAAACCACACTCAGCCCAAACTACAGAAAATTTCTCTCCTGGCGCACCTGTGCTTCCTTCTGAGATGATGAAATACTTACCACCTGTGGATTTGGCTACAGATGCGATTGCCCAAGTCTTACCCCAGGAATTTAAATTGACTAACGGATTGCGGATATTACTCTTACCCGATCGCAGTACTCCCACCGTCACCTTGAGCGGTTATATTCAAGCTGGGACGGAATTCGATCCAGAAAACAAAGCTGGATTAGCTGCTTTTGTGGCAGATAATTTGCTAAATGGTACTAAGAGCAAGGATGTTTTAACTATTGCTAAAATCTTAGGAGAACGAGGGGCAAGTCTAGACTTTCAAACCTACCGCGAAGGCGTGCATATCGAAGGTGATAGTTTAGCAGATGATTTGCCGATACTCCTGGAGATATTGGCAGATGTTGTGAAAAATAGTAGCTTTCCCAGCAAAGAGTTAGAACTGCATCGCCAACAAACTTTAACTGATTTGCAACAGGAATTAGATGAGCCATCAGAAGTAGCCAGAAGAGTATTTGTTCAGTCAATTTATCCGAAAAAACACCCCTTACATACTTTTCCCACAGAGGAGAGTTTACAGCAGATTCAGCGCCAGGATGTGATTGATTTCAAAGCTAAACATTATCGCCCAGATACAACAGTACTAGCGCTGGTAGGAGATTTCGATCTAGACAAAGTGCGATCGCTGATTAAAAATAAGTTTGGAGACTGGGAAGTTAGCGGAAAAGCACCCACGTTAAAATATCCTCCAGTGGCAATGCCACAGAAAATCATCAGTGTCAACCCAGTTTTACCAGATAAAGCCCAAGCTGTAACTTATATGGGTTACACAGGCATTAACCGTTACGATCCTCGATTTCATGCAGCTTTAGTATTGAACCAGATTTTGGGAGGCGATACTTTATCTAGTAGACTAGGTGCAGAAGTCCGCGATCGCCAAGGTTTGAGCTATGGAATTTATAGCTCCTTCCAAGCTGGGAAGAATGTAGGGACATTTTTGATTGAGATGCAGACTAGTCCTGAAGATAGCAGTAAAGCGATCGCTAGTACCCGCCAGATGCTACAGCAAATTCATCAACAAGGTGTCACGGCGCTGGAAGTAGAAACAGCTAAACGCACCCTCATCAGCAACTACAACGTTTCTCTGGCAAACCCAGAGGAATTAACAGATAGAATTCTGATGAATGAGGTCTATGGACTAGATAAAGTAGAATTGCACTCCTTCACTGATAAAATCCAGAAAGTCACTCTTGACCAAGTTAATCAAGCGGCTCGTGAGTTACTTCACGCAGATCAAATCGTAGTCGTTACTGCTGGACCATCTGTGTTAGCAGGGAAAAGTATTAGGTAGAGATAGGCACTGGGCATGGATAATATAAAGAATAGGTAAAGTGTTTTTCTCCGCTACCTATTCATTCTTCCTGCTCATCAGCATTGCCTTTTGAGAATTAGTGATGAAAATTTATAACTGTTTTTACGAAATTGTAATTAAATCCCTTAGTTTCACAATTCCTACTTGGGTACAAATATTACGGCGCAACTACGTGATATTAATGTTACTCTTCGCTCTAAATTTCATCGCTGCTACTCCAGTAATGGCGGCGAATTTGTCTGGCGATTTGCTCAAGCAACCAGTTACAGAAATTCCAGTTAGCTTAGGTAATTCAGCTAACGAACTCAAGTTTGAGCCAAATCATTTGGAATTTGAGGTTGGTAAACGCTATCAATTACGGCTTAATAATCCCAGCCAACTGAAGCACTATTTTACCGCTAAAGATTTTGCCGATGGCATCTGGACACAAAAAGTTGAAGCAGGCAAAGTAGAAATCAAAGGAGCCATTCACGAACTGGAACTCAAGCCCGGTGCTGAAGCCGAATGGGTATTTATACCCCTAAAATCTGGCACTTATGGTTTACGTTGTACAATACCGGGACATACAGAAGCAGGTATGACTGGAGAGATTGCTATCAAAAATTAAAAATAATTGAGATGAATACAACATTTAATTAAGGTAATTAAATTCTCTGTGTAACTTTGCCTCCTTCTACGTTTAAATTTCAATCCTCAATTCATCACAATTTTAGACCAAACTGTACTAACTCCCATAGTGTTAAATTATAGATATTATTTCTCAATTAATCTAGAGAAAGCATTCATACTTCAGCGTCAAAGCCACCAGTAATTATTAATCTCCCATGAACATTTTCAGTAACTTACTTTCTCAAGCGACTCAGCCTGCACCAGCAAAAAAACAGCGCCGAGGAATTGAAATTAAATCGCCACGTGAAATTGAAATCATGCGGCAATCATCGGCAATTGTCGCAACTGTCTTAAAAGAAATTTCCGAGCTAGTAAAGCCAGGAATGACAACAGCTGATTTGGATGCTTATGCAGAAAAGCGTATCCGCGAAATGGGTGCAACACCAAGTTTTAAAGGATATCACGGTTTTCCGGGTTCTATTTGCTCCAGCATTAATAATGAAGCAGTACATGGAATTCCTAGCCCCAAGAAAGTGATTCGCGTTGGGGATGTATTAAAAGTAGATACAGGCGCTTATTTCCAAGGCTTTCATGGTGATTCTTGCATTTCAATTGCTGTCGGTGAAGTGACAGAAGAAGCCGCTAAATTAATTCGCGTAGCAGAAGAAGCTTTATATAAAGGCATTGAGCAAGTAAAGGCTGGTGTATACCTCCTTGACTTAGCTGGAGCAATTGAAGACCATGTGAAATCTAACGGCTTTAGTATAGTTGAAGAGTTTACTGGACACGGTGTCGGTCGTAACCTGCATGAAGAACCTTCAGTATTCAACTATCGTACTCGTGAGATGCCAAATGTTAAACTCCGGGCGGGGATGACACTAGCAATTGAGCCAATTTTAAATGCAGGTTCCAGACACACTCGGACATTATCTGACCGTTGGACAGCAGTCACAATGGATAATTCTTTATCGGCTCAGTTTGAGCATACAGTTTTGGTGACAGAGACTGGTTATGAGATTTTGACTGACCGTTCTAAGGTGTAATTGTTAGTTGTAATTATCTGTTGTTGAGAGAGGTAAAACGTTGAAAGATGGCGATTTACCTCTTTACTTTTTTAACGCAATTTGTAAAATATTCAATAACTGCTATATAGTAATCCAATCTAACTTTTCACAAATGATTTAGGACTGCCGATTAGTCGCCGCATAATTTGTTTTATAAATAGAAAGCATCTCTTTAGCTTGTACAGAGACAGACGTACTCTCTGGAATAGCTTCTAATAAATTAATTGCTTGCTGCCATTTATCTTGTGCTTGCTGACGACTTAGTTGTGAATGTGGTGAATTTTGAACAAATAAATTAGCTTCGGTTGCTAGCTTGTGTGCTGATTCTAAGTTTGCTACAGCTTTCTTTTCAATTAGCACTCTTTTACTGATAAATTTATAGTTAACTTGATAGTAAGCTAATTTCTTCTTTGCACGGTTATAAACTGATGTTTTAGCAGGAATTTTATCTAATAATATTATTGCCTGATACCATTTAGTTTCTGCTTGTTGCCAGAGTTTTAGAGGATGCGGTGGCTTTTGAACTAAAGAAGCAGCCTCCATACCAAGTTTTTGAGCAGATTTAAAGTTGGCGATCGCGGAGCTATCGTCTGCGACGAACGCACTTGTTTTTTGAGTTAAACTTAGATTTTGCTCTCTAATTTTCAAACCAGCAAAAGTTAAGATTAATAAACTTGAAGCGATAATCAAAGCTGAACGTATTATTTTTGGTGTTGAAAACTTTGGTACTATTCCTACTTCCTGGCTACTACTTTCCTGTTCAATCTTTTTCAGGGCTTGTTCTCCCTGGTGAGTGAAAGTATTAGCCTGAATAATTAAAGCAGCAATTTGCTCTTGAAAAGAATCACAATCATTGAGAAGATTTGTCAATTCTTGAAATTTTCCCTCACTCGATATAATTAATTCGTGGTCATCATCTAACCACTCTAAAGCGAAACCAGATTTACCATAAAAAGCTGATACACCTAATAAAATATTTAATAAGCTTCGACTATTTTTAATAGTATCAAAAATATAATTTAATTTTTGTTGTAACTGTAATAGTTGTTTTTGAGAATCGCTAATTTTTTCAATTTGATTTTTTAAAACATTAGATTTAGCCAAGGCTAAGTCAAGTTGTAAGCTGTCATTCAAGATTTGAAGTTCATTTGATATACCTAAATTAATAATATCAGAATTTAGTTGATTGACTAATTGAAGATCGCTAAGGATATCAGTAGCAATTGCTTGCAAAAAATAACCCCATTCAATCCAATCATCAATTTTTGATTGTAAATCAGTCAATGAAATTTTAGTTTCTGAGTTTCCAAACTTTTCTGCGATCGCTGGATCTACTAATCCCAAATTAGGTATAAATAAAGTAGCTGCTGCGCTCAATCGAGGAAGTGTAGCGATCGCAGAATTATCGATCCGATCGAATCTCAATTCTTGAGTGATTAATTTTTTAATATTCCGTAGCTGTTCCTGAGAATTATTGATTAGGATAATTTGTTCCATGATTTGATTAGAATCGCCAATAGTCAGTTTTAAATTCTGAATTAGTATTGGCAATTCACTAACAAGTATTTCTAGGTTAGCCATAAATACCCCTTGGGGATTTGTCGAAAGTTTATGCGGAACAATTAAAATGGCTTGAGTAAGAATACAACCACGCCTATTGCATCTGAGCATCCTAAATGAGTCACAAGTCTTAGGAGCTATAAAATTTATAGTTCCCGGAAATCCTGCTAAAGTAACAATTTCAGTTTAAAAATCCCAGAGATAGACAAAATTACCCATTCACTAACCTATGAATGAAGTTGATTTAGCATTTACCCCAGCACTAGAGTTGGCGCAATTAATTCGTCGCCGAGAAATATCACCGCTAGAGTTGGTAGAAATATATTTAGAAAGGATTGGGCAATTAAATCCTCAATTAGGAAGTTATTTTACGGTGACGGCAGAATTAGCGATCGCAGATGCCAAAGCCAAAACAGAATTATTAACAACTACCTCAGAACTACCGCCATTTTTTGGCGTGCCGATTTGCATTAAAGACCTCAATGCTGTAGCAGGTGTTACCTGTACT
Source organism: Nostoc sp. (assembly GCF_036917355.1). GTDB lineage: Bacteria > Cyanobacteriota > Cyanobacteriia > Cyanobacteriales > Nostocaceae > Nostoc. The sequence continues at coordinate 140,507 of NZ_JBALDP010000111.1, forward strand.
TATGGCAATCCGGCATTACTAAACAATATCCCTAACTATGACGATGGGGTTGTAACGAGAATTAAGCAAGCTGGATTTACTATTCTTGGTAAAACAGCCACTTCCGAATTAGGTTCATTCCCTTACAGCGAACCTATGGGTTTTCCCCCAGCGAGAAATCCGTGGAATTTAGAATACACCCCTGGCGGTTCCAGTGGTGGCGCGGCGGCAGCGGTAGCGGCGGGATTATGTGCGATCGCTCAAGGTTCTGATGGCGGTGGTTCGATTCGGGGGCCTGCGGCTTGTTGTGGTTTGGTGGGAATCAAGCCATCTAGGGGTAGGGTGAGTAAAGCACCCGTAGGCGAACGCCTCGCTGGAATTGCCGTCAACGGGCCGATCGCCCGGACTGTTGCTGATGCTGCTGCCCTTTTGGATGCCATCTCTGGTTACATGACAGGCGATCCTTACTGGTTGCCAGATCCCGAACCTTCATTTCTCGCCGCCACTCAGACAAAACTTGGTGCTTTGCGAATTGCCTTTGACACTAGTATTTCTCCTTTGGGAGAAGCTGACGCTAACTGTCAGCAAGGTGTCCGCCAAACAGTCCAGTTATTAGAACAACTCGGCCACCACGTTGAACAAAAATCCCCAGATTTTAGTGGTTTAGTTGAACCATTTCAAATCGTTTGGCAAGCTGGGGTAGCCGCGTCGGGACTTCCTGCTGAAGCTTTGCAGCCATTGAATCGCTGGCTATTTGCACGCACAGGTTCCGTTGGAGAATACCTACAAGCAGTTTCCCAAATGCAGGTAGTGGCACGGCAAATTGTGGCGTTTTTCGATACCGTGGATGTGCTGGTATTGCCAGTTTATCTACATTCACCTATCCGCGTTGGGGAATGGGCTGCGCTGAGTGCAGAAGAGACATTCCAAAATATTATTGAGTGGGTTGCCCCTTGTCCACCTGCGAATGCAACTGGCCAACCTGCGATCGCAATTCCTGTCGGCTTTGATAGTAAGGGTTTACCCATCAGCGTGCAGCTAATTGGTAAACCTGCCGCTGAAGCCACAATCATCAGCCTAGCAGCACAATTAGAAGCGGCTAATCCTTGGATTCATCATCGTCCAGCCTTTGCAATATCGGGCTAATCATGCAGGCATCCTTGGAACAACTTTCGCAAATTATCGTGTTTGCAGGTTTAAAAACGGCAGAGAAGATCGGTTTGCAGCCTTACACTCAGGTGCAATACTATCGCCAAGGAGAGATTATTCTCCATGAACGCGATCGCTTACCAGCAAAACTCTATGCTGTTGTCAGTGGATCGATTCAAGTTACCAAAACAGCAACAACGGGGAAAGAAACAATTCTCCGTGCCTTAGCTGCTGGGGAAATTTTTGCGGCTCCTGCTTTGTTGGGAAATGGAATTTCTCCGGCAACTGTCACTGCTGAATCTAATTGTGAAATCCTCACTGTAGAGCGAGATGCTTTATTAACAGCTATTGGCAAAAATCCTGAAATCGCCTTACGAATGCTGATGGTTTTTAACAGTCGGATTCAGCAATTACATGAAACAGTCCACGGATTAGTTTCTGAAAGGGCTATTGTTCGCCTTGCGAGATTGATTCAATATTTTGCTGCTGAATCGGGAACTGAATCTAGTCCACAAGGCGAACGTTTAAAAGTCAAATTATCTTATTATCGGATGGCTCGAAGTAGCGGCATTACTTACGAAGAATGCGTGCGATTAATTAAAAGTCTCAAACCAGTAATTGCTTATCACCGGGGTGGGACGATTACGATCCTTGATGTTGATAAATTAGATGCGATCGCTTCTGGAGATATAGATTAGTAGTGGCGCACATCTGTGCGCCACTACACGCGGGGGACAGGAATTCAGGCTGCTACAGCTGCTCTATCTTGTTCGCGTGCAGCGACAACTAAAACTAAACATAGAGCCGCGATCGCTTTTTGCCATTCTTGCCGAACTTGCGCGTCTTTAACACCTTCAAACAGTCCTACCAAGCGGGGAACAGAAGCTTCTAAAGCCAGACGAGGTACTGGACGGTGCAACTCAACTAAATGAGTTAGATTTTCTTGATTATGGAGAAAACCAATTACCCATGTTGTTGTGTGATCGGGACTATCAGGAACCCGTTTTACTCCCAACTCATTTTTTAGCCAGTTATAAAAAGGTGGTAATTCCTTAGCTAAAACTCCTCCTGCTATGGGTAAGGTTTCCTTAAGCAAATTGGTATCTAAGCTGTTTAATGCTTGTTGTAATCCAGGCGAATTGAGAACTTCAGTTAAAGGTTGTGATAGTATTTCTTCCAACTGAGTTTCAGAAAAATTTAAATTTTGAGCAAAAGTTAAAAGTAGCGATTTCATTTTTTTGGACTCCAAAATTAACTAATTTTTATCTGTGACTTTCTCAGAAAGGGTGAGCATAAATGTCAGGTTTTCTTCAGCTTTTAAGGCATGAAGTGCATTAGCAAGCAACAACACGAAAACACCAGGTTCAAGTACAATATCTTCTCCAGATAAAGTGAGTAGACCTCTGCCTTCAATTACGTTGATGGTGGCATTCCGAATAGAGGTATGCTCAGAAATATCAGTGTTGGCTGCTAGGCAAAATAAAGTGTATTGACAAGCGCTATCTTTCAGCAGTACTTTGCTGAAAACTCCCGCACTGGGATATTCAATTTGTTCTCGTAGTTGAATAATAAAAGATGGAGTAGTTGCAATTGAATTGGTCATAGTATTTTGGGATGATGAATCGTAAAGAAGACACAAGCTAAGTTTGTTACCCAGATATAAAGCATGTTTTACTGCTGTTAGCGCAGCGGGGCGTAGCTCATTCTGAATTTTGCTGTATGTTACTGGGCAACAGCACACAAAATGATGTAGCCTAATTCGTGTTGGTATTTATGAAAAACTTGGTGAATTTCTAAAACCCGCTTGCGAATATCTCTCTGCGTTAAGATATTCCACAAAATTCGAGTTGTGTTGAGAAAACCTTCATCTTGAAATATCCGTCCTAAATTCAATAAATTCATTGAGTCAGTTTGGCATTTCTCTACTTGCAATCCTGCTGTTGCAAAAGCCGTAATCCAGTTGGATTCTGATAGTGGCGTAGAATTAACTCGAATTACTCGTGCTAAGTCAACCCGAATTTGTTCTTCTTTATTAGTGGCTAGCAGTTCATGGGAGAGAAATTTACCTCCAGGTTTGAGTCGATTATGAATTTCAGCTAAAATCTTGGCTTTTACCGATGGAGATTGCATTGTGAGAATAGCTTCTGCCAATATATAATCAAACTTTCCTGGGATTGCCTCTAGGTTGAAAATATTACCTTCAATAATTTCAACTTGATTTTTTAACCCAGCAGCGCAGATATTAGCACGCGCACGAGCTACACTATCAGAATTTTTTTCAATGCCTACTACTTTGACATGGTACTTTTTTGCTAAAGCGATCGCACTATAACCAAAGCTAGAACCTAGCTCTAAAACTGTCTCTCCAGGCTGAAAGTTTGCCCACTGAAATAATTTTTCGGTGGCTATTCGTCCACCAGGACGGAGATATTTTTTACCTGCTGCTGCTAATACTTCGTGTCCGGTAGCTGTTTGGAAATTGAGGATAGTGTTGGTCATGTCTTTGACCCTCTGAACTTGTCTTACCCTCAATTTCTCAGTAATTTATGATATTGTCTCTGAGGTAGCTCATAGAAGCAGTATTACTTTGCTTTCCATTCGTGGTCAAGGATAGCGTAAAGAAAGTTGTCGTACCATCTGCCTTTGATTAACTCTTTTTCTCGCAGATGACCTTCACGACGCATACCAATTTTTTCTAATACCTTTATAGAAGCAACATTCTCTGAAATACACCAAGACCAGATACGATGCATTCTCAATTCTTCAAAGCCGAACTTTAAAATTTCCTGTGCTGCTTCTGTTGCATAACCTTGTCCCCAATATTGAGTATTTAGTTCATAGCCGATATTTGCTTCTCGCATTTCCAGATCGTTTACACGGATACCACAATTGCCAATCAGCCGATTTTCTTCTTTGAGGACAACAGCTAACTGAAACTTAGTCCGAGGTTGCTCTTTTTGCTGATCGATAAACATCTGGATAAACTCGCAAACATCTTTCTGTGTGCGTTGTGTCCAGTAGTTATAACGCAAGTACAAAGGATCGGATTGATAGGTAAAAACCGCCTGCCAGTCTGTCTCTAAAAAATCACGCATTAGCAAGCGGTGTGTTTCTAATATCATTTGTTCTTTATAGGCAAGTTCTACCACATCTACGTTAGCCAGTAGAATAATTGGCATTGCTAAATTCAAGGATGAAAATGATTTTGCGTGATTTCAAGATTCTTGTAAAAACGTTACATTGCAACATCTTTATAACCAGATTCATACATTGAATTAGCAACGCCGAATAATTAAGTTGCCCGATCAATTTTTTGCACTTCTTCGTCAGATAGTTTCACGTTGATAGCACGTGTTGAGTCTTCAATGCTGGAAACCTTGCTAGCTCCAGGAATTGGCAAAATAGCAGGCGATTTGGAACGCAACCACGCCAAAACGATATTATATACCGACACGCCTTTTTCTTTAGCTAATTTAGCGATCGCAGGAATATCTTGCAAGCCCTGATGGCGACGCCTACCACCAAAGGGACTCCAAGGTAAAAAGGTCAAACCTTGCTGTTCGCAATATTTTAATACGCCGTCATTTTCTGGCTGTCGTTGCCAAGGGCTGTATTGATTCTGCACCGAGACAATATCCATCACATCCCGCGCCCGTTTAATTTGTTCAACGGAAAAGTTAGAAACTCCCACAAACCGAATTAAACCAGCCTCTACTGCTTCTTTAACTGGCGCAAGGGATTCTTCAATGGTGTAATTAGTATCGGGAGAATGGTACTGCCATACATCAATGGGTTTAGCACCACCCAACGCCTCAAAACTCTCGCGAATTGTTTGGCGCAAATGTTCTGGATTGCCGTTGCTTGTCCAGTTACCATCGGGACGCATCAACCCGCCCTTAGTGGCTACAATCACTTGGCTAACATCGCCTTTGTAACTACTAAGTGCCTTGTGAATTAGCTGCTCATTGTGGTGCTTATCGGACTCATCTTTGCAGTAAGAATCGGCAGTGTCAATAAATGTAATACCCAAATCCAAGGCACGATGAATAACTTGGATTGATTCCGATTCAGAAGGACGATTAGCAATTGACATGGGCATACCACCCAAACCAATCGCACTTACAAAAATACCAGTTTTTCCTAGCTGTTTGGTTTCCATGCTTTTAGCTATAACTTTCTGCCCCAATTATCTATCAGTTAGTTATTTATTAGAAATCCTCCCTAGTACTTAGACTTGAGGATAAGTGAATGTAATTTTCCTTCTTGCTAGGTGTGAGAATATCACATTATTTGCCAGATAAACGGCGATTTACTCGAACTTTTAGTTAATAAGGATGATTAAATGAGATTTAAAATTTAATTTTATGAAAGTTATATTTGATTGTGGTCTTGGTGAATTTAATTATTATTGGTGTTTGCCATGATGTCAAAGGAGGAATAGTTGCGATCGACTAGAATACTTATTAATATTTACGCCCTGAAAACGGACGTAAATATCATGAAGTAATTTTGCTGGCTAATTTATTTTCTCTAAATTTATTAGAAAATTTAGAGAAAATAAATTAATAGCCCTCTATAGTATAACCAGCAGATTGAACCATCTGTTTAATTGACTCTTCAGAAGCCGCAGCATCTACAGTTACAGTTTTAGTATCAACATTTACATCTACTTTGGCATCAGATTCCATAGTCAGAATAGATTTAGTTATTTTTTTGGCGCACTCATCACCTTTAATATCTGGAACTTTCAATTGAATTGCCATTACTTACCTCATTACGTAAACTTAAATTTACATTTAAAAAATATAATATCGATTTTAAGAGTGAGCGCACATCTTACTTGAGTTAGGGAATTTGTCATCACATAAATAGTAGTAACTCAGAGTTATATCTAAATCATTATTGACAAACTTTGAGGTAGTAAAGTCAAAATAAAATACCAAAATATATAAAGTTATTTATGAAAATGCACTTAGTACTACTAACTTATAAAAAGCCGCTTGTTTAGTTTCTTCTGAAGGCTCCACTAGACATTTCCCCTGTTTTCCTAGTCGTTGGTGTTCGACATAGTTGTTTTTGTAGTACTGCCCAATCGTACAAGCGTTTATGCGTAATTCACGAAACCTTTTTATCTGTAGTTTTTAATTTATTGTATGCTTCAGGTACTTCCGCCAAGGTTTGGAGTACATATAGATTCAAAAAACAGCTATCTTGCGGCATAAATATACTGTGGGCTTCGCAACAAAAACTTTCAGTGACACAATTCTGATAAAAGTGTTGGATGCTGCTAATTTGGGTATTGACGATAGAGACTGCTTCACATTGCCAATGGGAACGATTGCTGAAATGTGCCATTAGTTAAAGTGCGATCGCTTGAAGCAACGAAAAATTAGCATTTATCGTTTGATTTATTTGCCAATCTCTATGACGAACTTATGACCCTCAAAGTAAAACTCGCTAACGCTTCTCTATAAGACGCTACGCGTAGCTTGCTTAAGCTATAGGTGATGCGCAATTTCAGGATGCTGAAGTCATCTTACTCATAAACACAACCTAGTCAACTACAAATACCCACTTTGTCAGTTTGTCTAATTGAGATATGTTTGGTAAATAAAATAAGTAGCCTACATCATCGGCTGTTATTCCACACTTGACATAAAGCATTGTGAGTGCAAAACGTCTGCCAGAAACCATTGCCCATGTCAGAATTACCCGCCAATCCTGGCAACACGGCTTCCTAGAAGGCGAAGTGAATGCGGGTGAGTTTGAGTGGCATTTCCAGTGGCATTTTCGCCGGGGAGAACTTGCCGTCAAGCCTTCCCAAGGCCGCGCCTTAATTAAAGAACCCCTCGGTCGATTTTTGGAGCAACAAGATTATCAGCTAGAGCCTGGAGGAGACTATGCTTTTACGATTCGGGCGGAACTTTAAAAGTTAGGAGAGACGCGATTAATCGCTTCTGTACAGGAGTTAGGAGTAACGATCTAAGTCCTCACTCCTGACTGCTTAGTGTTGATTCCGTGAGGCGATTTAAGTATCTTTCGATTAAGAGGATGGCAACAATGTCATCTATGGGTCTTGGAGGCTGTCGGAGACCCTGTGGCAATAGCTTGATTAGCCCTTTGGGTGGGAACATTTGCCAATAGCGATCGCGTGCTTCTAAGGTTGTGTAGCGCTCATCCACTAAAATAATACTCAACGGTTCTGTCAATTCTTGATATAGTCTCTGTCTCCACTGTTTGGCTGTAGTTTGGTCGCCCATGACCATCAAAGAGATTGGAAATCTTTGGCGCAGTGTCTCAATGGTAGCGATCGCCTCTTTTGCTAACACGACTTGATGATAATAGAGTTGCCGATCCAGTCCCATCACCGCTAAACCACACTTATCTCGACCTGGATCGAACCCCAAGATGACTGGTTGCGTTGCTGAAAATTCACGGAAATTCATAATTAATTAAAAATAAAAAATAAAAAATCTACCCTTACAGGGATCTTGCTACGCATAGTATGTGCTAAATAAAAAATGCAGCTACAGCAACTATTTTGACTGCTGTTCAATATGTTTAAATCTTACTAATAACAGCGTGCAAATAATTTTTTAAGTACTAAAAATAATTTTTCCGTTAACTATTGCCACTAATTTTACTCTTAATGGCCCGGCTGTATAAGTATCGTCTGCTGCGATCGCTTTGATCTCCAACGGTTGATTATACTGTCTTAGTTGGCTGACAAAGCGCAGAAAAGTCCCCTCTACTTGCACATTTTCGACAATTCCAGCATTACGGGCACGAAATTGGGAAGCAGAAATCAGTATTTCTAGCCGCTGCTGTAACTGATAAGATGTCATCGTTTTGGAATCAGCAGTAGTCGTGGCTAGCACCGCGCCTCCCGAAAAAACTAGTTGATTCTGGGCTGTATCCGCAAAAAATTCTATTTGCTTTTCTCCCCTGACGTAATTACCAGCAGAGAAAATTCGCACAACGTATTCTTTACCATCCTCAATCTGCTTGCTTAATTGATCGACCCTATCCTGGGTGACGCGTAGTAGTTCTAAATTTGCCGGATTTGCACCAGGTTCGCTTAATTCGAGGTTGGCGTTGCGATTGGCTTCTTGTAACAGTTGTACCACTGCCTGACGAGCAGCAGCAGGTTGAGTAACACGAATTACAGCAGCGGACAGAACTTGACCGCGAACTAAGGCCAGCTTACCCAAGCGTAGGTCGCGGTAGGACTGATAATATTTTTCCAGCCTGGCAACTTCCTGTTCTAGTTCCTCCTGTTGTGCTTCCAATTCTTTCAGGCGCGATTCCCGTTTGGCGATCACTTGCTCTCGTGCTGCAACTTCTACATTACGTTTTTGAATTAGTTGATCCAGTTGGGCAATTTTTTGATCGCGCGCTTCTATGGCTTCTTGACGGTTAGCAAGTTCGCGATCGCGTTTTTCAATTGCTGTTTTGGCTTCGTCAATGGCTTTTTTCGCTTCCGCGTAAAGTCTTTGGCGTTCTGTCTTCAGTAGTTCAACTGCCGCCTGTAGTGCCTTTCTCTGGTCGTAAACGCTTTGCAATTCAGCTATGGCTTTTTGGTATTGAGTTACCACCCGATCTAGCTGACCTTGAGTGCGTTGGAGTTGAGTTTGGGTTTGGGCTTGTTGACTAATGGTGCGGTTCAGCTGGGCTTGCGTTTCCCTTTGTTTGGCGTTTGCCGCCTGCAAAGATTGATTAATTGCCTGTAAGTCTTGTTGTGCCTTTGCTTGGGCAATTCTTGCTTGGTTTAGCTCACCCTCTACCTGACTTTTCTGAGTTTCTGCGGTTTTTAACTGTTCCCGCTTCTGTCTGAGGTCTGTTTGAATATCTTCTAACTCAAAGACTCCTTTTCGCAAGCCTTCGTCGGCAGCGAATAAAATCCCTAGAGTTGATGCTGAAATCAAACCACCAGTAAAAATTGTTACTAGTACAGCGGTGTTTTTCGGACGAAGCTTAAAAAGTGAGAGGCGGGCTTTGCCAACTCGTGTGCCGATGCGATCGCCCACAGTGGCAATTACGCCTCCCAGAATCAAAATTGCTGCGATGAGGATGTATCCGGTGGTCATCTTTAGCTACCGAAATCCTTCCTGATACAGCCTACTACTTTTAAGCATTGTCTGGAAAGAAGTGGAAATTGGCAATAGCTGAAATTATTCAATTTTAGATTTACCTCTAGCTATTAGTGTCATTTTTCAAAATAGAACACGCGCCGATTCCCCTTTCTCCAATTGTTTTTATGTGAACTGCCTACTTAAGGTAACAGGTTTATGCACAGTAATCTTCTTTTTGTGGATGGAAATCATCTTTTTCTCACGCAAATCTCCCAGTAGCCTAGTAACGGTAACACGAGTTGAACCAATTGCCTCTGCGATCGCTTGATGAGATAATTTCAAATCAATTGTGATCCCATCTGCGCAAGGAACGCCAAAATCCCGACAAAGAATTAACAAAAAACTCACCAACCTAGAACCCATATCTCGGTGAGCGAGAGTTTCAATCATCATCTCTGTTTGTAAAATTCGCGAAGACAGACCTCGCAGCATTAACATTGATAATTCTGGATTTTCCTTGAGTGCTACCTCGACCTGTTCAATTGGTGCCGACAGTAATTCCACAGGAGTAAATGCAACCGCATGGTAAAATCGATCCGACTTATTTCCTGTCAGCAATGACAATACACCAAAAACACTATTTTCCCGCAGCAACGCTACCGTTATTTCCTCTCCTGCCTCGTACACCCTGGAAAGTTTAACAGCACCTTTCAAAAGAAAATAAACTCGTTCGGCAGGATCGCCAGGAAAAAAGATCGTTTTATTGCGTTCAAACGTTTCCACAACTGGCGGAAACGCCCCGGTCGCCATCTGACGAAAAACATTTGCTAGGGCTTTATCTTGTGTCACGATCATCTCCCTTCCCCTACCCAATGCCGGAAAAACAAAAACTGATTACCTAAGAATACACCCGAAAAATGAATAAAGCACCGTCAACCTTTCTGTACTTTCCTATACTCAAACTAATCTCTTCATAACTCTTTGTTTATAATGATACATAATTGTTGATCCTTTCAGCTACAACTTGTTGATAAGTAGTTCCAATAGCTATATTCAAAAGGTTTTTTGAAGAACAAATAAAGATATCTTGAGAATATCTTTATAAAAAATCAAGATTTTTGTCACAGCAAACACCCTTAACAATATTCATTTTTGCCAATCCTGTATAAAACAAAGACTAAACGTGCCTCAGATTCTAGTATGCTCCTAAATGATCGATCGCACTAACAATTTATATGCTAAATCTGACTGGAAAAAATGCCCTTGTTACAGGTATTGCCAATAACCGCTCGATCGCTTGGGGCATCGCCCAACAACTGCACAAAGCCGGAGCAAACCTGGGTATTACCTACCTGCCGGATGAACGCGGCAAGATGGAGAAAAAAGTCGCGGAGTTGGTTGAACCTCTTAACCCCAGCTTATTTCTTCCTTGTAATGTCCAAGATGAAGACCAAATTAAATCTACTTTTGAGACAATCCGCGAACAGTGGGGAAAGCTAGATATCCTCATCCATTGTTTAGCCTTTGCCAGCAAAGACGATTTAACTGGAGATTTTAGCCAAACCTCTCGTTCTGGCTTCAACACCGCCTTAGAAATTAGTACCTACTCGCTGGTGCAGTTAAGTGGTGCAGCCAAACCTTTAATGACAGAGGGAGGTAGTATCGTCACCCTGACATATTTAGGTGGTGTTAGGGCAATCCCTAACTACAACGTTATGGGAATTGCCAAAGCGGGGTTAGAAATGAGTGTGCGTTATCTAGCTGCTGAACTAGGGCCACAAAATATCCGCGTGAATGCTATCTCCGCAGGCCCCATCCGTACTTTGGCCTCTTCAGCAGTGGGTGGGATTTTGGATATGATTCATCATGTAGAAGAAGTAGCTCCCCTACGACGAACCGTCACTCAGTTAGAAGTGGGCAACGCTGCGGCTTTCTTGTCTAGTGATTTGTCCAGTGGCATTACCGGACAAATTCTCTATGTAGATGCAGGATATGAAATTATGGGAATGTGACGCGATAAAGTTAGGAGTTAGGAGTTATGAGTTATGAATTTTTAACTCCTAACTTCTAACTCCTAACTTTTTTCACTCCCCATGCAAACAACCAATCGCCAAGTTAATTCAAACTACGATCTCTTAACCCAAACCCCTCGCATTGCCACTGTTCACCGCACCACTGGTGAAACTAATGTGCAAGTTACCATCAACCTGGATGGTAGAGGAACTTGCACAGCAGCAACAGGTATTCCGTTTTTGGATCACATGTTGCATCAAATTGCCTCCCACGGGCTGATTGATATAGATGTCCAAGCCAAGGGAGACTGGGAAATTGACGATCATCACACTAACGAAGATGTCGGCATTACTTTAGGGCAAGCTTTTAACCAAGCACTAGGCGACAGAAAAGGTATTGTCCGCTTTGGTAATTTTCTTGCACCACTGGATGAAGCCTTAGTTCAGGTAGCGCTAGACTTTTCTGGACGGCCTCACCTCAGCTATGGCTTGCAAATTCCTACTCAGCGGGTAGGAACCTATGACACCCAACTGGTGCGAGAATTTTTTGTGGCTTTGGTGAACCATAGCCAGATAACACTGCACATTCGGCAACTGGATGGTATTAATTCCCATCACATCATTGAAGCGACATTTAAAGCTTTTGCAAGAGCAACACGGCTGGCAGTGGAAATTGACCCCCGACGTGCTGGCTTAATTCCCAGTTCTAAGGGCGTTTTATGAAAGGAGTCAAATTTGTGATTGGGTATTGGGTATTGGGTGTTGGGCACAAGAGGTAGAGTTGCGGAGGGAAAAGACTTACTGCTACTTCTCGCCTGCTTCCCAGTCTCCAGTCTCCAGTCCCCAGTCCCCGATAATTGACACACCAGCAGTTGATGGTTATTATCAGCCTACCGGGTAACTTCTAATTAATATCAAGCTGGTAAATAGTGATTTAACCGAGATGAAGTCTGTTGCAGATGACTCTAATTCTCAACTTAATACGATAGACATTCCACCAGTAGTCCTAACTTCTGAGTTGCGAAAAGTCTATCGCACTGGTTTTTGGCTAAATCAAAAAGTCGTATCGCTCAAAAACTGTTCTTTAAAGGTTTACAAAGGCGAAACCTTTGGGTTGCTAGGGCCAAATGGTGCTGGGAAAACTACCCTTTTAAAATTGTTGCTGGGAATTATTCATCCCACTTCTGGACGCGGATCGTTGTTGGGTAAACCCATAGGCGATCGCAACGTTAAGCAACATATCGGCTATCTACCAGAAAATCCCTATTTGTATGACTATCTCACTGGCTGGGAATTTTTGCAGCTAGCTGCTGGGCTATTCCAAATTCCCCAAAGTGTTCAACGCCAACGCATTCCCCAACTTCTGGAATTGGTGGGTTTATCGCAAGCCGACGCTCGTAAAAAGCTGCTACGTCGCTATTCCAAAGGAATGCTACAGCGTGTTGGTATGGCACAGGCACTAATTAACGAGCCAGATTTAGTTTTTCTGGATGAACCAATGTCTGGTCTCGATCCGGTGGGGCGCTACCAAATGCGGGAAATTATTCTGGCGCTCAAAGCTGCTGGTAAGACGATTTTTTTCAACAGCCACGTTCTTAGCGAAGTAGAACAGATTTGCGATCGCATTGCCATCCTCGCTCAAGGTGAACTAATTTGCTCTGGTTCCCTCAATGAACTCTTAGGCGGTAAGAATACATATCACGTCAAAGGTCAAGGTGGTGACTGGGAAATTCTCAAAAAATGGATACCCACTCTCATATTTGAGCCTGATGGTTCCTGGCACGGTACACTACAAGATGATTACTATGATTTTCTTGCCAGTCTTCGTCTCATGGAAGGTAAAATTATCGCCATGAACTTATCACGTCACTCTCTAGAAGAATTTTTTATTCAACAAATCCAAAGAAAAAACAACTCATCGAATTAGTCTTGTTGCTAAATAATAAATTGTCGACTGCTTGGAAGAACAAAACCAAAAATTCTGCCTTTTTGAGTTCTCTTTGCCCAAGGCAACCTACAAAAAATAAAAATCTCACATCTCTCACATCTTTTAAAGGTTATTTGTATTTATTTAATGAACTTGTTCTTAATTTTAGTAGTCCTTTACTACTCATTGTAGATTTTAAATGTCATCAAATTAACTTTGACAAGAAAAATTTATTCGTGACTACTTGATTGTTGGTTAACAGACAATTGCTTGTAGAAACTGTGTTTAGTTGTGTAAATCCTATATTTTTTGATATTACTCTATTCAAGCAACATTAACTTTAAGCTAACTTCACTAAAAATTTAAATTCAATAAACAAATTTCCTCCGGAAAATCACACTTTTCTAGGAAAATAAGAGTGTCGGGGAACTTGAATATTTAGGTATAGTCAAAATAAAAATGTTTAGACAGTACTTTATTGATTGTAGTTTCAGAGTCTCAGGTAAATATGCTTAACAAAAGTTTGTCTAAAATCCTAATTGAGCCAGCTGTAGGTATGGCTTTGTTAACTGCTGTCAATGCCGCTATGTCATCTGCCAGTTTAGCTCAGGGACAACCATTACCACCAAGTACACAACCACCAATCACACAAACACAATTAGATACTAATTATTCATTGGGAGGAGGCGATCTCATCCGTGTAAATGTATTTGAAGTACCTGAATATACAGGTGAATACCAAATTCCCCCAGGTGGAGCAATCAACCTACCTTTAATTGGCAGTGTGTCGGTACTAGGGCTAACAACTGAACAAGCTTCTGACGAAATAGCTAGAAGATATGCCCGCTTCCTCAAACGTCCCTTAATCTCAGTCAATCTGTTGTCTCCTCGTCCCATCAATATTTTCGTTGCTGGAGAGGTGACACGTCCTGGAGCTTACACTCTAAGCTTGAGCGGAGGCGCCGGGAACAATCCAGGCGTACAATACCCCACTGTATTAGCCGCATTAACAACAGCGCAGGGGGTGACTTTAGCTGCGGATGTGACTCAAGTTCAATTACGGCGTAGAATAGGACGTTCTTCAGAGCAAGCTGTCACCCTCAATTTGAAAGAACTCATTCAAACAGGCAAGTTATCGCAGGATATTACCTTGCGGGATGGAGACACTATAGTTGTGCCGACAGCAACCAACTTCAACGTTGCAGAATCTCGCAATATATTTGCATCTAACTTTGCCGCCAGTCAAACCACACCCCGCACAGTAACCATTATTGGTGAAGTTAACCGTCCCGGTTCGTATCTTGTTACCCCAGCCAACACAGATGCACAGGGGGGCGCAACCACTAACAGCGGTACTACCACTCCCAATGGTTTACCAAATGTGACACGGGTAATTCAATTAGCTGGCGGAATTACAGCACAAGCTGATGTGCGTAATCTCAAGCTACGCCGACCCACAAGAACTGGCTCAGAACAATCTATAGATATTAATCTTTGGCAACTGTTACAGAGTGGTGATGCCAATCAAGACATCATTGTGCAAGACGGAGATACGATTGTTATTCCGACGGCAACTGAAATTAACCCCGCAGAAGCGACTCAATTAGCTACCACTACTTTGTCTCCTACACGGATTCAGGTTGGTGTGGTAGGCGAAGTTAAAAAACCAGGCTTAACAGACGTTCAGCCAAATAGCTCTTTAAATCAAGCTATACTCGCTGCTGGCGGATTTAATGATGCCAGAGCTAGTAGTAGTGCTGTTGATTTAATTCGCCTCAACCCTAATGGTTCTGTCACTAAACGTATAGTAAAAGTGGATTTCTCGGCTGGGATTAATGAGCAAACTAATCCCATACTCCGCAATAATGACGTTGTAGTAGTCAACCGATCTGGTTCAGCTAAGACTGGCGATACCGTCAATACCATAACTGGACCTTTAGGTGTTATCTTTAATCTTTTGAACTTATTCGGACTCTAGTTTAAGAGATAGATGCAAAATTGGGGGCGTTGGCCAACCGTCTTCGTCCCTAAAATTGCACTATCCTTTAATCAAAAGCAAGTTAAACATAGCAGATGTTCCACAAGGCATCGCTTCTTGCAAATTGTGTTTTATAGCGGCTTTATACTGTTACGACAAGTCTGCTATAAATAGCTGCGATAGTCGCTCTCTTATGATTTGCCAATATTCTAAGCTATCTGACTACTTCTATATATCCGTCATTATAATAATTTTAAGTAATATTACTCATAGAGAAATACTGTAAACTTTAAAACTCTCACTGTAAATTCATAATGTGCATTGATAGGCTTTTGAAATCTTTATTGTAGGTACTCACATTTCTTATGATAATGAGAATATTTTAGAAAGCAGATTTCGTAAATACTGGTTCATCACTGATTTTTAGTCATTCAGTGATTCTTATTATCATAAGAATTATTTAAGTAAATCAACTAATTGATGACAGATATACTATTTTAACCACAGATACCGCGTATACACAGTAGAATGATGTCGAATTGGAAATGACGCCATTTGTACGGTTGCTTGGTGTTCATGAATAGGGTAACTCTGGATACTGATATTTTTTATTCAGTGATTTTATCAGATGTTTGCGATTTTTTGGAACACAAGCTCAAAAGGTGGTTCAGCCATATTTACGCGAAAATGCGCAGGTTTAAACTTATAAAACCGTGTATAAACTTACAAGTGGCAGTGATACGACCGTATTCAATACTGGGTTATTAACTAAGGCTAGAGTTACTGACCGTTAACGATTGAGTTTTTGCAACATACCCTATTTTTCCCTATGATGATTCATGGTTTCGGTTTTCTCAGTTTGAGCGCATCTTTTGTACTTCCCTGGGCATTAACAGGTCTGGTTCAAGGACAGAGAATAACAGAGTCTTTATTTAAAGATGTTCCTCAGCCATCCACTGTTCAGGAAATACCACTACCTAGCCGCAAGCTGATCAGTGGTATTTCAACTGCGACAACATACTATGTTAGTGGTAACGGAAACGACAGAAATAGCGGACTATCGACCTCATCCGCTTTTAGGACACTTCAAAGGGCAGCAAACCTTACTAATCCTGGCGACACGGTACTTATTATGAACGGGCAATACAAGAATGGGCCCAAAAACGGTTCTGTATTAGGTATTAAACGTTCTGGAACTGCAAATGCATGGATTAAATATAAAGCATATCCTGGGCATTTTCCAAAAATTCAGCACAATACATGGAATGGTATCTCGATTTCAAATGGAGCTTCATATATCGAGATTAACGGGCTGGAGGTCATAGGGAACAATGCTAATATCACCCGTAATTATGCGTTAAGTCAGAAATATAACAGATCAAATCCGCTTACTAACGGAAGTTGTATAAGCATTGAAGGAGGAAACAAAGGTCGTTCTCATCACATAAATATTCTGAACAACAAAGTGCATGATTGTGGAGGAGGAGGTATCTCAGCAATCCAAGCTGATTATGTGAAAGTGGATAATAACACTGTTTTCAATAACGCTTGGTACACAGTTCATGGTTGCAGTGGCATTTCCATGCTTAATAATTGGAGTTCTGACAACAAACAGGGATACAAGATATTTGTAACCAATAACAGAAGCTACAACAATCGAATGTACGTTCCTTGGATTGGTTCCGGAACGATCTCAGACGGTAATGGTATTATTGTTGATGTTTCAAAAGGATATAGAGGACGGATTTTAATTGCAAACAATCTCACCTACAATAATGGCGGTTCAGGTATTCATTCCCATGATAGTCAGCATATCGATATTATCAACAACACGGCATATTTGAATCAGCAAAGTCCAGAAGTTAAAAAAAAGGGAAAGGGCGAAATTTATGCGGGTTATTCGTCTGATGTCAAAATTTTCAATAACATTATGTATCCTTCCCCTGGTAATGCTGCGAATAGCAATATGAAAAATGTCAACGTCAGTTATAACTACAATGTTTATCCCAGTAATTCGACGATCAAGATTACAGGATCTAACGATATGATTGCAGATCCACAGTTTGTTAATGCCTCAGATCATGACTTTAGATTGAAATCAACAAGTCCGGCAATTAATAGTGGTTTAAAGTGGAATAGTTTGAAAACCGATTTTCTAGGCAATCCTCGTGCTTCCGGTTATGCACCCGATAGAGGAGCATACGAAAATCGGTAGCAGTTAAAAGTATTGCATTGGGTTGTATGGTAAAGTTCTTATTTATACAGATTTTTTGTCTACAACCCAATTGGAAATGGGCGAGGAAGAGCTACAAAGGAAAACAAGACGCCATCGTACGACCGCAGAAACAAGCAAAGCAGAATACAGATGCGGGAATTATGTGCGGCTACTGGAGAAATAGACCTGAAGTATTTGGATGAATCAGGGTTTTGTGCATGGAGTTACTTCCGAGGCGAGCAAAAACCCTAATAAACCCAACTAAATTGGAGCTTGATGTAACTCCTCAAATAATTTTTTAGAAGCTTTATTTCTTCGCCAGTCCCTTAAGCTCTTTTGTCAACTCTCTTGGTTTAAAATATTCGTGAGAATGATATCGATAACTACTAGATTCATTTTTATCAATGACTCCATTGACTACTAAACCTAGAACGTTGTAGCTGGATCTCTCTAATATCTCTTGAGCAGCATTAGCACTGTTGGAATCAATTACTCCGGGTCGGGCTACTAACAAAATACCATCAGTCATTTGGCTTAAAGTCAAAGCATCGGCTGCCAAAAGCAGTGGAGGGGCATCAATAATTACAAAGTCATACTTGTACTGAGATGAGAAATTCTCAATGAGTGATGCCATTCGTTTTGAGTCAAGCAAAGCAAGTGGGTTGGGAGGTCTAACTCCAGCAGTTAAAACATCAAGATTGTCCATTACCTTAGATACGGCAATATCAAATTCAGCCTGTCCTACAAGAACCTCACTCAAACCAACTTCATTGGTTAGTTCCCAGAGATGATGCTGAGAAGGAACTCGCATATCTGCATCGATTAGTAAAACTCGACGTCCTAGTTGAGCGATCGCTGCTGCTAAATTAGCTGAAACTGTAGACTTGCCTTCTTTAGGAACTGCGCTAGTTATCACGATAGTTTTGAGCAAATTATCTGAACTTAAGAATTTCAGATTTGCTTGAATCATCCGGTACATTTCACTCGTTAAAGAGTGGGGAGTATCCCGGACAGCAATTGTTTGAGATATTGATTCTGCATTTGAATCACGAAAACGAAGCTTTTTAACAGACAAAGGAACAATTCCTAGCAAAGTATATCCAAATACATCTCTAATTTCTTTAAGTGTTTTTAGAGATATATCTCTCATCGCGAGAAAAAGTACAGTTGTGGTGGCAAAAAATAAACCGAACATGACTCCTAGCACCAAAACAATTATTGTTTTAGTTAATGTAGGATCTTCGGGCACTAAAGCCTGAGCAATAATCCGGGAACTAGGTGTATTTGTATTTTCAACTAACTGTAGTTCTTGAACCTTTTTCAATAGAGTTTGGTAGGTCGATTCTGCAACTTCAACTTTCCGTTCCAACTCTCGCTGGTTTTGTGCTAACTGTGGTATGAGTTTCACGCGCTGTTCGTAGCTGGCACGAGAATTATATAGAGAGGAGAGTCTTTGAGTTAAGCCAAAACGTTGTATTTCTGATTGCAGAAAGTTTTGTATAAGGCTTTGTCTGAGTTCTCCAATCTGCAATAGGCTCGGTGGAACTTGTGTTTGATTGCCAATAGTCTGACCAACTTGCTGTTGCAGGAGAGATTTTAAATTAGCTTTTTTTGCTTCAAGGTTAATAATTATAGGGTTGTCATCTAGAAAACGGCTGCGCTCAACCGCTAACTGCCGATCGGTCTCTTGGAGTTGTGTAAGAATTCCCTGTACTGCTGGTGACTGACTGAGGGCACTCACAGCGATCGCTTCCTGAGAATTTAGCTCTACTTTCTGCCGCAGTTCATTGGTTTGGGCATTTACCTCATCCAGTTGAGCCTTGACAGTGTTCATCTCATTGTCTAGATTTCCAATAGTCGCAACAGCTGACTTTGTCTCCTCTGATAAATCTGCAATCTGATGCTTTTGTTTAAATATACGTAACGCTACTTCTGCATTATTAACAGCAGCTTGAGTTGTAGGAAGTTGCTTGGCCATAAACTGACGAGTTGCTCCTGCCTCAGAGCGATTCGTCAGAGTATCATTTTCTAAATAAAACCTCATAATTGTATTGACTACTGCCGCTGCTTCTTCAGGATCGTGGCTGCTATAAGTAATACGCAATACATCTGTCCCACCAATAATTTTTAGGTTCAGGGCTTTTTGTAGTGCTTTCAGCTCTAGAGGTTCACCTTCCTTGTCCTTAAGTTGTAGTTTGTCAATTGTCCGCTGTAATAAAGCTGGGGAAGAAATAACTTCTATCTGACTGCTTATGGGATTTTGGGTTGCTACCAATGGTTTCAAATCGCCTGAGTCTGCTCCCTCAGAGGTACCCGGAGAAAGATTATTTCCTGCTACTTTAAAAGAGGGAACTCTGAATAACAGTTTTCCTTCTGCTTCATAGTCTGGCTTCAGAAATTTTGTAGATATGGCACTCAGAATAACTGTCGCTACAAATATACTGACAGCTGGTAGCCACCATCTTTTCAATATCAATAAGTAACGATTAAGGTCTAAATCAATAGATTCTCTAGATTCCATAGATTTTTCTGACATAAATCTTCCAAAGTACAGGTCTTAAGCAAGAAACAAAAAATTGACTTAGAACACTCGCAAAATAGTGCAATTGATAATACTGATTATGTATAATTTTACATATAAAAATAGTATAGATCAATACGGTTCAGTTAAGCCTTAACTCTATTATCAAAATTATTTTTTTTAACGAACCGCCAAGTACGCAAAGGCAAGAAGGAAGAAATATTTAACTTAACTGTATTGTAGTCTAGATTATTTAAGTTAATAATTTAGTCCAGATTTTGGTGCAAATGTGTAACGGTGATATATGTACGTTTATTGAGCAAAAACTTTGTTAATTTTGGGATTTGAGGTGAGTTAACTACGTCCTAGCTATAACTACCGTCCCAGAAATCAACCCTTTAGTAACAGGACGTTCAATTAAAAGTTTTTTGCATTAGCGATCGACCATTAATAAATATTCAAATTTGTTTCTGGATTATCAAAGGCTTAATTTTTTGCTGGATATTATACGGTTATATTTCTTGTCACATCAACTATCTTAGCTAAAGCCAAAATTTCAAAGTCGTTTGTAATTTCTGACTATAAATATCTACTCATTACTCAACCCACCTACTTAATATAGTAATTCTGAAAGTTCAACTAGCTACCTACTTTGCCAAACTTTATCGTAAGCATCTAACAGTTTTGGAGCTTGATATTGCCATTCAAGAATCTCCTCCATTCTACGTCGCCCCTCCGCTCCGAGCTTTTCTCTACGTTCAGAAAAATCTAGAAGTTCCAGAATTTTCTCGGCAAATTCTATCTCATCGTTAGGCTTGGCATAAAGAGAAGCTTCTTGTGCAGAACGTCTTCCCTCTCGCAAATCAAACTGAACAATTGCTTTTCCCATTGCCATGTATTCAAGGATTTTATTCATGGTGCAATTTTCGTTATAAGCAGATGTTGGAGAAGGCTCTACACACACATCGCAGCTGGAAAGCCGCTCTAAAAGTTCTTCACCTTGCTTAAACCCTGTAAATTCTACAAACTCATTCACTTCTAACTCTTTAGATAATTCTTTGAGCTTTTCTGCCATAGGTCCACTACCAATTAGCATAAAGTGAATATCAGAGCGATTTTTTTTGTGGACAATGTAATATACCATTCTTAGGAGATAATCAATACCCTCTGGTTCTCCCATGACACCCATGTAACCTATCAAGTACTTTCTACCTCTACGGTAATTGGGGTTTGGAGGCATTCGGCGAAAGCGCGAAAGATCCGGCGCACTACGAACTACAAATACTTTCTCTGGTTTCTTATGCCCACGCTTAAGAGCGACCTCTCGGTGTGACTCGTTCGTTGAAATTACCATGTCTGCTGTGGCATAGGTCAAGCGTTCAGCCCAGCGTAATCCATGATAAAAAATATCGCGCCGCCGATACTTAGCTTCATACATTTCCGGACTGAGGTCATGATGATCGAAGATAATAGATATACCATGAAATAATTTAAACCATGCTGCTACCAAGAAAAGTAGATCGGGCGGATTACAAATATGTATGACATCAAAACCACGCTCTCGCCATACCTTTTGAGCTAGACGGAATTGCCAGTTAATCGCCCAACTGTACTCTCGAAGATAGCCAATGACAGAACTTTCTTCCGGTGGTAGAGGATGACGGTAAATGTGAATCTGCTCAATAATTTCATAATCTTTTTCAAAGCCATTACCTGTAGGTGAAATTACGCTAACTTCATACCCAGATTTTTGCAAAGTAGTTGCTTCCATCCATACCCGTCTATCAAAGGGAACTGGAAGATTTTCAACGATAATTAGTACTTTCTTCGGTGATGGCATAATAATTTCAATTTTTAATTAGTTTCGTAAGCAATTATTCACTCACTCGGCAAAATGGTCGAAACCCTTAACTTATTCGTAATAGGCAGGGGAAATGTGAAACGTTACTTTAGTAAAACACTCACTTGTCAAGTCTAAAATATACCTTATTTATGGAACCTATAGTCATACTGAGTGAAACTGGGTTATGAAATAAATATGTATGTACACATCATAATAGCTATCAGTTTTGCTGTTACTAGCTGGTTACAAGTATAATTGATTGACTATCTGATTTTTATTTCATCCATCTTTACATTCTGACTGAGAGAGATGCCGCCACATAGAGTATCCAAGTCAAACTATTTGATTCCATCAAATTAGACTCAGTGAGGCTAGATAAGACTATAAATGTCATGTGTATAAGTGGCCAAATATCGAATGCTGTCTTATGACTACGCACCCAAGCCAATCCTTGCAGATAACTGCGCCAAAATCCTAAAAAGAATACTCCTAACCCTAAAAGACCCAGATCTAGGCAAAGAGCCAGATAGCCATTGTGTGGGTGGCTTGGCGTCCATCCAGCTCCAAGCCAAACATAGGCAGATTCACCATTCCATCCTTGCCAGAATCCACCATAACCATAACCAAGCCAAGGATGTTTCCAAATCATATCAATTACTAATGGCCACAACTGTGTTCGGCCTGTCAGTGTTGCATCTTTACCAATTGCACTGAACAGGATATCAGCATCGTTAGACAACCAAAAATATAAACTTTGGCTGATAGTAGCTATGATTATTATGGTTGGTACCATGAACTGGTATGGCCAGCGCCAAATTTGAAAAGCAAAAAATGCCAATATTAGAATTAATAGATTAATTAGAGATGAACCTGAAGCGGAAAGAAGTAAGAGTATTATTGACAAGCTAAACCCACCCCAAAAAAGCCAATTACGTCTTTTATTTTGATAACCAAGGATAAAAAAAGTCATACTACTCGTTACCATTCTTGCTCCCAGACCATTTTTGTGCGTGAATACTCCACGCCACTTTGGGCTACCCAAATCGCTCTGTATCCCGTATTTAGGTAAGGCTATAGCAAAAACGCAACTAAGTATTATAATAATTGCAAAGTTCCAAGCAAGTAAATGTAACTGCTGTTTTAAGCTATATCGCGAAGCAAAATATAGCCCAAATAAACAAGAATTAATGAGAGCAAAACTATTTTTTAATGTTGTTGATGGTTCAAAAGACCAAATAATAGAAATAGCTGACAATAAAATTAAAAAATAAAGCAAAAACCCTTTACTAAGGAAATAAAGAGTTGTCTTCCAACGCAAAACTAGTAGTACTAATGTAACTGCATAGATTAAAGAATAAATAATCCGGATCAAAGAGCTATCATATTCTACTAAATCGGTCTGTCCTGCTCCTCCTGACATTACAACAACAAAGATTGCTCCTGAATACATCAGTAAGCTCGCAATTGTGAATCCCTGTTCAGCAACAATTAGTATTTTACTCATAAAAAATTTTAACTAATATTTCTTTTGCATATTCATTTCTTTATAATAAACTTGGACTGTTTGAGCAGCAATATTTGACCAATTTAAATCTTCTTGACAACGAGCTAATGCCGCAGTTTGCATACGTTGTTGTAAGTCGCGATCGCTTAACAAATGAATAATTGCATCAGCTAAAGATTGGACATCACAAGGTGGAACTAACAACCCATCTTTTTTATGCTGGATTATCTCACTTAATCCCCCTACTTCAGAGGCTACAACCAGTGTTCCCATCCCATAAGATAAGGCTGCCACACCACTTTGAGAGGCTTCTATGTATGGTAGAACTGTTACTGTACTGCGTTGAAATAGATTACTTACTTCTTCAAGGGGGATAAAGTCATTGATAATTTCGTAGCGTTTCTCATCATACCCATTAGGGAAATATTGTTTTATGTTTTCTCCTCGTCCAGCGATAATCAGCTTGACTTCAGGTATACGTTCAGCAATTAAAGGCATAGCCTGAAGTAAATATTTTAATCCTTTGTAGGGCCAGATGCGCCCAAAAAATAACAATGTATTTGGCTCACGAGTCTGACTAATCCCCTTACCCCGACGCTGATACAAACTACCAAGTTCCCCATGTGATAAAACATTGACTTGCTCTTGAGGTATACGAAATTGTTCAGTTAGAATCTTTTTTAGTTGATTAGTATGGACAATCAATTGTTGGGAACGATAGAAAGCAATACGTCTGGTATACTCCGAACCGAATACAGCCATGCTATCTCCTGGGTGACGAAATATGTCGTGGATAGTTGTCACCAGTGGCGGCATCTTGTTGAATAACAAAGTCCAATCATACCAGGGATCGTTGGTTTCTTGCACATGCAAAATATCTGGCTGTATGTCTTTGATAATACGCATCATTGCGTACATAGACAATAGGTTGCGCGGGTCGCGAATCCGTGGTTTTTTAAAACTAATCACGCGGATACTGGAATCAAGAACATTCCTACAGACATCTGAGATTTTTTGTGGATGAATTAGCGTTAAATCAACATGTTTAACCAGACTGTTTGCTAATTCAATAGTGTAATCTTCAAAGCTAAAATGTAATAAAGCAACTTTAATCATAATTAAAATTATACCCTCACTTAAATTATTGATTTCACTAGTTTTTATAAGTTAATTATAAGAATTTATCTTAAACGGATTACTGCTATCTTTTTTAACAATTTTGACCATAAAAAACGAAATCCTCCAAAAGAGTGAATACCTAAATAAATCACAAATAAAGCATAGGCACAAGTTGCAATAATTAGAGTTAATATAAAGTCTAAACTAAATTTTTGTAATAATATTAATATAGGTAGCATTCCAACAGTTATTATTAATGGCCTGCAAATAATTCGCCATAAATTTAATGGAAATAGGCGAGTATAGGTGAAATAAATATACTGGCTAAAACCGCAAACAGTCATTAATAATGCCATTAAAGCTGCACCTAATAACTGATAATGTGAAACTAATACTACACCTACCAAGCTCCCTAATGTAGTGGTAATAACTACTTCACGTAGGTTTACTATCTCAAAACCATTGGCTACAAGTAAATAAGTCAGTGAGCGTGTAAACGGCAAAAAAACGAGTGATGCAGCACTAATAACAAGGGCTATATTTGCTTCAGCAAAGCTAGTATTATAGAGAAAAACTAGTAAATCTTTGCCAAACAATAAGATTCCAAGATATAAAGGTAATGCTATGATTAATAGGATTTCGATAATATTTTCAGCTATCTGTCTCTGCTTGTGCCGTCCTTGCTCTACAGCCTTTGAAAGTCTTGGAAATATTGCTAAACCTATACTGTTAGCAATAATCATAAAGGGTTGTAATAATTGTGTTATTCCGCCAAATAAGCCTACTAAAAACTCATTTCCTAACAATGAAAGGATCAATATTTGAATTCTGCCACTAACTACAGCTATTGCTTCAATAGCAAAAAATGTACGTGCATTTTTGATTGTATTAAAGACAAAACTCCTATCAATCTGCCATTGTATTTTTACTAACCGGGCAATAAAAATCCATTCAATTACCAAAATTAGTGTTTCTGAAAAAACTAGGATCGCCCCCAAATATTCAATTTCATATTTTAGTTGCATCGCCCAAATCATTATTATCAGGCGTAAAATATAGACTGGCACTGTAGCGATCGCAATCAGATGCATCTTTTCTTTCGCTTGAAAAATTGCCTCTGTTATATTAGAAAGCGCAAAGGGAATGATCGTTAAACCCATGATGTAACAAACAGTCGAGGTTTTGGAACTATAGGGAAGTAAAAATACTACAATCACCAATGCCGCATAACTGAAAAAACTAAATATTAACTGTAGACAAGTACCACTGATTAAATAGACTGGTGTTTTTCGTGGCTCACGAGCTAGTTCTCTAGTAAACAATGTTTTTAGCCCTTGTGAAGCAATGCCCACAAAGATAAAATAGTAGCTATATGCTAGTAGATATTGACCTAAAGCTTCAGCTCCTAGAGTACGAGCAATCGAAGCAGTTAATACAAAAGCTGTAACACTTTGTGCTAACCGATTGAGTATCATCGAGAAGGAATTACTTATGAATTTGTACTTTTCTACCATTATTAATAATTTTTAGTTCAGCTTAATTATTTCATTTTGAGTCACCACAATTTTTTGTCGGATATATCCTTATAGATTTTTCGAGAGCATCCTCAAACAAAACAAGTAACTAATTACTCAGTAATGTAGAAAAATCTAAATTTAATCCGCTATAAATTAAACTGAATACTGCAATAAATTTATTGATTGATATGGAAAGTAAATTCTCTAATCGTAGCTATCATAGCTGTCATGGTATGGATTTTTACTGTTAGTAAGCACCATCTTTTTTCAAAACCACCATAACTGTTTTAAGGAGAATTTCAAAGTCTAACCCAAGCGACCAATTTTCGATATAGCTGATATCTAGATGAATCACTTGTTCAAAATCTAAAATATCTGAGCGACCTGAGACTTGCCAAAGACCTGTAATACCAGGTAAAATTTCATGCCGAATAAAATGGTGTTCAGAAAACTTTTCAACATCTCTTGTAGGTAAAGGGCGAGGCCCTACTATACTCATTTCTCCAAGGATAACGTTAAAAAGTTGAGGTAATTCGTCTAAACTATAACGACGGAGAAATTTTCCAACAGGGGTAATGCGAGGATCATCTTTAATTTTAAAGATAATTCCATCTTTTGTTTCATTTAAAGCTTCTAATTCTTTCTGTAATTTTTCCGCATCAGACCTCATCGTTCTGAATTTCCATACTTTAAACTGTTGACCATGTAAACCTATACGTGTTTGTCTGTAGAATACTGTGCCTGGAGAGTCAAGTTTTATAGCTATAGCTATAGCTATATAAATCGGGAATAATAACATTACAAATAAAGTTGCAAAACAAAAATCACAACTACGCTTTATCCAAAAATCTTTACCTGTAATTATCGGACAATCCAAACTCAGACAAGGCATTCCACCTATTTTGTTAAATTGTACGTTTTTATAAATTGGTTTTAATTCCATCGGTAAAATATGTACTTGTATCCCAGATGCTTGAAATAGCCAGCACAAAAACATTCTATTTTTTAGCGCATCCCAAGATATAAAAACTTCTGTCACTCCTAGTTGATTAAGTTGAGACAATGTTTGCTGACGCTGATATCTGTCTAGTGAATTAGCATTCGCCGTTCCAGATATAATGTAATGCTTTTCTTTTTTTATAAAACTCGCAATCTGCTCGCGATCTTGAGGATCGCAAATAATGAAAACAGAAGAACGAACTATTTTTTTCTGCTTGCGTAGATATTCAAGAGTAATATTTACAGCGTATCTACCAGTACAAATAAGAAATATACTTAGCAGCCAAGGCAATAATATTAATCTTGGACGTGTGATATCAACAACTGGTTTATACAAAAAACTAACTAAAACGATTAATCCATGAGCAAAAGTTAGCGATTTGATAATATTGAAATAGTCATAGCGTTTTTGACCTTCTCGATAAATACCCTCGACAGCTAGCGATCCTATTTGAATCCCAATAGCTGTTAAGATTGGTAAATAATGAATCGGTATATACCAATAAAAATGTCCATAAGTAGATTGATATGCTGCTAAAACCCAAGCTAGAAATAAAAGAGTGCAGTCTACTAAGAATAATGTTGTTAATCTCAACCACCATGAACCTTTACGTACCGTGACAAATGTCGATGCACGTAAATCCAAAGGTACTTCACTGAATTTATTTGTTGTAATGCTTTGATTACTCATAGTTAGGAACACTTGGTGTAGGTAAAATTTGATAGGAGGTTAGATATACAAGACAATTTGGGTATCTCACTATTTTTATTTACAAAGAAACCTTGACTTTTTAGTCTAGCCTTAACCGTTTTCTTTGGAGTAACTTTAAGTTTTTTATCAAAAGCATCCTCCAGGGTCGGTTTGTGTTGCCGTTTTACTACCGAAATACCTAGGTGTGATTGCAGCCTATAATCACATTTTAGTCTCTAAAAATTAATGAAAAAAAGGATTTGTTGATCAATTTAGATTATTTAGTAGTTAAACAAAACTGCTGATGTTAAGAATCAAGCAAGTATGATGTTAAGAGTCAAGCAATTAGGCAAAATAAAAATATTATAATTTTCCAAGTCACTAATACATCAGCTTAATTATGGATATCGCAGATATCTTGGAGAGTTTCACTTCTTCGAGGTATAGAATGATTGATATAACCTCAGAAATTACTCTAGCATATTTATTTAGGCTAATTTAGCTTTGAATATAAAGTTGTCTTATTGTATCTATTGTTTTTAAGCATAATTACTGATACCAAATTGTATACACAATATATAACAAAACGCATCAAAAATTTGATGTTTGTAATAAAAGTTTACATTATTGAATATTTATTGAGTCAGTTTTATGGATATTTCTAAATGAAGTCTTAAAAGAGCAGCAACTTTAACGACGAGACTGTAGTTTAGAGTAGAAGACTGATGTTACAAACGTAGTTGGATTTTATAAGGTTCGCCTAGATTCTTCAAAAAAATAATATTACGACTTTACATTAATTTTATATAATTAGAGACAAAATGAAGATTTTGTAAAAACTATTTTTCATTCAGTAGATTTTACTGAGATAGGATAATGTACTTTTATAATTGCGTGTAAGTGTTAGTGTTTGTTGGCTAAAACAGAAATTTGATTTTTTGGATTCAATTGTAATAGTAATAATTTAGAGTTTCATTTCAATCAATAAAACATGGAGAAAAGTATGGTGACTAGTAAATTAGATATATTAGACCGATTGGGTAGGTTTTTAACCAGTAAAAAGTGGAGTTTACTGACAAATTTGCGTCTCAATAATTTAGAAGTTAATAAAATTTTACGAGCCACAGATGATTCGGAAATAGGAAAAGCACAGACAGAAATAAATAATTTATGTTTTTCTGAAAAAGATTATAGGGATTTTGTAAATTCAGATGTACTGAGTAAATATAATCAGCTTGATTTCATCCATTCCAAGCCACTCGAATATTTGACGACAATGACTCTGTTAGATTTGAAAGAGGGTGATAAAATACTAGATGCTGCTGGTGGTGAAAAAGCTGAATATATAAAGGCTTTAATGGCAGTTTCGGACTTCAAATTGAATGCTTACTGTCAAGACTCTTTATTGGATGGAAAAGTCACAGATGGAATTAAGTACATTGGTGGCTCTATCGATGCGATCCCTCTCCCAGATGAATCTTTAGATGGAATTAGCTGTCATCACTCTTTTGAGCATTTTCGAGATGATTTGGATATTAAGTTTATTAAAGAGGCTGTACGTTTATTGAAAGTGGGCAGAAAACTTGTCATTGCACCGCTATTTTTAACTAACGAATATGCAGAAATCTGGAACAATAAACGTATTCAGAAGTCTAATGTTGACAAAGCAATCACAATTTTTGACAATACTGCAAGCTTTGCTGGATGGGGTGCATATGAAGGCTTTGCTAGAACTTATAGTCCTGCTGCATTTAAAACAAGAATTATTGATAATTTAGCGAGCAACTGTCATGCAAAAATCTACAAAGTTATTGTAGATGGAAAACCTGTGCCAGACCTCCAAAAAAATTATCATCAACCTCTACTCAATGCTGAAATGAAGGCACTGGTAATAGTCAAAAACTAAATAGCAACTTTGCAACTTTTGAGTTTGGTAAGTGTTATAGCAATTTGCAATTATTTATAATTAGTAGGGGTGCACAACGTATCTGTGTACTCCTAGTATGTGTATCATTCAAAATTGCTATTATGTTGGTTATCTGAGAGTTATTAATAATATTGTTCTGATTTTCTATACATTGGGGGCTATATTTACTTATATCTTTTTTAGTAATCAACCTTTAATTATTTACGTCTTCATAAACTTTAATTATTTATGCCCACTGTAACTTAATATAGAAAATGCAGATAAATAGTCAGACATCAGAATATCAGCAAAATATTACCTTAAATACCTTAAACAACATCATCAGCAATCAAGTTTTACAGGAATTGAATGACACCCAAGTAGTTCATCATCAGGATCTGTGCATTCATCAAATGTTTGAGATGCAAGTAGAGCGATCGCCCCAAGCAATTGCTGTAGTATGTGAAAATACACAACTTACTTATCAACAGTTAAACCAGCGGGCAAATCAACTAGCGCACCACCTACGTGCTTTAGGCGTTGGGCCAGAAGTACTTGTAGGTATATGCCTAGAGCGCTCCTTAGAGATGATTGTAGGACTACTAGGCATTCTCAAAGCTGGAGGTGCCTATGTGCCTTTAGATCCGGCATATCCCTCAGAACGTTTAGCTTTCATCTTGGAAGACACCCAAACACCAGTATTGTTAACCCAAGAAAAATTGGTCAAGAACTTACCACCGCATCAGGCACAAGTGGTTTGTCTGGACTTATTAGACTGGCAAGGGAATATTCAAAACAGTCAAGAAAATCCTGTAAATGAGACGACGGCTGATAACCTCATCTACGTAATCTACACATCTGGTTCTACAGGACAGCCTAAGGGTGTAACGATCCCTCACCGTGGTATCTGCAATCAACTCCACTGGAAGCAAACAACTTTTGGATTAACTCACGCAGACAAAGTTTTACTAACTATTTCTTTTAGCTTCGACCCCTCAGTGTGGCAGATATTCTGGCCATTGTGCTTTGGGGGGCAATTGTTCATAGCTTGCCCTGGTGGACATCAAGATACAGCCTACCTTGTGAAGGTAATTACTGAGCAGCAAATCACAGTTCTGGCTTTAGTACCTTCCATACTGCGTGTCTTGTTGGAAGAGAAGGGAATTGAGAATTGCCGATTTATCAAACACATTACCTGCGGTGGTGAAGCTTTACCTGGCGAACTTATAGAACGCTTCTTTGTCCAACTGAATTTGGACAATGTTTTACATAATTGCTATGGCCCGACAGAAGCTTCAATTGATACTACTTTCTGGAGTTGCCAACGGGGCACTAATTATGCTATTGCACCCATTGGTCGTCCAATTACCAATGCAGAGATTCACATCCTCAATGAAAATTTGCAGCCAGTGCCTGTTGGTGAATCAGGTGAACTGCACATTGGCGGTATTGGTCTAGCGCGAGGCTATCTGAACCGTCCAGAATTGACCACAGAGAAGTTTATTTTCAACCCTTTTAGCTCTGAACCTGGGGCCCGCCTTTACAAAACTGGGGACTTGGCACGTTATTTGAGCGATGGTAATATCGAGTTCCTTGGTCGGATTGACTACCAAGTTAAAATACGTGGCTTCCGAATTGAATTAGGAGAAATTGAAGCCATACTAGCTCAACATCCGTCACTGACGCAGACTTTAGTCATAGCCAGAGAGGATGTGCCTGGGGACAAGCGACTCGTGGCATATATTGTTGCCAGTCCAGAGCAAATTCCTAGTCAGGCTGAATTGCGTCGCTTTTTGGAACCTCGGTTGCCTGAATACATGGTGCCTAGTTTCTTTGTATTTTTGGACACTCTGCCATTAAATCCCAACGGTAAAATAGACCGCCGTGCCTTACCTGCACCGGATACATCTGATATTAAGCTGTCAACTAACTTTGTTCCACCTCAGAATTCGACAGAAGAGGTTTTAGCTGACATTTGGGCGAAAGTTTTGCGTCTGGAACAAGTAGGCATCCACGACAATTTTTTTGAATTGGGAGGGCATTCACTGCTGGCCACTCAAGTGATGTCTAGAGTTCGCCAAGCTTTTCAAATAGAAATACCGTTGCAACTCTTATTTGAGAATCCCACGATCGCTACTTTAGCTCAAGCGATTGCCCAAAACCAAACTCCAGAAAATGATCCCCAAAATCAGACTATTCCCCAAATAGCGAATCGGCAATCGGCACCTTTATCCTTTGCCCAACAGCGAGTCTGGTTTTTGGAGCAGTTGGAACCGAACAGCGCAGCATATATAGTCTCCAATGCACAGCGCTTAACGGGTAAGTTAAACCTGGGTTTATTGCAACAGTCATTAGATGCGATCGTCGTCCATCATGAGGCATTACGAACCAACTTTGTTACATCACTTGATGGTAGTCCCATACAAGTAATTGGCACGCCTCGGCCAGTGGAACTCAAAATTATTCAGGTAACAAAAGACCAAGTAGAATTTCTCCTAAATCAAGAGGTGCAACACCCCTTTAACTTAGAATCTGACTTAATGCTACGTGCTACTTTGCTCCAAGTAGACGAGCAGGAGCATATACTCTTGTTAATGATGCACCACATCGCCTCAGATGGTTGGTCAATTGGTATTCTTTGGCAGCAGTTAATAGCGCTTTATGAAGCCTTTTTGAGTAGTAAGCCTTCCCCATTAGCAAAATTACCCATTCAGTATGCGGATTTTGCTGTGTGGCAGCACCAATGGCTATCAGGTGAAGTACTTTCCAAGCAAATTAACTATTGGAAAACCCAATTAGCAGGTGCTAATACTGTACTGGAATTGCCTACCGACCAACCACGGCCACCAGTACAAACTTACCAAGGGGCATCCCAATCTCTGATGCTACCGCCGACTTTGAGTGCATCACTGACAGAACTCTCACATCAGGAGGGTGTCACTCTATTCATGACATTGCTGGCAGCTTTTGGGACAATACTGCACCGCTACACTGGGCAAGAAGACATTCTTATCGGTTCTCCCATTGCCGGACGTAACCGTTCTGAGATTGAAGAGTTAATTGGATTTTTTATTAACACCGTTGTTTTACGGACTGATTTTGCCGACAACCCCAGTTTTCGTTTAGTGCTAAATCGAGTTCGCCAGATGGCATTAGCTGCTTATGCCCATCAAGATATGCCCTTTGAGAAACTGGTAGAAGAACTGCAACCAGAGCGAGATACCAGTCGCAACCCACTATTTCAAGTGTGGTTTAATATGCTCAACTTAAGGGACATCCAACTGGAACTACCTGGAGTGGCTATCGAACCAGTCTCGATCCTAGAAACAGCTTCTAAGTTCGACTTAACCCTTTACGTTACAGAACAAAATCAAGGAATCCAACTTGATTTAGTCTACAACACCGATTTGTTTACTTCAGAACGGATGATGGAAATGCTTCATCAATTCCATCACTTGCTAAATCAAATTGTTGCTGCTCCAGAGAGACAGATTAGTTTGTATTCATTGGTGACACCAGAAGCACGACCTTTGCTGCCAGAGCTAAGAGCGGTTTTGCCAGAACCACAGTATGAATTGACGACAACAATGTTTACCTCTTGGGTACATCGTACCCCAGAACATTCATCACTTCGTCAAGGATTTCGTACTTGGAATTATGAGGAGTTGGGCAAAATAGCTCAAACCATAGCACGGGTTATATTATCTCACGGAGTAGAGCAGGGAGATGTCGTAGCCGTGTATGGTACACGAAGCTTTGGGCTAATTGCCAGTATGCTTGGCGTACTCTTGAGTGGCGGTGTGTTACTCACCCTCGATCCGAAACTTCCCAGGCAACGCCAGCGGCTGATGCTACAGGAAGCTAAAGCTAAATACATATTATATATTGATGGTCACCATCCAAAAGACGAAAAGATAGGGGAGTCTTTAACTAGCATCTGTGTCAACCCAGATACAGGAGAAGCCATAAATTCCCAAAATAGTATTGAAACAGTAAATCTACCTGACATAACTGCCGACGATGCAGCTTATATTTTCTTTACTTCCGGCACTACTGGTGTACCCAAAGGGGTGCTGGGATGTCATAAAGGGTTGGCGCATTTTCTGAACTGGCAACGACAGACCTTTGAAATTAATCAGCAAGACCGCGTTGCCCAATTAACTGGTCTTTCTTTTGATGTCGTTCTTAGAGATATTTTCTTACCTTTAACTAGTGGTGCAACCCTCTGTTTGCCAGAAGAAGAGGATAACTTAGAACCAACGAGAATTCTACGTTATTTGGAAAATGAGCAAATTTCTGTACTGCATACAGTTCCTTCACTGGCGCAATTATGGTTAGCGAATGTGCCGTCAGGAGTCTCTTTACGTAACTTACGCTGGTTATTCTTGGCTGGAGAACCTCTGAAAGAAACACTTGTAGTTCGCTGGCGGGATGCTTTTCCCGAATCTGGTGAAATAGTTAATCTCTACGGGCCGACAGAGACAACCTTGGCGAAATGTTATTACCAAGTACCTGTTGAGTGTAGCCCTGGTGTACAGCCAGTAGGATTGCCGCTGCCGCAAACCCAAGCACTGGTTTTCACACCAAATCACCAACCATGCGGTATCGGTGAACCAGGCGAAATTGTAATCCGAACTCCATTCCGCAGTTTGGGCTACATCAATGCCCAGCAAGAAAACCGTTCTCGGTTTGTCAAGAATCCTTTTCGGAACGATCGCCAGGATTGGCTTTATTATACAGGCGATCGCGGATGCTATCGTCCAGATGGCTCTTTAGAAATTCTCGGCCGCCAAGATCATCAAGTCAAAATCCGGGGGATACGCATTGAGCCAGGGGAAATTGAAACGGTGTTAGCCCAACACCCAGATGTACTCCAGACTGTAGTGATTGCCCGTGAAGATGTTCCTGGCGATCGACGTTTGGTGGCTTACATTATACCAAATCAAGACTCAGTAATTACAATTACTGATATCCGGGGCTTCCTCTCGACAAAATTGCCACAGTACATGGTACCTTCGGCTTTTGTCTTGCTGGATACCATGCCCTTAACCCCCAACGGCAAGGTAGACCGTCGCGCTCTACCAGCACCAGACTTATCAAGGCAAGAGCCAGAAGCCAGCTTTGTTGCTCCCCGCAATGAAGTGGAACGCCAGTTAACCCAGATTTGGGAACAAATTTTAGGTGTCCAACCCATTGGTGTTAGGGATAACTTTTTCGAGCTAGGAGGACATTCTATCCTAGCAGTAAAACTGTTTTGGCAAATTGAAAAGACATTTAGTAAAAACCTGCCACTTGCCATTCTTTTCCAGTCAGGGACTGTAGAGGCTCTAGCCAAAATAATCTACCAAAAAGAAGATTTAACAACAGACTCGGTTTTAGTAAATACCTTAAATCAGTCAAAATCTAGCTGGTCATCCTTGGTAGAAATTCAACCCAACGGTTCCAAGCCACCTTTCTTCTGTATTCACGGGCTGGGTGGAGAAGTCTTATGTTTCCGTGAATTGGCATTACATCTGGGGACAGAACAACCATTTTACG
Organism: Nostoc sp.; assembly: GCF_036917355.1. Lineage (GTDB taxonomy): Bacteria > Cyanobacteriota > Cyanobacteriia > Cyanobacteriales > Nostocaceae > Nostoc. The sequence continues at coordinate 175,477 of NZ_JBALDP010000111.1, forward strand.
GATTACAACCACGAGGGCTAGATGAAAAATACCCTCTCCATACCCGCATTGAAGATATGGCAGCGCACTACATTCAAGAAATTCAGACCCTTCAACCTCATGGCCCTTATTTTCTCGGTGGTTATTCTTTTGGGGGTACAGTTGCCTTTGAGATGGCTCGGCAACTCCAAGAGCAAGGCGAACAAGTCGGCATTTTAGTTATGCTTGATAGTTGTCGTCTAGGTTATAGCTGGCAGTCGCCATTTCTCAAGCGAGTTTTTTTGCATTTAAATAACATTGTTCAACAAGGGCCTAACTACCTTTGGCAAAAGATTGTGAGATGGAGTTATTGGCGTAAACAAGAACTGCAAAATACATATAACCGTTACTTGGAAGACGTACTTCATGTACCTGAAACTGACAAGCATTTAAAGATTATAGATACTAACACTCAAGCCCTTAGTGACTATACTTTTTCACCTTATCTTGGTCGAGCTATTCTTTTGCGGACAGAGGATAAAAATCGGGATGAAGCTATAGGCATAGAATACGCTCCTCAATTCGGCTGGGACGAGGTAGTAGTTGGAGGATTAGATATCCATTACATTCCCGGATCTCACCTTGACATACTTAAAGAACCTCATGTACAAGTGTTAGCTGAAAAATTGAGAAATTGCTTAACTCAGGCGCAGTCTCAGTCTGCAAAGAATTAAAATGAAAAACCACAATGCAAAATAGTCCAAAATTTAAATGGCAACGGATTCTATTGTTGACTGCTGCTGGTTTTGTTGCTGTGGTGCTACTAGAAACTGTTTACCACGAATGGCAAAATCGCTCAGGGCTGGTGTATACGTTTCAATTAGCTTGGTTGGAGAAAATTAAACACCTATACTAATTGCAGCAGCACTCGCAGCAGCAGCAGCAGAGAAAAAAGCCGTGCTAAACAGCCACCAAGCAGCAGTTTCTGCCACCTTTTGGGTAGCTTCCGCTTGCTGTCTAGCTTGCTGCTGGCTAATTTGGTTAATAAATTGCTCTAGCTTGGCACTTAGTTGCTCGCGCTTTAGCTCTTCTGGTTCGCCAGACTTTAGAGCGATCGGCAATCCATTAGTTTGCACTTTCTGGGGTTGCTGACCCCAAATTTGCTGCCAAAAGCCTTCAAAAGAGTCTACAAACCAATTAATGTCTTGTTTTGAAAAATCTGTGCGACTATCGACTATATCCACAAAGGTTTTACGGCCGATATTGCGTAAGTAATTCTCCTTACTGAGAGATTGCATTTCTGGTTGGGCGACTAATTTTTCAAACTCATCTTCAATTTCTAGTCGCTCTTGCTGAGATAGTTGTAGCTGGTTTAAATAATTGTCTATTGCCTTGCGGATACTGGTTCGATCTATCGCTGAACCCAGTTCGTTACGAACTGCGGCTGCCGCTGCATCTGCTGTGGAAACAACGCGATCGCCGATCGTCTTCGCACCAAAGGCTATAGTTGCTGTACCGATAATGCCTTGCAAGCCAGAAGTTGCCCGATCTAAAACAGAACTAAGTACCGAGCCTACCGTAGTAGCACTGACCCATACCAGTAAAAAGAAGTAGGCTGCCCAAATGAGCAGACCAATAATTGCTGCCAATAGCGGGTCATGTAATGGGCAAAGTTTCACCGCTAGAAAACAAGCAAGAAATAATGTAATGCTTACAGTTCCTAACGTTCGCAACCCAACTATTATCCCAACTTGATTAATCTTATCGTCCGTCAATGCTTGGCTGTTAGTATCTAATTCATGCTCAGGAGTGGAGTATGAAATTCCCAAGGCAATGAAAAAGTTTGCTAGTAGCAGCTGAAAGGCAAAGGCCAGCAACAGTCCAGCTATCAAGGCTAAAAAACCTTGAGTGCCTGAGAAGAAAAGCGCAGCATCTTCTGAAGCTGTAAATTCTTGAGCGATGACAAGCTGTGCTGTCCAACCCTGCGTGCTGCACAGTTCCACTATTGTATCCATACCCACCAAAATAGTAAAATGTTAGTCTTGCTACTGTTTATTTATTGTTAATATATTTGCTGTTGATTTTTATCTCTCTAACGGTCTAAGCTCGACTTTATCCATTTTGATTCAATCAAGTAGCGTAAACGGCAATATCTCTCAAACGCTCGAATAAAAGACGAGGAACTTTTCTCATTTGAGTGGTTTCGGGAGAAGTTGAAAAAGTGCTAACCTATAAAAATCGCCTAATTATAGCCCAATACGGTTCAGTTAGGACTACGCAGTGCTAATAACAAGAAAAACAGGAGGATTCATTTTAGTACTAATACCTCGATGTTGAGGCTTTTTTAAGCAGAACTTTGATACAGGTTTTTTGATAACTCTAGGATTAGTTCAATAAACATGCTCAGGTAATAAAGTGTCGAGAATTTCGACAGTTAACCAACTTAAAAAAACTAGAGTGGCAAAGTTTGCTAGAGAATTTGAGATATTCAAGTAAACTAGAGAACGCAGAGAATATGTGGTGTATGAATGGCAAGAAAAAGCCCTCAACCAGAAGCGACATCATCTGAAGTACTAGAATGCGTGCGGCAGAATTGTCCTATGATGCACGCATTAAGCTTAAACGACTCTATCCCTCGTTTCAACCCTGACAGACTACTAGGATGAGATAATTATTCTGTGGAACTGGAATATTGGTAGGTAAAAATCCAATAACCAAAAGACCTGACCGATTTAAGAATGCGATGAATATTGCTAGTGTCACATATTGAACAGAGGGAATGATTGTGGCACTAAAAGCTGGAATGACTATCGTTGTTAGATTTTAAGTTGGTAAGCAATCCACAATCCACTGATGCTATATAGAAGATTTGGACGCACAGAATTACAGATGCCAGTGTTTTCCTGCGGTGGCATGAGATATCAGTTCAAATGGGAGGATGTTCCCAATCATGAAATTCCTGCTGATAACCAGGCAAATCTGGAAGCGACTATTAAAAGGGCAGTCGAAGTTGGGATTAATCATATTGAAACTGCCCGTGGTTATGGCACTTCTGAAATGCAATTGGGGAGAATATTGCCCAAGTTTCCCCGCGAAAAGTTGATTGTTCAGACAAAAATCAATCCAAAGGCAGATGCGAAAGAATTTCGGGAGACGTTTGAACAATCATTGAAAAATCTCCAGTTAGATTATGTTGATCTTTTAGGGTTGCACGGCATTAATCATCCTGAGTCGTTAGATGAAAGCATCCGTCCTGGCGGCTGTTTGGAAGTAGCACAGCAGTTGCGAGCAGAGGGAAAAGTTAGATTTATTGGCTTTTCGACACATGGCTCGACAGATATGATTGTGCAGACAATTAATACCAATCAATTTGATTACGTGAACCTGCACTGGTACTACATTAATCAATGGAATTGGGCGGCAATCGAAGCAGCTAAACGCCACGATATGGGGGTGTTTATTATTAGCCCATCTAATAAAGGAGGTTTGTTGTATGAGCCTCCCCAAAAATTAGTAAATCTTTGCGCCCCGTTGAGTCCAATGGTGTTTAATGATTTGTTTTGTTTAAGTCATCAAGAGGTACATACCCTGAGCTTGGGAGCAGCAAAACCTCAAGATTTTGATGAACATCTGAAGACTTTAGAATTAATAGATCGAGCATCAGAAATTTTGCCGCCAATTTTAGCAAGATTGGAAGAAGAAGCGATCGCTACTTTGGGAGAAGATTGGGTAAAATCCTGGGAAACAAATCTACCAACCTTTGACGAAACCCCTGGTGAAGTAAATATTCGGGTGATTTTGTGGCTGCGGAATTTAGCGATCGCCTACGACTTAGTAGACTACGCTAAAATGCGCTACAACCTGCTTGGCAATGGCGGCCACTGGTTTCCCGGCAACAAAGCCGACCGGCTAGATGAATTAGACTTGCGGCAATGTCTCGCCCATCATCCCTACGCCAATAAAATCCCCCAACTTTTGGAACAAGCTCATCATTTGTTAGCGGGTGAAGAAGTAAAACGTCTATCTCGCACTTGATAAATTGCATAAATAGGGCATTGGCTATTATGGGGTATGGGAAATAGTAAACAATAATTATCAATGCCCAATGCCCTTCAAGAGTGCTGAGTGCTGAGTGCTGAGTGCTGAGTGCTGAGTGCTGAGTGCTGAGTGCTGAGTGCTGAGTGGGAAATCTCACTTAATATTTACTCAGAACTCGGAACTCGGAACTCGGAACTCGGAACTCGGAACTCGGAACTCGGAACTACTATGCCCCATACTACTCAGCTTTTTTCGTATCTGCTGATTTAACTGCCTTCGGTACGACTAGCACCTTATCAACGCGATTACCATCCATATCCATTACTTCAATTCGCATACTTTGCCATTCAAAATGATCTGCTGCGGCAGGAATACGACCTAAATGGGTAATCACAAAACCGCCTAATGTTTGATAACTGCCGCGTTCCTCAGATTCCCACTCTTCCATACCAAAAAGTTCCAAAAACTCCTCTACAGGCAACATCCCATCCAAAAGCCAGGAACCATCTTCGCGTTGTACAGCTTGTGGTTGATCCTGTCCATCCGTTGAAGGAACGTCACCCACGATTTCACTCATGATGTCGTTGAGAGTAACCAATCCTTGAATTACGCCGTATTCATCCACTACCAACGCCATGTGAGTGATAGTTTGCTTGAACAACTCCAAAACTTTCAAACCACGGGTGCTTTCTGGCACAAATACAGGCTGTCGTAATCCGATCGTTAAATCTAGTGGTTCCCCTCGGAAACTCCTGGCTAATAAATCGGTGACAGGGATAACACCCAGCACATTGTCAAGTCCCCCCTGACAAACTGGATACCGAGAATAAGCACTATCAACCATTTTTTGGCGATTTTCTTCGGCAGAGTCGTCTAAGTCTAGCCAAACAATATCAGGACGGGGTGTCATCAAGTAGCTTACAGGGCGATCGCCTAAACGAAAAACCCGCTCTACCATATCCTGTTCAGCTTCCTCAAAGGTTCCCGCCTCTGTGCCTTGCTCGATTAAGATTTTAATTTCTTCTTCGGTGACTTGCGGCTCAGTAGAAGCTGTAATTCCCAGCACTCGCAGGATCAAATCAGTAGAAGCACTTAATAGATATACCATTGGCGAAGCGATCGCCGATAAAGCACGCATTGGAATAGCTACAGTCGATGCAATTCTTTCTGGGTTGTTTAATGCCAGACGCTTTGGTACTAATTCGCCAACAATCAGTGACAAATAGGTAATGATCAAAACCACTACTCCAAAAGATATCGGTTCACTATAAGGTGCTAACAAAGGTACAAGTTTTACATAAACTGCCAGTCGGTTGGCAATTGTTGCTCCTCCAAAAGCACCAGTTAGGATACCGATCAGGGAAATACCCACTTGAACAGTTGACAGGAAATGATTTGGAGACTCCGCTAATTTCAATGCTGCCATTGCCTTGGCATCTCCTTGATTGGCAAGCTGCTGTAACCTTACTTTCCGTGCCGAGACAATCGCCATCTCAGACATAGAAAACACGCCATTGGCAATAATTAGCACCAAAATGATTAAAATTTCAAAAGTGATGGAGGACATGTTTAAAATTGCCGCTTATCAGAGCGAACGTAGCTCAATCCCTAGTATCTAGTATTAAAGGTGCTTCGATAAATACTTTGACTATATACAAAGTAGTAGTTATAGTTCTTAAGTTTATTAGTCACTGTGGATTATTCTTCCACTGAAGGAATAAGAAAGCTGTTAACACTTTTAAAATAGTTGACATAAACTGCCTCAAGATTTGCTGACCCACAAAGACTCCCATCGCTAGTAGTACTTATGTCATTTTCTTCTATTGTGCGTGCCTTAGGCCGATCGCCGCTCACCACTGAATTTATTTCTAAGCTGAATCGACAACAAGAATTGCGGTTAAATGGCGTTCCCAGGCTGCCCAAGACTCTAGTAGCTTCGGCATTAGCGCAGTCTCAGGGCAAGGATTTGTTTGTGGTTTGCGCCACTCTGGAAGAAGCTGGACGCGTTTACGCACAACTGGAGGCAATGGGATGGCAAACAGTACATTTTTACCCTACCTCCGAGGCTTCTCCCTACGAACCTTTTGACCCGGAAACTGAAATGAGTTGGGGGCAAATGCAGGTATTGGCAGATTTGGGAATAGGGCATGGGGCATGGGGCATAGGGCATGGGGAAGAAAACCAGATCCCAAATCCTAATTCTCAATTACCCAAGATGGCGATTGTGGCTACTCAAGGGGCGTTGCAACCTCATTTACCTCCGCCAGAAGCTTTTGGGCAATTCTGTCTTACCCTGAAAAAAGGGATGGAATTAGACCTGAATAGCTTCAGTGAGAAAATAACTATTTTGGGGTACGAAAGAGTTCCTTTGGTGGAAATGGAAGGGCAATGGAGTCGCCGGGGCGATATTGTTGATGTGTTCCCGGTTTCTTCTGAATTTCCAGTCAGGTTGGAATGGTTTGGTGATGAAATCGAGCAAATGCGAGAATTTGACCCAGCAACCCAACGTTCTGCCCTCGACAAAGTTGACCAGTTAATTCTTACCCCCACTAGCTTTACTCCCATCGTGATGGCTGCACTGAAAAATAGTGCCCAGTTCCGAGTGCTGAGTGCTGAGTCAGAATTTAACTCAGCACCCAGCACTCAGCACTCATCACTGATTGAGGGTAGCCGTCGCTTTTTGGGGTTAGCATTCGAGCAACCAGCATCTCTGCTAAACTACTTAGCAGAAAATACCTTGATTGCCATTGATGAGCCAGAACAGTGTCATGCTCATAGCGATCGCTGGGTAGAAAATGCTCAAGAACAATGGGGAATTGGGCATAGGGCAGTGGACATGGGGCATGGGGAAGAATCTACTCCCCTAACATTGCCGAAAATTCACCGTTCGTTTGATGAGTGTTTGGCTGATGTTGCCAAATTTAAAACATTATATTTATCGGAACTATCAGAGGAAAATAGTGGGATTAATCTTGCCAGCCGTCCTGTTCCAGCCACGCCACACCAGTTTGCTAAACTAGCTGAAACCATCCGCCAAGAACGCGATCGTAATTTCTCGATCTGGCTGCTTTCTGCTCAACCTTCCCGTTCTGTCTCACTGTTGCAAGAACATGATTGTCCGGCTCAGTTTATCCCCAATCCTCGCGACTACCAAGCAATAGATAAGCTGCAAATCAACCATATTCCCATAGCTCTAAAATATTCTGGGCTTGCGGAACTAGAAGGTTTTATCCTGCCTACGTACCGATTAGTAATTGTCACAGATCGGGAATTTTTTGGGCAGCATTCCTTGGCGACTCCCGGCTATATCCGCAAGCGCCACAAAGCTACTTCTAAACAAGTCGATCCTAATAAGCTACGTCCAGGTGATTATGTAGTTCATAGAAATCATGGTGTTGGTAAATTTGTCAAGCTGGAAAGTTTGACGATTAATAACGAAACCCGTGATTATTTGGTAGTGCAGTATGCTGATGGGTTACTCAGAGTTGCAGCCGATCAAGTAGGTGCTTTATCGCGGTTCCGCGCCGCAGGAGATAAAGCACCAGAACTCAATAGGATGACTGGTAAAGCTTGGGAAAATACCAAGAATAAAGTCCGCAAAGCAATTAAAAAATTGGCGGTGGACTTGTTGAAACTGTATGCAGCGCGATCGCAACAACAAGGTTTTAGCTTTCCGGGTGATATGCCTTGGCAGGAGGAATTGGAAGATTCTTTCCCCTACCAACCCACAACGGATCAACTCAAAGCTGTACAAGATGTAAAACGCGACATGGAGAGCGATCGCCCAATGGATCGCTTAGTTTGTGGCGATGTCGGTTTTGGAAAGACGGAAGTGGCGATTCGTGCTGTTTTTAAAGCAGTCACCGCCGGTAAACAAGTGGCACTCCTTGCGCCAACGACTATTTTAACACAGCAACATTACCATACACTCAAAGAACGTTTTGCACCGTACCCGGTAAATGTCGGTTTGCTCAACCGTTTTCGGTCTGCTGAAGAACGCCGCGAGATTCAAAAACGATTAGCAACGGGTGAGTTAGATGTAGTAGTTGGTACACACCAACTTTTAGGTAAAGGTGTATCATTCAAGGATTTAGGATTGTTGGTGGTGGATGAAGAACAGCGATTTGGGGTAAACCAGAAAGAGAAAATTAAAAGCTTGAAAACTCAGGTTGATGTGCTTACCCTCTCCGCCACTCCAATTCCTCGTACCTTGTATATGTCCTTGTCGGGAATTCGGGAAATGAGTTTGATTACCACGCCACCCCCAACCAGACGCCCAATTAAAACCCATCTATCACCAATAAATTCCGAAAGTATCCGCACTGCAATTCGTCAAGAATTAGACAGAGGTGGACAGGTTTTCTATGTAGTTCCACGAGTAGACGGAATTGAAGAGACAACAGCCAATTTACGAGAAGTTTTACCGGGAGCTAGGTTTGCGATCGCTCACGGTCAAATGGATGAAAGCGAGTTAGAATCAACCATGCTCACTTTCAGTAATGGCGACGCAGACATCCTTGTTTGTACGACAATTATTGAATCTGGCTTAGATATTCCGCGAGTCAACACAATTTTGATTGAAGATGCTCATCGCTTTGGATTGGCACAGCTTTACCAGTTACGCGGTCGTGTGGGACGTGCAGGGATACAAGCTCATGCTTGGTTATTTTATCCGAAGCAACGGGCATTATCTGATGCGGCACGGCAACGATTACGAGCGATTCAGGAATTTACTCAGTTAGGTTCTGGATATCAACTAGCGATGCGCGACATGGAAATCAGAGGCGTGGGTAACTTGCTAGGTGCAGAACAATCCGGTCAAATGGATGCCATCGGTTTCGATTTATACATGGAAATGCTAGAAGAAGCAATTCGGGAAATCCGAGGACAAGAAATTCCGAAAGTGGAGGATACCCAGATTGACCTTAATCTGACGGCGTTTATCCCAGCAGATTATATCACCGATTTGGATCAAAAGATGAGCGCTTATCGGGCGGTGGCGACAGCTAAATCTAAATCAGAATTAAAGCAGATTGCAGCCGAGTGGAGCGATCGCTATGGTACTTTACCAGTCTCTGCAAATCAACTTTTGCGAGTTATGGAACTCAAACAGTTAGCGAAAAAACTCGGATTTAGCCGTATTAAACCAGAAAATAAGCAGCACGTCGTTTTAGAAACGCCGATGGAAGAACCCGCTTGGAATTTGTTGGCGGCAAATTTACCAGACAATCTCAAGACGCGGTTTGTCTATTCTCCGGGGAAAGTGACGGTGCGCGGATTAGGAGTTTTTAAAGCAGATCAACAATTGCAGAATTTGATTGATGCTTTCGGGAGAATGCAAGGTGCGATTCCAGAAGCGGCTATTGTTTGAGTGGTAGAAAAAGATTAGTTATCAAGTGAAAACAAACCTATGTCAGACTTACTTAGAAGAATTACAGTTAATCCCAAACAATGTGGTGGTCGCCCATGTATTCGGTATATGAGAATTCGGGTGTCAGATGTACTGGACTTGTTTGCATCTGGACTTAGTGCTGAACAAATCTTGGAAGAAATGCCCATCTTGAGGTCGATGATCTCAAGATCGGCATTTCTATACGCATCGCGTAAGCTTAATCATCCAGTGTTAGTAGCATGATGATCTGGGTAGACGCAAATCTATCACCTATCGCTAAACTAAAAAATTTACCTGCCAATGAACTTACTGACTTACTATAGATGCCAAAATCTTTACATCGACGTTTAGCTGAGACTTCTGAGCGGGAAGGCGTTGGTCTCAATCAGTATATTGTGTCTTTGTTGAGTGCGATTTCCAGATAATTTATAAATATTCAAAAAAGACTTCAGGTACTAATCTGAATTCCCCAGATTTCAAGCGAGAGATATCTATCCATAACGCTCTATGTTTATGATGTGGTGATTCGGAAAAAACTAAACTTTCCAGTTGATAAAATTTTGAATCAGCAAAGTCACATTGATAAAGCTGAATGATTTCATGACCTTGCCTACCATTAAATGTAAATAGGTTCTCTATACAACCTAAATATTTAATATTCGTTAACTCTGCCTGAATTTCCTCTTGAAATTCCCGTTTTAAGGCGGCGTGGCTGGTTTCACCAAAATCAACACCACCGCCTAAAGCACGATAAAATGTTTCTTGTTTTACGGGGTCGTAACCTTCAGAAAGAAATATGCGATCGCCATTCCGAATTAGCCCCAATGCTATTACCCTAATTTCACCTGCTTTACTCATTTTTATAACTAATTATCGTAAATAGACTGAGGACGACTTTCACTATCCTCAATAGGCCAATCTGGATTTTCGCCACCGATATACAATTCTTCAATGGTCACATATTCCTGACTTAGCTGTGTGAGAGCGTTGATTAAAATATCCAATGCGATCGCATCACTGGTTCCTAAGTCAAACCAACAACGTCCCCACTGTCCCTCATATTCAAACTCACCGATGTTGTGCATCAGTGCTAGCAAGCTTTTGTCATAGCCTTGTTCATCATAATTCATGTAGCTGATATCGAGTCCAGTGTCCTGCACCTGGAGATTTTCTGCATTAAATGCACCCAATTTACCTAAATAAAACCAGGAATTGAAAACTTCTTCTACATACTGCTTTTCACGCGCAGAAGGATTTGTGCTGAATTTCAGCCAAATCCACATATCAAAAGGATTAATTTCGCGGAACTGAATCTCCATTTTGGTCTAATATCTCAAGTACTCTTCTGCAAATAAGCATATCAAAGTAGGGAGTGGGCTTGCCGTGACTTGTGCCGAGCATCTCGACTCACTTCGACGCCGCGGTAGTTGAGCGTAGTCGAAACTCAGTGCAAGTCGCTCGATGGAACCGGAGCCGAGGTAGCGTAGCCGAACGGGAGTGGGGAATGGGTGTTAAGGATTCTTCAAGCTAACAGCACTTCTGCGTTCGCGCTCAATTTGTTTGACTAAATCGCCTGGGAGTTGAGATTTTTTAGTCAATGCTTTATCAAAATTAGCGATCGCTTCCTGGATTATTTGCGGGTTTTTTTCTTTTTGCCCCAATTGTTTAAGGATTTGGGCTTTGAGATAATAAATTTCTGGATTATCTGATGTGGTTTTAATCGCTCGGTTGACATATTCTAGTGCCTGTGGATACCGTTTTAAATCCCGGTAAGCAAGAGCAATACCCCGATCCACCAGATACCCAGGAGCAGCATTTTTTTCTAAGCGTCCAATTGCCTGATCTGGGCTAGCAAAAGGCAAATTAACCGCCAATAATAAATCCATATAACCCTTGATTAAATTCAGTTCTGGATCGTTGGCGGAAATTGCTTCGGCTTTGTCTAAATATTCATAAACTTGTCGCAGCCGACCTAAGGCTTGGGGTACACCGTTGACTGTACCTTCACGGGTAATAACTACTGCACCTTCTAAAAAATGACCAACAGCAGTGTATAAATTACCACGCAATGGATCGCTAGGAATCAGTTTTTGTCCTGTTTCTAGAGTTTTCTGACTGTATGTGTCAAGTTTAGCCCAATCCTTATTTCCGTATGCCAAAGATGCCTTCATAGCATAAGCTAGAGGTTCATTTGGTTCTTTAGATATTGCTTGTTCCAGATAACGCTGTGCTGCTGGATAGTTGCCCTGTTGAAAAATTGCTTTAAAAGCTGCTTCTGTTTGGTCGCCAATTTGATGAGGTTCGCGATCGCGAAACGGATCGCCAGCCAGGGAGGGATTTACCCAGATACTAAGTGCGAACACAGCTGCAAAAGCAGTCTGAGCAAAGGTAGTGAGTTGAGCAGACACTACTAATTGAGGCAAAGAAAACCTTTTAGTCATTTTAACCCTCAGAATAATTGCGGTTGAAATAGTTGTATGTGTTACTTAGAATGCAAAAATGGTTAATTTCAACTTGCCTTTGCTTCAACCAAAATTTTTTATATATTGGTAATCTTTCCATGTTTCCAGGCTTGCTCTAGCCATTATTTCAGGCTAGTCTGCCACAATGGAGAAAAAGTGGATAATTCTTGCTGCTAAATTAAGGTGTTAATCCAGGTAATGCGCTGTAAATTTTTTCTAGAATTTTGCAGACACTCTCAGTGTAACTAATTACTAATTTGCTGACTTTTTGGTAATCTTAACAAATGCTTTATCTCCGAAACGTAAATTATCATCCCACAGCGTGCCCAACAGCAATTCTCAAATCGATCAATTTAGAATTAGCACCTCAGCAGCTAGGTCTGATTATTGGTCCGAGTGGTTCCGGTAAAAGTACCTTACTAGAAATTTTGTCGGGACTAGCCGAACCCACTACTGGCGCTCTCTTCTGGCGGGAACAAGAACTGATAGCCGAACAGCTACAACAATTAGCTGGGTTAGTATTTCAGTTTCCAGAGCGGCACTTTTGCGGTGGTTCAATTTTAGAAGAATTACGTTTAGGACATCCTGAGTTAGGGTCAGAACGAGTTAGACAGGCCCTAAGTGAGGTGGGATTAGAGCATTTATCGCTTTCCGCTGCGCCTCATGCTTTGAGTGGTGGTCAGCAACGACGTTTAGCTTTGGCAGTCCAATTAATTCGCCAACCAAATTTACTGTTATTGGATGAACCCACAGCTGGTTTAGATTGGTCAATGCGTCGGCAACTTGTAAATTTATTAGCGAAACTCAAACAAGACTGGACATTGTTAATTGTGACACATGATGCTGGGGATCTGTTAGCGATCGCAGACCGTTGCTGGACACTCAACCACGGTGAACTAGAATCAGTAGACCCAAAGTCACTAGAATCCAAAGTTAAAGAACCTCTACCAACGGTGTGAGAGCAGGGGAGCATGGGGAGAAGGGAGAGAAGGAGAATAACTATGCTCAATGCCCCATGACAAATGACAAATGACAAATGACAAATGACAAATGACAAATGACAAACCTATTGCCTGAAATGGCAGAAATCTGGCAGAAAACTCTCAATTGGCAACCAACTCTTCAACAGCAGGCGCAATTTCAAAAGCTTTATGAGTTAATCCTAGAAGGTAATCGCCAACTAAATTTAACTCGAATTGTTGATCCCCAAGAGTTTTGGGAAAAACATCTCTGGGATTCTCTGCGAGGAATTGCACCTCTGTTATCAGCAAATTTCTCGCCTGCTTCCCCTGCTCTCATCGATATTGGTACAGGTGCGGGTTTTCCGGGTGTTCCCGTAGCAATTACTGTAACTAATTGCCCAATTACTCTTCTCGATTCCACTCGGAAAAAAATTACTTTTCTCGACAATATATTAACTGAACTTGCCCTTAGCAATGCCAAAACTCTTGTTGGTAGGGCTGAAGAAATCGGTCAGCACCCCCAGCATCGACTAGCTTATGATATTGCATTGATCCGTGCTGTAGGGGCAGTTTCTGTCTGTGCAGAATATACTCTACCACTGCTCAAACAGGGAGGTTTAGCTATAATTTATCGTGGTAATTGGACAGAGGAAGAAACCACAGCTTTGCAAAATGCTGTTAACCAGCTAGGTGGTGTGATTGAATTAATTGAAGAATTTACTACTCCTCTAAGTAATAGCATCCGTCATTGCCTTTATGTACGTAAGGTAACAAACACACCAGCTAATTTTCCCCGTCCTATAGGTGTACCTTCTCAAAAACCTTTGTAAGGAGGAGTGCGAAAATATGTGTAGACTGTTTACCAATTTTCACTAATAGGCGACATCGACAATGCCGCCTTTATCCTTATCTTTATTGAGTTAATGATCTCATCCTATCTAGCAGTGACAAGCTGACCTGTAAAGAAGAATGAACCTCCATTTTGTCCATTACCTTGTAGTGGATTTCCTTGTAGAGCAAACAAACGAAGCTCAATTGTCCCTTCTACCGTTTGAGTTCTTGGATTAAAAGTCGCTCTATAATCATTTCTTGCAATACCGCTACCGCCCTTGTTTGAAAGACTAAAGTTGAGTGCCCGACCTGTAATCGCCTTCTTTCCATTACACGCCCAAGTACCCTGAGAAGTGGTAAAAGGATCAAACTGACCCGTAACACCACCTTGGTTTGAGTCACTAGTAATCAAGTTGCCTTCTTCAGTAAGAGTGATCAGCGCACGTGAAGCAAACTTTCCACTAGCATCTTTAATTGTCGTAAGGTATGTACCAGCGACAAATTTTCTACAAACTGACAGTTCAGAATTGGTATCAATTACAGAGTCAGCCTTTACTTTTTGAATGTTCCAGATATCCAAAATGCTGACTGTAGAAAGTACACCAATTGTCAATCCAAGCAAAATTTTACGAATTTTCATGAGAAACAGTAGTAAAGAATTTATCGAACTCTACCTAAAACATATACATAAACAAGAAATATTTTTGGTAAATTTTAGTTAATTTTTAATTAAAAATATGCAATGCAGTGGCTTTGCTTACTATAGGAATCAATATTTTATTTTTGAAATTATCTACTTGCTGCGCGAAGTGTAATAGGTAGGGAGTAGGAAATATGGAATCAGTCTTTTGAGTTTAGGGTGAGTTTTGTCAGAAATCAAATCATAGTCCTATACAAGCGAATCATTCTGAAAAAATGAATGGCGATTACCTTATCACATCTAAAAAAATGGCAGCAGAATATTGTTTCTGTTGCCAGTTTTTAAGCGCCCATAACTCTAAATTATTGTCTGGTTTCAGGCAAGTTTACTTGCTGCTGCAAACCGCTTGTTAATCTCATCCCAATTAACCACGTTCCACCAAGCATCTAAATAATCGGCGCGGCGATTCTGGTAATTGAGATAATATGCATGTTCCCATACGTCATTACCCAGGATGGGATATTTACCTGCACTTAAGGGAGTATCTTGGTTAGCTGTAGTTGTCACTTCCAACTTGCCACCTTTGTTACGCACTAGCCAAACCCAACCACTACCAAAACGGCCAGCACCAGCTTCGTTAAACTGTTTTTTAAAAGCTGCAAAAGAGCCAAAATTTTGATTAATTGCAGAGGCGATATTTCCTGTGGGTTCTCCCCCACCTTTCGGCTTCATAATTTGCCAGAACATTGAGTGGTTTACATGACCACCGCCATTATTGCGTACTGTTCTGCGAATATCTTGTGGCACATTGTCAAGTTTTTGCAACAGTTCTTCAACAGTTTTACCTTTGAGTTCTGGATGTTTTTCTAAGGCTGCATTCAGGTTTTTCACATAAGTTGCGTGGTGTTTATCGTGGTGAAATTGCATCGTTTTGGCATCGATATGTGGTTCCAGTGCTTCGTAGGCATAAGGCAAAGGCGGTAGTTGGATAGCTCCTGTTGTATTTGCTGTTATATTAGGTGTTGTATTTGCTGCTGTGTTGGGAGTTGCAGTGTTTCCAGTAGGAGATTTCTCTGCCAATGCACAAGCGTCTAATGCAAAAGCACCAGCACCTGATGTAAGTAAAAACAAGAAATGGCGTCGATTAATAGTCATATAAGTTTTTGCAGCTAATCCATGAAGTCTCTATTGCAGTTTTTATTTTCTTAGATTCTGGCTACAAAAAATTATAAATTGGCGATTATTTATGGCAGTTTAAGAAACTCTTTATAAGATTCTGTCCCCAGTTTTAGGATCAAATACAAACAACTGATTTAAATTGAGATGTAGAGAAAGGCGATCGCCTGGACGAAGACGCACATCACCGCCTACCTGAATATTCAGCATTACCGCCGAACCGGGTAAACCAGCACGAATCAAAGTTTCTCTTCCCAAAGGTTCTACAACTTTAACTTCGACTGATAATAATCCTGAGTTTTGAGTACTGTTAGCGGTAGCGGAACGTTCAGCCCTTTCTGAATCAGTGTTTATTTTTATATGCTCTGGACGAATCCCCAAATCATAACTATGTCCCTGACGCAACTGCAATTTTTCTTTCACAACTGCTGGAATTGCTAATAACTGTCCACTCACATCAAAACCGTTATTTTGATAGATTGCAGGCAAAATATTCATTGGTGGACTGCCTAAAAAACTTGCCACCATTTGATTAGCAGGACTTGCATAAATAGTTTGGGGATCGCCAATTTGTTGAATCCGTCCGCGATTTAGCACGACAATTTTATCAGCCAAAGTCATGGCTTCAACTTGATCGTGGGTGACGTAAATTGTTGTAATGCCTAATTCTTGATGTAACTGTTTCAATTCTGCCCTGGTATCATCGCGCAGTTGGGCATCTAAATTGGATAAAGGTTCATCAAGTAAAAACACTTGGGGTTCACGAGCGATCGCTCTTCCTAATGCTACCCGTTGTTGCTGTCCCCCAGAAAGTTGTTTGGGCTTACGATCTAACAAGTGATCTAGAGAAAGCGATCGCGCCACATTCATCACCCGTTCTTGAATGATTTTTCGGTCAACCTTCCGCATTTCCAAGCCGAAGCCGATGTTTTGCGCCACACTCATGTGAGGATAGAGAGCGTAGTTTTGGAACACCATCGCCACATCTCGTTGTCTGGCTGGGATATTATTCACCAAGCGATCGCCAATAAAAAGTTTGCCAGATGTAGCGGTTTCTAAACCAGCGATCGTTCGCAAAATTGTAGACTTTCCACAACCCGATGGCCCGACTAAAACCCAAAACTCGCCATCAGGAATTTCAAAGGTAATGTCCTCGATCGCGGTGACATTATTAAATCTACGCTTAATATCTTCTAGACGAACGTTTGCCATTATCTGATTAAAGTTAATAGTTAGAAGTTAGGAGTTAGGAATTTTAAGTTTTGAGTTTTGAGTTTTAAATTAAAAACCTCTTCAACTCATAACTAATAACTTCTAACTCATAACTTTGTCCAAGCTGGGTGAGAAAGTAAAGAAGCAAAAACTCGTACTCCCCGAAGTTGATTAGAAAGGGGTAAGTGACCTTTAGGCGCACTCAAATCCCAGGTAAACTCGTTAGGGTATCGCGTCCAGGTATTACCTGCTTTCCAGCCAATTTTTGGCCAGAAATTCTCCCAATTTTTACCCAAACTTAACCAGATTTCTCGCTGCACTGAAAAACCAAATTTACCTTCGGAGTGGACTAACCAGAGGTTGTTAATGGTTTGCAAGTCAACAGCCGAGGTATTTTCTACCTCAGTAAAGTACAACCATTTTCGTTGTACAGCCGTTGGCCCTGATAGTTCGCACATTTTTTCGATGGTGACGCGATCGGCTGCTTGGAAGTCTTGAACAGCCAATAACTGTTGCAAAGAATTATAGTTAATCCCGCACTCTGATTTTAGAGGTACAATTCCTTCAGGAAAACAGGAGCGCAAAAATTCTTTGGCTTGAGGTGCATCAGAACTGTAAAGGACTTGGTAAGCTTTGCCATCAATCCAAGTCGCTGGGTTCTCACGCCGTTTCAGTAAAAATTCCATCAACACGTCTAATCCCTCATTACCCAACTCAGCTAATTGTGGGATTATCTGCTGTTGGACTTTTTCAGACCCAGCGATTAACGGTTGTCGGAGGGAGTCGATGTCATTTGCAGGGCCTGATAAAATCATTGGGTCTGTCATGCCATTCTTGTGTTAACGGTCAGTGAAAGAGCGGTAAGCTATCGGGCATTCCCTAAAGTGAAGCACTGATAGCGAAAAGTAGTTTACTATTTTTGATCGTACAAAATTGCGATCGCTTCACTGAAATCTCACACTTAATCCCCAAATAATGTACAAGGGGAATAGGGGGAAAATCTGTGCCTTATGGCTTGGCGAACAAAAGACATAGCAAAATATACAAGCCTGCCACATAAAGATTTTTTGAATAGCAGCGTATCGATTAGGAGTGTGTGAACGATGTACGAAAAGATTACCCCCCCCGCAGCCGGAGCAAAAATCACCTTCAAAAATGGTGAACCAATCGTACCGGACAATCCAATTATCCCCTTTATTCGTGGCGACGGCACAGGTATAGACATCTGGCCTGCTACCCAAAAAGTCCTCGATGCTGCGGTAGCCAAAGCATATAAGGGTCAGCGTCAAATTAGCTGGTTCAAGGTTTACGCTGGAGACGAAGCCTGTGATTTATACGGTACTTATCAGTATTTACCTCAAGATACTCTAACAGCAATTGAAGAATATGGTGTAGCTATCAAAGGACCTTTGACTACTCCCATTGGGGGAGGAATTCGTTCTTTAAATGTGGCATTACGGCAAATTTTTGACTTATATGCTTGCGTGCGTCCTTGCCGTTACTATGCAGGTACGCCCTCACCCCACAAAAATCCCGAAAAGCTTGATGTAATTGTTTATCGGGAAAATACAGAAGATATTTATTTAGGCATTGAGTGGCGACAAGGTAGCGAAATCGGCGATCGCTTAATAAAAATTCTCAACGAAGAACTAATCCCCGCTACCCCAGAACACGGGAAAAAACGTATTCCTCTTGATTCTGGTATTGGCATTAAACCTATCAGCAAAACTGGTTCTCAACGCCTAGTCAGACGTGCCATCAAACACGCCTTGCTATTGCCCAAAAACAAGCAACAGGTGACTTTGGTGCATAAGGGCAACATCATGAAGTACACCGAAGGCGCTTTTCGCGACTGGGGTTATGAACTAGCAACCAGCGAATTCCGCCAAGAAACTGTCACTGAACAAGAATCTTGGATTTTGAGTAACAAGGAAAAAAATCCCAATATTTCTTTAGAAGAAAACGCCCGCCAGATTGAGCCTGGGTTTGATAATCTTACCCCAGACAAGAAAGCGCAAGTTGTCAAGGAAGTTGAAACTGTTCTTAACACAATTTGGGCAACCCACGGTGATGGCAAATGGAAAGAGAAAGTTTTGGTGAATGACCGGATTGCTGACAGTATTTTTCAACAAATCCAAACCAGACCGGATGAGTATTCGATTTTGGCGACGATGAACTTGAACGGCGATTACTTGTCTGATGCCGCCGCCGCCATTGTTGGGGGATTGGGAATGGGGCCAGGGGCAAATATTGGTGATTCTAGTGCCATATTTGAAGCTACCCACGGCACTGCACCCAAACACGCCGGATTGGATCGGATTAATCCTGGTTCAGTGATTTTGTCTGGCGTGATGATGCTGGAATTTATGGGTTGGCAAGAAGCCGCAGACCTAATTAAGAAAGGTTTAAGCGATGCGATCGCCAATAGTCAAGTCACCTACGATTTAGCCAGGTTGCTAGAACCGCCAGTTGAACCCTTAAAATGTTCTGAATTTGCCGACGCAATTATTCAACATTTTGGATAAGTATACTAGGGTTAATTAGTCGAATAAAAAGACCTCTCCCTGGTTTTACTACGCAAAACCTGTCCCTCTCCGAGTCGGCGAGGGACAGAGTTAAACTTTAATTTTTGTAACTAATTTAGTATTAGAACCGCAGGTTGTAACATCATTTTTATTACTAATCAGAATAATCCTTGGGGTCAGTTATATTATTTTTTATCCCCAAGTCTTTAATGAAATCTAGATTATTGAGATTAATATTTAAGTACGAAACGCTATCTCCTAGTATTGATAGAGTTTCTGGTTTAGCTAATAAAACTTCAGAAGGATTAGCTAACTTGCCTTTCGTAGTAGGGAGCCAAGCTGCTGTTTTAATATAGGTAAACCAGTCAGCCTCTACAGCCCAAGAAGCACGCCGCCAATCAACACACCAACTAACATCAGTGCCTCGAAAAATGTAATGATACCATTGTTTATACTCCTTGTAATAATTCCAATTGGAGTCTAAAATCTTAGCTAGTTTTTTATTTTTATCTATATCATTGATTTCAAAAATTTTCAAAATATGAGATGAGCTATAA
This sequence comes from Nostoc sp., assembly GCF_036917355.1. GTDB lineage: Bacteria > Cyanobacteriota > Cyanobacteriia > Cyanobacteriales > Nostocaceae > Nostoc. The sequence continues at coordinate 195,230 of NZ_JBALDP010000111.1, forward strand.
ATAGGATATTGATGAGTATATACATACTTTTTATTAGACTTATGAGAAGTAGTTCTGACTTCTACATCAACTTTCGGTACAGTATGAACTCCGAGTTTAATAAAAAAGTCTCTCCACTCTCTAATTTTTTCTGCTTTTTCAATAGGATCTTTAATTTGCATTAAATCTTGAATATACTCTGATGATACAAACCAGACATCCTGTATTCCTGATAATAATGTTTCCAAGTCATTGGGATTCCCATAAATGGCAGGAATATAAACATCTGTTGGTCGTAAATATATATTGTCATCTGTTTTTATCAATAAGGACAATTTTAGAGAAGACAAAGAATCAGGATTATTCCTTTTATTAGACTCTTTCTCGTATTCTGATAAATTATCTTTAATGTAGCAAATATATCCTAAAAGTTGATTAACTTTGCTTTTCCAAGCACCTTCTTGATAAATGGGTAGGATATGATTCTCGATAATTTCATAACACGAAGTAGTCTCTAAGTTACTTCCATAAGTGTTTTTACAGATATCTTCAATAATCTCTTTGGGTACAACCATTGTCTAATTTTTGATATGAAGAACATCGAGCATTAGCATTTTATGGACTACGAGCATTGGCGCTAGACCAGTTCCACTAAATCTCTGAAGTATCCTCTACCATACAAACAAAATCCAGACGTGTACTGTGGAGGATTACTGAAGATATCAAATCAAAAAAACTAGAACAAATGCTCAAGAGCGAACTGTATATAAATGGCATTTTACTTGCAAAAAACACTAAAATCAGAAAGCAAACTGGGGTTTGAGTAAGTCAAATGGCATTTTGAGAAAGCAAAAGCTTATTTTACTTGCGGAAAACACCAAAATGAGTAAGTCAAATGGCATTTTGAGAAAGTCAAAGCTTATTTTACTTGCGGAAAACACCAAAATGAGTAAGTCAAATGGCATTTTGAGAAAGCAAAAGCTTCTTTTACTTGCGGAAAACACCAAAATGAGAAAGCAAACTGGGGTTTGAGAAAGTCAAAGCTTATTTTGAGAAAGTAATTGCGGATTTTGCTTATTGAATTTAGTCCAAATATGAAGTTTAGATAAAATTATTGAAAAATTACTGATAAATTTTGATCCGTCAGATTTCAATACGGTTCGGTTAAGGTTTTTTGATGACACACCCTAGATCGCAAAGACGCGATAAATCGCCGTCTCTACAAAGGACTGATTCTTGTAAAGACGGCGATTTATCGCGTCTCTTGCCTTAACCGAACCGTATTGCGTGAGATTTAAAACTAGTCAAAAAACAAAGTCCCCGGCTTTTCTAAAAAGCCGGAGATTTTTTTGGGGCAATCCTTATAAAGTTTCCGTTATTCGGATTTAGAGTTATTGAGAACTCGGCGCAAGTTCTCCATTAATTCGGATTTAAGCCAATCGGTAATTGCTTTAACTGTGATTTCGCTAATTTATTAGGTGCGATCGCTCCATTCTCTGTAATGATGGCTGTAATTAACTCGGCTGGGGTGACATCAAAAGCTGGGTTGTAAAAATCTACACCCGCAGGTGTGAGAATAGTATCGCCAACTTGATATATTTCTGTTGGTTCGCGTTCTTCAATGGGAATTTGGCTGCCATCAGCTAATTCAAAATCAACGGTGGAAAGGGGTGCAGCGACAAAGAAGGGGATATTATGTGCTTTAGCTGCGATCGCCACACTATATGTACCAATTTTATTAGCAGTGTCACCATTAGCAGCAATGCGGTCAGCACCCACAACTACAGCATGAATCAAACCCTGTTTCATACAATGGGCTGCCATATTATCAGTAATTAATGTAACTGGAATACCTTCTTGCACACATTCCCAAGTGGTGAGTTTTGCACCTTGCAAGCGGGGACGGGTTTCGTCGGCAAATAAACGTTCTAAACGTCCTTCCCTCCAAGCAGAACGCACCACACCTAAAGCAGTGCCATATCCAGCAGTAGCTAATGCCCCAGCGTTGCAGTGGGTAAGCAACCTTAGCTTTCCTGGGGTAGTGGGCAACACTGCTAAACCATTGTCGCCGATTGCTTGACAGGTTTGTAAATCTTCAGCGTTGATTGTTTGGGCTGTTTGGAAAAGGGTTTGCTTAATCTCTTCTACCGTTCCCAGCGTTTCGTAGGCGGCTTTCAGCATCCGGCTAATTGCCCAAAATAAATTTACCGCCGTCGGACGAGTAGAACGCAACAACTGGGCTACTTTATCTAAGTGTTGCAAAAATTCGGTGCGATCGCTTGTTTCAGTTTCCCTTGCGCCAAGATACATTCCATAAGCCGCAGCCACACCAATTGCAGGCGCACCTCGCACAATCATAGTTTTAATCGCCCGTGCCATATCTTCACTGCGGTGAATTTCCACAAATGTATATTCGTTGGGTAAGCGAGTTTGATCGATTAGTGACACTGAGTCATTGTGCCAAATAACGGGATAAACCTGGTTTGTGGAAGGTGTCATAGAAAAAGGTCGTTAGTAAAGGATCAATATTTTTTACTTTAATGCACTTAGATGATTTCATTTTAAAAAACAAAATTCAATTAATTATTTTTAGCTATTGATAATTTTGCTGCGCGAATGATTACTTAATATTTATTTATTTAATTTACTGCTTAACTGTCTTAATTGTCCTTGCATTCTCATTATAAAAGTGGGAGGATATTTCGCTAAAGGATTTATAAAACATGAGCATTTCTGAGTTAATATATAAAACGCTTTTTGTCCTAACTAAATAGCGAATTCACACCTTGATAAAAGTTTAAGTAATTATTCAAAGCCTTTGAAATAAAACGATGAAACGTCTTGTGATTTGCTGTGATGGAACTTGGCAACAGTTAACTAGTCGTTATCCAAGCAATGTGGTAAAGCTAGCTCAGTCTGTGAAATCGATTGCCAGTGACGGGGTTACACAAATCGTCTTTTATGACGAGGGCATTGGAACCGAGGGTCAAAAGGTTTTAGGCGGAGCTACCGGACTAGGAATCGATAGAAATATAGAAGATTGCTATCGATTTCTTAGTCTCAATTATGTTTCTGGTGACGAAATCTATTTGTTCGGCTTCAGTCGCGGTGCTTACACAGTTAGAAGTTTAGCGGGCATGATCTATTGCTCCGGTCTTCTAGACCGCCCCCATGTTACTAAAGCACATGAAGCCTACGAGCTTTACCGTAACCGAAATATTAAACCCAAGGATAAGACAGCAGTAGAATATCGTCAAACTTATGGCGATCGCGTCCCTATAACCTTACTCGGTTGTTTTGACACCGTTGGTGCCCTTGGTATTCCTGGGATACCAGCCTTTAGTAGGTTACGCAACCAGCTTAATACGCGCTACAGATTCCATGACACTACTTTAAATAAATGTGTTCAAAATGCATTGCACGCGATAGCGATTGACGAAATCCGTGAAATCTTTGATGTCACTCCCATGAAAAAGCATCCTGAGGCTGAAAACCAGCGGGTAATTCAAAAGTGGTTTCCAGGCGTACACGGTTGCGTTGGCGGTGGAACCGAAGAACATAGTGGGCTATCAGATGCTGCCTTACAGTGGATGATTGATTCCATCGGTGAACTAGGATTAGGGCTTGACTTAGATCCAAATGTGATTCCGACAGGCATCAACCCTAATTATGAATGTGACTTTAAGAACGATGCTGGATTCTTTAAATTAGCAGGAATTAAGTTTCGTGAGGTCAGCGATGTCATTGAAGACCTTCATGAAAGTGCGATCTACCGTTTGAAAAGTCGCAAGGACTATCGACCAAAAAATCTAGAAAAGATTATTTCCAAACTGAAATAAGTTGAATTAATTTGGGTAATCGCAGCAGATAAATTCCGGGTGCATTGAATACAGAATTGCCAAAAATAAGGTAAAAAATTATGACTGGAAAAAGAGATACATCTAAAGATGGCTTAGGTAACAAAATTCAAACATTAGTTTTAACAAACTTTAAACCGATTTGGAAACTTCTACAAAGTAACGAATCTCTAAAGCGTAAAGTTAACAAAACTCTACTCAATAGTCTCATCTACAAAATTCCGACTCGTCCTAATGCCTACAGTATGATGACTCTAGATGAGTATATTCCTGATACTAAAATTCCTAAGAAAACTGATGCTTATACTTCCTGGGAATCACTCAACGATCGCACTTATACCGGACGACATCTACCACCCGATCCCAAGTTAAACGCTGAGGGTAACTTACCAAAAGTTGAAGACCTAGCTATCTTATTTCGTAAAAGAGATGGTAAAACCATTTATTCTACCAAATCAACTATGCTGTTTCCCTATTGGGTGCAGTGGTTTACTGATAGTTTTCTCCGCCTCGATCGCTATAATAAATTAAAAAATACTTCCAACCATGAAATTGATTTATGTAATGTTTATGGTTTAACCAGAAAACAAACACACCTTTTAAGAAGCTTTAAAGGAGGTAAACTAAAATCTCAAAAACTCAAGCGCCAAGATGGTGTAGAAGAAGAATATCCCTTGTTTTATTATGCCGATCCAGCGCAGGGTAAAGTTGACGCTCAATTTGAGGGTCTTTATGAACCTGTCAATGATGAAAAAAGGCAGCCCGTAGAAAAAAAACAATATTTGTTTGCGATGGGAGTAGAACGAGCAAATGTGCAAATCGGCTATGTCATGCTCAATACTCTATGTTTTCGGGAGCATAATCGTCTTTGCGATCAATTAGCAAACAATTATCCAGATTGGGATGATGAGCGCCTCTTCCAAACCGCGAGAAATATTCTCATGGCGATTATTCTCAAAATCATTATGGAGGAGTACATTAACCACATAACTCCTTATCACTTTAAATTGTTTGCCGATCCTGAAGCTTTTACTAAGGAAAGTTGGCATCGTCCTAATTACATGGCAATTGAGTTTGACTTTGTTTATCGCTGGCATAGTGCGATTCCAGAGACTTTTAAATATAACGGAAAACCAACCCATATTGTTGCATCTCTCTGGAACAACAAGATGTTCATCGATCGAGGTTTGGGAGCATTGATGGAGGAAACTTGTTCCCAAGCTGGTACAAAAATCGGTTTATTCAACACCCCTGATATATTGGTTGAGTTAACTGAATTACCCTCAATCCGACTGGGGCGACAGTTGCAATTAGCAAGCTACAACGATTATCGCCAATTGTGTGGTTTCCCCAGAGTGACGAGATTTGAGCAAATTAGCGGTAATGAATTTGTTCAAGAGAAACTCAAAGAATTATATGGTCATGTTGATAATATTGAATTCTTTGTGGGACTTTACGCCGAGGATGGGCGGAAAAATTCAACTATTCCTTCTTTAGTAGCACGCTTAATTGGGATTGATGCCTTTTCTCAAGCGCTAACTAATCCTTTACTATCACCCAATATCTTCAATAAACAGACTTTTTCTCCTGTGGGTTGGGAAATAATTCAAAATACCAACACAGTCTCAGATTTAGTTAATCGCAACGTTCCTCCATCAGGCAGAAAGTACAAAGTTACTTTTGACCTTCAATAAACATCGGTTTTTAATGCGATCGCTTTACCCCTACTATTAAGCAAGCTATGCGTAGCGTCTTGTATGGCAATACGCTTGGGTTAGCGCCAAAAACCTTAAGTTTTGTAGTTTTGTAGGTTGGGTTGAGGAACGAAACCCAACATTTTCATAGCTTTGTTGGGTTGCGCTTTGCTTCACCCAACCTACAATTTTTCACAAAGCCAATATGGTGGAGCGATCGCTCTTAATAATACTCTTCTTACTCTGTCACTCGAAGCTGACTAGACAATAACTGCAAGCGAGCGATCGCAGCTTGGAACAAACTCAATTGATTAATTAATCCTCCTTTCAAAAAAATGAAACTATTTACCGAATACCCAGAAAAAGACGAAGCCAAATATTGCGCTCTCATGAGTGAGCTAGTCAAAAAGAACATGGAAAATCTTTACGGAGGTGAGAAGAAAAAAACTGCAAAGAGAGATACTCACTCCAAAACTAACGCTGCTGTACAAGGAACTCTAGAAATCTTTGACTTTGATGAAGCAGCAATTAAGCAGGAATTGAGCAAACGCACTTCATTAACTGAAGCTCAACTTCAAGCCATTTCCCTAAAACAAGGTTTATTTGCCAAACCCAAACAATATCCGGTTTGGCTACGATTTGCAAATGGTGCGTTTTCAGTAAAGAATGATTATGAAGGGGATACGCGCTCCATGTCCGTAAAGGCGATCGGGGTAGAAGGAGAACGACTACCGCAAAGTCACGAGTTACAAACCCAAGATATTATTGTCCACAATACTGAATTCTTTTTTGTTAGAACCATCAAAGACTTCCACAGCTTTTTTATGGCGGTTTATCGAGCAGGACTGTTTCCGCTTTTTAAGCTGTTGGTGCTTTTTTGGCTAAAATTGCATCCCTACGAATTCACTCTTTTGCAAACTAGTTTCAAACGTTTTCCCAAGAGTTTGCTCACAGAACGCTATTGGAGTGCTTCAGCGTATTCTTTGGGACTCAAATCTGATTTTGACCCATCTCAATCAGGTAGAGTTCCTGTGGAATATCCGGTTGTGATTAAATATGCATTTACTCCAGTTTCCAGTCAACCACCTCATCAACAACTTTCTCTCGAATCTAGACCAGAAAGTGAGCTTCAGCGTGCCAAAGCCTCAGGTTCAGAGGACAATTATTACCGAGAGGATATCATTCAAGCTTTAGCAAAGCCTGATGCTGAATATTGTTGGGACTTTCAAATTCAATTTCAAACTAGCCCAGAAATGTCCATTGATGATACCACCATTGTTTGGAGTGAAGAGGAATCACCCTTCATTACAGTTGGTCGCCTAACGGTTAAGCATCAGAAGGTTAATTCTGCTAAAGATAATGACTTTGCAGAAAATCTCAGTTTTTCTCCTGGGAATGGTTTAGCAGTGCATCGTCCGGTCGGTGCAATTAATCGGTTACGCAGCATTGTTTATCCTATCGTTGCTAATGACCGTCATCAAAAACGAGGAGTCAAATACCAGGAACCAACTGTCTGACTTTCAATAGACTAAAACGACAGGTTTGCAAATCTTCAGCAATGTATATTAGACCTCTTGCAAAAGTGCCTTTTGCAAGAGGTCGGGAAAGGGGAATGTTAATTCTATCCCTTTTCCCTTTAACCCTTACCCTTTACCCGACTTATGCAAGAAGTCTATTCGTTTGGTAAGCGCGTTTGATCGATTAGTGATACAGTTAAGTACTCAAAAATCAAAAAAATAGAGCAGTTGCATTGTAATACAACTGCTCTAAAAATTACTGAGATAGATATTTACTCTACCTATCCACAGACCCCATAATTACGTCAACACTGCCGAGAATCACCACAATATCTGCAACCTTCATGCCGCGCAGTAAATGTGGAACGATTTGGAGATTGTTGAAATCTGCGGCGCGAATCTTCCAACGTGCAGGGAAAACATTATCATCGCCAACCAAATAAATTCCCAATTCACCTTTGCCACTTTCTACACGGGCGTAGATTTCACCTTTGGGCATCTTGAAAGTCGGGGAAACTTTTTTGCCGATGAATTGGTAATCAAATGCGTCCCACTCGGATTTTTTACCTGCGGCTAAACGCTTTGCTTCCAGATTTTCGTAAGGGCCGCCAGGAAGTCCTTTAATTGCTTGGCGAATAATCTTCACAGATTCGCGCATTTCCCGCATCCGCACTACGTAACGAGCAAAGCAATCACCGGCGGTTTCCCACTGCACATCCCAGTCGAAATCGTCGTAGCATTCGTAATGGTCAACTTTCCGCAAATCCCATTGCACGCCAGATGCACGTAACATGGGACCAGAAAGTCCCCAGTTAATTGCTTCTTCACGGGTGATAGTACCAAGTCCCTCAACACGTCGCCGGAAGATAGGGTTATCGGTTACTAAGCGTTCGTACTCATCGATTTTGGGTAATAAGTACTCGCAAAATTCTAGACACTTATCTACCCAACCGTAAGGTAAATCGGCTGCTACTCCACCAACACGGAAGTAGTTATTATTCACCATCCGATAACCTGTGGCAGCTTCCCACAAATCATAAATCATCTCCCGTTCCCGGAACTGGTAGAAGAAGGGAGTTTGTGCGCCTACGTCAGCTAGGAAGGGGCCAAACCACAACAAGTGGTTAGCAATGCGGTTCAACTCCAGCATGATGACGCGGATGTAGCTAGCACGTTTGGGAACAGCAACACCTGCAAGCTTTTCTGGGGCGTTGACAGTGACGGCTTCGTTGAACATTCCCGCCGCGTAGTCCCAGCGACTAACGTAAGGGACGTACATTACATTAGTGCGGTTCTCAGCAATTTTTTCCATTCCCCGGTGCAAATAGCCGATAACTGGTTCACAGTCAACGACATCCTCGCCATCCAGAGTCATGATTAGCCGCAGAACCCCGTGCATTGAGGGGTGGTGTGGCCCCATGTTTAGCACCATAGGTTCGGTGCGGGTTTCTAGTCTGGTCATAGATTTCGTGTTCTCCGTTCGTGAAAATATTGAATTCAACCGCGCAGATGCCAACTAGACCCAATTTATCTTGTTTGTCAAGCCAAAGTAAGGGTTGTGGGAAGAGGAATTTGATTTGATGTTTAATTTTGTTGCACTTCTTCAACTATTATATGGAAGCTCGATATGCACTTAATTAAGGCATCGAATTTTTTTATCTCATGGTGCTGGGAGAACGGGGTAAAAGAAGATGCGTTTTTTCAATGATAACTATTGACTTCTGAGTTTCTACGTAAGCTATAGAGATATTGTGTCAGCTATATTACAGTTTTATGAGGCTGATACATATTTATGGCTTTCAATCAAGAGCGTTTTGATCGGCTAATTCAAAAGTTAGAAGTTTTTGCTAAGAAACAACCGCATCTTTATAAATTGCACGTTGCTTTTTTGGCTACTTTGGGCTACGCATATATATTTTTGGTTCTAGCTGTAACGTTGACTCTGCTGGTAGGTATTATCTTTGGGATACTTAATGCTCAGTCAATTTCTAAGTTATCTTTGACAGGTCTTCTGTTTTGCGTGACCTTAGCATTTGTATTAGTGCGATCGCTTTGGGTTTCTTTTCCCCCACCGACAGGTTTACCACTGCAACCCAATGATGTACCCAATCTCTATTCTTTAATTAACGAAATCTCATCGAAGCTAAAAGCTCCACAGTTTCACCACATTCTACTGACCAACGATTTTAATGCAGCAGTTGTCCAAATACCAGGCTTAGGTTTGCTGGGATGGCAGCAAAATTACTTAATTGTAGGTCTACCGCTAATGCTAGCACTGCCGCCCGAGCAATTTCGTGCCGTCTTAGCCCATGAACTGGGACATTTATCAGGAAATCACAGCCGCTTTAGTGGTTGGATTTATCGCCAGCGCGAAACTTGGTATCGCATTCTTAAGGGACTCCAACAAAGTGGACACGATCTATCATTGTTAATTTTTCAACTGTTTTTGATATGGTACATTCCATTTTTTAATGCCTATTCTTTTGTATTAGCACGAATGGATGAATATGAAGCAGATAGATGTGCTGTTGATTTAATGGGAGAACAAAATATTGCTAAAACTTTGATAAGTTTTCAGGTCAAATCTAGATTTTTAGAAAGATATTTTTGGTCTAGTATTTATAAACAAATACAGACAGATATTGAACCACCAAAAATGACTTATATGGATATGAAGCAGGCTTTAAGCCAGAGACTTCATCAGGAAATCATAAGTACTTATTTAAGTGAAGCTTTATCGGCAAAAACCAACAATGCTGATACTCACCCTTGCCTGACAGATAGATTAAAAGCCTTGGGATATATCGCCGATATTCAGCAGGAATTAGCTATCTTTGCACCAATTGAAATTAGTGCTGCCCAAGAATTTTTAGGAGATAAATTAGAAAGCTTTATTGATTCTTTTAGTCAAGATTGACGAGAAAAGATAGCAACACCTTGGCGACAAAAATATGCTGAGTTTCAAAATTCGATAGCTACATTAAAAGATTTAAATCACAAATCGCAAAAACAACAGCTAACTTTAGAAGAAGCTAGTCAGCGAGCATTTTTGACATTGGAACTTGAAGGCGAAGAAGCTGTTATACCTCTATTACAAGAAATTATTCATCGTGATGCTTATCATGCATCAGCTAATTATTTACTAGGTCAAATATTATTAAAAAAACAAGATGCGACTGGAATAGAATACATTGAGAAGGCAATAGAGCAAGACTCAAATATAGTTATAGTAGGTTGTCAGATAATTTGCGATTTTCTTACAAACCAAGGTAAAAACAATGAGGCAAAGTCTTATCAAGAACGTGCAGAAAATTATCATAAATTAATTTTAAAAGCACAGAAAGAGCGCTCTAGTTTGAAAAGAAATGATAAATTTGACCCTCATAATATCTCTGAGATAGAGGTAAATAAGCTTCGTCAGCAGTTATCTCATCACCCGCAGATAATAACTGCTTATTTAGTTAAAAAGAATCTGCAATATTTTCCTGAAAAACCACTTTATGTTCTAGCTGTGAAGCGTGGATTTAGTTTTTGGGAAGGTAGTCGTATTTATGAAACCGATAACTCTAAAATTGTTCAGAGCTTATTAAAGGAAAATGAATTGCCCGATAATGTATTCATTTTTATTTTAAATAGTAATTTAAGTATGGAGAAAAAATTAAAACGGATATCAAATTCGATGATTTACCAAAAAAAAGGTAAAAAATAGCACTACAGATGCTTAAAGCTCAACATTCAAAGTTGACGTTGAGTGTTGAGTTTATGATATTTTCTTTTGTGTCTTAGTGGTTTAAAAACTATTTTTTAGCTAGAAACCACAAAGACACAAACAAAAGAATACATAATTAAAGTTCATCTGTGGTTTTTTGCCCTAAGTCTCATGAATCGTCAGCTAGCTATTGAAGAACCGATATTTTCCCATCTACCAGTGTTACCGCAGGAAACGATCGCAGGTCTAGCGGTATCTCCAGGAGGTCATTATCTTGATACGACGGTAGGCGGTGGTGGTCATAGTCGCCTAATCTTAGAAGCTGCGGCGGATGTGCGGGTAACGGCAATTGACCAAGATGAGGATGCTTTAGCAGCAGCGAGGAAAGAATTAGCAGAGTTTGGCGATCGCATACAATTTATTCATCGCAATTTTGCTGACTACGAATTTCCCCCCAACACTTTCGATGGTATTTTAGCCGATTTGGGGGTAAGTTCTTACCATTTAGATCGAGCAGAGCGGGGTTTCAGCTTTCGCCAAGCTGCAAATTTGGATATGCGAATGGATCGGGGACGATCGCTAACTGCTGCTGATGTGATTAATAATTGGGATGAAGCAGAATTAGCTGATATTTTCTTTAAGTACGGTGAAGAGAGATTATCGCGGCGCATTGCTCGTCGTATTGTAGAACGGCGACCGTTGCACACGACTACAGAATTGGCTGATGCGATCGCTTCTTCTGTTCCTCCCAAATACCGTTATGGGAGAATTCACCCGGCCACGCGTGTTTTTCAAGCTTTGCGAATTGTCGTCAACGATGAGTTAAAATCTCTAGAAACCTTTTTGGATAAAGCACCAAATGCCCTTGTACCTGGCGGTAGAATTGCAATTATCAGTTTCCACAGTTTGGAAGACCGTCCGGTGAAGCATGGTTTAAGAAATTCACCTTTATTAAAAGTCTTGACAAAAAAGCCGATTATTGCGACAGAAGAAGAAATTAGTCAGAATCCGCGATCGCGATCGGCGAAACTGAGGATAGCAGAAAAGCTGCTGTAAGCCTTAAACTGCTTCATCTTGTGGCTTAGAACTGCTGCGAATACGCTCAATGAACTGAGGATGATTTTCTAAATCCTGTTCTGACTCTAACGGTGGCATTTCAATCCAATTACCTTCGACATGCAGCCTATCCACATAAGCATAGAAGGCTTCCCGATCTTACCGATGAGCAAGAACGTAATCATGTAAATCTTTCTGACTCATTGCATGAAAATTAGGCTTGCTCATCCTATATATCTCCATTTACCGTTAGGATTGTATCTCTATAATATTTTCCTCACCTGCCAAGAAAAATAGATTTTTTGTCCGTTCATCCATACGAACAATATTAATAGGCACGTAAAGTTTAGTAAACCAGCAGCACAATATGTAGCATTGTGTTTACAATTCAGCGTTAAACCTCTCCATCTCAACAATCTGTTAACCTAGCGTTGTTGAGGAGTTAAAAAGAGTAGATGGAAATTAGTAATCTGTTTACAGCAGGTGGCGTGGTCATGTGGCCTCTGCTGGCATTCTCTTTGTTAGGGGTAGCGCTAATTATCGAACGTATCATCTTTTGGATAAAGATAAATAATCGGCAAAACAAGGTGGTACGAGAGGTGCTACACCTTTATCGTCTTGATAATGTAGTTAGTGCTTTAGATAAATTGCAGAAAAATACTGATTTACCCTTAGCTCGGATTTTTTTAGCAGCTTTAGAATTAGAGGAGCCAACACCAGAGGAATTTCGTTTGGCATTGGAAAGTGAAGCACAAGCCGAAATCCCCTTGCTCAAGCGCTCCCAAAATATTTTTGAGACAATTATTGGTCTTGCACCTCTGTTAGGACTTCTCGGCACTGTATTAGGATTAATTAACTCTTTTGCCTCTCTGAATATCGGAGATGTGGGAGGTAGTAAAACAACAGGTGTAACAGCTGGAATTAGTGAAGCTTTAGTATCTACAGCATCAGGGTTGGTAGTGGCAATCTTTACACTATTATTTGCCAATACCTTCCGAGGACTCTACCAGCGGCAGATTGCCTGGATTCAAGAATATGGTGGACAGTTAGAATTACTCTACCGCCGTCGCTACGAAAGAGGAGAGAAATCATATAGGAATCCGGTTTGATTCCTGAATTTACTTGCGTAGGCAGGAAATAGGGAACAGGAAAGAAAGCTTTCTAAGGTGTACTGAGTTTTTTCAGAAATCAAATATGAGTCCTATATCTGCCGAATAAATGAAGCGGAACTGGGTAATTGTAAATTAGTAATCGGTAATTGGGATTAGTTCACTATTTGTTACCGAATTTTGCTCTAACACTTTTGACTTTAATAGTATTCTAAAATGACGAATAGCTTTGTTCGCTACAGTTATTGAGGAAATATTCCATGACTATTTGGGTAAATGAGCAAATTGATCCGTCTGGGATGATTCATGCCTGTATTGCCACTCGTAATGAATCTCAAGCTAAAGATTGTCATGATTCTTTTGAGAATAATTTGACCAAGACGCAAAAGGCCGCAGGTTGGGTAGCGCGATTACGGACAGTCGATTCTTGGGATGAAGTGCCGGTGAATTCTTTAAAACTCAATTAATTGGGTGCTATAGAAATTAGCCTACATAGCTGAAATATCTTCTGGCAGACATAATTACTTTTGTTATTTTCTGCTTACTCCAACCTGCGTTATTTTTTTGGGATTTTGATCGAACATATTTCATCTGCGTAGGCGTAGCTAGGCATAGGCATCGCTTGTCTAACACACCCTGCATCTATGCCAATACCCAGAGCGATCGCAGCAAATTCCATGAGAACAGGTTAATAAAGGATAAAATTCGGATTAAATTTCTCAAATTATTATTAACTGCTTCCCAAAAAAGTAACATATTATAGAAAAATGATGATTTTTCTTAACTTTTAAGAGGTATCATCTATACCGTAGATTAAATTAAAAAATTTGTATAAGCCGAATCAATTTAGTGAACTATCCCAAAGTTTACACTTCGGAGCAAGCCTGTCCCATTAATTTAGTTGGCGAAACAGGACAAGCGGTTCAAATTTCAATTCATGCTCCCAGTCAATATATCTGTGCTAACTGCGAACGGATATTACCAGATTGGAAACGGCAGCCATTTTTACGAGTAGTGATTGTATTACAGCAATCGCGTTATCAATTAGTCGAAAAGACAGCAGAAGTAGAGTCAGAGAAAGAACGCTTACGAGAAAAGTTTATGAGATTTGGCTGCGATCTAGCATTTAATCTGCGCGATCGCGGTTATTTAACTGACCTGATTGACCCTCGTACAGGCTATCCTTTACTCTCCCATCCCGGAGCAATTCCTCACGACGACACAGCAGTTGTCAAAGCTTTGCTCAACTATCCAGTGATTAAAAATCAATGCCGTGTGTTAGTTCATCCCGATTGGGGTGCAGCAGTTTATCCTAGTATTTTGATATCAGAAGCTCCCCCAATTGTGATCGAATGGGTTACAAAAGGCATAGCATCCATGCATGGGTGGAAAGAAATTAATTATTAGTCATTAGCCATTGGTCATTGGTCATTGGGTATGTAAAGACGTATATCAGCACTTGTTTTTCCAAACAAATTCTTCCAAGAAGCTATGACAGTCGAAGCGATAGTGCGGCTTGTTACTTCTCTCTCATAAGTAGACGCTACGAAGTCAAGTTGGGGATAATGGCTTTTGGTTCCTGTTTGGGTGACATCTCAGGTTGATCGGCAGGTATTTCAAATTGATGATAATTTTACCCACTACTGTCAGACTATACTTTTAGCCTGTAGCGAAGAGAATGGTACTTTAGCAGTATCTGCGGGAATTATATAACTATAACTATCGGCAAAAATCCTGTTCCCAACTTTCTGCATATAAGTAGGTGGGTGGGGAAATTTATAACTAGTATGAAAATATTAATTCAACACCGTCATTACGACAATGAAATTAGTGGAGTTTTAACTTACATTTATTCTATTATTCCTGAGTTGGAAGCTAGATTAATTGAAGTTAAAACTATTTCTACCAGACAAGATAATATCGCTAAATGGTTTAGTTATATTGTTTGGGCAGATATAGTACACATGAATTCCAATGACTTATTGTTTACTTTGTTATGTAAAGCCTTGCGAAAAAAGATAATTATTAAATATCATTATTCCCTTTATCAATCTACTCATACTAGTTATGAGCAGATGAAGTTGACGCAACGTTTAAAAGCTGAATTTAAACACACATTGCCGAAAGCTAATTATCCATTAAAGTGGAAATTACACACTTTTATCAAATGGGCACGCCTAATCACCCGGCTTTCTACTGCCTTCTTAGCCGATTATCATACGGCTTGTAGTAACTTTTTAGGAGAATCTTCTGCTTTTCCTTGGCCAGTTGATACTTTATATAATCCCATTGAAATCAAGTCGGAAAACCAGCTTAAAACTTTAGAAAATTTCTCTCAGCCATATAATTTTATTTTTGTCGGTAGATTAGCTACAGATAAAGGTGTAGATATTTTATTAAAAGCAGCGCGGATTTTACAAGATGAAAATAAAGAATTTAAAATTACTATTATTGGCGATGGCGAACAATCTCAGGAATTAAAACAGCTAACGTCTGATTTAGGAATTGCCAACAAAGTTAATTTTTTAGGTAAAGTTCCTCAAAAAGAAGTACTTCTAAAAGTTCAAGATGCTTTGGCTTTAATTGCTCCATCCCGTTGGCAAGATCCAGCACCTTACGTAGTGCAAGAAGCCTCTAGCGTTCAAACCTGCTCGATTGTCTCAAAAATGGGAGGATTGTCAGAAGTAGGAGGGCCGCACAGCCTATTTTTTGAAAATGAAGATGCAGAAGAATTAGCCAAATGTATGCGATATTGCTTAGATAATCCAGATGAAGCAATTAAGCGAGGTTTTCAGTCCAGCCAATATGTTGCGGAAAAGTTTTCGGCTGCGCGTGCTGTTAATAGACTACTGGAAATTTGTAGCCAACTTACTCCTAAAGCATTGGTAACAAAATCTGATACATAATTCCCGTTACAGGGTTGCTGCCCTGTAACAGGCTCATTGGAAGCTCTACCAATAGTACATAAGCACTTCCTTATGGCCCAGAAAACACAGCTTGTTCTACATCATCCCGACTAAGAGAATACTTGAATGAGCGTTGGATATCTTGTCCATTTTCCCCAGATTGAACATATCGCACTACAATTTGCTCAACATCAAGCCATAATTCAGCTTGCCAATTAGGTCGCTGTACACGCCAGCAATGCCTTTGTGTTTCATCTTGTTGACAGCCTTGGTCTTTTAGCCACTGCTCAATTTGTGGTAGGGGATGATTATATAGAGGAGTATCAGAGGGAAGAAGAGCCATAGGAATTTTAGATTTTGGATTAGGGAATTGTTTAATTTTTAATTATCGGATGGGCAATTAGTTGCGACATATAGGTAATCTGCTGTTGTACAAATGTATTTGGTTGCAGCAAATGGGAATGGATCGCAGCCTCGCCACGAGTTAAGCCAATGGCAACTGCTAATAACAAACAACCTACAAATGTTAACACCAGCATAAATAAAGCGAAGATTTCGCCAGATGATAAGGGGCGATCGCTCGCATCAAGGTAAGCTGATTTTGACCAGTCATGAGAACGCGAGACGGGATGATTCAAATCAGGGGGTGGTTGAATCACTCCAAAGCGGGAATAGCCAATTTTCAAATCGTAGCTTAATCGGCGTTCTGGATGGCTAAGGGTGGCGTAAGCTTCATTGATTTGCTGAAATTTGGGAGTAGCGATCGCAGTCGGCAAGTCTGTAGTATCAGGATGATAGACCTTGCTAAGTTGCCGATAAGCGCGACGAATGTCAATTACCGATGCCCAGGGATGCAGTCCTAGCAGGGAGTAATAAGTTGGTTCGCTGCTTTGTGGCATTGCCCCGTTTTGATTCACATCTGTTTGAGTCACTTTGCTCAAAGATATTTTTTATATTTTAAATCCTTTGTGAATTTGAGAAGACACAGCAGGTCTCAATACGGTTCGGATAAGCATTTTTCACTTTCTTTGTGGTCTGGGGAATGGGTTTGCGGGTAAAGGGGAAAGGATGTATTCAAAACCTTTCACCTTTCACCTTTCCCCTTTAACCGAACCGTCTATTCTAAGTCCTCAAAATCAGGTCTTCTCACAAGAGTCCATCGATCGCTTATAGATCAATAGTTCCCAATGCCCAATGCCCAATCCCCGTTTACCTTGTAATTCTCCGCATATAATTTCCCCACAACTGAGCCGCTTGAGCGCTGCTGCCAGATGTCGGGGAATTATTGTCGTTTCCCAGCCAAACGCCAGTTACAAGTCGCTGACTGGGGATAAAACCAATAAACCACAAGTCAACGTTTTTATCAGTCGTGCCAGTTTTACCAGCTTCCCCTAGTCCAATGGCAGCACTACGACCAGTGCCTCTTGCGATTACACCGCGCATCAAACTAGTCATTTCATCAGCGACATCATTTTTCAACACTCGTTTGTTGGCACCTGGATCTTGGTCGAAAGAGTAGATTACACGACAGGTTTTGATATCATTGCGATCGCTGCAATCACCACTGTCTAAAATTCGGCTAATGGCATGGGGAGGATTCAACACACCGCGATTGCCAATAGCGCCAAAAGCACCAGTCATTTCCAAAACATTAACTACACTTTGACCCAGTACCAAGCCGGGAACTGGATCGAGGTTTGATTTTATCCCCAAACGCTGCGCCATGGCCACAACTTTATCCAGCCCAACTTGTTTGGCAACTCGCAAGGCGATGGGATTTTCTGAAAGCGCCAGTCCGGTGGCAATATCTAAACTCGTGTCAGCACCAGCACGACAGGGTTTATAAGTAAAGCCTTGCCAAGTGAAAGGGGCGCAGGAATAACTGTTGGATGGCGAAATTCCCTGTTGAATAGCAGCAGTGTAAGCAAAGATTTTGAAGGTGGAACCTGGTTGTCTTTTAGCTTGAACAGCACGATTGAACTGACTTTTTTTGTAATCAGTCCCGCCTACCATTGCGAGGATACTGCCTGTACTAGAGTCAAGAGTTACCACAGCCCCTTGAGAAAAATTAAAATTTCTACCAGAGTTGTTGACCGAATTATTCAATGCTGATTCTGCTTGTCTCTGTATCGTTGGATCGAGCTTGGTTTCAATGATATAGTTTCCCTCTCTTGCAGCTCCCTCCCCTAAAATTGATTCGAGTTCAGAGAAGACGTAACTGTAAAAATAAGGTGCGATCGTTTTAGCTTGCTGTTCGCAGACTTTAGGACTAATTTGGACAGTGGAGCGTCTAGCCCGGTTCGCATCCTCTGGTTTAATTTTGCCCATCTCCAGCAACCGCTTAATCACACGATTTCGGTATTCGGCCGCTTCTAGCTTATTTGGCCCATCCCCACAAAAATCGAAGGCGTTGGGGGCTGGTAAAATTCCTACCAATGTTGCTGCTTCTGCCAAAGTTAATTCTTTAGCCGACTTTTCAAAGTAATATCGGGCTGCATCCTCAAAGCCAGAGGTATCTCCTCCCAAAAAAACCCGATTTAAGTACATCAGCAAAATATCATCTTTGCTGTAAAAGGTTTCGAGCTTTAGGGCGACAACTGCCTCCCGCAATTTGCGGCCAAGGGTATCCTGTCTACCTACATACTCGCGGAACAAACTGCGGGCAACTTGCTGGGTGACAGTGCTGGCTCCTTGTTGCACATCTCCGCTGCGGCTATTAATCAACACAGCTCGTAAAATCCCCAGAGGATCAACCCCAAAGTGCCAGTAATAACGACTATCCTCTGAAGCCACTACCGCAGCAGGCAAATAAGGGCCAAACTCCTCTAATCGCTTCATGTCTACATGAGAGATTGTTCGAGGCTCTCTCAGAGGAGTGGCTCCATCACGGGCATAAACAACTACTGGGGCGCGTGTCGCTGTCGGTAGAGGTTTGACTGAAAATTTCAGCCATTCGACGCCAATCACTAACGTTAACAGGGCACTGACACCACCAACTCCATAAGCTGTCCAACTTGCAGCTTTGACATACCATGCTGGTGGATCGACATATTGCAACCGTACAGAAGCGGCTAGTTCTGGAGGCCCCAGAGTCAGAATATCGCCGTGACGCAGTTCTAGGGAGCTAACACGACGCTTGCCACGATAAATCCCATTGGTAGAGTTTTCATCTTTGATCGTGAAAACTGGTGTGCGTTGAGTAGAATTCCGCGATAGTGACAGGTGAATTTGGCTGACAACAGGGTTACGGATAACGATATCGCTGGATTTGGAACTACGACCGAGAATATAGCGATCGCCCAACAGTGGATATACCTCTGCTTTATCCGCCCCCGCATCCTGCACCCAAAGTTCTGGTACTTTGGCATTAGGCTTGAGCGCCAATTTTGAAAAATCGACCCTAGCTTGAATCGTATGTACTGCTTGAGTCAGTTGACCTAGTAACGTTTGTGGCTTGTGAGGGGGTTGGGGAGAACTCATCGGCTATTCACATCACAGTTTTTAATGAAGAATCGGGCGAATTACAATCAATTTTAGATGTTAATCTTTCATCATTTTACTCATAAGCCAAAGCATAAATTAGCTATACGGGACTTTATTGATTTAATTTATACTTAATCTTGTCTTATGGCTAGAATTTATTTGTGATTTTAATCACTTCTTTATATAAGAAAAATTTCTTTTATATTCTCAAAGGCTTATAATTAGCTAGTGTTATTCGTTCGATAACTACAAGTATAATTTTCCCTTTTGTCTTTTTAGACACTAGCTAGTAACAAACAACTGAATTTAATTGTTACCAATTTTACATATCCACATATTCTGAAACAAACCTAAATATCTTCATTTAGGAGGATTTTCTAAATCTTAGTTAGCTGCTTTAATAGGGCGAGTGTTCTGTTGAGGTTAATTTCAGAATGATGGGAAAATCTCTGACCCTGATTGGTACAGCTTTATCTTTGGCACTTACCACTAATATTGCTGTAGCCCAATCCAGTAAATCCCCCATAGCCCAATCTAGTAGCGACTCCACTAGTGCACCAGCGGAAATTAAAATGTCGCCAGAAGGGATGAAAATTCTGTGCGAGCATTTTCCGCTCAACTCGCGCTGTTCCGGCGGCACAGCAGCCACCCCTAGCGCTCCTGGTAGCACTACAGTACCAGCAGAAACAACACCAGCAGAAACAACAACGCCTGATAGCACCACCACTCCTGATAGCACAACTGCACCAGGAACCACTCCTCCTGAATCTGGCACTCCCGAAACCACTCCAGCACCAGGAAGCATAACCCCACCGGCACCTGGCGCACCTAGCAACTTAACTCCAGCACCAGGAAGCGTTACTCCAACCACTCCTGAAGGCGCACCTAGCAACTTAACTCCAGCACCAGGAAGCTCAACCACTCCTGAAGGCGCACCTAGCAACCTAACTCCAGCACCAGGAAGCGTTACTCCAAACACTCCTGAAGGCTCACCTACTACTCCTGGCAGCACTACCGAACCAGGTAGCTCAACTACACCTGAACAACCTGGCACTCCTGGCACTCCTGGCAGCACTATTGAACCAGGTGGCTCTCCTAGTACTCCTGGCTCTAGTTCGCCAAAAACTCCTACCACAGGTAACTAAATTTAAAGCTGGGGCGTAATCTAAATACTAGTTTGCCATCAGCGATCGTCGGTGCATCTTTCTTGAACTCTTGCACCAGTTATGCAAACTGGTGTCAGATGAAAAATAAAAATTGATAAAACCTTATACGTAAAGTCTTCGGATATAAGACTAAGCAAGGGTTTCACTAAGTCAATAGCCTGGGATTAATCATCCCAGGCTTAATAGTTTAATGGGATCTGCCAGTTGAAGTCGGTGTTTTTTGCAAGGAAGCAATTAACAGGCAAACAATACCAATACTGATAAATGAATCTGCCACATTAAATACAGCAAAGTTAATCAGGCGAAAATCAAGAAAATCAACGACGTAGCCTAAAACAAAACGATCGATACCGTTGCCCATAGCTCCACCTAAAATCAAGCCATAGCCTAACTGATCCCACAAATTTAATGTTGGGCCAATTAACGCCAATGCTATCAATACTAAACTCACTCCTAAAGACAGCCAGCGCAACCACTCTACTTTCCCGCTCAATAGACTAAAAGCCGCACCAGTGTTAGTGACATACGTGAAGTGAAATATACCAGGCAATAGTGGTAGTGTCTGCCCCAAGCTAAAGCTTTGTACTACCCAGTACTTTGTTATTTGGTCTAAGAAAAAAGCGATGAAGGCAGCAATCCAGAAAAGACGATTTTTTAAATGCATGGCGAATTAGTCATTGGTCGTTGGTCGTTGGTCATTAGTCATTGGTCATTGGTCATGAGCTTTTGACAAATGACAAAGGACGAAAGGCAATGAACTAATAAAACATTAAGTGACGCAATATATATGCTATTACAGTAACTGCACAGACCACGGTTAGTTGACCTGGTAGTGCAAACCAGGAGTATCTAAGGATTGCTTGCATCAAGGGTAGATTTTCTGTGCCTTTCCACTGAAAAAAATAGCTAATAATCAAATAAGTAATACCGCAGATGTGGAGAGTTAACAAGCCACAGACACAACTAAAGGCAAGAGTTTCTAGTCGGGGTCTTGCTTTAAAGGCAACTAAGCCACAAATCCAAGCCCCAGGAATAAAGCCTAGTAGATAGCCAAACTGAGATAGCTTGATATAACCAATACCGCCGCCATCAGCAAATACTGGTAATAAGGTTAACCCCATGACTAAATAGGCAATTTGCGAGAGCGCACCCGCATTTTTGCCTCCTAAACAACCCACCAATAATACTGCGCCAATTTGAAAAGTGACACCTAAAGAAAAAGTCTGAATTCCGTGCTGACTCCAAGTCCAAGGAAAGGTGATGCCATAAACTTCTAAGAAGGTACCACCCATTGTCAGGAGTAAGCCAATCATAGACCATAGTAATTGATTGGAAGCAGCAAACATTTATCAGGCAACCAAGGAAAAGCAAAAGGGAAAACCAACAGCAACTAGTATATTCATTAATATTGAAATGAAATTTGTGCTTACATCTTAAGAACTAGCATATTTTCTTTTGCCTTTTTGGTATGTAATTTTTCAGTTCTACGAATTGTCGCTGAGGTGTCTATTATCTGATTTTCTTGGCTGAGGCGTGCTGTGAATTCTGGTATTTAACCTAAAATATGGTCAATTAACATTATTTATATTAGTATTTATACTAGTTTTGCAGAGCAGGGCCTAAATTTGGCTACAAAGTGTTTAATGCTTAATCTTAATTAATCTTTATATATTTTTTTATGACTTGACCAATGAAATTACACTAATAATAAATTTTTGTAAATAGGTATAACAAACTTACGGTAGTAATATTTCTATCCTAAACTTAAAGTAAGAGTATAAAATTTATCAAATAAAAACTAAAAATAAGGGTTTGCTCTTCATCAAAAAAACAAGTATCTTTTTGCTTTGTTAACCTTTCGTTAATCTCTATTGTTGTGCTTTGGGAGTATCTTAGAAACGCTCACCTGAAAAGTTACTAAAAAATTGATAGCGATGCTCTCACGTCTTGGTGCAATAAAAACTCATCGCCTCACAGGTTCAATTTCAGTGTTAGCACTGACAATCAGCCTAGCGGCTTGTGGCGGACAACAAACACCAGATAGTACAGCCAGCAAGGATACGCCTTCTGGTACTGCTACAGATACTACTGCCTCTAGCCCAGCTAAATTAGACCTTGGCGGAACCGTAAAGTTAAGCGGAGCTGGTGCGTCTTTTCCGGCACCACTTTACGATACCTGGTTCACAGATTTAAACAAAAAATATCCCAATCTGCAAGTTGACTATGCATCAGTTGGTAGCGGTTCTGGAGTTGAACAATTTATCAAAGGCACTGTAGACTTTGGTGCCAGCGATGTCGCAATGAAGGATGAAGAAATCCAGAAAGTACCAGCAGATAGAGGTGTTATTTTACTACCTGTGACTGCTGGTAGCATCGTGTTGGCTTACAATTTGCCTGATGTTCCAGAACTCAAGCTACCACGAGCCGTTTACGCCGATATTCTACTAGGCAAAATCACGTCTTGGGATGATGCCCAAATTGCTAAGGCTAACCCAGGTGCAAAGCTTCCTAAAGAGGCAATAACGGTTGTTTATCGTTCTGATGGTAGCGGAACTACGGGTGTGTTCACAAAACACCTCAGCGCTATCAGCCCTGAGTGGAAGAGTAAAGTTGGTGAAGGCAAAACCGTCAACTGGCCTAAGGGAGTAGGTGCTAAAGGTAACGAGGGTGTTACTGCCCAAATCCAACAAACTCAAGGTTCCATTGGTTATGTCGAGTATGGCTATGCCAAACAAAATAGTCTCAAGTTTGCTGCTTTGGAAAATAAAGGCGGTAAGTTTGTTGTAGCTAGTGAAGAGTCAGCTTCTAAAACTCTCGAATCAGTAGCTCTACCCGCAAATCTCCGCTCCTTCATTTCCGATCCAGAAGGGGCTGATTCCTATCCCATCGTCACTTACACCTGGATTTTAGCTTACAAGAAATATCCCAATGCGGCAAAAGCCAAGGCGATCGAAGCTGCGATTGAATACGCTTTAACTGATGGACAGAAGCAGGCTAGTGCATTAGGATATGTTCCCCTCCCCTCAAATGTGATTACAAAGGTAGCTGCTGCTGCTGACCAAATCAGTCCAGAGTACAAAATTTCTGTTGCCAGTGGTAATAGCGCTAGCAAGTAAGTAAGCAATAAAACATGCCTATCCAGTAGTAACTTTGGACACGGAGTTACTATTGTATAAGTCAGTTTAAATAGATGATGAGGCGACAATTTTACTAATCTGGTTGCCTCCCATATTTTTCTCTGATTTAATTCTGAAAGTCGGTATTCATGACTACAAATTCTCAAAATCTGTCATCAGCGATGAAAAATCGCTCTGACGCCGAAAAATCCCTAGATTTGGGTTTTATTTGGCTGACTAAAATTTTCGCTTTTGGGGTTGCTGGTACTTTATTATGGATCGGGTCGCAGGTTGCAATTGGTGCTTGGCCTGCAATTCAACAGTTTGGCGTCAGCTTTTTAGCCAATACCACTTGGAATCCGGTTAATGATAGCTATGGGGTGCTACCTCAAATTTATGGAACTCTCGTGAGTTCTTTTATTGGTCTGCTGATAGCAGTACCAATTGGTGTTGGTACTGCCATTGTGCTGAGCGAGGATTTTTTACCTGCAAAAGTGAAACTGGTACTGGTTTTTGCGGTAGAACTGCTCGCAGCTATTCCCAGCGTTGTCTATGGCGTGTGGGGTATTTTCGTTTTGGTGCCAATATTAACCAGCTTGGGAAAATGGCTCAATGGTTACTTTGGCTGGCTACCATTTTTTAGCACTTCTCCTACAGGACCAGGAATGTTACCGGCGGGAGTCATCTTAGCGATTATGACTTTGCCCATTATCACAGCTTTATCCCGCGATGCCTTGATTTCTGTACCCCCCAGCTTGCGCCAAGCCTCTATAGGACTAGGAGCAACCCGTTGGGAAACGATTTTGCAAGTTCTTATCCCAGCAGCCTTTTCCGGCATAGTTAGTGCTGTGATGTTAGGACTTGGCCGTGCAATGGGAGAAACAATGGCTGTAACGATGTTAATTGGCAACTCCAACAACATCAGTCTCTCTCTTTTTGCACCAGCCAATACGATTTCTTCTCTACTGGCAAATCAATTCTCAGAAGCTAGTGGTTTGCAAGTTTCGGCTTTAATGTATGCGGCTTTAATTCTATTCTTCTTGACACTAGTAGTCAATATTCTGGCAGAGTTTATCGTTCTGAGAGTCAAGCGAATATAGCTTAGTTTTGGGTTAAATTATGACTTCTAATTTTCCAGAGCGCAGTTTAACTCGCTCCGCCATGTCTCAAAGAACACTGTTTAATACAGTGATGACCGTAATCGCTTTTACCTGCGGAGTATTGGCACTTGTTCCTTTGTTAGCAGTACTTTCTTATGTGATTATTAAAGGCTTTAGCAGTCTGAATCTGGCTGTGTTTGTGGAATTGCCACCCAAAGCTCTCCAAAAAGGAGGAGGCTTTGGTAATGCAATTTTAGGCACGCTGCTGATGGTAGGAATTGCTGCCTTGATTAGTATCCCCTTTGGAGTTTTAGGGGCGATTTACATCACAGAATTTAGTTCGGCGAAAGTAGCTAGATGGGTGCGTTTTGCAGCTAACGTCCTTAGCGGAGTCCCCTCCATTATTGCTGGGGTATTTGCCTATGGGATTGTAGTTTTGACAATGGTAAAGTTGAACTTAGGATCGTATTCAGCTCTAGCTGGAGGGTTTGCACTGGCAATTTTGATGTTGCCAATTATTCTGCGAACTACTGATGAAGCGTTACAGTTAGTATCGCAAGATTTGCGACAAGCATCTGTAGGGTTGGGAGCGACTAACTTTCAAACTGTAAGTCAAGTAGTCTTACCAGCAGCTTTACCAGCTATTGTAACTGGGGCAACGCTAGCGATCGCCAGAGCATCTGGAGAAACCGCACCTTTGCTATTTACTGCTCTATTTTCTAACTTTTGGCCAGATGGTTTATTCCAACCGACAGCTTCTTTGGCTGTTTTAGTTTACAAATACGCCATTTCTCCGTTTAAAAATTGGCAATCTCTAGCTTGGGCAGCATCTTTGATTTTGGTATTGATGGTTCTAATCACAAGTATCATCGCTCGCTGGGTAACTCGCAAAAAAGCTTAGTCAGCAACCATCCACAGTGCAGATCCCCATCGCTTAAAAAAACACTAAATTAATTTATGGCTACCAATACTAGGACAGTGAATGACACTGATACCGTTTTACGCACTGAAAATCTCAACGTTTACTATGGCAAGTTTTTAGCCTTACAGAATATTTGGCTAGATATACCGAAAAATCAGGTGACTGCTTTTATCGGCCCTTCTGGTTGTGGTAAAAGTACGTTATTGCGATGCTATAACCGTCTCAATGACCTTATTGAGTCATTTCGGGCAGAAGGTAAAATACTTTTTTACGATAAGAATTTGTATGCATCCGACATCGACCCTGTAGAAGTGCGTCGGAGAATTGGGATGGTGTTTCAAAGACCAAACCCATTTCCCAAATCAATTTATGACAATATTACTTTTGGAGCCAAAATTAACGGCTATAAAGGTAATTTGGATGAATTGGTAGAAAGCAGTCTCAGAAAAGCAGCTTTGTGGGATGAGGTTAAAGATAAACTACAGCAAAGCGGTTCATCTTTATCTGGCGGACAACAACAACGGTTATGTATTGCTCGTGCGATCGCAGTACAACCTGAAATTATCCTGATGGATGAACCTTGCTCCGCTCTTGACCCTATTTCCACCTTGCGTGTTGAAGAACTGATTCACGAACTTAAAGAGCAATATACGATTGTCATTGTCACCCATAACATGCAGCAAGCAGCGCGTGTTTCTGATAAGACAGCCTTTTTTAATGTTCGGACTTCCGAAACAGGAACCCGTAATGGCTATATGGTAGAGTATGATGCAACAGAAGTAATTTTCAACAATCCTCAGCAGGAAGATACTAGAGATTACGTCAGCGGCAAATTTGGATAAATATTTATTTCACATTACATTGTAGATATTAAAGCAATGAGGGATACTCGGAAATTAAAGTTGTGCGATATTCCTCTATGTTTTTTATTTTAAGGACTTTTTTCTCCCCAACAAACTTCATCTCCATGCTGTCCGATGTCTATTACTTAGTGCGCTCAAAAACTGACGGGAATTATCTTATAGCTCGTCCTGATGCTGAAACATCGGGCTATTTATTGCTGTTTCAGGAGAACTTTGACGCCCTTAGCTATCTCAACACCCACGCAGCAGAAGTGGCAAATCGCTTTGCTGTTGAATCTATTGCGCGTACACAATTGGGAAACTTGCTCAAACGTTGGGGTTTTAGCGGTGTGGGTATTGTGACTGACCCGTTATTGCCCAAAATTGAGTTTTTACAGCACAATTAACTAATTCGTAATTAGTAATTTTATATTAATTAAATAGTTGTGCGATCGCACAAGTAAAATCAGGCAATATGGGTGAACTCAATTCATCACCATTGAACAACGTAGCAACTAACTTTAAACTCGCTTGTTCGCGTCGATATACTTCCACCTGTTGCTTGCGCCAATCTACAATCCAATATTCTCTGACACCTCGTGATGAGTAGAGCTTAAGTTTTAGTTCTTTGTCCCGCTTTTCGTTTTCACTACCAGCAGATAACACCTCTACAACCAGTTCTGGCGCACCAGTCAAATGCCCCGCCTCGTCTAAAAGTAAAGGCAATCTCTCGTTGCTAGCCCAGACAACATCGGGAATAACATTATCATTATCGCCAAAAATTATTCCTGGAGCAGTCACAACTTCTCCCAGACCAGTAGTTTGTGACCAGTTATCCAAGGAAGTGCTAATTCTGACACAAGTTTTTTGATGCTTCCAGTGGGGCGCTTTAGTCACAAATAATTCTCCGTCGATAATTTCATAGCGATTCCCGTTATCTGGAAACAACTCTAAGTCGGCGGTAGTCCAGCGCACTCTCTCAGATATCGGCTGGTTCATAAATCATCTCTGTTAGGGGATTTACCTATTTTAGCCTGAGTGGAAATGGAACATTTTAGTTGCATTTCCATAATCTATGCGATATTCCTTATAAAGAATAATATCTTGACATTCCTTATAAGGAATACTATACTTTGAGGTAGGAAGTGAATTGGACTTGGGAACTTTATCAAGATGTCAATGGGGAAATCCCCAAAGATTTGCTTGCTTTTTTCATTAGGATGATTCCTGAAGAGGAGCAATTAGAAAATCCACCAAAGCCATTACTGAGTCCTTCCGAAACCAGGCGTTTGCAAGTTAACCTGGGCTACCTGTGTAATAAAGGACTCGCATCACTCACAAGTGGCATTTTTGAGAAACTCGAAGATGACCTGTATGAGTTACGCATGACCAAGAGCGAACATAATCCAAGGTTTATATTAACGGCTGCGACTCCTCAACGGTTTGTAGTGCTGCACGCCTTTATGAAGAAATACGACAACGCTATTAAAGATAGAGACAAAGAGCCTGCAAGAGTAAGATTACGTGAATTGCAGCAGAGGGAAAATTGATGAAAAAACCTAATTTTCAAGCTTGGTTGCAGGAGAAGGTAAGCGATGAGCCAGAAGTGATTTTGGCGGGAAAGTTAGAGTATCTGCGTCTATATCTTACTGATGCCATGCGGGAAATACGTAATAAAGCAGGATTGACTCAGGCACAGTTAGCGGAAAAGCTGGGAGTAAAGCAGGCGGCTGTGTCCAAATTGGAGTCAGCATTAAAGGAACATGAGTTGGAATCGGTGTTGCACTATTTACATACCTTGGGTGCAGATTTGCTGGTAGCCGTTAAACAAGGAGATGACTTATATCAAGCTAGTGATAACGAAGGTGTGTTGCTGGTAGATGTACCAGATGTAGTTTTCCAAAAAGCATTGGCGGCAAACATGAGCGTCCGGGAATATGTGCGTGTCGCTGTTGAGAAGTTTTCTGGCGAAGATGATGGACTGAGAACAGCTTTGGTCAAACTGCTCGAAAGTGACGATCCGGTAGCTGTGAAAGTGAGAGAGCATTTGGGTTCAAGGACAATCCAAGAAGTTGCTGTAGAGTTGGAAAAATGTTTGAGTCTATCTGAAGAAGATAGGATTTTTGCTGTCAAAAATGTTTTGGCTGCTAATGTGGCGTGTGGAGAAAGTAATCGTGGAAGTAGTGATGAAGTTGATGAAATTGAGTTGTTGGATTTAGCTGAAGAATTGCTAGAAAAGTTGGCAGATTTTTAGGATGACAATAAAGGCTAAGTCGATTAATTTGATATTGAGCAAATTGCTCTCAAGCAGTGTGTTAGTGGTAGGTAATGTACTTTAAGCTGTGAAAAATCTCTGAAAAGGTGCTGTAAGTCCAATCCTCAGCACAACTAACTTGCTTGATCTACAGCGTAGTGCTGTGCTACCTAGCTTGCTATGCCAAAATTTAGAGTGAGTAATTCAGGAATGGACAAACAACGAATAAAAGCCTATTTCAGTTTCTTATTTAAAATATTGAATACAATTTCGGTAAATTGGGGCAACCCACAAGCATTAAACTCGCTGCTCCTAAATAACTTAGAAAAACTAGATGACAATTTTGCTAAAGTACTGCAAATTTGGGCGACAGATGAACTGTCTAAAGTCGAACCGTCAAGGGCAAAAGAGATTGCATTAGTCATCTCCGACTTCAGCATACAAATCCAGTCTTTTCCATTTGGCAGCAGAGCAAGCAATTTAGAGATTGCCCTCACAGGCAACAAGATGGCACTAACTGTTTTCGCAATAGAAGCTTGCTCACAGCAGTGGCATATAGAACATTGGGCTGTGCTGCAAACTAATCTTGCTAATGTTTACTGCGATAGAATTAAAGAAAACCGAGCGGAAAATTTAGAGGCTGCTATCGAGGCTTACCAATTAGCCTTAAAAGTCTTTACACAGGAATCATTTCCAGAAGAGTGGGCAACAATAATAAATAATCTTGGTACTGCTTACAATGAGCGGATACTGGGTAATAGAGCAGAAAATCTGGAAGTAGCGATTAATGCCTACAGATTGGCATTAAAAGTGCGCACTAGAGAGGCATTTCCTGAAAAATGGGCTAGTACTCAAGATAATTTGGGTAGTGCCTACGATCAACGCATTAAGGGAGATCGAGCCGAGAATCTAGAAGCAGCTATCGAAGCTTATAAATTGGCTTTACAAATTCGCACCTTGGAAGAATTACCCCAAGAATGGGCTAAAACTCACTTTAATTTAAGTAGTACATATGTTGCTCGTATTAAAGGAGATCGGGCAAAAAATCTAGAAGCAGCTATTAAGGCTTGTGAAGTAGCTTTACAAGTATATACACAGGAAAATTCACCAGAATTTTGGGCTAAAACTCAAAAAAGTCTCGCTATTGCCTATCGTCAAAGGGTGCATGGAAACCGGACAAATAATTTGCAAGCGGCTATGAATGTTTACGAGTCAGCCTTCCAAGTCTTTACACGGGAAGCGTTTCCAGCCGATTGGGCTACACTCCAATATAACTTGGGTAATCTCTACAGTGACTCAAATCAAAAGAAGCATACACAAGATTTGGGAGCAGCAATTCAGGCTTATAATTTAGCTTTGCAAATATTTACAAGGGTAGCATTTCCAGCGGATTGGGCAATGACCCAATTTAGTTTAGGTAACACTTATCTTCTACAAGAAAAAATAAATGAAGCTATCGAGTGTTTCCAATTAGCTTTAGAAATTTATACCCCTACTTCTCTTCCTGAAGAATGCTTGAGATGTTCAAGAAAATTGGGAAACATAGCTTTTGCTATTACATTATGGAATGAAGCTATAAAAGGCTACAATAACGCTATTGATGCTGTTGAACAAATCCGTACTTGGGCAACTTCTGAATCACGTCGCCAAGAAATTCTGGAAGAATCCATCGGCATTTACGAAAGCATGGTGCAAGCCTGTATCAACGCCGGACAAATAGAAAAAGCTTTTGAATACTCCGAGCGATCGCGCTCCAAACGCCTAGTAGACTTAATGGCAAGCTACAACCTCTCTCAAGGCGAAGAAATCCCCCCAAAAGTTCAAGAATTATTGCAGCAGTATGAAGCACTGCAACGACAAATTGACCAAGAACGCCAAAGTCATAAATCTGAAAATAACCGTAGTGAAACACGCGCTGCTTGGGAAGCTTATAATGAAGCGATCGCCACTCTAGAAACCCAAAAACAACAAGTTTGGGAAAATCTCAGACGCGAAGATCCCGTATTAGCTGGCGAAATTCAAGTTAACCCTCTCAGCTTGTCAGAAATTCAAAAGCTAATTGATCAACCAAATACAGCTATCCTCAGTTTCTACACTACCAACAGCGACACCCATATTTTTGTCGTCCAGCAAAACCAGATTA
This sequence comes from Nostoc sp., assembly GCF_036917355.1. Lineage (GTDB taxonomy): Bacteria > Cyanobacteriota > Cyanobacteriia > Cyanobacteriales > Nostocaceae > Nostoc. Next base: position 226,083 of record NZ_JBALDP010000111.1, read on the forward strand.
CTCTCCACACCTGCACAGGACAAGGCTTAAATACGTTGCAAGGCTGGATTAGCCAGAATTGGTTATTGCCTTATATGAATGATTCCCAAAAATGGGAAACTCAAATTAATAGTATTCTCCGCGAATTAGCTGAACGCCTACAAATATCTGAACTCATTTACCAACATATTGAAGGAATAAAAGAGTTAATTTTAGTACCTCACCTATTACTACATCAGATTCCGTTCGTTGCTTTGCCTACAGGAGAATATCAGGAATATTTAGGAGATAAATTTCTCATTCGTTACACCCCAAGCTGCCAAATTTTAGAATTTTGTCAACAACGCGACAATGTAAGGGCATTTAATGAAATATCTCTACAATATGGAACTGTGGAAGATGCTGAAGATAACCTTCCCTGTGCCAGATTTGAAGGCGAACAACTCGCCAAAATGTATAACATTCCACCAGAAAACAGATTAATTGGCAGCAGTCAAGCTACCTCTAACAAGTATCGACAGTTAGCACAACAAGTTCAAGTACTTCATTCCAGCCATCATGCCCAATCTCGCCTCGATAATCCCTTAGAATCACAGTTAAAATTAGCTGATGGTAGCATCACCTTGGGACAGTTGATGACACCAAGCTGGCGTTTACCTCAACTTGTAGAAGTATTTCTGTCTTGCTGCGAAACTAATTTGGGTATTCCTTCTCTAACTGATGATATTTTTACTCTCTCCACAGGGTTTTTGTGTGCTGGTGCTAGAAGTGTAGTTAGTACTCTGTGGTCAGTCAATGATTTAGCCACAGCATTATTTTCCATTTTTTACTATCAGCTGCGACAAGAAGGTAAAAACCGTCCTGAAGCATTACATAAAGCCCAAATTCAGCTACGAGAATTTACAAAACTAGACCTAAATAAAATATTTCAGGAAGTAGAAGCAAGGGAAAAAGAACTGATAGGAAATAGAAAAAAATATCCTCCAGATTCTATCGAATATCAACAATGGAAGATTGAATATAATATGTATACTAAATTGAACAGACAAATTAAAAAAATCGAAAACTCTACTCAGCAATTTCCTTTTTCAGATCCTCATTACTGGGCTGCTTTTATTTGCCACGGTTTACAGTAAGAAAATAATAGTATTGGGGCAATTACTCGCCCTGTTCATCAACCTGATTAAAATTTGGTAAGAATTTAGGATTCAAAGTTTGGTCTAAAGTGTAGGGACAGATTTCTGGAAAAATATTTTCACCCAACTCAGTTTCTCGAATCGCTAAAGCCAAACCTAGTTCATAAACACTGAAGAAAACTTCATCAAGATAGGGTTTCAAACTAGGGCTATCTTGCAGAAGCAGCTTACTTTGAACACGTTGCTCTCGAATTGTACCCAACCAGCTATTGCTACGTTTTTCAGGTTGAAATTGCCATTTTAGTAGATGTCCTAGCAATACTCCCAGCCGATTTCGCAATTCTTGCCGTTCTCTTCTGCCCAAAGTTTCAATTTCTTCAATCAGGTTAAGCGTATCTAGTTGTTCCCACTGTTGAGTTTTGAGCAAGCTAACCTGCTTTTGCGTCCAATCATAGAAATCTGTTTCATATAGGTGAGATGTGTACATTTTTTCCACTTTATTTACACCTATCTACTTACCTACCCCTGCGGTAACACTTGCACGAAAATCCAAAATCTAAAAATAAATATTGGGTTTAGCGATGCCTACGGTAGCAAGCTACGCCAAACCCAACCTCAAATAATCTAAAACCTCAAAACTAATTCGCTACTTCAGCCACCTCAATAACGCGCCCTTCATAGTCTTTGACCAAAAAGTTCAGAGGTTTGTGATTACGAATTTTTAATTTCAAACCGCGCGTTTCGACTCGCATTAAAATCATTTCCAGGCAGTCATGATCAAAACAAACGTGGCGTTGCTGATTTTTGCTACCTAAACTCGCGCCAGTAATGACGTGTAGCTGGGTGTTTTTCTTCAATTGATACCACAGCCCATCGTTAGCATTATTCATCATTTTGCTAGACAAGCTCGGCCCGGTAGACATATATAACGGATCGATGCCAGTTGCGCCTATAGTTTGTTCGTAGTTGTAGTAGTAGTGCAATGGCACCTCAGCTGCTGGCAAATCTAGCAGCCCTTCATACAACTGTCGGGCAATCTCCAAATCTGACACCATTACAGTGTGTACTTTTGGGGCACTGGTGAGAAACATCCACATGGCACCAGCGTAAGCTGCTAGCAGCATCACCATAATGCCTTGGGTGGAGAACAGGCTATCTAAGGGCAGGGAAGGCAGAAAGGAGCCTAAAGTAAGGGGACTGAGCAGGAACGATATGACACTAACTGCTATAACCATGAACAAATAAGGATTCTTTAAGAGAGTTGATTTTATGATTGTCGATTAAGACTAAAATTAAGTCCTTGTTTCTAGTTTATCAATACTCAACTAGTCTGAGTCTCATCTACAAACTGAGCAACACCAAGATATTATGCGATTAACTAGTAGTTCGCCAAGGAAACTTGGCGGGGTAAAGGGCAAGGGGGAAAGGGAAAAGATGTTTACTTCTTTAACCTTTAACCTTTAACCTTTTCCCAGCCCTCACCTAACAATTTTGGGTTGGCAGACTACTAGGGGAGTGCAATTCCCAAAACTATTTTAACAACTATCAACTCCAAGACTTGTGCAAATTCCTCATTTTCCCGAAGCTAATCACCCACTGGTGAAGTCGCTGTTCCATCACAGTGACCATGAACTACTGACTCTATTTCAGCGCTATCCAGATGCTGGAAAGTACTTTACGGTGATTTTTTGCCGCTATAGCCCCATAGTTTACACCTTAATTCGGCATTCGGCGCGATCGCCTGTGCAGGCAGATTATCTGTTTGCCCTTACTTGGCGACATATTTATTACGAACTCGGTGGACTCAAGTTAACTGACTCTGAATCAGGTGAGGAAGCTTTAACCATGCAGAATTGGTTAATTAATATGACAGCTTTCTGTATAAATGAGATTAAACTACCACCCACAGAAGCAATTCATTATTCTCTGCAAGCGACTTCACCGCCGCTATGGTGCTATGTACAACAGGCGTTAGACCAACTACCGCCAGTTTTACGATTAATTGTATTAATGGCTCAAACTTTCCACTGGAGTGAAACTAGAATCGCTGCTTATCTACAAGCTGAAGGAGAAGCGATCGCTCCTAACGAAGTAGCCAATTTTCTCCAAGAAGGCTATCGTATGCTAGAGGACAAATTGCCCACAGATATCCGCGCCATATACTTTGGGGAAGATTTAGCTCAATCACAACTTAAGTAGAAATGCGTATATTAATTGTCTTCAATTTTAAAACTTAAAACTTCTTCTTAGACCTTCTACTTAAACCCGCAACTTTACGGGTAATTTTTATGAAACAACGGCTTGTATTTCCCTGCCCAAAGGTAGGCTTAATTTGTGTAAGTGCGATTTCTTCTCCCCAGGTACTTTTACACAGCTTTTTACTGTTTGCTTTTTTGCTGAGTCCTGTAGCGGGTGCAGTTGATATTTCCGAACAACTCCATCGCCCTTTAAATAATTCCGTTGGGCGACAATCAAGAGATGAAGCAGACAGCTTGCTGCGTATTGGTCAACAAGAATACACTTCAGGATATGCCGACAAAACAATTGCGTCCTGTTTGCGGGCATTAGAACTATATCATTCCATTGGCGACCTGAAAGCACAAGGTCTGACGTACAATTTGCTTGCTAAGGCTTATGTGCAGCTTGGTAGTTCAAAAGAGGCAGAAGATGCTTTCAGAAGAGGATTAGCGATCGCTCGTGATACTAAAGACTTCCAATCTCAGATTTTTGTACTGAATAATATTGGTACATTTCTGCTGCAAAAAGGTGAATTTGCTGCTGCTGGTAAAACAATTGCAGATGCACTCACAATTGCTCACGGGGTGAAAAATATTGAAGGTGAAGGACTGTCTTTGAGTAATTTGGGCTTGGTAAATGCTAGGTTGGGAGATTATAACAAGGCGATTAAACTGTACGAAAATGCTTTAACTTTCCGCCGTCAGACTGGCGATGCCATCGGTGAAGCAAATACCTTGAATAACTTAGGAGATGCTTATTTAGCATCTGGAAATTATCAAGATACCATTGCTACTTATGGTGAAGCAATGCGGACAGCTAAAACTAACCGCGATCGCACCAATGAATTACGGGCAATTGACGGTTTAGTTACGGCTCACACTGCTGTAGGACGTTACGAACGCGCCTTTGACTTACTAGAGCAGCGTTTAGCACTCGCGAAAGAATTACAAAATTTACGCGAAGAATTAAAATCTTTTGAATCTTATGCCCAGTTATATAAGCAACAAGGTAACTACTTAACTGCCCGCAATTTTTACGAAAGGGCAATTATACTGGCGCGGACATTGCAAGATAGCAGGCAAGAAGTGCAATTGCGGGATCAATTAACTAAAATGCTTCAGCGAAAGTAGCAATAAGACACCGAAAATATTTTGCATCATTGAAAGTAGGGGCAATTCATGAATTGTCCCTACAGTTTTGTATAAGTGAACCCAATACGGTTCGGTTAAAGGGGAAAGGGTAAAGGGGAAAGGGGAATAAAAAACCTTTAACCCTTACCCTTTTCCCTTTTCCCCAAACCCTATTCTGAGTTCAAAATGCTTATCCGAACCGTATTGTAAGTGAACCCACGCCTTAGCTCTACTAATTCAAGAACACTGAACCGCTTCGTTCAATTCTCATCGCACTTCTGCCCTGTGCTGCATTCGTGGCTTCCTTAAATGTAACTTCCAAACTTCCTGGCTCTGAAGAACCTTGTGGAGTCACTATTAATTGTCCGCCATCTTGTCGTTCAAATGTTACTGTTACTGGTGCTTTTAAAGCTTGCAGCGTTACATTTGACTTACCTTCTAGCGATCGCGGTGCTGTATCGCCAATCACTTGGAAAGTTATCTTAGCCGCAGTATTATTCACCAACTTGATATTAACCATACCATTACTGAGTGCGATCGTTGCACTGGGGGTTTGCCGTGGTTCTGCCAGTGGTTGTTGGTCATTGGAAACCGCCGGTGGTAAAGGCTGTTGAGTTCGATCGCCAGGAATTGGGCGTGGTGGTCTAGCACCTGGTTGTGGTGGTATGGGAGACACTTGCCCTTCAGCCGGAGGAACTGGGCGTGGTGGTACGGGAGATACTTGCCCCTCAGTTGGAGGAACTGGGCGTGGTGGTGTGACACCTGATTCCGGCGATCCGGGAGCCTGAGAGCGGTTGTAGGGTGGTTCGCTAAAAATACTGGGTCTTGGGTTAACCTTGACAGTAGATTCTTGTGCTAATGCTTGAGGAATTGCTGGCAGACTAATTAGCAATCCCCCACAAAGAGCGCCAAATAACTTGCTAGACTTGCGAAAATTTTGAGACTTCATATTCATTCTTGACTCCTAGAAAAAATTTAATTTGTTTTCTTACTAAAAAAATTCTCCAGCCGAAAATTAAATTAGGTTTTATCGGTTGTTGAGTACATCTAAACATTTACCAAGCTAATCGATTTATCGCATCTAGCTAAGGACAAAGAAATAATCTAAAAAACTTAAAATATTTCATTCTCAAGATTTACAATCTTAACCATTGTCATTAAGCACATTTTTGTAAAGTAAAATTCAATATACCGCTAGAAAATAAGTTTCTTCGCTAAAAACTAAAGTTAAGTTGAATTGATTAAAATCTTACATCTATCACAGGAAATAAAAATTTATTAGCAAATTAAGACTCAAGAGTTATTGGTAAAGTGATAGTAAAGGTAGTACCAATGCCTTGGGTACTTTCAACTTGAATATGACCGTGATGATGTTCGACAATAGCTTGAGCGATCGCTAATCCTAATCCTGAACCTGTAGCGCTGGCTGTAGCTGTATTCCCCGTCCTATGAGTACGTGCCGGATCTACTCGATAAAAGCGGTCAAATAAGCGTGGTAGGGCTTCCGCTGGAATTCCAACTCCGGTATCACTCACCTTAACTTGCAACTGGGCACTGGTGTTACGTAATCCAGAAACACGATTTATTCCTTCTATCCGCGCCAATTCCACTTTCACCTGTCCACCTGCTGGAGTGTAATGCAAAGCGTTAGCAATTAAATTTGTGAATAGCCGCACCAATTGATCCCAATTACCTACAAGAGTGAACCAATTTTCCAGTAATTCGGGGCTAGTTTCAGAGATAGGAGGATCAATTAAGTCTAGAGAAAGGGTAATTTCTTTCTCAGGGACTAACAATTGTTGTTCTTCAACCACTTCTATTAGCAAAGCGTCCAACGGACAAGGTGAAAAAGTATCTTTGCTAATACCACTATCCTGCCTTGCTAGGAAGAGTAAGTCATTGACTAACTTACCCAACCGCTGTGTTAACCGTTCCACCACCTTTAACTGTTGTCGATATTGCAAAGAAGTAGTCGTTTCTGTTTCTGCTAAATCCAAGTCAGCAAGGGCAACTTGTACATTAGTTTGAATCAAAGTGATCGGACTTCTCAGTTCGTGGGAAGCATCAGCAGTGAATTGTTTGAGACGTTGATAAGATTCACCCACCGGTTCCATCGCTTTACCCGAAAGAAACCAACCACTTGCACCTACGGAAAGCACCATTAACCCAATACCTAATGCCAAATCAAAAATTAACTGGCGACTAGGTTTAGTAACTTCAAACCAGGGATGACTAACACGCAGATATCCTAATACTTGTCGTTTCACTTCTACGCGTTGGGTGACTTGTCGTAATAAGAGTGGGGAGTTAGGAATTTTGAATTTTGAATTTTCACTCTCTGCTTTTACTACGCGTACAGTTTCACCAGTGCGATTGACACGAATGGGAATATTTAAAGGTTCAGATAACGTTGACCAAAGTAATTTACCAGTTGGACTAAACCATTCTAGGTCGATGTGGTCATCTTCTACAGCGTCGGTATTATCGCCAAAACTGGCTTCTACGTTAATGCGAAATTTATCTGCATCAGTATTAATTGGCTCAAATATTAGTGTAGATGCACAACCACTGGTTGTCAGACAACGCTCTACTATTTCCACTACATGGTTAAGGGTGTCATCAATTCGCTCAACTAGTGTACTGCGGACGTATAAATAAACGCCACTGGCAAACAGTAGTAGTAATACAGCAGTGACGGCAGTGTACCAAATTGCAAGACGGCGGCGAGTAGCTTGAAACATATTTTCACCTACTTTTTTGGACTGAATATTATCAAGTTACTTGTTAATAATAATTTTAAATTACTTTCAATTATCAATATTTATTCAAAATAATACTGGTTAAATTCTTGGCGATCGCATCAAATTGTAACGTTCAAAAAATATTAATTTGTCTGCAAAAATAATATAAATATAACTTTGATTCAATTTGCTGAGGGGTTAAATAAAAAATTTAATCTTTGTATGCGGTGAGTTTCTACAAGGCTTATGCAACAAAGGGTAAGGGCTTTTAAAAGCTAATTGTTAGCCAAAAGTTATACCAATTTGAAAAAAGAATGCAACAAATAGACCATTTGTAGAGACGCGATTCATCGCGTCTTTACTCAAGGATGTGCTGCAATCATTAATTGAATTGGTATAACAGTTGAGTATTTTTTTATCTGCAAGTCACTTGAATACGAGACGCTCTACAAACAAATAGTACAGCGTTAGCTAAGAACGAGCATCTAAAGAAGCGGATTACGAATTAGATGATATTAAACCCCTACCAAAACGGCCTCCCGCAGATTGCTAATCACATCACTCAGATTACCTGTATTTAGGCGGTAACTCAGAGGATGAGCAATCAATCGCGCCGTGCTTTGATACAGACTAGCAATTTCAATCAAACCATTTTCGCGCAAAGTCCGCCCTGTAGAAACCAAATCTACGATCGCTTCTGACATACCAGTAATTGGGCCTAGCTCTACTGAACCATACAATGGCACTATTTCTACAGGTAAATCCAGACTATGGAAATATTCACGAGCGCAATTTACATACTTTGAAGCAACTCTACCATGCGGTGGTAAATCTAAAGGCGATTGGTAAGCACTTGATGCTTTTACCGCCACTGACATCCGACAATGACCAAACTGCAAATCTACCAAGTGGGCAACTTGCGGCTGCTTCTCCCGCAACACATCGTAACCAACAACCCCTAGTTGTGCCTGACCATATTCCACATAAACCGGCACATCCTGCGCCCGCACCAGTAAAGCTTTCGCAACTCCCTTAGTGTCAGGAATTTGAAGTTGGCGAGTTCCTGAATCTAAAAAAGCACTAAAATCTAATCCGACAGCTTGTAGCAAGCGGATGCTATTTTTAAGTAGTTCCCCTTTTGGCAATGCAACAGTCAGCATTTTTTTTATTGGTATCCTTAGCGTCTTGGCAGTTGAATAATATTGAGAATATCTCTATATGCTTACCACAAGCAGCATGAGAATTTTATTAGTTGATGATGAAGTTGAACTAACTCAACCTTTGAGCCGTTTGTTAACTCGTGAGGGTTATGCCGTAGATGCCGTTTATGATGGGACATCTGGCAGCGAACTTGCACAGGCAGGCAGTTATGACCTACTTATTTTAGATTGGATGCTGCCAGGAAAAACGGGGTTAGAGATTTGTCAGGAATTGCGACGCCAAAGCAAAACTACTCCCGTATTGTTTCTTACAGCTAAAGATACTCTTGATGACCGCGTACAAGGTTTAGATGCTGGTGCTGATGACTATTTGGTGAAACCTTTTGAGCTGCGGGAGTTATTAGCAAGAGTTCGTGCCTTATTGCGTCGTTCCGGTACTCAAACCTATGAAACCACCACCGGACGTTTAACCGTTGCTGATTTAGAACTGGATTGTGAAAATCAAGTAGCCTATCGCCAAGGAAGAATAATTGAGCTATCCCAAAAAGAAAGCCAGTTGTTGCAATACTTTATGGAACACACTGGACAACTTCTGACTCATGCCCAGATTATGCAAAATTTATGGCAAGAGTCAGAACAACCCAGTAGTAATGTAATTGCGGCATTAATTCGTTTGCTGCGCCGTAAAATTGAGGTAGGTAAGGAAACTACGCTGATTCACACAGTTTATGGCAAAGGCTATCGTTTCGGTGCTTCCTCAGTCGAGTCAGTTACTAACGGATAAGCATTGGTAACGAAACAGATTATGTTAATAACAAACAGACAAGCTGTCGTTACTAACGAATAAGTGTTGGTAACAAAACAGGTTGTGTTGGTAAGAATGCATAAGTTGTCGTTACTAACGGATAAGCATTCGTAACAAAACAAGTTGTGTTGGTAACGAACGGACAAGCTGTGGTGGGAACTAAAACAAATGTGGCAATTCTCGCTCACGCTATCACAAAAGAAGAAGCATCTGTACCATCAATTGATATTTGTACAGTGACTTTTTATTTGTTATGATGCCAAATTACTGTCATCAGGGCTGTAAAACTTGTACTCAAAAATCGTTAAGCTGAAAAGTCACAGGGAAAGTTACAAGAGACTTCTTGCAAAAGTCGGGGGAAAGGGTAAGGGGGAAAGGGTAAAGAAACTCAAAATCCTTTCCCTTTAACCTTTACCCTTTTCCCTAAGAGTGCAAAAACATATTTTTGCAAGAGGTCTAAGCTATATCAACAGCAATAGTTGCAAGTTTAAAGTCGGTAAGGCTTGCATTGATGACGTAAATTTATCTCAACGCCATTTAATTTGTCACTGTACACCCAATTTATCGGGGGCTTTAGGGGGATCTAAAACTTTTTGTTACCCAGAAGAGGACTTTTCAAACAACCTCTTAAGATTTACCCAAAAATTGATTAATTTGAAGTTGCAGTTTTTCTCGTAATTGTTGTGCCTGTTGATAGGCTACTGCACGCCCTTTCTTTAAGTGGTTGCTCAATCCTGCTGGTTGCAAAGGGCCAATAAAGTAACGCAAACGAGTTCTCATTGCCCAAACTCCCATTGACGGAAATAGAAGTAAGGCAAACATCAAAGGCGACAAAGGTAAGAATGGTAGTTTGACTAGTCGTTGTAACTTAGTGAAATTAACAGCCCAAGGATGCAGAGATTCACTACCAATGCAAACTACTGGCAGAATGGGAATATGGTAGCGATCGCTCAACTGAATAAAGCTCACATTAAACTTTTCTAGTTGATAGCGTCTTCTCCAACCTTTACCAGGCCCGCGAATACCTTCGGGTGCATATAAGAGAATTTTACCTTGAGCGATCGCGCCCTCAAAATCATCTAATTCGGCTCGCACACCACCTAAAACCTGCGACCATTGAGATGGTAGCCACCAAATCACCCAAGGATGCTCAAATAATGCTGGATTTGCTATGGGTTGTACTACCCATCCTTTGGCTTCACTTAATAAATAACCCAAGGTTAAAAAGTCCCAAGGAAAACACATCCCGGCATGATTCATTGCCACAATCAATGGCCCTGTTGGCGGCAAGTTTTCAACTTGTTGCAACTCTCCCCGAAAATAGTATTTAACGATGGGGGCCAGAAGTTCTTTACGAAAAGCTTGTTGATATTTAGGATCGAATTCACCAACTTCTTTTCGAGGTGAACGAAAACCCAGACGCAACCAACGACTCAGCAACCCTAGATAAAATCCGCCAGGAATTAAAAATAATCCATATTCTAGCCAATTCCAACCATCTGGATCGGTGTGATAGTGCTGCCAATGGCGGTTGAATAAAATTAGCCACCCTGGAGGATACCAAAGACAAAACCAATCAAACCAGTTAAATATATAGCCTTCACCTGGTGTATTCTCTTGTTGACTGTTTAATAAGTTTTCGGAGTGTTGATTAATCAAAACAGTTAAAGATTAGGATTAGGCAAAATAATTTTATTAAAAGTGCATTATAGCTTCTTAGTTTTGTAACTGCCATCTTACCATAGAAGTACACGGCTAGGGGCACAATATGTTGTGCCCTTACGATTATCTGTAACTTACCATTTTGCAATCTGCCGTAGTTGATAAACTAGCGATATAAAAGCTTTCATCCAATACAAAACGAGCTTGTATATAAATACTTTATATATAATAAATATGAAAATTTTATCTCAATGCAATTCATGAAAATATGACACACCACCAACTTTTTATATGTGTGCGATCGCTAGTAATTATTTAGTTAAATTGCCTTAAACAATACTATTGTGAATCTTATATCAGGCAAAATTTAATGTTTATTTTAGATATACCTTCTACAGCCAACAGTAAGCCACGAACACTGACAACTGAATATTGATGTTCCGCCAAAAGATGAAATTGATAACGACTGATGATTATTAAAACTCATCCTCAAGCTGGAGACGAATGGCGAGACATCTGTCCTACTCTTCCTACTATGGAACTAAGAAAACCACTCAAAATTCCAGATTTGATCCGCGAACTTCGGCAGCAACTACATCTTTCTCAAGAAAAGTTTGCAGCCAAGTTAGGAGTTTCCCTACGAACAATCAATCGTTGGGAGAACGGATCTACAGTGCCTTCACAGATGGCACTCAAGCTGATTGAAGAAATGTTAGAGAGGATGGGCAAAGCAGATAAAAGATTAGTGAACGGGTATCTCCCAAAATCGGAGCAACGGGAGGACTCTTAAGATGATGGTGAAAGTACCTGAAAAATTTTTGATGATGCGTTCTCGGTTCATAGCTTTTATTGTGATGATTTTGGCAGTGATAACGGCGATGCTGTTGACAAAAGTCTTACTGCCAGTTTTCGATCCGAGCGTATTTACATTATTTTATGCTGCTGTGGCAGTCAGCGCTTGGTATGGCGGTATGAGACTGGGAGTGCTAGCGATCGCTTTATCTGTGACAACTGCACTCTATTTCTCGATCGATCCAGTCTACTCCTCCGATTTCCTCAGCCTCAAAGTCCTGGTACAATTAACCACATTCTCACTAGTATCCTTCTTAATTACTGCGCTTTCTTCAGAGTTGCGAACTGCTAGACGCAAAGCAGAGACAAGCTTCAAGTTGTTGCAAAATAGCGAAATGCGGTTTAGGCACCTGGCAGAATCCAACATCATTGGAGTAATCGTCACTGATATTAATAACGGCTTCATTATGGAAGCCAATGATGCTTTTCTGAAGACGATCGGTTATACGCGAGAAGATTTCTCTGCTAACCAAATAAACTGGCGTGAGATTACCCCACCGGAGTATCTTCTTTTGAGCGAACGTTCAGTGGAAGAAGTGAAAACTACTGGAGTATGTAAGCCTTTTGAAAAAGAATACATTCGTAAAGATGGCGATCGCATTCCCGTTCTGCTCGGTTCTGTGATGCTGGGAGATACTCAAGAAACGGTTATTGGCTTTGTTATTGATTTGAGCGAACAGCAAGCTGCGCTACGCGAACGCAAACAAGCAGAAGCGGCATTACAGCAAGCCAATCAGCGGAACACACGCACTCTAGAAAACATGAGTGATGCATTTATTACTCTAGACCGGGACTGGCGAATCATCTACCAAAATGCCGAAGCAGAGCGAATTAACGGTAAACTCCGCACAGAGGTCATTGGTAAGTCGCACTGGGAGGAGTGGCCTATATCATTAGGTACGAATGTAGAGCGTCAGTACCGACGGGCGATGGCAGAGCAAATTCCCGTCCATTTTGAGTTTCACTACTACTTACCATCTAAGTATGACTTGTGGCTGGAGATTCACGCCTACCCTAGTGAAGATGGTCTTGACATTTTCTTCCGCGATATTAGCGAACGCAAACAAGTAGAACGAGCTTTGCGACAGAAAGAGGAACGTCTGAAGTTAGCGAACGAGCGGTTTGAGTTAGCAGCATCTGCGGTCAACTGTCTGATTTATGACTGGAATATAGAACAGGATAGCGTTGAAAGAACCGAGGGGTTAACCCAAATTTTGGGCTATTCCCTTCCAGAAGCTGAAGCAACTGGTAATTGGTGGTGTGAGCTTGTCCATCCAGAAGATTTGCCAAGCGTACAAGAGGCGATACTTGCTTTGGTAAATAGCGATCGCTATGCTGCCGAATACCGAATTCGCAACAAAAACAATCAGTATATCTATGTTTTGGATCAAGGGATAGTGGTGCAACGGGATGCTGATGGAAACCCAGTACGTTTAGTTGGCAGTACTACAGATATCAGCAAACGCAAACAGGCAGAGAAGGCAGTCCAAGCAAGTGAGGAACGGCTCAGGAGTTTTGTAAAAGCGAATATAGTTGGTATTCTCTTTGGTGATGTGAATGGTAGCATCACTGAAGCCAACGACGAGTTTTTGCGAATTGTCGGCTATACCCAAGAAGATATCCAAGCAGGTAGATTAAGCTGGACTGATATCACGCCATCTGAGTATCAATATTTAGATGAACTGGCTATTGCCGAAGCAATAGCGAAGGGAACCTGTACTCCTTATGAGAAAGAATTTATTCGCAAAGATGGTTCCAGCGTCCCAGTTGTAGTTGGCTACTCCCTTTTAGGAGAATCTCGGCATGAATCAGTCGCATTCATTCTGGATATTAGCGATCTCAAACAAGCTAAAAAAGCGCTGAGTCAGAGTCAAGAGCAATTTCAAGCTTTTATGGACAATATTCCCGCCGCCGCATGGATTACAAATGCAGACGGACGTGTAGTTTACCTCAGTCCAACTTATTTCAGCACATTCAATGTAGCAACAAATAAGGCGATCAATAAAAACATTTTTGACCTATACCCAGTCCAAATCGCTCAACCCCTCCTCGATAACATTAGAATAGTTGCCGAAAGGAATCAGGTTGTTCAAACGATTGAGTCTGCTCCACGCACAGATGGCACCCTTGGCGAATTTTTGGTTTATAAGTTTCCCATTGCCGATGCCTCTGGCCAACGCCTGGTAGGAGGGGTTGCAATTGATATTACCGAACGCGAACATGCCCTTCGCGAACGTCAGCTTGCAGAACAAGCCTTACAAGAGCGCAGTGAAAGACTTAAACTGCTTTCGGAAACAACCAGTGATTTGCTTTCAACCGAGCGCCCTTTGGATCTAATGAACAGCTTGTTTAGCAAACTCTCGGCACAAATGGATTTGCATTGTTACTTTCACTATTTAATCGATACACACGAAAATAAGCAGAAACTCCGGTTAGTAGCTTGGAACGGTATTACTGATGAAGTATTTCAAGCAATTGAATACCTGGAATTTAATCAAGGGATATGCGGACTAGTGGTGCAAGAACGTTGTCAAATCGTTGTCAATAATGTGCCGCACTCTACCCATCCCCATGCCAACATCCTTCATGCTTTAGGAATTACAGCCTATGCAGGTCAACCGTTAATTGCTCAGGGAAAGCTGCTTGGTGTCCTCTGCTTTGCCAGTCGCACCCGTACCAATTTCACTTCTGGGGAAATAACTCTATTACAAGCAACCTCCGATCAGGTGGCGGTTGCTCTGGAACGCGCTCAGTTAATGGCTTCGTTACAGCGACGGAAAGAAGAATTAATCCAAGCAAATCGAATCAAAGATGAGTTTTTGGCGGTGCTTTCCCACGAACTTCGCACTCCACTAAACCCGATTTTGGGATGGTCGAAATTACTACAAACGAAAAAGTATGATGAAGCAACCACTACTCGCGCTCTCGAAACCATTGAGCGCAATGCCAAGCTGCAAACCCAATTAATCGAAGATTTACTGGATGTCTCTCGCATTCTCCAAGGTAAGCTGAGTCTGAATATTGCTCCTGTAAATCTAGAAACTGCGATCGCCGCAGCAATAGAAACTGTACGTCTAGCCGCTGACGCCAAATCAATCGATTTACGATTTACGATTTTAGACTTTGACGCGGGTACTCAGTCCTTACCTACGGAACGCTACGCAAACCACAAGGCTCAGGAACCATCGAACGATTTTGGATTAGACAATTCTCAAATAAATTTAGAGTCTATCGATTTTAATAAGCAACTTAACAATTTAAAATGCCAAACTTCAAATTCTAAATTTTTAGTCAGAGGTGATTCCAGTCGCTTGCAGCAAGTTATCTGGAATCTAGTTTCCAATGCTATTAAGTTTACACCCCAAGGTGGAGAGATAGAAATCAGTTTAGAGTCTGTTGGTTCTCAGGTTCAATTGCGAGTCAGTGATACAGGTAAGGGAATTAGCCCTGACTTTTTACCATTCGTCTTTGACTACTTTCGACAAGCTGATGGTGCAACTACTAGAAAATTTGGCGGACTGGGCTTAGGATTAGCTATTGTTCGTCACATTGTCGAGCTACACGGCGGCACAGTTAAAGCAGAAAGTTTGGGGGAAGAACAGGGAGCAACTTTTACAGTCATGCTACCGTTAATCGAGGTCGATCTAAATAGCCATCAGATAGCCTCTCAAGCTGATGATTTGCCCGATTTTAAGGGGTTGAAAGTTTTGCTTGTGGATGATGAGCGGGATACACGAGAGTTAATTGCTTTCATTTTGGAGCAATCTGGCGCGGTAGTAATCCAGGCGGCATCTGCGATGGAAGCACTACGAATTATGCCGCAGTTTCAGCCAAATTTGCTGTTAAGCGACATTGGAATGCCGGAAATAGACGGCTATATGCTGATTCGTCAAATTAGAGCTATGTTACCAGAACTTGGAGGAAAAATTCCCGCGATTGCCATTACAGCTTATGCTGGTGAAGTCGATTATCAACAGGCAATTGCTGCTGGATTTGGGCAGCATATCACCAAACCAGTAGAGCCAGCTAAATTACTTCGTGCGATCGCTAACCTAATTTAGGCGTTGCATATAGCGGTTTTCATATGAATAGACCACAGTGAGCGAACCAGCCCCAAGCATCATCAGACGAGATTTGCTGATTAATAATTTGGGTTAACACTTGATTAAGCGCTTCGTAAGTTCGAGCTTTTGCTGCACGCAAACACTGCTTAAGTTTTGACTCTTCAAATTCAATCGGAGACAAATCAGGCGAATAAGGAGATAAAAAGACTACCTTTGCGCCAACAGATTCAATCAGATCTTGAATAATCTGCGCGTGATGCACTGACAAATTATCCATTATTACGACTGCTCCCATCCACAACTGAGGTGCAAGAACCTCTTGAACATAGGTCAGAAATACATCGGTGTTAACACTACCAGGAATGCTCATAGTAGCAATTAGTCTGTCCATACTTAGTGCCCCGATTAATGATATGTTTTGTCCTCGATTTTTAGGGCAAGAGTCGTACAACCTCTCACCACGTAGTGCACGACCATAGATTCGGGTTATGCCTAAGTTCAAACCAGACTCGTCTACAAATATTAAATTGTGAGGTTCAACACCCAAAACCCAATCCCTATACTCAAAGCGCATCTGTTTGACTCGCGGGCTATCTTGCTCACTGGCATCGAGAGTTTTTTTTAGTCGTCAATTTCAATCGTTGAACTGCACGGTGTATCGTCGCTACGCTGGCATTTTGAGCGATCGCAAAGTCGAAATATTCTGATAACGCATATTTAATTTCACCAGATGTTTAATAACCTTTCTCAAGATATTTTATGCAGAGACACGATTTTAACCGCATCTCTACAATGTCTTTTCATGAGTTTTATTCTGCGTTCACAAATTCCAAATATCCATTGCTAAGTTCTTTCACTGCTAAATCATAAAATTGCTTACCATGTTCAGGCGTTGCTAAAGCCGGATTTGATCCCATGCGTCCATCTGGATAACGCACTCGAAAGTCAGCAGCGCTATAAATTCGATGTCCGCTTGCTACTTCTGGTAAAAGATATGCTTGCTTAATCGCATTTGGATAAACGTACTGGGTGAGGGCTACTTCACTTGGCGTTGCATGAGAACCTTCTCGATCCCCATATAATTCTTTAGCTAGCTTATATACAGAACCGCACATAAACCAGTTTGCCACTTGACATTGCACCTGTTGAGCATTGGCAATCTGCAAATCTTCTAAATGCGCGTAAGTTTCGGAGAAAGCAGCTTTCAGGGTGGCAATATTACCGCCGTGTCCGTTAATAAAGTAGAACTTGCTAAAACCAGCTTTGGCTAAACAAGTTACATAATCTCGCACTACTTGAATTAAAGTGCTGGGACGCAGACTGATTGAGCCAGGAAAAGCAGTATGATGTAGTGCCATCCCCACATTGATTGTAGGCCCAACGATCGCTTGAGTTGCATCACCTACACCAGCTGCGATCGCTTCTGCACAAATAGCATCAGTACCAATTAACCCCGTTGGCCCATGTTGTTCTGTGGAACCAATAGGGAAAATTATGCCTTTTGACTGTTGTAAATAAGCTTCGACTTCTTGCCAAGTACTTAAATGCAGTAACATTGTTAATGATTTTCCTCAATAAAATTGCGGTGGGACGAAACCTTTCTTTGCTAAACTCCCACTAACATGATTATGAACTCTCTAGATTTTCTGTGGTGGCGATCGCACAAAATCCCCGACAACTTTTGCGAAGTCGGGGATCTTTGTTTACTGCCAGATTTGGAGAGAATTAAACGATCTATTTCTACGAATATTGTTTATGTAATGGAGTCGCAACGAGTTTTGACAGAGATAGATATAAACAATTTGCCGATTCTGCCATTTTATCCTACGATACTCGTCGGTAAGCTTCCATAATAGTAATCAAAATTGATTTATGAAATGTTGTCTTTCTGGATAACCAAGAAAAAAAGTCGCTCAATTTTGATTTTTGACTACTCGAAGTAATAATGCTTTTTTACGTTCCTTGTAATTTCCCATGTACAGGACATACCAGCGGGAAAAATCACTAAATCGCCTTTACCCATTTGCACTGGTTCTCCGCCATCAGGAGTAACAAGCACGTCACCTTCCAAAAAATAGCAAGTTTCTTGAGAATCATAAGTCCAAGGGAATTTTGAAACTTCCTTTTTCCAAATTTCCCATTTAAATACACCTAATTCATTGAGATATTCAAGTCTTAAGTTGCTGCTCAATTTTAATTTCCATATTGGTTTTTTCTCATTATATTCAGCAGTAAGATTGAATATCCTCTCCACACTGATCTACTAGATAACACAAAGCGCGAAAACGCAAGTAGACAAGTTCGTTATAAAGCGGATTCAGTTTACACATTGGCGGAATATGAGCTATTTTACGACCAAAAAGCATGATATCGCGCTCGAATGGACACTGGGCGGGAATTAGTTTAGCAATAAATTTAGCTAATTTCCGATTTTGAATCTCAATTTTGTCGAGCCATTGACGTAATGGTTGCAGTAAATCTAATTTTGGTTGAGCAAATTGCTTTTTACTACCTATTTGATTCTTTTCTTCCAAAGGTTTAATAAAAGCAGAGAGAAAAATACGTTGGTTCTGTGTTTTAAGCATAGTTTTAGGCAAGGTTTTCCTTGTGAATATGAACTATTTGCCGACTGAGAATATCACCATGTAATATGTTTAGTCAATTTGTACTGTGCTTGTAGATTAAGAAGCAAAGTAAGCATTCTGCAAACAATTTACATGCATCTTTGGGAAGAGAAATGGTTTAACTAATTGTTATTTAAGCCCACCAAATCATGAAGAACTGTCCCGTTAAATACAAAATAACAAAGAAAATATAAAAATGGCATTTCTTTAACTTATGGATTTCTAATCTTGCAGATAGCAATTTTATATATTAAATATAAATGCCTGGTTCGGAAACTGACTAGTATCTAAAGATGTAGTTTATGACACACAAATACAGTTTTCTTCTGACCCCACATACATTTCGCTAGGATTAGCCCCTAATATCTTTCGATTTTAGGGTATTGAATATTCCTAATTTTGTCTGATATACTACACTAGCTAACCTAGATATTATCTAATAAGTAGCAATAAATCGATTCATAAGCCAAAACTAATACAAGGACTTATACAAGAACAAGGGGCACTTGTACTGAATAATTCTCCGGTTTTTATAATCAACTTTGTCCAACTACTCACTGTGAGATTTTGCTGTTAGCACAGCTTTTGTAGAAAAGTACTGGTTATTCTCCTCAGCCTTTACTCCTTAATGATGAAAAACTTAATTATTTAAAGTATCTTAACCCAGTCTTAACCTGATATTCGCTAATATGTTCTACATTCTGTTGCTCTAATTTTGTCAGCAATTTAGCTGGAAATGTCTTTGGTGAATATATAGGACGATACCAAAGTTGGTTATTAAAGTAATTTTGCAATTCAATATTATCAAAACGGCGGCCATGACTGGCAAAAATCGAATTTCGCATAATATCGAGTTCAAAACCGCTTTTACCATCCAAATCTGCATCAGTTACAAGTCTTTGAGAAAGCCAGAAATAATTATTGTTGAGAGTCGTGGTATCAACTGGGGGTATTGATGTAGTCGAGGAAGGTGATTGAGTTGGAACAGATGGGGTCGTTGGTCTCAATGTGGGAGTTTCTATCACTGGACTTGTAACATTTGACGGTGTTTCTGAAGGTAATACCGTTTTTTCTGCTGTAGGTTGAGAAGATTTTGATAACACTTGACTAATAATCACAGATGCACCAATTAACCCGCCTGCAATCAAACTGCCCATGAGAATATTATTCTGACTATGACTACTTTGAGGGCTAGGCTGTGGTTTGACAGGTACTGTCTGAGGTGACGGTGCAGAAACTACAGTTGATTGAGTCAACAGGGGTTGTGTCGGTGGAATTGGATTTGCTATGCTCTGCAAAGAATCCAGCATTGCTCTAGCTGTGGGATAGCGATCGCGCGGATGATATGCGATCGCCCGATCGATTACTCGTGCCATAATTGGGCTAACATGACTCGCATATTGCCGCCAGACAATTTCACCCGTCTGGGAATCAGTTTCTAGTTGTTGTGCCTGTTTACCAGTCAGTAAATAAATTACCGTCATTCCTAAACTGTATAAATCACTAGAATAAACAGGTCTACCTGCGGCTTGTTCGCTCGGCATATAGCCAGGTGTACCAATCACAATCGAACTGGTAGGATTGCCTTGAGAATTTACGACTGTTCCCATTGACTCCCGCACAGCACCAAAATCAATCAGCACTGGTTTAGCATCCCGATGACGCACAATAATATTATCTGGCTTAATATCGCGGTGAACGATATGTTTAGAGTGAACGTAATCCAGGACAGGTAATAAATTCATAAACAATTCCTGGATAGCGCCTTCACTAAATAGCCCCTGCTTCTGAACTTTTCCAGTTAAAGTATCGCCTTCAACCCATTCTTGAACTAAGTAAAATTGTCCACCTGAAGAGAAGTAGGCGTATAATGCTGGAATTTGGTCATTTGCGCCACCGAGTTCTTCTAAAATAGCTGCTTCGCGTTGAAACCTCTCTTGTACTAACTGGTAAATTTGGGGATTGTTGTGAATCGGTCTTAGCTGTTTAACCACACAACGGCGCTTTGAGGGCATATAGGTATCTTCTGCTAGATAGGTTTCACCAAACCCACCAGCACCCAGTGTGCGGATAACTTGATAGCGATCGTTCAACAGCTGTATTGTCATGGGAGATTACAAGCGATATTCATAAGATAGTTTTCCCCAAAACTACCTTCATTTCAAATCTAATAATCCTTCTTCTTTCAATTTAGGATTGAAGCGAATCTGCATTTGCAAACCGCGCACTTCTAACAATTGCGTTGAAATTTCTGCTTCTACTCTGCGTGCCACATTTTTAAGAACTTTTATTTGTGCTAATTCATCATTAGCTGGATTTTGATAACTTGCCTGTTCTTCAGGTGTCATTACAACTTTGACATCAATGGGATGAGTCCATTTTTCTTTTTGATCCCCATTACCCCAAGGCACACTGCCATTTTCAGTAATCCAAGCATTTTCAGTATTTTCTAAAATTGTGCGACTAGGGCGTTCAATAGTTTGAACTTTAACCCAATAGCATTGCTGTGGCTGACGAACTAAATGCTGTTTGAGGCTGAGATAAACATCACGAGAGTATCCTACAAATTGCAGCACTTTTTCTTGGTCAAAGATCGCATATACTCCGATTTTACCCTGAAATTGTTCGGGTAGTTGGCCGCGCTCGTCTATATAAGGTATATATTCCAGAGTTGCCAAAGAAGAAAGATTTGTTTCAGAAGCCATACATCAAATATCAAACTTACTATTTGCCTTCAAAATTTAAAATTGCGAATTAGAAAAAAATTATCTTTAAAATTAAAATTATTCATTACTCAATTTTTGGTAAATTGCACAAAGGCGACTCGGTTTAAAAATCTTAGCACTAAACATGAAATTTGGTGGCACATTAATGATGACATATTCATCAGATTCATGATATTTTTCAAATTCCGCTGGCATTCCTTTAGTAGTAGTTAAGCTATAAGGAACTGGCTGGAAAAGCAATTCTGTAAATTTAAGTTGCTCACATCCCAACTGTTGACAAATTTGCTTCAAGAAAGCAACACTTGTCAATAAACTGAATAGATTTTCTTGAGCTTGTGCTTCAAGAGTGAAACTTCCATCAAAGTTCTGAACGATTTTAATGGGCATTTTTTATATTAATAGCTAGTTATTAACGACTAAGTGATGATAGAAAATAGGCAACATGTTACACAGAGTCATCCAAATGTGATGCACAACGAAGCCTACCTTATTGTGCATGTAAACTTGGTTAAAAATAACCACTTTAAGATCAGCCTATTAGATTATGGGACTTCTGTCAGCTTCATCGTGTAGCTGACATCATTAAGAATCATGAATTTTAGCAGATTTTTAGTGACAGTTAATTTCTCCCTAATGCTGTACTGATATAACAAGCCTAATTCTCTAAAATAATTAAGTTTGGCTCTTAACAAGGGTCATTTCGACAGTTTCTGGTACTGGTAACGCAGTTGCTATGTCTAAATTTATTTTTAGAAGTTAAAAGTCTTATCTAGTCGATTCTTGGGCAAATAACTCAATTTTTTAATCAACCTGTATATGGTAAATAAGCTAATCGGCATTTAAGTTGCATAAAAGCAGGGCTGAAGCCCTTACTACGAGAGAATCATTCTGAAAAAATGAATGACGATTAGCTTACTGGCACAGTTAAAACTTAAAACTTCACGATTCTCATAATTCATACAAAAAGCCCCAAGCTTTGAAAGGATGGGGCTTTTTGTATGAATTATGAGACCTGGCATCGAGCTATTTTTGCGTAGGGCAACCCCTAAACTAT